>JBBIQS010000077.1:0-37108 GCA_037442205.1 Myxococcales bacterium
CCCCGCGGCCGCGCCGGCCGCCAAGGTTCCGGCTGCCGCCCCTGCGGCCGCCGCCCCCGCCGCCGCTCCGGCTGCTCCCGCGACCGCCCCCGCTCCGGCGGCGGCTCCGGCCAAGTAGTTCGAAGATCGCTGCAATCCAGAGAGCGCGGCCGTTCTCCCTCGGGAGCCGGCCGCGCTCTTCTTCTTGCGGGCGCCACTCTTGAGCTCGATGACGGGAGAGACCGAGCCGGAATCGACGAGCCCTCGACTCCGAGATCGACTTGGTCGATCGCTCCGCCGAGGGAGATCGGAAGCAGGCCGAACGAAAATGCTCTTCGTCTACCCTCCGCGCACGCACGCGTAGAGCAGCGAGTCGAGCACCTGGCCGCCCTTGATCACCGACTTGCGCAGCAGTCCCTCGCGCTGGTATCCGGCCTTCTCCAGCACCCGGGCCGAGGCGAGGTTGTGCTCGAAGACCGTGGCGAAGAGGCGGACCAGCCCGAAGCGTTCAAAGGCGTGCTCGGTCATGGCGCGCAGGGCTTCGGTGGCGATTCCCCGGCCCCAGTACGGCTCGCCCAGCCAGTAGCCGATCTCGGCGGAGAGGCGGTGGACGTCGCTCTGCAGGGCGAACCCGATGCCTCCGATCGCCTGGCCGTCGGCCTCGAGGGCGAAGTCGGTGACCGGGTCCTGCTGCGAGGCGTAGCCCACCCAGCCTTCGGCGTCGGCCAGGGTGTAGGGGAACGGGAAGCGGTCGCGCATGTTCCGCCACACCTTGGGGTTGTTGGCCATTTCGGCCACCGCGGCGGCATCCGTGAGGCGGAAGGGGCGGATGGTGCTGCGCGACAGCTTGAGCTCCATGGCGACCTCGACTCAGAGTGACTTGCGCAAGATGGCGCCGATCTCCTCGTCGGTGAGGACGATCGGGTTGAACTTCATGCTCGAGCCGCGCGACTGGCCGACCAGCGCCTGGACGTCCGAGGCGCTCACGCCGAAGGACGAAAGCCCGGGCACCCGCAGCTCGCCGGCCAGCGAACGCAGCTTCTCGACCGCCGCGGCGCGCGCTTCCTCTTCCGAGGCGAAGGTCCGCCCGGCCAGCACCTCGCCGAGCCGGGCAACGCGGGAGAGCGCCGGATGCCCGGGCATGCGCGCCTGCAGCGCCTCGACGTTGGTCTCCAGGGTCTGCCAGAGCACGCCGGCGCAGGCCAGGCCGTGGCCGATCGGAAAGCACGCTCCCAGCGCCGCGGCGATCCCGTGGACCGCGCCCAAACCCGCGTTCGCCAGGCAGATTCCGCCCAGCAGGCTGGCCAGCGCCATGTCGTCGCGCGCCTTCTGAGCGCCGCCGTCGCGGAAGGCGCGGGGCAGCGCCTCGACCGCCAGTCGCAGCCCCTGCAACGAGAGCGCGTCGGTGAGCGGCGTGGCGCCGGTGGAGAGGTAGGGCTCGAGGAGCTGGGTCAGCGCGTCCAGGCCGCTGGCGGCGGTCTGGGCGGGCGGCGTCGAGTCGGTGAGCGCCGGATCGACCAGGGCCACGGAAGGCAAGAGCAGGTGGCTGCGCAGGCTCTTCTTGAAGCCCTCCTTCTTCGAGCAGACCACGGCGTTGCGCGTCGCCTCGCTGCCGGTGCCGGCGGTGGTGGGCACGGCGATGAAGGGCAGGGGAGTCCGGGCGATCTGTCTTCCGGTGCCCACGCCTTCGAGGTAGTCGCGGACCGGCCCGTCGTTGGTGGCCAGTCCCGCCGCCGCCTTGCCCAGGTCGAGGATCGAGCCGCCGCCGATGGCGATCACCAGCTCGCAGGCGCGGGCGCGCGCGGCCAGGCGATCCACGATCTCCGCTTCCGGCTCGCCGCTCGCCGGCTCGCTATCGACCGCCAGCCCCGCGCCGGCGAGGCCGGCCTGGATTTCGGCCAGCTCTCGGGAGCTTGCGAGGTGCCTGCCGGCGATGAGCAGCGCGCGGCGCCCGAATCCCGCGGCCAGCGCCGGCAGCTTCTTGAGCTCGCCGCGGCCGAAGACGATGCGCTGGGCGGTGGCGAATTCGAAGGCCATGGCTACCAGCCGCCGGGATCGGTGGGGAGGATGCTCTGGTACTTGAGCCCCTGGCGCGGCACCGCCATGAAGTCCTTCACCTGCTCGCGCCAGCGCAGGTAGTGCTCGGTCTTCTGGTGGGCCTCGAAGTCGCTCTGCTGCCGGTAGACCTCGTAGAGCGCGTACTTGTTGGGATCGTCGTTGGACTGCAGCAGGTCCCAGCGCAGGTTGCCCGGCTCGCGGCGGGTGCCCTGGTGGTTGTCGCGGCAGGCGGCGACGAACGCCTCGCGGCTCTCCGGCTTGATCTGGATGTTCACGACCACGACGTACATGGCGACCCTCCAAAAGCAGGCGGGAATCTTCGTTCCCGGCTGCTCGCTTGGCAAACCAGGAGGCGTGGGAGCGCCCGGCGCGGCGGCCAGGAAGGCGCCTCGGGGGCAGATTTGGAGGAAGATGGCTCCATGTCCGCGCGAATCGTCAAAGTCCGCATCGACGGCGAGTCCGAGCACCTGGTTCCGGTGGGCACTCCGGTGATGGCCATCCTGGGGCGCAAGGACGCCGAGGGCCGCACCATCCTCGGCGCGGTGCTCAACAACCGGCTGGTCTCGCTGTCCACGCCGATCCGCGGCGCTTCGCGCCTCAAGCCGGTCACCGAGCAGGACCGGGAGGGAGTGGCCATCTACCGCCGCTCGATCTCGCTGGTGCTGATCCAGGCGTCGCGCGAGGTCTTTCCCCAGCTGCGGCTGCGCATCGGCCAGTCCTTCGGCGACGGCTACTTCTTCGACTACAGCGGGCCGGACGAGGTCGACGAGGCGGCGCTGCGCAAGATCGAAGCCCGAATGCGCGAGCTGGTGGCCGAGGACCGCCCGTTCAACGAAGAGCTGATGGACATCGACGAGGCGATCGAGCTGTTCGCCCACGAAGGGGCCATCGAGCGGGTGCGGCTGCTCAAGACGATGCGGGTGCCGACGGTGCCGGTGGTGTCGGTGGGCAGCGTCCACACCATGCTCCACGGGCCGGTGGCGCCGGCCGCCGGGGGCCTCGGGGGCTTCGAGCTGGCCGGCTACAACGACGGCCTGATCCTGCGCTTCCCCGATCCCTCGGTGCGCAAGCGCGAGATCGAGGACATGCCGCGGCTGTTCAAGGTCTACCGCGACACCCGCCGCTGGAACGAGATCCTGGGGGTGGCCAACGTCGGCCAGTTCAACGAGCTGTGCATCTCCGGCGCGGTCAACGAGATCGTCAAGGTCGCCGAGGGCCTGCACGAGAAGAAGATCGCCGAGATCGCCGACCGGGTGCTGGCGCGCGAGGGCGTCAAGCTGGTGCTGATCGCCGGGCCGTCCTCGAGCGGCAAGACCACCTTCGCCAAGCGGCTTTCGGTGCAGCTGCGGGTCAACGGGGTGCGCCCGGTGGCGCTCTCCCTGGACGACTACTACGTCGACCGCGATCGCACTCCCCGCGACGAGGAAGGCAAGCTCGACTTCGAGGCCATCGAGGCCCTCGACCTGGCGCTGCTCAACGAGCAGTTGGAGAAGCTGCTCAAGGGCGAGCGGGTCGAGACCCCGCGCTACGACTTCCACGCCGGGACCCGGGCCCCGCGCGAGAAGTGGCAGCCGCTGCAGCTGGGCCCCACCGACCTCTTGGTGCTGGAGGGCATCCACGGGCTGAACGAGCGGCTGACCAGCTCGGTCCCGGCCTCGCGCAAGTTCCGCTGCTACGTCAGCGCCCTCACCCAGCTGACCATCGACCACCACGAGCGGATCTTCACCAGCGACTCGCGGCTGCTGCGGCGCATCGTCCGCGACCGGCTCTACCGCGGCTACCGCGCCGAGCGGACCATCGAGATGTGGCCCAGCGTCCGCCGCGGCGAGCAGCGGCACATCTTCCCGTTCCAGGAGTCCGCGGACGCCATCTTCAACAGCGCCCTGGTCTACGAGCCGGCGGTCCTCAAGACCTACGCCGAGCGCTTCCTGCTCGAGGTCCCCACCGATTCGCCCTCCTTCGTCGAGGCCGACCGGCTGCTGCGCTTCCTGGCGCTGTTCGTGCCGGTGTTCGCCGAAGAGGTGCCCCAGACCAGCATCCTGCGCGAGTTCATCGGCGGCAGCAGCTTCGCCTACTGATTCTCCCCGCCGCGGCGGTCGACCCGCCGATGCGCGAGCCCTGCGCCGGTTCCGGCGCAGTGCAGCATAAATTGGGGGATATCGGTCAATTCAGGATAGGTGACGAGGCGCGTCAAGTGCGCGCCAACTCAAGCGATCTGGGCGCCCGAGACTGGTGGGAGCTCGGACTATCTGAATTCTCCAAGAGATTCGCGCTTTTCTTTTCCCCGGCGCTTGCGCTAGGGTCACCGCGTTTGGAGCGATGCCGATGGGCTCCATTCGTTTCGGCGGTGGTGTGGACCTCCCTCTTCTGGGGGATATCTCGATGGCCGATAGCGTGAACAAGACGCTGTCCTTGCTCAAGACACTGTTCGTTTCTGAGCAGTTGGGGGAGGCCCCGGCCGCTCCGGCGGCGCCGCCGGCCCCCTCGCGCCGCGGGCTGCTGAGCCTGCTGCTGGCGGCCGAGGAGCTGGAGGAGTTGCCCGAGGCGCCGCCGCGCAAGCGCTCCAGCCTGGCGCGGATCTTCTTCACCACCGACACCCTGGGAGACGCGCCGGAGGAGAAGCCCGAGGAGCGCGGCCACGTCGCCCGTTGGCTGTTCCACCCTGAGGAACTGGACTGACAGGGGCCGCCCGGCCCCGGGAGAAGCCATGGAGCACGCAAGACACGTCCTGCGAATCGGAGCGCTGGTGGTGGTGATCATCGCCGGCTTCTCGATCGCCCGCACCTTCGCCAAGCCGGCCACCTACGGCGACTACGGCCCCTACCGCGCGGCGGCGGTCGGCGAGATCGCCGCCCGGGCCCCGGTTCACGGCGGGGTCGAGGCCTGCGCCAAGTGCCACGCCGACAAGGCCAAGGAGCGCGCCGAGGGCTCCCACAAGACGGTGGTCTGCGAGATCTGCCACTCGCCGCTGGCCAGCCACGTCAAGGACGGGGTCAAGGTGGCGGCGATGGTCACCGAGAAGTCCTGGAAGCTGTGCGCGCGCTGCCACCAGCAGATCGCCGGCCGGCCGGCGGGCTTCCCCCAGCAGAACCTCGAGCAGCACGTCGACAAGCTCGAGGGCGCGGTCTGCATGGACTGCCACAACCCCCACTCTCCCAAGATGCAGTGATCAGGAGAACATCGATGGACAGCGATCAGAAGCTCAAGGAGATCCTGGACCGGCGCGAGTTTTTGGGCCAGGCGCTCCTGCTCACCGGCGGCGCGGTGGCCTTCCTGCTGCCTCACGGCGCGGAGGCCGCCGAGCTCGACGTCGAGAAGGAGGGCTACGACTGGAGCGCCCACCGCTACGCCTACCTCATCGACCCCAGCCTGTGCATCGGCTGCGGCTCGTGCGTGCGGGCCTGCAAGCGCGAGAACAACGTCCCCGACGGCTTCTTCCGCACCTGGGTTGAGCGCTACGTGGTGGGCGGGGAGAGCTCGCACGTCGACTCGCCCAACGGCGGGCTGGACGGCTTTCCGCCGCTGTCGGTGGGCTTCAACGCCACCAAGTCGTTCTTCGTCCCCAAGATGTGCAACCACTGCGCCTCGTCGCCGTGCATGCAGGTCTGCCCGGTGGGCGCCTCGTTCCGCACCAAGGAGGGAATGGTGCTGGTGGACGAGAAGCGCTGCATCGGCTGCGGCTACTGCGTCCAGGCCTGTCCCTACGGCAGCCGCTTCCTCAACGAGGAGACCAAGTGCGCCGACAAGTGCACCTGGTGCTACCACCGGGTGACCAAGGGGATGAAGCCGGCCTGCGTCGAGGTCTGCCCGCGCGGAGTGCGCCAGTTCGGCGACCTCAAGCGCGAGGACGACCCGGTGCGCAAGGCCATCGAGACCCGCTTCGTCTCCGTCCTGCAACCCCACCTGCTCACTGAGCCGCAGTGCTACTACCTCAACCTCGATAGGGAGGTGCGCTGATGCCTGAGATCACCGGCTACGCGTTCCCGAACGACATCCACGTCCACTGGAGCCTGATGATCGTGATGTACCCGTACATCACCGGGTTCGTCGCGGGCGCCTTCATCGTCACCTCGCTCTACCACCTCTTCGACCGCCAGGAGTTCAAGCCGGTGGCCCGGCTGGCGATGGCCACCAGCTTCTGCTTCCTGGGCGTGGCCACCTTCCCGCTGCTGATGCACCTCGGGCATCCCGAGCGCGGGGTCAACGTGGTGGTCACCCCCAACTTCTCCTCGGCGATGGCCGGCTTCGGGCTGCTCTACTCGAGCTACCTGCTGCTGCTGGTCCTCGAGATCTGGTTCGTGCACCGCCAGCAGATCATCGAGACCGCCCGCCGCAGCCGGGGCCTGAAGCGCTTTGCCTACAAGGCGCTGGCGTTGTTCACCTACGACACCTCGCCCGAGGCGCTGGCCATCGACCACCGGGCGATCAAGGTGCTGGCCGGTCTGGGCCTGCCCGGGGCCTGCCTGCTGCACGGCTACGTCGGCTTCATCTTCGGGGCGATCAAGGCCAATCCCTGGTGGTCGACCCCGCTGATGCCGGTGATCTTCCTGGTGTCGGCCGGCGTCTCGGGCATCGCGCTCCTGATCCTGCTCTACCAGGTGACCAGCAAGTTCTCCGGGCAGAAGCCGGAGGCGGCCACCGTCTCGGCGCTGGCGCGCTGGCTGTGGTTCTTCCTGATCATCGCGGTGACCCTGGAGCTGCTGGAGATCGTGGTGCTGGCCTACGAGAAGTCGGAGGCCTGGGCGATCATCGGGCCGCTCTTGGCGACCCGGCTCGAGTTCTCCTTCATCTCCGTGCAGATGATCATGGGCTCGCTCATCCCGTTCATCCTGCTGATGATCGTGACCCTGATGAACCGCTTCCTGCACGACCGGGTGCGCAACACCCTGAGCATCGTGGCGGCGCTGCTGCTGCTGATGCAGGTCTTCTCGATGCGCTGGAACGTGGTCATCGGCGGGCAGCTGCTCTCCAAGTCCTTCCGCGGGCTGCGCTCCGGCTACAGCCCGGACCTGTGGGGTCGCGAGGGTCTGATCGCGGCCATCGGCTTGGTGGTGCTGCCGTTCGTGCTGCTGTGGATCTTCGACCGGGTGCTGCCGATCAAGTACTCGTCCGAGGGGCACGGCGGATCGGGAGCGGCGTCCTCGCCCGAGGCGAGCGGCGCCATGGCCGAAGGGCACAGCTAACCGGCAAGGCCTGACGGCCGCGGGCAACCGCACCGGGGGGTGTGTCATGGAAGATCGGCTCACCGCGCTGGAGAGCCGCGTCCAGGAGCTGTCTGCCTCGGAGCGGACGCTGCTGGAGCGCCTCCAGCGGCTGGAAGAGAAGCTGGCGCACATGGAGCGGGCGCTGCCGGCGCCCGCTCCGGAGATCGAGACCGCGCTCACCGCCCCCGACGCGGCCACGGTGACCGGGGTGGTCAGTTTGCTGGGGCGGGCGCTGGTGGTGCTGGGAGGCGCCTACCTGCTGCGCGCGCTCACCGAGTCGGGGGCGCTGCCGCGGCAGGCGGGCATGGGCCTGGGCTTGGTGTACGCGCTGAGCGGGCTGTACTTCGCGCACCGGGCGGCCAAGGGTGGCCAGTCGCAGAGCGCGGTCGGACACGGCCTGACCTCCGCCGCCATCGCCTACCCGCTGCTGTGGGAGGGAGCGCTGCGCACCGCGGCCCTGGGCGCGATCCCGGCGGCGGTGGGCCTGGGCGGATTCGCCGCCGCCTGCCTGTTCCTCGCCTGGCGCCACCAGCTGTCGTCGCTGGCCTGGGCGGGGATCCTCCCCGCCGGCGGCAGCGCGCTGCTGCTCATCTTCAAGCTGGAGTCTTTCGAGCCCTTCGCGGTGCTGCTGATGCTGCTGCTGCCGGCGCTGCTGCTCCTGACCCGCGATCGCTGGACCGGGTTGAAGTGGGCGGGAGCGGCGGGGTTCGACGTCGCCATGGCGGTGCTGGTGATCGTCGCTGCGGGCCCGCGCCGGCCGCAGTGGTTCAGCGTGACGGCGCTGACCGTGGTGCTCGTCCTCTACGGCGCCATGTATCTGATTTCCTTCGTGTTCCGGGCGGTGTCCACCGGGGCGCCCGGGGTGTTCGAGGTGGTCCAAGGGGTGGCGGTGCTGGCCGCCGGCCTGGAGGGGGCGCTGCAGGTTTCGCCGGCGCCGGCGCTGATCGGCGCCCTGGCGCTGGCGACCGCAGCGGCGCTCTACGCGCTGAGCTTCAAGCGCCTCACCGACCCGCCATCGGCGGCGGCCTGGTACCTGACGGCGATGGCAGCCGCGCTGGCGCTGGAGGGAGTGCGCGCCGCGCTTCCGCTGTCGGCGGCGCTGGCGGCCTGGGCCGTCCTCGGCCTGGGGGCGGCGGCGCTCTCGGCGCGCCCAGGAGGCGTGCTCTGGTGCTGGCAGGCGGCGCTGTTCGCCACCGTCTGCGCCCTGGCCTCGTCGCTGCCCGGGGCGCTGGTGGACGCTTTTACCGGCGATGCCGGCACCGCCTGGCGCAGCGGCAACTGGACGGCCTGGCTGGCGCTGGCGGTGTGCGCCGGGGCCTGTGTCTTGATGCTCCGCCCCTCGGAAGAGCGAAGAACCGCCTGGTGGCGGATCCCGCCGGTGGTGGCGCTGGCGCTGGCGCTGTTGGGGGCGGGGGCGCTGCTGGTGTCGGCGCTGGCCGGGCCCATCGCCGGGGTGCCCTCGGGAGACGCCGATCTGGGGCTGCTGGCCTCGGTGCGCACCGGGGTGGTGGCGGCGATGGCGCTGGTGCTGGCGCTGCTCGGGCGGCGCACCTACCGCGAGCTGGCCTGGCTGGTCTATCCGCTGCTGCTGCTGGGCGGGCTCAAGCTGCTGCTCGAGGACGTGGCCCGGGGGCGGCCGGCGACGATGTTCATCTCGCTGGTGCTCTTCGGCGGGGCGCTGGTGGGGGCCCCGTGGGTGCTTCGCCGCGAGGTCCGCAAGGCGGCCTAGCGTGGTGGTCGAAAAGTTCCTGGCCGACCAACTTCTTCGCCCCGAGCGCCGCCTCCCGAGCAACGAGGGCGCAGTCGTGCCGCGAAGCCCTCGACTCCGCTTGCCCTGAGCTCGTCGAAGGGCTCGGGCTGAGCGGTTGTCCGCTTCGTTGTAGAGCGTCTGCTCGGACACCCTGCCAGCGTCGGCGAGCCGCGGGCTTCGGATTCGCGGCCGTCCTCGGGCTGAACGCCTGAGCGAGCGCAAGGCCAGCAGCCCGCTCTTCGCGTCCCGAAAAATGCCGCGCCCCGAAGCCTGAGCGGCCTCGGGGCGCGTGCTCATTCCTGCCTGAAAGGCAGAACGCCTACGGGTGCAGCTGCTTGAGGATCTCCGGCGACTGCTCCTCGCTGGCCAGCACCTGGTGGCAGAGGTTGCACTCCTGGGAGATCTCCTCGCCCTTGTCGGTCTTGTGATCGCCGTCGTGGCAGCGGAAGCAGCCGGGCGCCGAGTCATGGCCGAGGAAGTTGGGGTAGGTGCCCCACTTGATGTTCATCTGCGGGAAGACGTTGGTGGTGTAGATCCGCACCAGCTCAGCTCCCGCGGTGTCGATGGCTGCCGCCTTCTGCTGCGCCACCTGGACGAAGTCCTTCGCGTAGAACGCCTTCAGCCCCTCGGGGATCTTGACCTTGGCCTCGTCGTGGCTGGCGTAGGTCTCCTTGAGCAGCCGCAGGCCCTCGCGGCGGATGAAGGGCAGGCTGGGATCGATCATTCCCTGCGCCAGCGCGCCGTCGAGCTGGCCGTCGGCAGTGCCGTAGATGTGGGTGGGGCGGTTGTGGCAGTCGATGCAGTCCATCCGCCGCCACACCTTCTCGCCGCTGGGAGCGGCGGCCGCCGCGCCCTCGCCGGCCACCTTGGGCGCCGGGGCCTTGAAGGTCTTGGTCGAGCCGTCGGGCATCTTCAGCTCGACGTCGGCGATGTTCTCCCGCTTCTTGTCGGCCAGGTAGCGGATCTCCACCCCGGGCCCGACGTGCCAGTGGATACCCGAGGCCCCGGCCTTGGCCTGGGTGCCGCCGACGTTGAGCAGCAGGACGGTCTTGTTCTCCTTGGTCTGCTCGTCATCGGTGAAATGGCTGATCACCTTGAGCCGCTCGCCGACGAACTTGGTCGGCCAGTGGCACTGCTCGCAGGTCTCGCGCGCCGGGCGCAGGTTCTCCACTGGAGCGGCGATGGGGCGCGGGTAGAGGTTGAGGGCCACCGCCACCATCTGCCACGAGCCGGAGAGCTTGCTCTTGACGAACCAGCTGGCCCCGGGGCCGATGTGGCACTCGACGCACCGCACCCGGGCGTGCGGGGAGCGCTGGTAGGTGGTGTACTCGGGGCTCATCACCGAGTGGCAGGTGGTGCCGCAGAACTTGGTGGAGTCCATCACCTCCACGCCCTTGTAGGTCCCCACCGCCAGGATCACCACGTTGACGGTGGTCAGGGCCAGGAACACCACCCCGAACTTGCGGGTGCGGGGGTTGTTGAGGTCGAAGACCGGGAAGGTGGGGATCGGCTTCCCCTCGGCGATGGCCTTGGCCATCTTGCGCCGCTCGAGGAACACTCCCAGCGGGATCAGCAGCAGGCCGAAGACGAAGATGCTGGGCAGGATGACGAAGGCCAGGATGCCCAGGTACGGGCCGCCCTCGAAGCCCGCCAGCTCGATGCCGAACAGGCTGATGATCAGCATCGCGCTGACGGTGGTGATGATCGTGCCAAGGAGGCTGATGGCGTTGCGGATCAGGGGGAGAAGCACGTCGCGCATCGGATTTCCTTCGGTTTTTGCCGAGTGTTGTCGGTTGGACAGGGCAGCAACGGGGCGCACGGTAGTCGGTTCGCGCCCAGGCCGCAAGCAAATGCGAACGATGCTTGTTTCCCCAGCAAATACCGATGGTTGCGGTCCCCCTTGGCGGGGGATTTCGGCGCGTCTCGCCGCAGCGCGTTGAAGACCGGGCTTCGCGCGGCGCCGGAGATCGTGAAAAAAGGAGCGGCGCCTCAGCCGGCGGAGGCGGGGGCGGGATCGGGCGGGGGCGCGGCCAGCTGCAGCCGGTAGAGGGTTTGATAGAGAGGGCTGCGCGACAGCAGCTGGGCGTGGCTGCCCTGGTCGACGATGCGGCCGGAGTCGAGGAGCACCACCCGGTCGGCGCGCTCGATGGTGGAGAGGCGGTGGGCGATGGTCAGGCAGGTGCGCCCGCGGGTGAGCCGGGCGATGGCGTCGAGCACCATCCGTTCCGAGGCCAGGTCGAGGCCGGCGGTGGGCTCGTCGAGGATCAGCAGCGGGGCGTCGCGCAGGAAGGCCCGAGCCAGGGCCAACCGCTGGCGCTGGCCGCCGGAGAAATTGTCGCCGCGCTCCTCGAGCAGGGTCTGGTAGCCGTCGGGGAGGCGGGCGACGAACTCGTGGGCGTGGGCGGCGCGGGCGGCGGCCACCACCTGCTCCAGCGCCACCTCGTCCCGGGCGTAGGCGATGTTGTCGCGCACGCTCAGCCGCATCAGCATCGGCTCCTGCAGCACCAGGGCGATCTGCTCGCGCAGGCTGCGCAGGGTCAGCTCGCGCACGTCGAGCCCGTCGAGCAGCACCCGGCCCCGGTCGGGATCGATGAAGCGCGGCAGCAGCGAGACCAGGGTCGACTTGCCGGCGCCGGTGGCCCCGACGATCACGCAGTGCTCGCCCGGCTCCAGCCGCAGGCTGACTTCGTGCAGCGCCGGGCGGCCGGGGGCATAGCCGAAGCTGACCTGTTCCAGCTCGACCAGGCCCTTGAAGCGCGGGGCGGGCCGGGCCTGGGGCTTCTCGCGGACCTGCTCCTCGCTCTCCAGGATCTCGACGATCAGCTCGGAGGAGACGGCGGCCGAGGTGAGCTGCCCGGCGCCCTTGGCCAGCTGCTTGATCGGCGAGTACATCGACTTGAGGTAGGTCAGCAGCACCAGCAGCACGCCGATCGACAGCTCGCCCTGGGCGGCGCGGCGGGCCCCCAGCGCCACCACCAGCGCGGTGCCGCAGGCCAGGATCAGGTCCACCGCCGGAGCGAAGCCGGCCTGCAGCACTCCGGCCTCGACCCGGGCGGCCATGGCGTGCTGGCCCTGGGCGGCGAAGCGGCGGTCCTCGTACTCCTCGGCGGCGAAGGCCTGCACCACCTTGAACGAGACCAGCGTCTCCTGGGCCAGGCTGGCCATCTGCTTCTCGCGGCGCTTGGCCTGGCGGGCGGCGACCTTGACCCGCGGCTTGAAGCGCAGCAGAAGCCAGCCCAGCGCCGGCACCACCGCCAGCGCCGCCAGGGTGAAGCGGGCGTCGATCATCGCCATCACCGAGAGCATCCCCAGCAACAGCAGGGCGTTGCTGGCCAGGCTGCGGGCCCCGGAGGTGAACAGGTCCTGCAGCGCGCCGATGTCGCTGGTGACCCGCGAGGTGAGGTCGCCCACCTGCTGGCGGCTGTGGAAGGCGAAGCTGAGGCGCTGCAGGTGCCCGTAGGTGCGCCGGCGGATGGCGAAGACCAGCTTCTGCCCCAGGCGCACCAGCCGGGCCTGGGTCAGGTACTCCAGCCCGGCGCTGACAAGGGCCAGCGCCAGCATCGCGGCGATCATCGCCGCCAGAAGTCGCCCGGAGTCGGTGGCCAGCGGGCCAAGCAGGGACTGCACCACCGGACCCGGCGGCCGGCGCCGGACGACCTGATCGACGATCACCTTGAGCGGCCAGGGCAGCAGCAGCTGGGCCCCGACCTCGAGCAGGATCAAGAGGAAGGTGAGGAGGAGCGCCGCGCGCCGTGCCGCGATCTCGCCGCGGAAGAGCACCAGCAGCCGCCACAGCTTGTTGCCTTGGGCCGACAAGTGGGCCGCTCCGCTCCTGCGAGGATGGGACTCAAATGGTGGGCACGGGACGAGCGAGCCAGCAGTCCCCGGCGGGGTCGCGGGCGGCTGCTTCGCGTTGACACCCGCGAAGTCGAATGTTTCTGTTGGGCGCAATGCGCTCGCTGTTCGACAGGCGGCTACTGGTGGTGATCGGCAAGGGCGGGGTGGGCAAGAGCACCGTCAGCGCGGCGCTGGCGCTGGCCGCCGCCCGCCGCGGCAAGCGGGTGCTGGTCTGCGAGATCAACACCAAGGAGCGCATCAGCGCCCTGCTCGGCGCCGGCCCGGTCGGTCACCGCATCGGCAAGCTGGCCGAGAACTTGGAGGCGGTGGTGGTCGAGCCCAAGGAGGCGATGCGCGAGTACGCGCTGATGATCCTCAAGTTCCGCTCGATCTACGCGGCGGTGTTCGAGAACCGCTTCGTGCGCTACTTCCTGCGAGCCATCCCCTCGCTCTCCGAGCTGGTGATGCTGGGCAAGGTCTACTTCCACGTGAAGGAGACGCTGCCCGACGGAAATCCGCGCTACGACCTGGTGATAGTCGATTCCCCGGCCACCGGCCACGGGCTGAGCTTCCTGCGGCTGCCCCAGGTGCTGCTGGCGATCATCCCCAAGGGGCCGATGGCCGACGAGACCCGCAAGATGCACGAGATGCTGGTCGACGAGCAGACCAGCGCCGCGGTGCTGGTCACCCTGCCCGAGGCGATGCCGGTGAACGAGACCATCGAGCTCAACCGCGGGCTGCGCGACGTGGTGGGGATGCCGCGGGCGGCGCTGTTCCTCAACGGCTTCCTCGACCCGCGCCTCAGCCCCGAGGAGCGGGAGAAGCTGGCCCAGCTGCCGCCCGAGCTGGCGCCGGCGGGCGCGGCGCTGCTCTCGCGCGAGCAGCGGGCCCGCCAGGCCGAGCACTACGCCCAGCGGCTGGCGGTGGACATCGAGCTGCCGCAGCAGCGCCTTCCCTTCATTTTCACTGAGAATTTCGGCCGCGAGGCGGTGGAGAAGATCGCCGCGCTGATGGAGGGCGCGTGAGCCAGGGCGTCCTCGAACAAGCGCTGACCGGCAAGCGCATCGTGGTCTGCGTCGGCTCGGGCGGGGTGGGCAAGACCACCTTGTCGGCGGCGATCGCCCTCAAGGCCGCCAGCCAGGGCAAGAAGGTGGTGGTCTGCACCATCGACCCGGCGCGGCGGCTGGCCAACTCGCTGGGGCTGGTCGAGCTGGGCAACGTCGAGGCCCGGGTGAGCCCGGAGAAGTTCGCCGCCGCCGGCCTGCCGGAAAAGGGCGAGCTGTGGGCGATGATGCTCGACCTCAAGCGCAGCTGGGACGACCTGATCATCCGCAACGCCCCCGCCGAGCGGCGCGACGCCATCCTCAACAGCCGCTTCTACCAGCAGCTCTCCTCGGCGCTCGCCGGCAGCCAGGAGTACGTGGCGATGGAGAAGATCGTCGAGCTGCGGCGCAACCGCGACTACGACCTGGTGGTCCTCGACACCCCGCCCACCGCCCACGCCCTGGACTTCCTCGACGCGCCCAACCGCGTCTTGGACTTCTTCGGCAACGAGAAGGCGCGCTGGCTGCTGGCCCCGGCGCTCAAGGCAGGCGAGGTGGGGCTGAGGATGTTCAACCTCACCGGCGGCTACTTCGTGAAGACGCTGTCCAAGCTGACCGGGCTGGAGCTCTTGCAGGAGCTGGCCGAGTTTTTGTCGACGCTGGCGCCGATGTACGAGGTGTTCAAGGAGCGGGCGGCGGCGGTCAAGGCGCTGCTCGCCTCCTCGGAGTGCGCCTTCGTGCTGGTCAGCTCGGCCAACCCGCTCACCGTCGACGAGGCGGCCTACTTCCACACTCTCTTGATCCAGGACGGGATGCCGGTGGCGGCGGTGATCGCCAATCGGGTCAACCCGCTGCCGCCGGAGGCCGGGGAGGGGGAGCTGGACCGGCTGGCGTCGGCCATCGCCACCGACCCGCCGTCGGATGCCGCGCGCGAGCGGATCGCGGCCTCGCTGGAGGAGCTGCGGCTGCTGGCCCAGGTCGACCGGAGGCAGATCGCCCGGCTGGCTGAAACCTGCGCCCCTACGCCCGTGTTGCAGGTCCCGCGAATGGAGAGCGATGTCTACGATCTGGCCGGACTGTGGGCCCTCGACGGGCACCTCTTCGGCTGAGGGGGGAAGCGGATGGCCACCAGCAAGACTCTGGAAATCGAGACCTCGCGCCGCTGCGAGATGATCGACGTCACCGACCAGGTGAACGAGCAGGTGCGCCAGAGCGGAGTGCGCCAGGGGCTGTGCACGGTCTTCTCGCCGCACACCACCGCCGCCGTGACGATCAACGAGAACGCCGATCCCGACGTCCAGCGCGACCTGTTGATGGCGCTGGAGCGTGCGGTCCCCAACGAGGGCTTCCGCCACTCGGAGGGGAACTCGGACGCCCACACCAAGACCTCGCTGGTGGGGCCGTCGGTGACGGTGATGGTGGAGGGCGGCGCTCTTAAGCTAGGGACCTGGCAGGCGATTTTCCTCTGCGAGTTCGACGGCCCCCGCCGCCGCAAGGTGTGGGTGCAGGTGATCCCCTGAGCTTCAAAGCGCATGGGGAGTTGAAACTCGGCGCGTCGCGGGTTGTCCTAAGAGCCATGAAGATGCCCGTGCCCCTGCGCGCCACCCTCCTGCTCCTCGGCCTGTCGACCTTGGCCTCGTGCGCCACGCTGCCGACCAAGCCTGAGCAGAAGCCCGAACGGCTGGAGTTCGAGCCGGTGGTGATCGCCCCCACCAAGCAGGATCTGGAGCTGACCAACCTCAACGACGAGGAGCTGTTCGCGCTAGGGACCAGCGAGTACGCGGCCAAGAGCTACGACCGGGCGGCGCTGTGCTTCACCCGGCTCGCCGACCTGTTCCCCAAGTCGCCGCACCACGACGAGGCCATGTACAACGCCGGCCTGGCCTACGAGCGGCTGGAGCGCTTCGCCGACGCGCTGGAGCGGTTCAAGCCGCTGATGGATCCGGAGAAGGGCAAGGGCGACGCCCTGGACGCCGCCTTCCGAGCGGCCGAGTGCTACTACCACCTCGACGACTATGCCCCGGCGATCGCCATCCTCAACGCGGTCGCCGAGCGGGAGGACGTGGGCACGCAGGAGCGGCTGCAGGCCAAGGTGCAGAAGGGCGTCTGCCTGCTGGAGAGCGGCGACCCGGATGCCGCGGAGCGCTCGCTGCGCGACGCCCTCAACTACTACGGGCAGCGCAAGGAGACCGAGGCCTTCGACGACTACCTGCCCGGCCAGGCCCAGTTCTTCCTGGGAGAGGTCTACCGGGGCTTCTTCGACAAGGTCGACCTCGATCCGGAGAAGGGCGAGGACAAGCTGGGCAAGGACCTCGAGTACAAGTGCGAGATGCTGCTGTCGGCCCAGGGGCACTACCTGCGCGCGATCCGCATCGGCCACGCCCAGTGGGCCACCGCCGCCGGCTTCCGGGTCGGCGAGATGTACGAGACCCTCTACGACGCCATGCTCCACGCCAAGATCCCTCCCGGCTTCGACGAGGAGCAGACGCGGATCTACCGCGAGGAGCTGCGCAAGAAGGTCAAGGTGCTGGTGACCAAGGCGATGGGGATCTACGAGCGCACCCTGGCCGCCGCCGAGCGGATCGGCGCCGACAACCCCTTCGTCGAGCGCACCCGCCAGAGCCTGGATCGGATGCGGCAGATCCTGCTCGAGGAGGAGGCCCCGGCCGGCGAGCCGGCCAAGGACGTCCAGCCGCCGGCGAGCCCGGCTTCCCAGGCGAACCCCACCTCCTGACGGCGGATAGCGGAGCCATCGACTAGGATGGCGCGGTGAGCTCTTCGCCGCGCCGCGAGCCGATGGTGGTGATCCCGCTGGCGCTGCTGGCGCTGTGGGGGCTGGCCCAGCTGATACTGGTCGCCTCGGCGCTGGTAGCCGTGCCCGATCCGCGCCTCGGGCGCTACTTCAGCCCTGAGATCCTGGCGCGCCACGCCGAGTACCTGCGACCTTACCGGTACAAGTACTGGTTCGATCAGCTCACCGGCCTGCTGGTGGTGGGAATCTTCCTGATCGGTGGGCTGAACGCGCGGCTGCACCGCTCCTGCGAGCGGCTGTCGGCGAGGCTGGCGCCCGCGGGCCCCGGGATGCGCCAGCGCCTGGGAGCCGTGCTGGCCAGGCTGTGGGGCGATCACTCGTGGAGCGGGGCGACGCTGTTCGTGGCCGCCTACCTGGCGATCAACCGGCTGTTGAACATCCCCGAGGACGTCTATTTCTCCTGGCACCGAGACCGGCAGCAGGGGATCTCGGTCGAGTCGCTGCCGCACTTCCTCGGGGACGAGGGCAAGTCCTTCGCCATCTCGCTGCTGATCTGGACCTGCCTGGCGTTCGGGCTCTACGGGCTGGCGCGGCGGCTGCCGCGCTGGTGGCTGTGGCTCGGATTGCCGTGTGCGCTCGGGCTCTTGGGCGCCGGGATGCTCGACCCGCTGCGGGTCAGCGTCTACCACGACATGGAGAAGCTGCCCGACGGCCCGGTCCGCCAGAAAGTGACCGAGGTGCTGGCCAAGGCCCACGTCGAGTACGAGGACGTCTACGTCCTCAAGGTCAACGACGTCACCCGGCGGGTGAACGCGGAGATCATCGGGCAGGGACCCACTCGGCGAATCCTGCTGTGGGACACCTTCCTGACGGCCATGGAACCGGAGGAGATCGCCAATGGAGTGGCCCACGAGCTCGGCCATTTGCGCGATCGCAGCCCGGGGCGGCTGGTGTTGGCGGCGGTGCTGTTCTTGCCGGCGCTGTGGCTGCTGAGCCGGTTCCTCAGGGCGATGGGGCGCACCGGCCGGTTCGGCTTCGACGGCGACCACGACGTCCGCTCGCTGCCGGCGGTGTTCCTTTTCTGGTGGATGTTCGTCACCTTGCCCGACCCGGTGGCCTCCTGGCGCGCGCGAGCCGAGGAGACCCGCGCCGACGACTACGCGCTGGAGCTGCTCGACCAGCCGGCGGCATTCCGCTCGATGATGGTGAAGCTCGGGCGGGTCAACCTGGCCGATCTCGATCCGCCGCTCTGGCGGTTCCTCGGGCATTCGCATCCGCGGATCTTGGACCGCCTGGAACGCGCTGAGGAATTCGCGCGCCAGAAGGGGAGGCTGCTTCCCGAGGCGCGGCCGGAGCTGTTCGCCGTCCCGGAGTTGGCGTTGCCTCCGCAGGAGAAAAAAAACGCACGCGCCGGCCCGTGATGGCCGGCGCGGCTCCCCCCTCCGGCTGACCCTAGCGAGTCGGCTGCTCGTTCCCCTTGCGCTCCAGGTACTGCAGCAGGAAGCGGGCGCGCCGTCCGGCGGCGGTGGCGTTGGCCTTGTCGGCCTGGACCGCGTCGGTCAAGTCCTTGATCCCGCCCGAGTCGCCGCCCTTGAGGCGCAGCTCGCCGCGGTTGGCCAGGGCCACCGGGTTGTGCGGCGCGATCGCCAGCGCCTGGTCAAAGCAGGCGCGGGCGTCCTCGCGCCGGCCCAGCTTCTGGTAGACGCCGCCGAGGGCGGCGTGGGCGGCGGCGTCCTTGGGATTGACTGCCACCAGCCCCTCGAAGAGGACGCGGGAGTCGTTGAGACGGCCGCGGTCGGCCAGCTCGCAGCCGAGCTTGGCGATCTGGGCCGCCTTCTCGGCGGTCATTCCCTCGACCTGGGCCCAGGTGATTTCGCCGTTCAGGAAGGCGCGGATGCGGCTCCTGGTGGCCTCGTCGAGGGGCTTGGGCGGCTTGGCGGCGGCAGGCGGGTTCGGCAGCTTGGCAATCATTGGATTTCTCTCGGGAAAGAGGTTGTCAGAAGAACCGCTCTAGATCCGGCCCATGTTGTTGATGGCGGTCTTGGCCATCTCGTGGGCGACGCTCATGTAGTTGGAGAGCATCGAGAACATCTCCTGGCGCTTGGTCATCAGGTCTTGCAGCTGCATCTGGAGCGTGGCGAGGTCTCCCTTGTTCGGATCTTTGGAGGCGTCCTTGATCTTCTTCGCCATGTCCCGCATCTGGCCGTTGATCGTGCCCATCGCCTCGTTGAGGATGGTGTTGACCATCTGATCCACGGACATGTTGTCGTAGCGGTGCTCGTCCTCGGCGGGCGCAGCCTGCTGGGCGTCGCTGCTGCCCTTGGCCCCCTCAGTCGAGGAGGGGCTCTCGGCGCCGGACGTGCCGCCGGCGCCGGAGGTGCCGCTGGCGCCGGACGTGCCGCTGGCGCCGGAGGTGCCGCTCGCGCCGGAGGTGCCGCTGGCGCCGGACGTGCCGCCAGCGCCTGACGTGCCGGAGGTGTTGGAGCCGCCGGTGGTGGTGCCGCCGGTGGTGGTGCCGGGGCCGTCGGTCTGCTGGCCTCCACCGGTTCCGGCGGGGCCGCCGGAAGCGATCTGCATGGGAGGGATGCGCATCCTGTAGTCCCTGCCGAGGGTCGGGGTCTCCTGCCGGTTCGGCATGCTGGGCGCGACCTCCTTGGCCATCGCCGCGTCGAGGTCGCACTGGGCGATCTTCCCGTCGGTCTGGCCGATGCCCGCGGCGGTGTCCAAGGCGTCAATGATGCTCGGATTCTCGAGGAGCTTCCCTATGAGCTCGCGGGTGCTCTGGGGCAGGTCGGGGTTGTCCTTGGCGTTCTGCAGGCTTTCGCGGGTGATGAACCCTTCGCCGTCCTTGAGGCTGTCGTAGTTCGCGCTCAGCTCGCCGGCGGCGGCCTTGACCTCGGCGGGATCGGCTCCGTTGGCGTAGCCGCTTGCCGAGCCGGTGGCTCCCGCTCCCGAGCTGCCGTTGCTGTACTCGACGTTGCCGGTGTAGGCGGCCTTGCCGTGTTCCCAGGCGCCACTCCAATTGCCGTCATAGCCATCCTTGACCGCCTCAACGCCCTGGCCAACTCGCTTGGCGGTCTGGTCGTCGGCGCCGCATCCCTTGGCCACCGCTTCTCCAGCGCCCTCGAGATCGCCGCTGGCAATGTCCTTTCCCGCTTCGTAAAGGCCGCCGACAAATTCGATAAGACCCATCCCATCCTCCGAAACCGGCGCAGTAGGTTGGAGGCGCCCGCCGGAGGCGCGATGCCCGGCCGGCTGTGCAGCGGCAGTGCCTGCGGGAACAAGTCCTGAATTCAGGGGTTTGGCAGGCTGGCCGCGCGGATGGTTGTTCCGCCGCGGAACAGGCCTGTGCCAGGACGGAACAGGCGCTCGTTCGTTTGACGCTCCCCGAGGACCCTTTTAGATTTGACCCTCCATGTCTGGCTCCCTCGGCCCCCTCCAGCTCTTCCTGACCGCTAGGCCTGGACGCACGGGCTGGGAGCGCGCCCGCGCCTCGAGCGCTTCCGATGGGCGCTTCGGGGAGGTCTCGTGAAGAAGGCGGCGATCGTCGCGGCAATCGTGCTGGTCCTCGGCGGCCTGAGCGCCCTGGGCGGCTACCTGTGGTGGGAGCACTCGATCGACGTCTACGCCCAGCAGCCTTTCGGCCCGGCACAGGCAAAGTCGGTGGAGATCGCCGGCGGTGCGCGGATGAAGGAGGTCGCCGCGGCGCTGTTCCGCGAGGGCGTCATCTCCGACGAATCGCGCTTCTACTGGCTGGCCCGCAAGCTCAAGAAAGACCGCCAGATCAAAGCCGGCGAGTACGAGTTCGAGGGCCCGCAGCTGCCCGAAAAGATTCTGGAAACCATCGCCCAGGGCAAGGTGAAGCTCTACCACTGCACCTTGGCCGAGGGCCTGCGCCTGGACGAGATCGCCCCGCTGCTGGAGAAGTGCGGCTTCGGCAAGGCCGACGAGCTGCTCAAGCTGGCCCGCGACTCGGCGTTCGCCAAGAAGGCCGGCGTCCCCGCCGACTCGCTCGAGGGCTTCCTGTTCCCCGACACCTACTCCTTCCCCAAGAACCCCAAGCCCGAGGCGGTGCTGCACAAGATGGTCGGCCGCTTCATGGAGGAGTTCAAGAAGGCCGAGGCCCAGCGCAAGCCCGGGATCAGCCTCAACGCCCTGGAGACCGCGACCCTGGCCTCGATCATCGAGAAGGAGACCGCCGTCCCCGAGGAGCGGCGCCGGGTCAGCTGCCTGTTCCACAACCGCCTCAAGAAGCACATGCGCCTGGAGACCGATCCCACCGTCATCTACGCCAAGATCCTGCGCTACGGCTCCTTCGACGGGAACATCACCCACGACGACCTGCGGTTCCAGCACCCCTACAACACCTACAAGAACAAGGGGCTGCCGCCCGGCCCCATCGCCTGCCCCGGGAAGTCGGCGCTCGAGGCAGCACTCAATCCCATCGAGTGCGACGACCTGTTCTTCGTGGCCTGCGGCGGCGGAACCCACAAGTTCTGCCCCGACTTCAAGTGCCACGACCACTTCGTGGACATCTGCCAGCGGCACAAGCAGCCCTAGCCACCGCAGTCCGCATTCCCTGCCCCGGCGTTTGCCCCGCCCTCCGACACGGCTGGCGTGACAACTGCACTGGCGACGTTCGCGTGGCGTCCGGCCGGCGGCCGTGGTTGACTGTCGCCGATTTGGGAGTGCTGATGGATGTGTTGAGGAAGTTGCGGGTCGCGGTTCTCGACGACGACCAGTCGCTGGTCAATGCCTTGGTGGGGCTGCTGGAGCGGCAAAAGGGGATCGAGGTCGTCGCCTCCTGGGCCACCGCGGCCGAGGCCCGAGGCTGGCTTGAACAGGGCAACTTGGCGGATGTGCTGCTGGTCGATCAGACGCTGAGCCGCGAGCCGCCGGAGTACGGAGTCGATTTCATCTGGCAGGTCCGCTCCGACCTCCCGGCCACGCGCTTCATCCTGCTCACCGGCGATCCCTCGGTGGACCTGGCGCGGGAGGCGCTGCGGGCCGGGGCGCGGGGAGTGGTCTGGAAGCACAACGCCCTGATGCACCTCTACCCGGCGCTGAAGACGGTCGCCGCGGGGAGCTACTTCCTCGAGCCGGAGATCAGCGACGCGGTGCTGGCAGAGCAGTTCCTGGCCACCCTCGGGCCCGAGCCGGAGCTGCTCACCGACGCCGAGCGCGACATCGTGATCCTGGTCGCCGAGGGTCTGAGCAACGCCAGGATCGCCGCCCGCCGCCACAAGAGCGTCAACACCGTCAAGACCCAGCTCGCCAGCGCCTGCGACAAGCTGGGCGCGGCCACCCGCCAGGACGCCGTCCTCCGGGCCAAGCTCCGAGGCCTGCTCTAGCCTGCCGACCCGGAGATTCACCCGCCCCGGGTGATGCGCCAGGGCCGGCGAATGTCCTACGGTGAGCAGTGGGAGAGGGGTTCCGGGGTGCGAGACCTTCGCGGCTTCGCACCCCGGATCCTGAGTTTCGGCGGCGCCGCGCTCAGTCTCGCTTCTTGTTGGGCTTGTAGAGCCCCGCCAGGTTGACCCCCAGCATCCCTGCGCGCAGCGACCGGTCGTCCTTGGGCGTGAGCCTGCGGATCATCGACTTGGTCAGCAGATCCTGGTGCTCGATCTCGTCCAGGGCCTTGGCGATGAGGTCCAGGTGCTGGTCACTGGTCTGCCACTGCAGGCGATCGAAGCGCCGAAGGTCGAGAAGCTTGGAGAAGGCGCGCAGCGTCTTCTCGCCCGAGGCGTTGTAGTAGTCCTCGAAGTAGCTCAGCACCAGCTCGCGCAGGGTCTTGAAGATCGGCTCGCGGAAGCGCAGCCCGACGAAGTTCGACTTGGCCAGCGCCCCGTACCGCCCCTCGAGCTCGTAGACCGCCAGGATGTGGTCGTCGTCGCGCACCGCGCGCATGTCCAGCAGGCGCGGCCGGAAGCCGATCCACCCCAGGGCGCAGGCGGCGAAGAGCGCCCCGTCGAAGCAGTGCGCCCGCCGGTCGCGCATCACGCTGCGCGGCGAGCGGTAGATGGGATCGGCGCTGTAGCCCACCGAGTCGAGGAAGCCCTGGATCTTGGCCGGAGTGGTCAGCGATTTCAGGATCTTGCGCTCGGCCGGGGTCCAGTCTGGGGTGAGGCGGGCCATCGGTTCTCCTCGGGGCAATGCAGCGACGCCGAACCGCCTCGGCAAGGCGATCCGGCGTCGGTGAGACTCAACCTGCGGTCAGCTCAGGCCTGCGGCTGCGGGCGGGCCTTCTTCTCGCCGTCGGGCTTGGTCGAGGGCGCGCCCTCGATCAGCTGGATCTCCGGCGGCTCGTTCTGCACCAGCCCCTCGAAGTCCTTGCGGAACTGCTCGATGGAGACCCCGGCGGTGGCCGCGAACATCGCCAGCTGGTGGGCGTCCTCGAAGTCCTCCTTCTGCAGCCGCACCATGAACTCGCGGGCGATCTTGTAGCCCTGGGAGTTGATGTCCACCTGCCGCACCGCCATCCGCCCGGTCTGCGGGTTGATCATGTCGGTGAGCTTGAGCGGCTTGAAGTTGCCGTCCTCGATCGACACCAGCACCCCCGAGCCGCCCTCGAGCAGGTACTTGGCGGCGTAGTAGCCCAGGTCGCGGGTGTACTCGATGTCGCTGGGGATGGGGTCGGTGCAGCGCAGCTCGTAGCCGACGTTCTTGGCCACGATGGTGGTCTTGAGGTTGTACTTCTTGAGGGCCTCGGTGACCTGGGCCTTGAGCATGTCCGAGAGGTTGATCTCGGCGATGCGGATGTGGCCGTGGTCGTCGCGCTCGATCGGGTAGCCGGAGGCCTCGATGTCCTTGGGGTCGATCTGCTCGACCAGCCCCTCGGCCAGCACCGCCACGCCGTACGGCGAGCCGTAGGCGGCGCGCTTGAGGATCGACCCGACCAGCGTGTCGACGATGGTCTTGAGCTTGACCGTGCCCGTGAACTCCTCGGGGATGACGGTCAGCGTGGCGCCGGCGGCCTTGCCCATGCCCAGCGCCAGGTGGCCGACCTTGCGGCCCATGGCCACCACGAAGTACCAGCGGGTGGTGGTCTTGGCGTCGGTCATCAGGTCGCGGACGATGTTGAAGCCCACCTGGCGCGCGGTCTGGAAGCCGAAGGTGTTGGCGTGCAGCGGCAGGTTGAGGTCGTTGTCGATGGTCTTGGGGACGTGGACCACGCGGATGCGGCCCTTGCTGTGCTCCCACAGCTTGTAGGCCGAGAAGGCGGTGTCGTCGCCGCCGATGGTCACCAGCTTGTCGACGTTCAGCCGCAGCAGGCTGATCACCGCGTTCTCCAGGGTCTGCTCTTTCCTGGTGGGGTTGGCCCGGGCGATGCCGATGTGCGAGCCGCCGCGGAAGTGGATCCGGCTGACCTCGTCGATGGTCAGCGGCATGGTGTGGTCGATGTTGCCGTCCATGATCCACTTGAAGCCGTCGAGGATGCCGAGCACCTCGGTGCCCTCGAGGTTGGCCTTGATGGTGGCGGCGGCGATGACGCTGTTGATGCCCGGGGCGGGCCCGCCGCCGGCGACGATGGCCATCTTCTTGTTGGTGGTGTGGGTCATCGGTGCTCTCCGCTCTTTCGTGGGCTGGCGGCCTTTCTTAGGCTGCTCAAATCCCGAAAAGTTGAGTTCGCTGCCGGCGCTGGATGCGCCTCTCGAAGCGAGAGGCCGGGCAGACTTCTACCCGCCTGTCCGCAGAGGGTGCAAGCAGTTACAGGCCCTCGAACGTTGACGCGTCGCAGCGGTGAAAGTTGCCGGAGAGCGGAGGGAAACTCCCGGTCAGCCCGAGCGGAGCGCGGCGGAATCGAGGGCCCCTCGACTCGGGCCGCGAGGCCCTTGCTCGGGCACGCCGGAACCCGAAACCGGGGTGGTTACGGGCGCTTGAGATGCAGCCGCCACACCGGCTCGTTGGCGGCCAGGTAGCGCCGCTCGCGGGTGGTGGGGACCTCTTCCGGATCCCAGGGGGCATAGCCGTCGCCGAGCGGATTGAGGAAGCCCGCCGCCAGCAGCACCCGCTTCATGTCGTGGGCGCGGTCCTCGACGTCGGTGCGCACGTGCAGGATGCCCTGGGGCTTGAGGGCCTCGAGCATCTCCTTGGAGAACACGGGGTCGACCACCCGGCGCTTGAAGTGGCGGCGCTTCCACCACGGGTCGGGGAAGTAGAGGTGGATGGCGTCGAGGCTGCCCGGGGCGAAGAGCGAGGGCAGCAGGAGCTTGGCGTTGGCCTTGAGCACCAGCACGTTCTCGGCCTTGACCTCGGCCACTGCCTGGGCGGTCTCGTCGGCGTAGATGCCGCGGGCCTCCATCGCCACCAGGATGCGGTCGGGATGGCGGGCGCCGTAGCCGGAGGCGAAGCCGCCCTTGCCCGAGCCGATCTCCAGCTCCAGCGGGCCCTTGCGGCCGATCAGCGCCCGGAAGTCGGGGCGGTCGGCGAGGAGGATCGGCGACTTCTGGCCGGGGACGTTCAGCGCCACCGCCATCGGGCGGTGCTCCATCGGGATCTTGGCGAGGTCGGACATGCGAGGGCCGCGCAGTATAGACCAGTGGACAGAGAGTTCCACTGGGCAGACGCGCTCACGCTTGAATGTGGTTCGAGGGTCCTGGCGGGCCGCCCCCCGGGATGCCTACGGGCAGCTCTTGTCGAGCGGATAGATGCAAATCTGCGCTTTGCAGACCTGGCCCGGTGTCGCCACGGTGCCGCCATCGGGAAGGTACATGCGGGCGCAATCCCGATCCGTCTCGCAGCTGCCGAGCCCGGGATTCGGGATGTTGTTCGTGACGCGGCAAGCGCCATTCTGGCACAGCGGTTCGACGGTGGAGTTGCAGTGCACGACTTCGGCGCAGGCCGTTACCAGCAAGCAGTCCGCGTCGGAATTGCAGGGTGTGCCGTCGCACTCCAAATCGAGCGGGCAGTCGACGGTCCGGCGCTGCGTCCACGGCTCGCGGGCCAAATTACTGGGGAAATAGCAGGTTCCGGAGTCGGGGTCCTTGCCGATCCCTGATGCTTTGGCGCAGCAGCAGCCCGACACGGTTGTCCCGGATGCCAAGAGCGCAAGAAGCAACCAAGGCACGGCAGCCCTCCCGCACGATCTCCTCGGCCGAAGCGTGATCGGGCCGAGAGGAGAACCGGCATATTTCTCCCGGGACGAGCACCCCAAGGAGTCAACTTCCGCGGGATTGTCGCGGCAAGAGAATGAGGAGCGCGAACGCTTGAACATGGCGGCGGTCCTTCCTTGGCTACGGGCAGGCCATCGTCTTGGTCAACTCCAAGGTCCGCTGGTCGGTGGCGAGGAGCGTCCCTGCTTGGGCGTCGAAGTACTTCACCGTGACGTTTGCGCTCCGCGATTCTGGGCTCGAGTCAGAGATGTCCATGTCCCATTCCACACGGAGTTGGAGGTCTGCGGGAGCAGAAGGGTGGAGGTACCTGTAGCCCTTAGTAAGGGCAGGAAGAAGACCAGCGGGGTCTACTCCGGGATCCCAGGGAAAGATCACGGGACTGCTGGGACTGATTCTCCGGGTAGACGGAAGGTAGTCATTACTGGCAAGGCCAAGCTCACTGCCCTGCAATGCATATCGGGCACACGGTGGGTTCTGGAGTGTTTGGCCCCCGGCGACGAACACGAAGTTCCACGGGTCCCAGTAGTAGTCGTTCCCGGAGCGGTACACGGCAAAGCCATGCTTGCCGTATCCCGTGTCGTACACCCAGAAGCCTGTGGGTATTTGTGCAGCTAGGCCACTGGAACTGCACCCGCGAGCGCGAAGAGCAGAGCGAGCCAAATGGATGGGAGCCAGAAGACGCGCGCCGTCATCATTCCCCCCGAGGGATGAACCGAGCCACGTGCATTATGCCATGGCGTCCCTGGACGGAATGGCGCGCGTCCTGCTGGCCTCCGACATTGACGGCGCAGACCGGTTTGACGCGCCCCCTCCGACCGGCCATAACTCCCGGCCATGAAGGTGTTCCACGGCTTCGAACAGGCGCGCGGCCAGCTCGACGGCTGCGCGGTGGCGCTCGGCAACTTCGACGGCGTCCACCGCGGCCACCAGGCGCTGTTCGCCCAGGCCCGCAAGAGCGCCAAGACCGGCCCGGCCATCGCCGCCACCTTCGACCCGCACCCCGGCAAGATCCTTCACCCCGATCTCGCCCCCAAGCTGCTGACCCCGCTCTGGCGCCGGCTGGAGCTGATGGCCGCCTGCGGCCTGGACGCGGTGGTGGTCCAGCCCTTCGACCGCGCCTACGCCTCGGCCACTGCCGAGCAGTTCGTCGAGCGCGACCTGTTCGGCGCGCTCAAGCCCTCGACGGTGGTGGTCGGCCCCGACTTCACCTACGGCAAGGCCCGCGGCGGCAACGTCCAGACGCTGGCCCAGGCCTGCCAGGCCCGGGACGCCTCCTTCATCTCGGTGCCCCCGGTGACCTTCGACGGCGTGGTGGTCTCCTCGACCAAGATCCGCGAGTTCGTGGCCGAGGGGCGGGTAGGGGCCGCCGCGGCGCTGCTCGGCCGGCCCTTCGAGCTGATGGGCGTGGTCGAGCGCGGCGAGGGCCGCGGCCGGACTATCGGCTTCCCCACCGCCAACCTCCACCCCGAGCCCGAGGTGCGCCCGGGGATCGGCGTCTACGCGGTGCGCGCCTTCCACGCCGGCCGGGTCTACGACGGCGCCGCCAACATCGGGCGCAAGCCGACCTTCGGCGAGGCCGAGCTCACCGTGGAGATCCACCTCTTCGGTTTCTCCGGGGACCTGTACGGCGAGAAGCTGTCGGTGGAGTTCATCGAGCGGCTGCGCGGCGAGCAGCGCTTCGGCTCTCCGGGCGAGCTGGTGGCCCAGATCGAGCGCGACTGCCAGCACGCCCGGGCCATCCTGGCCACCGCGCCCCAGCCGGGCGCACTGTCCCCGGGCGCAGCGCTCAGCCCGATCGTCTGACGGCTGCTGAGCACTGCCAAGAACGGGAAAATCCGCCCCAGGTCGAAGCGAACCAGGTGGACGAGCAGAGATGCGGGCTTCGACCGGGGCGTCGGCGGGCGGGCCGCCAATGAGAATCTCCGAACCGTCGGGCGACTGGATGCGTTGGGCGGGGAAGCGCGCCCGACGGCTCGGAAGAAAAAGTGAAGCGCAGCGGCCAGAAAAGCGGCGGGGGGGGGACCAGCTTCTCTAACGCGCTGCGCTTCTGCCGGATTACCTGAGCAAGGGCCATGCCCGGCGGCGGCGGCGCTGCAAGTGGCTGAAATTGCTGGAATCGAGAATTCCGGCCACGCTGGAAAAGCACAGCCGTATTGCACTCGTGCATTTCAGTTCTGAAATGAACCTTTCGCCGATGAACAGCGGGCGGCATCAGAGGTCGGCGGGGGCGACCGGCAGGTCGAGGGAGCCGTAGGAGAGGGCCTCGGGGTCGTCGAAGTGCCACCACTCCATGGGGATGGAGCTGAAGCCCACCTCGCGCATCACCTGCTGGAGCAGGTCGCGGTTCTTGCGGGCCTGGGGGTCGGGGAGCTCGGAGCGGGTGCGGGCCTTCTTGGTGAAGTCGTCGAAGTCGGTGGGCATCGGCAGCTCGCGGCCGTCGGGGCCGACCAGCGAGGCGTCCACCGCCGCCCCGCGGTTGTGGTTGCTGCCGCCGATCGACGGCGGGGCCACCAGCCCCCGCACCGGGACCTTGTCCCACAGCACCTGCTGCACCGACAGCGGCCGGTAGCAGTCGAAGACCTTCAATCCCAGCTTGCGCGCCGCCAGCAGCGCCTGGGCCTTGGCCAGCCGCTGGGCGACCTTGGGGCGCAGCAGGCAGCGCGCGCCGCTCGGATAGAGCTGCCGGCTGACCATGTTCCTGGAGGTGGCGTAGCGCAGGTCGAGCACCAGCCCCGGGACTGCCTCGGCGGCGTTGACCAGCGCCGGCTCGCGGGCGGCCGGGGACGAGGCCAGGGTCAGCGACAGGAGGAGCAGCTTCATCGGGAGGCGTAGCGGGTGGGGTCCGGGACGCCGGCCTTCTCGAAGCCGCCCTTGCGCAGCAGGCAGGCGTCGCAGTGGCCGCAGGCGCCGCCGTCGGGGGCCGGGTCGTAGCAGGAGTGGGTCAGCGAGTAGTCGATCCCCAGCGACAGCCCGCGCCGGATGATCTCGGCCTTGGTCAGCTCGAGCAGCGGGGCGTGGATCTTGAAGCGGGTCCCCTCGACGCCGGCGCGGGTGGCGAGGTTGGCCACCTTCTCGAAGGCGGCGACGAACTCGGGGCGGCAGTCGGGGTAGCCGGAGTAGTCCAACGCGTTGACGCCCAGGTAGAGGTCGCTGGCCCCGATCACCTCGGCCAGCCCTAGCGCCAGCCCCAGGAAGACGGTATTGCGGGCCGGGACGTAGGTCGAGGGGATTCCCGGCTGGTGCAGCTGGTCCTTGGGGACCTCGATCTCCGAGGTGAGCGAGGAGCCGCCGATGGCGCGCAGGTCGAGCTCCATCACGCGGTGGGAGGCGGCGCCCAGGGCCTTCGCGGTGGCCCGGGACTGCGCCACCTCTTGGGTGTGGCGCTGGCCGTAGGAGACGGTGAGGGCGTGGACCTCGAAACCTTCCGACCGGGCGATCGCCAGGCAGGTCGCCGAGTCGAGGCCTCCGGAGAGCAGCAGGACGGCTTTCTTCATCGACATGGGCGACAGAGTAGCGGCCGCAGTCATTCCCGGCTACTGCCTGGTTCCGGACACTGCGTAGTCGAGCGTGCAGGAGCAGCCGCCGTCGAGGCCGTCGCTGGTGCTGAAGCTGTCGGTGAGGGTGCCGCACACCAGCATCACCAGTTGCGCGGCGTCCGGGCTGCCGCCGTCGCTGGCCGGGGCCACCGCCCCGTCCAGACCCTCGCAGCTGCCGGCGGCCTGGGCCAGGTCCTCGCGGACCAGCCGGGCGCGGATGGTCTCCTCGAGGTAGTAGTCCCCGGCGCAGGCGCCCTTGAGCTTGGCCAGGGCGCGCGCGCTGACCTCGAGCTGGTCGCCGACCAGGGTGCCGCGGTGGTCGTAGCCGTCGACGGTGAGGAAGGCCATCTGGTCGCTGGAGCGCACTGAGATGGTGGCGGTGAAGTTGCTCGGCCCCAGCCCGCCGTCGCCGACCTCTTCCATCCCGCCGAGCGGGCAGCCGCCGTCTGGCGTGGGGAGCAGGCGGGTTTCGAAGGCGAAGCTGCCGATGATCTGGTCGCCGGGGATCGGCGGCGGGTTGGTGCACGCCGCCCCCGCGGCCGCCAGCAGCGCGGCCCATCTCATGGGCGGCTCCGCAGGGCAGCGCGCAGCTCGGCCAGGTCGTCGCGCAGCGCGGTGGCCAGCAGGTCGCGCAGCAACGGATCCCGCTCGATCAGGGCTTGAGCCGACTCGGGATCGGCGGCGCCGCCGCGCGCGGCGAGGGTGGCCCGCAGGGCGGCGCCGACGTCGCCGACGGCCAGCAGCGCCAGCCGCCCGGCGCTGAGCTGCAGGGCCGTCAGCAGCGCCTCGGGCTCGAGCGAGGACAGGGCGTGGAGGGCCTTCTGGACCAGCGCCGGCGCCGGCTTGCCGCGGGCAGCCAGGGCTTCGGCCAGCTCCGGAACCCGCGCGGCATAGGGCTCGGGGACCAGCAGATCCTCGCCGCAGGCCGCCAGCGCGCAGCTCAGCAGATCGGCCAATCCCGCGGCTCCGGCGACGAGAGCGCAGGCCGCTCCCGAGCGCGACAGCTCGCCGGCGCGGACCAGCAGGAAGTCCAGGCCGCCCGGTCCCAGGGCGCCGGTCAGCGCCCCAACGCCGACGACCACGCGGTCGGGGGCACCCGGCTCGAGGAGCACCCGCGATCCGGCCTTGGGCGAGAGGTAGACCTGGAGATCCGCGAGCCCGACCAACTGCTGGGCCTGGCGCGCGCGGGAGGCCAGGGCGGGCGCGTGCAGCGGGCCGGCGCGGTCGCTCTCGGCGATCCCCAACCGCGGCCCGCTGGTGCCGAAGACCTGCCCGAGCGCCGGGGCACAGGCCCGGAGGAACTGGGCGAGCTCGCCGAGGGCCAGGGCATCGGCCACCCGCGCCCGCACCTCGTCGGTCACTCGCAGGTCGGCGAGGCCAGGCAGCGGACCCGCGGGAGGCTGTCCCTCGAAGTAGCGCTCGGCCGACTCCAGCAAGCGCGCCCGCTCGGAATCGCCGCTCTCCCGGACCAGCCTGGCGAGCGCGCGCCGAGGAGCGGCTGCCGCCGGGGCCAGACGCGCGAGCTCGGCCAGCTGGGCGACGCTCTGCGGCGTGGCGGTCTGCGCGCGCAGCTCGCCTTCGAGCACTAGATCGGCTCCAGCGGGATCGAGCTGGCGGGCGCGGGTGAGGAGCTCGGCGGCGCGCTGCGGATTCTCCCGGCGGTCGAGCTCGGCGACGGCGCGCAGCCTCGCGGCAGCGTCCTTGTCAGCCGTAAGGCCTTCCGCCAGTTTGAGCTCGAGGAACGCGAGGGTGGCGGCGTCGGCGGCAGACTGGGCCAGCGCCCGGGCCTCGGCGGCCAGCTCCTCTCGGAAGTCGCGCTCCAGCGCCTGGCGATAGCGGGTGAGGGCCTCCGCGTCGAGCCCGAGCGCCGAGAGGGCGCGAGCCAAGGCCGGCAGCCTCTTTTCGAGCGCGTCCTGGCCGAAGGCGTTGGCGAGCCCGTCCGCGGCCCGGACCAGCGCGTCCGGATCTTCCAGCCGCTCGGCGAAATCGCACTGCAGCTCCAACAGCTCGCGATCGTCCGGCAGCTCGTTGAGCGCCCGCTCGACGGCAGAGAGCGCGTGGCCGAAGTCGGAGAGCTCGTCGGCGTAGACCTGGGCCGCTCGCAGGCGACTATGTCGCCGCAGGGCGCGGTCGGACGCCTGCTCGGCATGCCAGGTCAGGGCGGCGGCGCCGTCGGCGAAGGAGCGCTTGGCGAGGTAGAGCTCGGCCATTCGCAGATAGTCATCGGGCTCGGCGACGCCCTTGAGGACCGCGACCTCGAGATGGCTCAGCTCCTCGGCAGCCTGCCCCAGGGAGCGGCAGGCCTTGGCGGCGCGAAGGTGCAGGGCGGCGAGCTCGGGCCGGTGCGAATCGGAGAGCAGGGCGGTGCAGGCCTCGAGCACCGACTGCGGGCGGCCGAGCCGCTCGCCGAGGCGCAGGCGGGCCTCCTGGACCGCCGCGTCCCCAGGGAGCTGGCGCGCGGCTTCATCGAGGTGAACCAGCGCCTCCTCGAGCCGTCCGGCCTGCTCGGCAAGCCTGCCCAGCTGCTTGGCGACTTGCGGGAAGGACGGCGAGGCCGGGCCAGCGCGCAGCCGGGGATGGGCCGTTTCGGGCTCGTGGAGGCCTGCCACCACCAGGGCGCTGGCGAGCTGGGCTGCCAGATTCTCGGAGTCGGGCCTGGCCGCCAGCGCCCGCTCGAACACCTCGGACGCCTCGCGCGGCTCCCCGGCCGAGACCAGGCGGCCGCCGAGATCCTCGAGAAGCGCCGGCCGATCCTCCGCAGCGGCGGCGATCCGCTCGTCGAACAGGCCGCGCAGCTTGGCGACATTGCGATCGGCGGTAAAGAGGTCGGCCAGGCGCAGGAAGGCGTCGCGGCGGTTGGGTTCGCCGGCCAGCAGCTCCACCAGGACCTTGCTCTCGCCGGCTCGGTCGTCGGCGGCGCGGAAGGCAGAGGCCGCCTTGGCGAGCGCTGCCTGCCGCTCCTCTCCAACTGGCAGCGCGGCGGCGCGGGCCGCCAGGGCCGCCGCCAGCTCGGTTGCGGCATCGGCATCCGCCCAGGTCTGCAGCCGGGCCAGCGCGCTCTCGCGCAGAGGATCCAGCTTCACTGAGGCCAGCAGCTCGCGCCGAGCGCCCTCCCGGTCGCCCAGGCGAAGCAGCGCTTCGGCGTGCAGCTCGCGCAGCGCGGCCTGCTCTGGCGACTCGGGCTCGGAGAGGAGCTCGCGCAGCGTCGAGATCGCACTGTCAGCCTGGCCCAGCGCGAGCTGCTCGCGGGCCAGCTCGGCGATGGCATTGCGCTCGGCCGCGCGGTCCCGGCAAGCGCGCGCCGCGTCCACGGCCCGTGCGAAGGCCGCCGCGGCGCGAGCGTGATCGCCCAAGAGCCGGGCGGCATCACCCAGCTGCGCGAGGCTGCTCAGCTGCTTGCTCGGCTCCTCGATGATCGCCAGCTCGGCTTCGAGCGCCGTGCAGACCGCAGCCAGATTTCCCGAGGCGGTGGCGAGCTCCCTCAGCCCGGCCAGCGCCCGCGGCGCACCCGGGGTCAGGGAGAGGGCCTGGCGGAACGATTCTTCGGCGTCGGCGCGGCCCGCCGGCTCCTTGGCGAGGAGCTCGGCGCGCTCGCACAGCAGCGCCGCCCGCTCGCGCTTCCCGGCGTTGCCGCTGTGCGCGAGCACTTCCAGGCGGCGATCGATGGCCTGGCGCAGCGAGGCGGAGTCGCCTGCGCGGACCAGGGCCTCGTGCGCCGAGACGAAGGCTTCGCCGTCGGTCGCGTCGTCGAGGAAGGCCCGGATGAAGAGCCGATCGGCCTCCTCGGCGCGTCCCAACTTCTTGGCGAACAGGCCTGCCCGGTGGACGGCCGTCGCCCGCTCGGTCGGATCGCCGCTCTGGAAGGCCAGGAGGAGGCTCTGCGCGGCGGCGACCTCGCCCATCTCTGCCAGCACCTCGGAGAGGGCCAAGCGAGCGGGCAGGAGCGAGGGGTTGGCCTCGAGCGCGCCTTCGAGGGCGCGGCGGCAGTCGGCGGGCTTGCCCTCGGACCGGAAGGTGGCCGCGGCCTGTGCCAGCAGCCTCGCCCGCTCGCTCTTGTCCGCGGTGAAGGCCGCTTGCTGTTCGAGCGCGAGGGCCTGCTCCACCGGCCGGCCGCGGCGCTCCAGCAGCGCCGCCTTGGCGGCAAAGGGCGCGGGATGGCTTGGCGCTGCCTGCGCGGCGCGCTCGAGCATGCGCAAGGCCGCCGCCTCATCCTTGCCCGGGCCGTCGAGCAGCTCCGCCGCCCGCTCGAAAGCACGGCAGGCTTCTGCAGGATCGGTCTGGAGCACGGCGCTCGCCGCCAGGGCCTCGGCGGCCAGCGCGTGGCGCCCTAGCTCTTGAAGCAGCTGCGGAGCGCGCTCGCACGCCCGCTTGAAGCCCGGCTCCTGGGGCCCGCGGCCGACAAGGTCGAGCCAGGCCTCCGAGGCGGCATCCCGGTTCCCCGAACGGTCCAAGACCTCGGCGCGCTCGAGGCGGGCGTCGCCGGCCTCCCTGGGATCAGGGCTGCGCCCCAGGCGCGCGAGCGCCGCAGCCAGGGCCGGGGCGTCGCTGGCGCTGCGCAGGTCATCGAGGCAGGCGCGCAGAATGGAGAGGTCGTCGGGGGCGAGGGCGCGCGCCCGGGCCCGCAGCGAACGCGCCCGGGGAAGGTCGTTGAGCTGGGCCTGGGCGATCTGGGCGGCCTCGCACAGCAGGGCCGGGGCACTCTCGCCGAGCGCGGCCGCGCGCTCGAGCGAAGCCAAGGCCTGCTCGTGTCGTCCGAGGTCTCGCAGCGCGTGGCCGAGCCGCGCCTGGGCCCCGGCGTCGCCAGGGAGCAGGGCGACCAACTGCTCGAGAGCGATGGACGCGGCTTGGGAATCGGGCGCGGCGGCGGCGGCATCGCGCAGCGCGGCGGCCCGAGCGTCCCCTGAGAGCCGGTCGGCGCGGGCCATGCTCACCCGGTACAGGGCGGCGCGATCGCCGCGGCGGGCGTAGACCGCGCCGAGCAGCGAGAGCGCGCGCTCGGCGCGCTCGCCCTGGGATTCGAGTGCCAGCGCCGCCTCGAGGTGCTCGGCGGCCGCGCGGTCGTCGGCCCGGTCGCAGGCGACGAAGCCGAGCCGGTAGCGGGCGTGGGCCAGCTGGGGCAGCGGCACCGAGCCGGTGGCGCAGGCCACCAGCTTCCGGTCGAAGGGCTCGGCCTCGTGAAGGCCACCCAGCCGCTCGGCGATCTCCCCGCGGATGGCCAGCGACTGGGCATCGTCGGGCGCCAGCGCGAGCGCCTCCTCGATCGCCTCGCGGGCGGCGGGGGTGTTGGCCGCGCCAAGCAACAGCTCGGCGCGCGTGCGGTGGAGGGACAGGGCCTCGGAGGGAACCGCCTGGGCTCGCTGGCGCATCACCTGCGCCAGCTCTTCGGTGGAGCGGCTGCTGGTGCGCGCGACCACCGCCGCGAAGGAGCGGTCGTCCTGCGGGGAGAGCTCGAAAGCCCTGCGCTCGTCGTCGGCCGCGGCCTCCTCGTGGCCCAGCCCGCTGCGGATTGCCGCCGCCTCGAGCAGCTGCTCGCTGGCGCGCAGGCCCTGCTGGCGGGAGGAACGCAACTCCAGGAGCAGGGCCAGGCCTTCGAGGTCGCCGCGCTCGCGCAGCCACCCACGGTGGCGGGCGAAGGCGGCCTCGCGGAGCGGGTCGCGCGCCAGGACCTGGCCGTCAAGCTGGGCGGCGGCATCGGCCTGCCCGGACTCGCGCAAGGCGCCGCCGGCAAGCTCGGACAGCTCGAGATCTGCAGGATCGGCGTCCCGGGCGGCGAGCAGCACGCGGGCGGCGTCGGAAGGCGAGGAGAGGTCGGCCTGGAAGACCTGGGCGGCCTGCCTCAGCCAGGCGATCTTCTCCGCGGTTCGGGGCGTGCGAGCGGCGCGCGACTCAAGGCTCTGCGCCAGGGCGGCAAACCGCCCGTCATTGCGGCAGCGCTCTTCGTAGAGCGCCCGGGCCTCGTCGAAATCGGCGTCGCCGGCGAGCGCCTGTTCGAGGGCCTGGTTCGCCAGAGCCGATTCGCCCAGCTCCAGCGCGAGGCGCGCCAGGCGCAGCAGGTGCTCGGCGCGCCCGTGCCCGGAGGGCAGCAGCGCCACTGAGGCCTCGAGCAGCTCGGCCTCTCCGCGCAGATCGCCGCGGGAGCGCGACAGCTCGGCGGCGCGCAGGGCCGAAGCCAGGTCGGCCGGGTCGAGCTGGAAGGCGCGGCGCAGGCACCTCTCCGCGGCCAGCGGATCGCCGGCGGCCAGCAGCTCGCCCTGCGCCCGAAGCCGCTCGGCGGCCGCAGAGAGGCGCTGATCGTCGATGCAGACCTCGGCGGCCTCTGCCAGCGCCTCGGCGGCGCCGGCGAGGTCGCCCTCGGCCCGCAGACCCTCCGACAGCTCGCTCAGAGCGGCCAGAGCGCGATCGGGCTGGCGGTTGCTCCTCGCCTGGGCGGCGATCTGGCGCAGGGTCTGGAGCAGCGCCTCCTGGTCTCCCAGGGCGCGCAGCAGGTCCGCGCGGGCCAGGTCGATCGGCAGCGGGTCGCTGGTGCCGGCGCGGGCGTTCTCGAGGAAGCGCGCCGCCTGCGCGAGATCAGAGAGGCTGGTGCGCGACAGCTCCGAGAGCTTGAGCCACAGGGTAGCGGTCCGCGAGCCAGGCGCCAGGGCCTCGGCATGGCGGGCCATCCCCTCGACTGCGGCGTTCGGATCTTCCTCGACGAGCTCGAAGAACAGGCGGTCGGCCGCCGGCGCGCAGATGGGCTCGCGCTCCAGCAGGGCGCGCAGGGTCGCCAGTCCGACGTCGCGCTCGCCGGCCTCGAAGGCGAGATCGGCCAGGCGCAGGCAGCGCTCGGCGGCGTCGCGGGCGTCGGCGCCGAAATCGGCCGAGGCCGCCAGCCGCTGGTAGAGGGGCAGCGCCTCGCGCAGCGAGCCGGCGAGGTAGAGCGAGTCGGCCAGCTGCTCGCGGACGCGGACGTCCGCCCGGTCGCGCTCGTGCGCCAGGCGCGCGTAGCGCAGCGCCAGCCCGCGGTCGCCGAGCCCCTGGGCCGCCAGCCTGCTCAGGCCCAGCAGCCACTGGGCGGCCTGGCTGGCATCGGCCATCCGGACGGCCAGCTTCTCGCCAAGCGGGAGCGCCTCCTCCAGCGAATCGCGCTCGACGAGGACTTCGTAGAGCTCGCGCGCGGGTTCGGGATTAGAGCGCTCGAGGGCAGTGGCGCGCCGCAAAGCAATCTCGGCCCGGTCGAGCACTCCCAGGCGGCGCCAGGTGCGCCCGAGATCCAGGGCTTGAATCGCCTCCTGGCGGCGGTCGGCCTGGGGCAGCGCGAGCAGCGACTCGAGGGCCTGCGCGTAGCCGGCGAGGTCGCCCAGCTCCTTCGAGAGGTCGCGCACCAGCGCCAGGGCCCGGCGGTCGGCGGGGAAGGCGCTGACCGCCATCAGCGCTGCCTCGCGGGCGGCGTCGCGGCGGCTCAGGGCCCGCAAGTGCTCGGCGCGGCGCACCAGGGCTGCCGAGCGCTCGGAGCCCTTGAGGAGCTCGGCGAGTCGCAGCAGGTGCTCGGCGGCCGGGGTGCGCTCCCCTCGGGATTCGAGCAGCTCGACCAGCGCCGAGAGCGCCTCCGCCTCGACCTGCGGATCGGGCGAGAGCGAGAGCGCGCGGGTCAGGGCAGCGCGGGCCTCGGAGCTCTTCCCGAGCTCGACCAGGCGCTGCGCGAGGGCGAGGTGGCGGGCGGCGGCATCGGGCTCGCCCTGATCCGAGGCCAGGCGGGCCCGGCGCAGCAGCGCCTCGGCCTCGGACGCCGAATCGCCGCCGGCGCGGCACGCCTCGGCCAGGAGCTCGAGGGCGCGGGCGGGACGGCGCGCGTAGGGG
>JBBIQS010000078.1:0-37069 GCA_037442205.1 Myxococcales bacterium
AACCAATCGAGCGGCGAGGGAGGCAACAGGAAGGACTGCGAGGGGCTGTAGGCGCGATAGGTCTTGCTCACCGCGCCTTCAGACCACGCTAAAGCAGGCCCTGTCTATTTCCGCAACACACTCCTAGCGAGAGCAAGTCCCGATCCTCGTCCACTCGCCGCGATCTTCACAGCGGCGGTCGAGTAGACTTCCGCCCACGATGGGCGAGCGGAGACTATCAGCCGTGCCGATGCTCAGCGCGGCGCTGGTGATCGTGCTCGCCTCGCCATCGGCCGCCGAAGAGCCGGCCTTTCCCCAGCGCGTCGACGAGGTCGAGCTGAGGGGGCTGTGGCGGACCGAGCCCGCGATCCTGCTGCGCGAGCTGCCCTTTGCCGCCGGCGCCGAGGTGGACGAGCCGAGCTGGCAGCTGGCCAAGGCGCGGCTGTGGAACACCCAGCTGCTGAGTCGGATGGATGCCCGGATCGAGCGCCGCGGCGAGCGCCAGGTGCTGGTCTACGAGGTCGAGGAGAAGTTCACCCTCAATCCGCTGTTCCGCTTCCAGACCGGCGGCGGCACCGGCTGGCTGCGGCTGGGGCTGGACGACATCAACCTGCTGGGGCGCTTCATCGAGCTGGGCGGCCAGTACGAGCGCTTCGGCGCCTTCAACGGCGGGCAGGCCTGGGTGCGCGATCCGCGGCTCTTCGGGAAACGCCTCGACGGACAGCTGCTGGTGGAGAGCCTGTTCCGGCCGCGCCCTGGCTTCGACGTGCGGCAGTCGGATGTTCGCCTCGACCTGTTCGCCGAGACCGATGACCGGCTGCGGGTCGGCGGCTCGCTCACTGCCTTCGCCGACGGAATCTACCCTGCCGCTGATTCCCTCGGCGCTCCTCCCGACAGCCGAGGCTTGTCGGTTTCGCCACTGCTGCGCCTGGGGCGCGTGGACACCGAGCGGCTCCTGCAGCGCGGGCTGTCGCTCGAGCTGCGGCCGGCGCTGTTCCTGACCAGCGATCCGAATCGCCCCCACTTCCTTCAGCTCGCCGCCACCGCACTCGGCTTCGCCGCTCCTGCTGGCTGGCTCAACCTCACGCTGCGGCTGACCGCGGCAGCTTCGGGAGCGGCGCCCCGCCAGCACCTCCTCTTCCTGGGCGGCCTCGACCTGTTGCGGGGCTTCCCCGACAACGCCTTCGAGACCGATCTCTACGCCGCCCTCAACGCCGAGCTGCGCGCGACCGCCTTCGACTCGACCTGGCTGGCGATCGTGGCGGCGCTGTTCGTCGATGCCGCGGCAGTGCGCGCCCCGGAGGGCGCTCGCTTCCCGGCCTCGGCTGGATTCGGACTGCGGTTCCTGATCCCGCGGCTGCTGCAGGTGGGCCTGCGCGCGGACCTCGCCTTTCCGCTCGACGGGAAGTTCGCGCCCTCGCCGAGCTTGGGCGTGTATCAGTTCTTCTGAGGATTCTTGGAGAGAGACAGCGCCATGTTCGCCGACACCATTCGCTTCGCTCCCGACGCGCTGAGGCCCGCTGGCGGCTCGACCGTACGGCTGCGCTGGCTGGGCACCGCCGGCATCGAGCTCGAGCACGACGGCCGGGTGCTGCTCATCGACCCGTACTTCACGCGCGCCAGCCTCTCCCAGTGCGCGCTCGGGCCCCTCGAGCCCAATCTGGATTTGCTCACTCGGCTGGCCCCGCGCGCCGACGCCATCCTGGCCACGCACACCCACTTCGATCACGCGCTCGACATCCCGGAGATCGCCAAGCGCACCGGGGCGCGCGTCTTCGGTTCGCGCTCGCTGGGGGCGCTGTGCCGCTCGGCCGGCGTCGACTCGAATCGCATCACCGAGATCGAAGAAGGCCAAGTGGAGGTCGGCCCGTTCCGCATTCGCTTCGTCTCCAGCCAGCATTCGCCCTTCTTCTTCGGACGGGTGCCACTGCAGGGAGACATCGCCGAGGGCTGCCGGCTGCCGATGCGCTTCGAGTGCTACTGCTGCGGAAGCGTCTTCGTCATCGAGATCGCGGTCGGCGGCCGGCGCCTGGTGCAGCTGGGCAGCGCCAACCTCGAGGCCGCTCCCAAGGAGCTGCACGACGCCGATCTGGCACTGCTCTGCGTGGCCGGCTGGCGCGCAACCCGAGGCTTTCCCGAGCGAGTGGCGCGAGAGCTCGCGCCCAAGGCGGTGCTCTTCTCGCACTGGGACAACTTCTTCAGCCCGATCGAGAAGCCGGCGCGAGAGCTCCCGGGCGCCGGCCTGGCAGCACTGGCCAGGCGGCTGCGGCAGAGCGCTCCGGAGATCCCGTTGGGAACGCTTCCGCTGCTCGGCGAGCTCCAGCTCTGAGCGCCGCTACTTGGCGCAGAGCTCGGCGGTCTTCTGGTCCCACTTCACCAGGTTGTCGAGGATGGTGTTGACCGTCGTGTCGTTGTCGGTGGTCAACCCCAGGGAGCCGATCTTCATCTGGCGCCACAGGGCGTAGCCGTGGACCAGCTGCCCGGGCGAGCGCTCGAAGTAGATCTCGAGCTGGTAATCCTGCTCGAAGGAGCTGCTGCTGCCCGGGTCGAACTGCGCTGGCGAGGGCAGCCAGGTGCGCACGATCAACGCCGGCCCGACTGAGCTCGCCACCGAGGTTTCCCCCAGCCGCCGCATTCCGCCGTGGAGCTGCTCGGTGTAGCTCGAGCCCAGGATGCTGGCCTTGATGGAGGTGTCCCAGGTGAGCGTGCTGGCCTTGCGGGCGAGGTAGGCGTCGAAGTCCGAGGTGTACTGGCGCGAGTAGGCGTCGTAGGTGCCGGAGTAGAGCTGGTCCTGGTTGAGGGCGTAGGTGATCTCCTCGGCCTTCTGCAGCGTGCAGGGGAATGAAGTGGCGATGTAGAAGCCGCGCGCCTTCGAGGGATCGGCGCCGGACATCTGCACCGGTGCCAGCTCCTCGGGAGTCAGGCGGTGGAGCGCGCCCCTCACCGGATCCGAAATCTGGTCGGCCCCGATCGCGAGGCGGAATTTGCCCACCGCATCGGCCATTTCTGGGTCGGTGGCGTCGGAGTAGTGCAACCAGATCCATCGGAAGTTGCCGTCCGTTTCGGCCGGCGCCGGATCCAACGCCGTCCCGCAGGCTCCGCAGCCGGTCAACGCAGCCAGGACCAACCCAACGATGAAGAACCGGGACATGGGACTCCTCCGCAGCGGGGAGGACGGAGGTAGCATGTCCCAGTCATGCCCAACAAGCCGAGCCGCGTCATCTGGCTGATTGCCGCGCTGGTCAGCGCGGCGTCCTTTCGATGCGCGCTGCAGCCGCCGCCGGCCCACCCGGCGCCGGCGAGCCTGGCCCGATATCGCCAGGCTATCGACTGGCAGCGCGCCGGCGAGGAGTCGGTGCAGATCCTCTCCCGCTACCTGCAGCTCGACACCTCCAATCCGCCGGGCAACGAGACGCGCGCCGCCCGCTTTCTCGCCGAGATTCTGCAGAAGGAAGGGATCGCCACCGAGATCGTCGGCGAGGAGAGCGGACGGGGTTCGCTCATCGCCCGGCTCAAGGGCAACGGCCAGCAGCCACCGCTGTGCCTGGTCTCGCACACCGACGTGGTCCCCGGCGGCGAGGATTGGCCGCCGGATCGCGGCCCGTTCAGCGGGGCCATTGCCGACGGCTACGTCTGGGGCCGCGGCGCGCTCGATATGAAGGGCATGGGCGTCCTCGAGCTGATGACGATGGTCTGGCTCAAGAGGCTGGGCGTGCCGCTGACGCGCGAGGTGGTGCTCCTCGCCGTCGCCGACGAAGAGGTCGACAACCGGGGAATGAGCGAGATCGGCAAGCGCTGGTCCGAGATCGGCTGCTCGGAGGCGGTGAACGAGGGAGGCGCCGGCATCAAGGACATGCTCTTCGAAGGCCAGACCGTGTTCGCCATCTCGGTCGCCGAGAAAGGACTGCTGTGGGTCAAGCTCATCGTCCACGGCGAGGCGGGGCACGGCTCGACCCCGATTCCCGGGAGAGCGCCGGCGCGCCTGCTCGAGGCGCTCGGCAGAATCCTGACGGTGGAGCCCGAGCCCCGACTGCACCCGGCCTTCGAGGAGCTGTTCCGCGCCGTCGGAGAGCAGCACGGCGGCCTGACGGGATCGCTGCTGCGGCGGCCGCTGCTGGCGAGGCGGCTGACCCGAGGGCGGCTGTTGGAGAAGCCGCCGAGCCGGGCCGCGATCACCAACACCGTCCAGCTCACCGGGCTGGGAGGAGTGGGGACCTCGCCCAACGTCATCCCTGCGGAGGCCTGGGCGCAGTTCGACTGCCGACTGCTGCCGGGGACCAATCCGGATCAGTTCCTCGACGACCTCAAGGCCCGCGTCGGCGACCTCCCCGGGCTCGAGTGGCAGGTCCTGCACTCCGCGGTGGCCAACGAGAGCCCGATCGACGATCCCTTCTACGCGGCGCTGGCGCGGCAGGCCGTGGCCGGGCGCAGCGACGCGGTGGCCGGGCCGGTGCTCTCGGTCGGCTATACCGACTCGCTGCTGATGCGCCGCTGGGGAGTGCGGGCCTACGGGCTGGTGCCGTTCGAGGTGCCGCAGGAGGAGCTGATCACCATGCACGGAAAGGGCGAGCGCGTCTCGCTGGAGAACGTGCACCGGGGACTGCGGATCCTCTTCTCGGCGGTGGTGGACGTGGCCGCGGCGCCCTGAGCCAGGCGAGCGACCGAGCGAGCGCGCCTGGCGTTCCCTCTCGCCCGTATACTCCTGGCTCGCATGGCCAATCTGCTTTCCATCGCGCTGCGCAACGTCCGCCGGAACCGTCGGCGGTCGCTGGTCACCGGGCTGGCGATCTTCCTCGGCATCGGGGTGCTGGTCGGCATCCGCGGCTTCACCAACGGCTTCTACGGCGCCGCCATCTCCAACATGGCCGAGGGCCGGATGGGCGCGCTGGTCCTGCACCATCCCGACTACCTGACCACCTCGGAGCAGGTGCCGCTGAACCTGGATCTGCCGGGCGACGACGCCTTTCTGGCGCGCGTGGAGGGCATCCCCGGGGTGAAGGGCGCCACGCGCCGGCTGGCCTTCGCCGCCGCAGTGAGCCTGGGCGAGGAGACCACCTTCGCCCAGATCCTCGGGATCGAGCCGGGCCGCGAATACCGCACGCTGGTCCGCGCCGCCGAAGCCATCGTCGAAGGCCGGCCCATCGAGCGCGAGGGCGAGTGTCTCCTCACCGCAGACCTGACGCGCGTGCTCGGAGCGAAGCTCGGCGACACCATCACCTTCCTCGGCAACGACCGCGACGGGGTCCTGAACGCGGTGGAGGCGAAGCTGGTCGGGCTGCTCGCCTACAAGACTGCCGGCGACCGGCGCGTCGCCCAGCTCGCCCTACCCACCGCCGATCAGCTGTTGCGGATGGAGGGGCGGGTCACCGAGATCGACCTCTCTGTTCACGCCGACCTCGAAGGCGGCGAGCTGAAGGAGATCCGCGCGCGAGTGCAGGCAGCGCTCGGGGAGAAGGTGAAGGTCTCGACCTGGAACGAGATCGCCAGCTGGATCGAGGACATGATCCTCTTTCAGCGGGCGATGTACGCGATCATCGGCGTGGTCTTTATCGTGGTGGTGCTGACCGGAATCGCCAACACCATGCTGATGTCGGTGCTGGAGCGGGTCCGGGAGATCGGCACCATGATGGCGCTGGGGATCAAGCGCCGGCAGATCGTGGCGATGTTCCTGGCCGAGTCGGCGATGCTGGGCTTCGTCGGCGGCGTCGCCGGGGCCCTGGCCGGCAGCCTGGTGGTCTACTGGCTGCACCAGCGCGGCCTGAACCTGCCGCCGCCCGGCACTACCGTACCCAACCTGGTCCGGCCCACCATCGGCCTGGGCTACAACCTCTTCGCCATCGCGCTCTCCACCGTCGGCGCCACGCTCTCGGCGATCTACCCGGCGCGCAAGGCCGCCCGGCTGCGCCCGGTCGAGGCGCTGACGCACGTGTAGCGGTCAGCGAATTTCCCAAGCCCCCGACGAGCCTTGAGCACGCGCGTAGCGCTTGCCAGCGGGCTGCAGTCCATAGAAGAGCACGTCGAAGGCGCCGAGCACGCTCTGGCCGTCGAACAGCCCGAGCTCGCCCTCCGGTCCCAGAGTGATTCCGAGATCGGCCGCGGCGAAGCTGGCCGTTTCCCCGGGCGCGAGGATCTGAACCGGCAGATTGCCGAGGCCGACCCGCCGAAGGTCGGTCGTTACCACCAGCCCCGAGAGCGAGGCCGGCGCCGAGCCCCGGTTGCGCAGCACCACGGTTCCCTGGTTCGGATCCAGCTCCTCGAGAACCAGTCCCAGCGAGCGCGAGCGCCACTTGGAGATCGCCGCGCGCAGGAAGCTGGCCCGGTTCGCCACGAATTGGCGCATGAAGCGCCGGCCGTCCTCGAACTTCGCGTAGTCGGTGTAGGGATCGGCGGCGGCGTCGGCCTTCAGCAGCGAATGAATGGCGTCGATGCGCGGGTTGAGCACCTCGGGGCGATAGACCTCGTTGAGGGCGCGCTCGAGCAGCCTGAGGAAGCGCTCGCTCAGGTCCGGATTGAAGGCCAGCCGGGTGTTGAGGTTGGAGAAGACCGGCAGGTAGTCGGGGATGTAGGCGACCCGCTTGGCGTAGGTGTTGAGGATGGCGGTGTCGACGACGCTGAACCCGAAGAGCGGGTGGTTGGTGGGTGGCGCGGCCCCCAGCGAGTAGCCCGGCCAGTAGGAGGAGTCCGAGTTGTTGAGGTCCCAGGGCACGTAGATCCACTTGCCGGTGACCCGATCCTCGATGAAGAAGCTCTGCGAGTCCTCGACCAGGTTGTTGCCGATGAGCGCTTCCATCGTCCGCGAGAGCAGATAGCGCTCGAGGTCGAGCTGCTGGGAGAGAGCCTGGGCGAGCTGCGGCTCCGGGGCCCGGTTGAAGAGGCGCAGCAGCTGGTCGAGGTGATCGTCGGTCTCGGTTTCGTTGGTCTTCTTCTCCCAGTTGCCCTGGTACGGCAGCTTCCAGCCCTTCATCTCGCAGTCCATGTTGCCGCAGCGGTAGACCGAGGCGGTGCGGTCGGCGAAGCCGTGGGCGGACACGAAGCGTTTGTCGATCTGCTCGATCTCCAGATAGACGCCCTCGAATCTGCCGTTGATCACCAGGCGGACGTAGGTCGCCCGCGGCGCCGGGACGTGCAGCGCCGAGAGCAGGTCGTAGCCGAGCTTTTCGGCCATCAGCGAGGCGTCGACGTACTCGGCCACCAGGTTCAGCTTCTTGCGGCCCTGGAACTCGGCGGCGCCGAAATCCACCTTCCAGCCGCGCTTGGGCAGGGAGCGCGTGCTCGATCCCCGCAGCCGCACCGTCACCGGCCAGCTCCATCCGTCCATGGTGAAGGTCGCCGGCTGCTCCGGTGCCCAGGGATCGGCCGCGAACTGGTCGAGCGCCGACTGCGGAATGGTCAGCTCCCAGGTCTCCAAGCTCGTTTGCAGCGGCCGCAGTGCGAACGGGGAAGACGGCTTTTCCGCCAGCTCGACTGGCGAGGGAGGAGGAGGCAGCAGCGGCGCGGGCGGAGCCGGTTGAGCCGGTTGAGCCGCGTCGGGCGCCGCTTCCGGCACCACCTCTGTCCCGCGGCGACCACAGCCCCAGGCGAGAAGCGCCACCGCCCAGACCGCCAGCCACCTGGCCATGGCCGTCCCCCCCGGCGCACGCAAATGCACGACAGGAGATCAAGCAACCGGCAGGCCGAGCCCATTGCGCCGCGAGCCGGCGACGGGCCTTCTCGCACCGTGAAGCGGCTTGCCCATTCGGCCCAGGGGCGTGCCCTCGGTGAGACTGCTCGAGGAGCGGTTGTGAAGGGAACCATCCCCCCGGTATCTTTCCCGCCAACAATCCGCCGGGCGCCTCGCCGCCCGCAGGGAGGAACCCCTTGAACCTTCGCCCAATCGTTCTCGCCGCCTGTTTCGCCGCCGCCTGCGCCAGCGCGCCCAAGGCCACCAAGCCGTTTGAGCTCAAGCCCGCTCCCGAAGGCGTGCTCACCGCCGGGCTGGTCGTCTCCTCCGGCACCGCCGGCGCCGAGACCCAGGCCAGGGCCCTCGCCGACTTCGTCAAGCAGGCCACCGAGAAGGAGACCCGCCCCGCGGTCTTCCCGGACTACGACTCGCTGGCCGCCGCGGTCGCCAAGGGCCAGGTGGACGTGGCCTTCATGCCGCCGATCGCCATCGTCCGCACGCTGGCCCAGGGCAAGCTGCAGCTGCTGCTCAAGGTGACCCGCGCCGGCCAGAGCACCAACCGCTCGGTGCTGTTCGTCGGGGCCAACTCCCAGCTCAAGGACCTCGAGGCGCTGCGCAAGGCGCACGATCTCAAGGTGGCCTGGGTCGATCCCTCGTCGGCCACCGGCTACATCTTCGCCAAGGCGATGCTGATCCAGCAGAAGATCGACCCCGCCGGCATCTTCGTGAAGCAGGACTTCCTCGAGAGCCACGACGCGGTCTGCAAGGCGGTGGCCGAGGGCAAGTACGACGTCGGCGCCACCTACTCCAACGATCCGCCGAGCGCAGCCGCCCAGGCCACCGGCTGTCTGCCCGCCGGTGAGAAGGCCAAGGGGCTTCAGGTCGTGGCCGCCACCGCCAATCTGCCGCTCGAGGCGCTCGCGGTGCGCGAGGGCTTCGCCGACGACCTCAAGGCCCGCCTGACCACCGCCGCCCAGGAGTTGGAGAAGACCGACGCCGGCAAGAAGGTCCTCTCCGACGCCTTCCACGCCGAGGGCTTCACCACCGTTTCGCTCGACGACTACGACCCGGTCCGCGCCGCCCTCCAGGTCTTCTAAGCAGCTTCGCGTTCGCCCGCTGCCGGCCTCTGGTCGGCAGCCGGGCGAGCTGCTCCGGGCTGCGCACGACCGGTGCCCCCGGCGAAGTCCTATACTTCGCCCGTCCATGATCCTCGCCCTCGCAGCCCGCAACCTCTGGCGCAACGGGCGCCGCACCCTCATCGCCCTCAGCGCGCTGGTGGTCGGGACCACCCTGATCTTGCTGCTCAGCGGCTTCCGCAACGGCATCGTCGATCTGATGACCGAGGGGATGATCAAGGCCCAGGTCGGCGCCTTCCAGGTCCATCGCGCCGGGTACATGGATCTGAAGGAGGCGCTGCCCACCCGGCTGGCGTTCGGCGACACCGAGGAATTGCGCCGCCGAATCCTGGGCGTCCCGGGAGTCGCCGACCTCGCCCCGCGCATCTCCACTCTGGGCCTGGCCAGCGCCGGCCATCGCTCGTCGCTGATCCTCATCCTCGCCGGAGATCCCTCCACCGAGCGCCGGGTGCTGCCGCTGTCGCAGCGCTTCGTGGCCGGCGGCCAGCTCACCGACGAGCCGGACTCGAACAAGTGCATCCTCGGCGGCCAGCTGCTGGAAAACCTCAAGCTCAAGCGCGGCGACACCTTCTTGGTCTCGGCCACCACGCCCGAGGGCCAGAGCAACGCAGTGGACGTGCTGGTCGAGGGCTGGATCCCGGCGATGGATCCCTTCAACTCCAAGCGGCTGCTCGCCTTTCCGCTGCGCCACGCCCAGCGGCTGCTGCGGATGGACGGGCGGATCACCGAGTACGCGGTCCAGGTGACCGACGTGCGCAAGCTGGAAGAGACGGCAGCGGCGGTGCGCGCGGCTCTCGGGCGGGAATTCGAGGTCCACACCTGGCTGGAGCTGATGCCGCTCTACCGCGATCTGATCCGCCGGCAGAACTTCGTGCTCTCGTCGGTCTCGCTGGTGCTCCTGGTGATCGTTCTCACCGGGATCGTCAACGTGATGGCGATGAGCGTCTACGAGAGAGTGCGTGAGATCGGCACGCAGATGGCGCTGGGGATGCGCCGGAGGCAGATCCTGCTGCTGTTCCTCTGCGAAGGAGCGCTCCTGGGGCTGTGGGGCGCGCTGGCGGGATCGGCGCTGGGCTTCGCGCTGGTCTCCTTCGCCGGGTATCGCGGCGTTCCCTTCAAGGCCCCGGGCACCAGCGGCACCATGCCCATGTATCCCAACCTCTCGCTCAGCTTCCTCGCGATCGTTTTGGCGTTCGTTGTGGCCGGGGCGGTCGCCGCGGCATCCGTTTCCGCGTTCCGCGCCTCGCGATTGAGGCCAGCCGACGCGCTGCGCGCCAACTGAATTCAGGAGTCACGCCGATGCGCCCCACGCTCCGCTCGCTGTCGTCCGCTTTGATCGCCTCGCTCGGCCTGGGATTGGCGATGCCGGCTTCCGCCGAAGAGGCCGCGGCCATCCTGAAGCGCTACGACGAGATGATGGGGCCGGCGAACTTCCAGGCCAGCGCCACCATGACCGCGCATCGCAGCGACGGGAGCGAGCGCGCCTATCAGATGCGCTTCCTCAAGAGCGGCGACGACAAGTTCCGGGTCTATTTCGACGCCCCGGCCAATGCCCGCGGCCAGGAGATCCTGCGGGTGCAGGACAACTTCTGGGTCTACATGCCCAACTTGAAGCGGGCGGTGCGGCTGGCGGCGCGCGAGAGCTTCATGGGCGGCGACTTCAACAACGCCGACGTGCTGCGGGTGAACTACTCGGCCGACTACGAGCCTTCCATCAAGTCGGAGACCAGGGACCGGTGGGTGCTGGAGCTCAAGAGCAAGAACCCGAGCTCGGCCTACGACCGGATCGAGCTGACGATCCACAAGGGCGACTACCTGCCGCTGGAGGGGCACTACTTCGCCGCCAGCGGCAAGGAGCTGCGCGCCGCCGAGTTCAAGGACCCCAAGGACTTCCACGGCCATCGCCGCCCGAGCCTGTTCACCATGAAGAACCTGCTCGAGGCCGGACGGTCATCGCAGATGGTGCTCTCGGACTTCAAAGTGGTCGAATCGATCCCGGCCACCAAGTTCGTGCTCACCGAGCTCGGGAAGTAGTCGGGCTCGCGCCTCCGGCTCCAATCCACGCTGAGACAGCGGGCTCGAGCCTTGCTCTGCTCACCGTCATGAAGGATCAAGCACCTCCGGCGATGATCATCGAGGTCGCGAGATGGTTACGGGTCCTGGGCGTCGTCGGGATCCTGTTTGCCGTGCTGCTCGGCACCGGTTGTCAGCGCTCGCCGCCTGCCAAGCGCGCCTTCTACTACTGGCGCACCACCTTCTCTCTCTCCGAGGGCGAGAGAAAGACGCTGAGCGAGCATCGGGTTGATCGGATCTACCTGCGCCTGTTCGACGTCGCGCTGGGTCGGGCCTCCGGACATGTGCAGCCGGTCGGACGCCTGGCGTTCGCGGAGCCGATCCCGACGGGGATCGAGGTCGTTCCGGTCGTGTACGTCGCCAACTCGGTCTTCGAGCACGGCGCCATTGCGGCGGAATTGGCACATCAGTGCGCCCGGGCAAGACTCCGGCCATCGAGGAGCAGCTGCGCGCTGAACGCCTCTACGCGGCGCTGTCGGGGATGAGCACGGTCGGCTCCGCCGACGAGCCGATGCTCGCTCGCGAGCTGGGCTGGCTCAAACACCAACTCGATTCGGTGCCCTTGGAGGAACGGCTCAGCCCGAGTGCGACCTTCTTCAGATGGGCGCGAGTCCGGCTCGCCGCGCTCTACCGCCAGAAGGGAGACGTCGTCACCTCGCTGTGCCTGAACGACCTCCATGATCCGGCGTACCTCGACCCGCGGCAGATCGATCGCCTGGTGCAGTACATGGAGAAGCCGAACAAGACCGCCTTCGAGAGCCTCGCCGCGAGCATGTACCCGGTCCCGGTGAGCGAGCTGCGCGAGCTCAAAGCCCTGAACGCCCTCTACCGGGGCGACCTCAAGACCGCCGCGAAGCTGTTCGAGGCGGTTTCGCCCAAGCAAGAGCTGTCTCTCAACGCCGATCCCTTCCTGATCCACATCCAGGACTGCCACGACTGCGACGCCGAGGCCCAGGGAAGCCGCTACACGAAGGTGCAGCTCGTCCGGCGCATGGCCGAAATGCTCGGGCAGGCCGAGGCGAATCCCGCCAAGGCGCCCGAGCTCTACTTCGAGATCGGAAACGCGCTCTACAACATCACCTACTACGGCAACTCGCGCGCGATGTACGGGACCCGGGGATTCCACTTCGCCGAGGTGCCGCCCACCTTCGACACCAGCCACGCCGAGGCCTACTACCGCAAGGCCCTGGAGCTGTCGCGCAACCGGGAGTTCCAGGCGAAGGCCGCCTTCATGGCCGCCAAGTGCGAGTTGGGAGCGTTCTACAACTCCCGCGGCCAGTGGAATCCCGGCGTTCCCGACTTCAAGGCCGGAGTCTGGTTCCACAAGCTGCGCGACTCCTATTCCGACACCCGCTACTACCAGGAGATCATCCGGGAGTGCGGCTACTTCCGGACCTTCGTCGGCAAGTAGCTGGTTGAGTCTCCGGTAGGGCCGAGTCCCCGAAGTCGAAGGCCCGGCAGCGCTTGCCGAGGGCTCGCTCACCGGCCGCGCCGGGGTCCAGGGCCGCCCAACGTCGCGAATTCACCCGTGCTTTGGCAGGCGCGGCGCGAATCAATGTCAAGCATGCTTGACATGACTGACTCGCGCCCTTACCTTCATGTCAAGCATCCTTGACATCGCAAAGGAACATCCCATGGACGAAAGGCTTCTCACGCCGACCTACCTGCTCAAGGTGACCCTGGGCCTGCTTGGTCTGGGCGCTCTGGTGTTGGCGGCTCTTGGATTGAGCGCTTCAGCGCTGGCGCCCCCGCTGCGCTACGCGGCGCTGGTCGCGTTGCTCGTCGCGGCCTGCGCGATCATCCCCTTCGTCGGCTACGTCTACCGAAGGATGGATGAGTTGCACCGGTCGCTGCACCAGAAGTCTTGCGCCGCCAGCTTGCCGATCATTGCCGCGCTCTCGGCCGTCCTCGGCATCCTGCAGGCCAATGGCATCGTCCCCGCCATCAGCCAGTTCTGGATGCTGGGCGCGGTCGTCGGCACCTGGGGAATCAACCTGATGATCGCCGACCGGCGCTACCGGTAGGCCGCCACCTTCGGAGAAGAACATGTCCCAACAAGAGATCCGCGCACTGGTGACTGGAGCTTCCGGGTACCTCGCCTCCTGGATTGTCGAGAGGCTGCTCGGAGAAGGCCACTCCGTGCATGCCACGGTTCGCAGCCTGAGCGATCGCGCCAAGATCCAGCACCTGTTGGCGCTTTCGGAGCGGCACCCGGGCCGGCTCTCGCTGTTCGAGGCAGATCTGCTGACCGAGGGCAGCTTCGACCGCGCGATGGCCGGCTGCTCGGTGGTGATCCATACCGCATCGCCCTACTTCCTCGACAAGCCCAAGGACCCCGAGGCCCAACTGATCAGGCCCGCCTTGAACGGGACGCTGAATGTGCTGGCCTCGGCGAACCGAACGGAGACGATCCGGCGGGTGGTGCTGACCAGCAGCGTCGCCGCCCTCTACAACGATGCCTGCGACGTCGGGGAGGCGGTCCAGTTCACCGTGCAGGAACAGGACGTCAATCCCAACAAGGACCTCGGCCACAATCCGTACGCCTATTCCAAGACCGTCGCCGAGCAAGCCGCCTGGGAGATCCAGAGAAAACAGGATCGCTGGCAGCTCATCACCATCCATCCCGGCGCGATCTTCGGGCCGTCGCTGTCCAAGCGCGCCGACGCCACCAGCGTCGGCATGATCATCCAGTTCTTGAACGGGTCCTTCCGCACCGGCGTGCCCAAGCTCTGGCTGGGAGTCGTCGACGTGCGGGACGCAGCCGCGGCACACGTGCGTGCGGCGGTGGTTCCGGGCGCCAGCGGGCGGTACATCGCCGTTCAGAGCAGCTTGCGCCTGCTCGAGATCAGCAGACTCATGCGCGTCGAGGAGTTCGGGCTCGAGAACAAGCTGCCCAGGGGCGAGGCCAGCAAGGCCCTGATCTGGCTGATCGGCCCGTTGGTCGGCATGAAGCGCCGCTACGTCTCGCGCAACGTGGGCCACCCAATCCATTTCAACAACAGCCGCAGCACGCTCGAGCTCGGCATCCAATATCGGCAACCGGCGGAGACGTTCAACGAGCACATCCGCCAGATCGTCGAAGACGGCCTGCTGCGCGCGTGAACCTCCTTGCCCCGAGTTCGAACGCTCGACTCGGGAAAGACGCGGGACCCCATGAAGAACAGACTGAGGAGCCTCCGGCAGCAGCGCGAGCTCACGCAGCAGCAGCTGGCGAACGAGTTGTCGGTGAGCCGGCAGACGATCAACTCCATCGAGACCGAGAAATATGATCCCAGCCTGGAACTGGCCTTTAGCCTGGCCAGGTTCCTCGGCGTGAGGATCGAGGACATCTTCGAACCGGAGTGAGTGCGGCGACGTATGCCGGCTTTTCACGGCGCTCGAGGTCGGGCCGGCCACGGCACCTGGCCGCCCCCAGCCAGCGGAGGCGCCGAATCATTTCGCCACAGGTTCGCACCGGCCGAACTGGCGCAGGTGAAGCGGCCGGAGCGGTGCCAGGGAGCTTGCCTTCCCCCTCCGGACACCGGTAGGAGGTGTCCAAAAGGTGGTTCCCTTGCGCAATTCCCTGATTTCCGTGGCCTGGGCCGGCCTGCTGGCGGCGGTGGTGGTGCTGCTGACCTTGCCGGGCTTCCGCGCCGAGTTCGAAGCGGCGACCCGCGCCCATCCCTTCCTGCTGGGCTTCGCCAAGATCGGCCTGCTCGGAACCATGGGCGAGATGCTCGGGCGGCGGCTCACCCGCGGGGAGTGGCAGTTCACCGGCATCCGGATCCACCAGCGAGCGTTGGTCTGGGGCTTCCTGGGCCTGGTCTTCGCCGCCGTCTTCCCGCTCTTCTCCTTCGGCGTCGACGGTTTGCTCAAAGCGGGGCTCGTTCCCGGCGAGGGCTCGGCGCTGGCGGCCGCGTTCTGGAAGTCCTTCTTCATGAACGTGATCTTCGCGTTCCCGATGATGGTCTTTCACCGCATCACCGACACCCTCATCGACCAGGATCGGCTCTTCTCGAACTGGCCGCTGGTCGAGGTCTTCGTCGGGATCGACTGGAAGACCATGTTCCGGGTGGTGGGCGCCGCCTGTCTCTGGTTCTGGATCCCGGCGCACACCCTGACCTTCTCGCTGCCCCCGGAGTACCGGGTGCTGTCGGCGGCGCTGCTGGCCATCGCCCTCGGCTTCATCATGGGCGTGGCCAACCGCAGGAAGGTCGCGGCGGCTGCGGCGTTGACGTAGCCGGCAGTGGCCGCCATCGTTGTCGCTGAAGCGCATATCGATTGGCTCGCCAGAGCCAAGGGACGGGGTTTCATGCAAGGTCGAGCTCAGGCAGTCGCCGTCGCGATGCTGTTTTCACTCGCTTCGAATGCCCGGGCGCAGGAACTCCCTGCGCCGCCTCCGCCGGTGGCTCCTGCGAACGCTCCCGCCTCGCCGATGCCCCCTCCGCCTCCGCAGACCACCGCCGAAACAGCTTCTCCCCAGCCGGCCAAGCTCGTCGGTTCTCCGAGCCCGGCCGAAATTGCCCTCGAGCGCGCCGACGCCTGGCTGGAAGCCGGGGAGATCAAGCGCGCCCGCCGCATCTACTTCAAAGTGCTGCGCAAGTACCCGGGGACGCCACCCGCGGAGGCCGCGCTGCGCAGCCTGCTGGCGCTCGAGAGCACTCCCGAAGAAGAGCCTCAGGCAATCGAACACCAGCGCGCTTCGTCGGCGTCCGGCTTCACCGCTGGAGATCGGGCCGATCTCATCGTCAGCGAAACCGCCTTCGGCCTGGTGCTCGGCGGTTTTTCGGTCGCCGGGGCGGGAACCTCCGACTACTGGCCTCTCGTCCTCGGCGGGGCCCTGGGAGGAGGCGCGGCAACGGCCTTCAGCCTGATCGACAAGGACCGCGGAGATGTCCCGCTGGTCCTGGGACTGACTTCGCTGGTGCCAGCCACCGTCTACCTGGCCTTTCGCATCCTGCCGGAGATCCCGAACGAGCGGAGTGCCGCCACCGCGAGCGCATGGACCGGCATGTTGTCGGTGCCGGCCGCAATGATCCTCTCGCAATTCGTCAGCCCCGACCCGGCGAGGGCGGAGCTCGTGCGGCAGGGGGCCGACTGGGGCCTGCTGCTCGGCGCCCTCGGCGGCAGGTATGCTGCTCCCTCGGCGCTGTACCAGCGCTGGAACTTCGGCGCCGCGCTCCTCGGCCTCTACTTCGGGCTGGGGATGGGCGTGCTGGCGGCGAACGCCCTGCCCGCGGTCGAGGTCGATAGTGTCCGCCTGACCGCCATCGGCGGGTACGTGGGCGTCGGCCTGGGATACACGCTCGAGAGCGTCTTCGCCGATGGCAGGCAGCCTTCTCTCGGCACCGCCATCGGAGGATTGGCCGGGCTCGGAGCCACCGCGCTGGCCCTCTACCTGGCGGATCGGCCTCGGCGATTCAGATCGTCGAAACACGCGAGCCTCACCCCGACGCTGGTTCCGGTGGTGGAGTCCTCGGGGCGGCTCGCCCCGGCTCTCGGGCTGGCGGGTTGGCTGCCCTGACGTCGTTCGCCGGCGCGGGATTCGCTGGCGGTGGCGGTCCTTCAATCGATCTTGCGGGTTGTTCCGCAGGGGGAAGCAGGCCCTCGGGGCGATCCCCTGCGAGGAACCAGCCCTCGCGCCTACGTCGGCGATGGATTTTTCGAGATGTACCAGCTGGGGAAGCAGTCTCAGAGCCGATCCCCTGCGGGGATCCGGCCCTCGGGGCGATCCCCTGCGAGGAACCAGTCCTCGCGCCTACGTCGGCGATTGATTTTGCGGGATGTACCAGCAGGGGAAGCGGTCTCAGAGCCGATCCCCTGCATGGATCCGGCCCTCTCGCCTACTTCGGCGATGGATCTTGCGGGATGTACCAGCTGGGGAAGCGGTCTCAGAGCCGATCCCCTGCAGGGATCCGGCCCTCGCGCCTACGTCGGCGATTGATCTTGCGGGATGTACTAGCTGGGGAAGCGGCTTTCGAGGCGATCCCTTGCGGGAACTGACCCTCGTGGGCGGGGAGTGTCTGAAAGCGGTGTACGGGGCGCCGGGTGGACACGCTCGGCTCCCGCTGGCCCGACAGTGGAAACCTCGGGAAGGCTCGCCGCGACCGTCGAACTTGCCGGCCGGCTACCCGGACATCACTTGCCAGCGCGGCGGAATCTCTTCCGCCGCGCCAACGAGCGCTGCTTCTTGAAGACTACTTGCCGGCCGGGGCTTGAGGAGCCTGCTGCGCGGCGCACGCGCAACTGCCAAGTGACTGCGCCAGGCTGTGAACCTCGTTCACCTGGCTCGGATCCTTGGCGGTGAATCGCACGACAGCGCCCTGGTTCGTCTGCTCCACCTGCATGTTCGCGATCTGGCTCAGCCGATGGCTCGGGCAGCCGCCCATCATCCCCTGCCCCTGGCCCTGCATCATGCCTCCGCCCATCCCGCCCATCATTCCGCCCGAGCCGCCCATGCACGGACACTGCTGGCTTCCCTGTGGCGGGCTGCTCGGTTGCGTTCCGAAGGGCTGAGCAAAGGCAACGCCGCCCACAGCCAATGCCGCCGCCGCCAGCAGCGAGCGGACGGTGCGATTTCGAGAGCGCATGGGACCTCCTCCGTTTCCCGAAAAGCTAGTGCCTGACGGACGGGCCGCTCTCAGGCACACCAGCTCTCTCGTTGCCACCTGATTTGACGGAACGTGCCCTCGATTCGGGTGCCGCGATGAACGAAAGAGGAGAGCAGGCCCAGGAAGAGGCCTGGGCAATGGTCGCCCTGATGGTCGGGCTGGGATTGTTCGGCACCCTGGCCGGCTTCCTGCTCGATAGGCGCTTCGAAACCAGCCCATGGCTGCTGATGGTGTGCTCGCTGGTCGGCCTGTTCGCCGGGCTCGCCGCAGCGATCGGCTCGGCGCTCGCCTTCTCCCACCGCCAGCAAAGAAATCCGTGATCCGTCGCCGGTGTCCCCCTCGGGCGCCTTGGCGCCCGCTCGATAGATCCTCCGCCAAGTCCATTCGTTCCAAGCACCGAGGCGCCGTGCCGTCCGCGTGCGCGCTAGAGTAGCGCTCGCCGTCGCCGCGCCGTGCCCAGGAGCGGACCTTCCGAGGACCTTCCATGCCAAAGAGCCGTCGAATCGCCGCCTTTCGCCTCGCCCTGCCCTCGATCGTTGCACTTGGAGGCCTGCTGACCATGGGAGCCAGCTCGTCCGAGATTCGGATGTCGAAGTTCTTCGAGGTCGACGTGGCCTCCAAGTCGATCAAGGGCCCCGCTCCGTACGTCCCCACCACGCTGCAGCTCAACCTGGTTAGCGTCAGCGTCGATCAGCCGCAGTTCTGGCCCAACGAGCAGGTCCATCTCAAGATCCTGATGCCCGGCCGCCCGGGTGCCAGGTTCACCGCGACCGTCCAGAAGCGGGATGCCAATGCCCAGCAGCTCAAGGGCGAGCTCGACGGCCAGGGCGCGGCGGTGCTCACCGCCCTGGACGGCGAAAAGAAGAAGCTCGAGGTCGGCGAATACCGGATCGACCTGCGCACCGAGGACGGCAAGGCCTCGGGGAGCACCACCTTCTCGGTGATCGAGGGGACGCTGGGGGCGGTGTCGCTGGCCCACGACTTCAAGCAGGTCACCAGCCCGCAGGAATTGGAGAAGGAGAAGGGCGCCTGGTTCATGGGCAATGCCGCCGGCGCCGGCAAGCGCTGGGGCAACGGCCTCAACTTCAAGAACGAGCTGCGAGTGGCCAACCTGCCGTTCGACGGCGAGGTGAAGTGCATCAGCCGCTGCATGCTCCCCGGCTGCAACGGCGTCGCCGCCGGCCCGGGCCTCACCGTCCACGCCGACCACGGCCACATCGGCGGAGTGATGGACGTCGGCGGCCACTCCGGGCCGTTCCAGATCGAGTTCGTCACCGCCAAGGGAAGCCTGCGCCACCAGTTCGAGGGCAGCAGCCACGTCGAGCGCGACATGATGCTCGCCTCCGGCGGCGTCAGCTTCGAGCATCGCGCCGGGCTCGCCCCGTACCAGGGCACCGAACAGGTTTCCGGCCGCCAGATCTTCGTGGAGAAGAAGAAGACCGGCGCCGATCCCTTCGTGATCGAGTCGATCGTCGCCAAGGGCGGCGAGCTGAGCATCAAGCTGGCCCAGCCAGTGGCCTCGCCGGTGCTGGTGGTCTGGACTCCCAAGGGCGACGGCGGGTTCGATCCCAAGCGTGCCTCCCTGCGCGGTGAGCTGCGCGCGGGCGAGGAGCTCAAGGCCAAGGTCGAAGGACCCTATTCGCTGGTGACGATCGGCGGTTTCTTCGATGGAAAGTTCCGCGAGGGCTGGGCGATGGCCTTCGTACCGGCGCAGCTCTCGCTCGATCTGGAGCTCCCGACGGCCGGCGCCCCCGGCAAGACGATCAAGATCGGCCTCTCAGCCACTGAAGGCGGTGCAGGGGCGGCCATCTCCGGCATCCTCGAGGTCTTCGACAACCGCGTCGCCTCCAAGAGCCCGTTCAGCGGGCTGGCCTCGAGCATCGGCGACTCGGTGCGCAACACCTCCAACTCGGTTTCCGCCTGGCAGGACCGCACCGGCATCGACCCGAAGCAGGAGGAGGCCGAGCGCAGGTCGAGGGAAAAGGCCGACATGGATTCCGCCAAGGAAGAGCAGGCGATGCCGATGAAGGCTATGGCCGCCCCCTCGGCCGCGCCCCCTCCGCCGGCCCCGATGCGCTCGATGGCCAAGCAGAAGATGGCGAACTTCGCCGGCGCAGCCAGCGGAGGTGGCGCTCCGGGCTCAATCGGCGCGGCGGCGGACGAAGAGGAGCCTCAGGAGCTGATCCGCGAGGGCGAGAAGAAGGTCGTCTACTGCGGCCTGGTGCGGACCGATTCCTCCGGGAAGGCCATCGTCGAAGTGCAGCTGCCGCCGCAGCTGGGCCGGGTGTCGGTGCGGCTGGTGGGAGTGCGCGGGCTCGACCACGCCAGCGCGCAGAAGAGCCTGGACGTCGCGAAGAAGGCCAGCGTCGAGGCCCAGCTGCCGCGCACCTTCGTCCCCGGCGCCCAGCTCAAGGTCCCGCTGGCGGTGACCAACACCCTCTCCGAGGCGGTGACCGTCTTCGCCAGCGGCACCGGAATCCAGGGGCGCTTCTCGCAATCGGTGGCGCCGGGAAATCACGAGCTGACGTTGCCCTGGAATCCGTCCGCCGCCGGAAAGGTGCTCCTCGAGCTGGTGGGCGCCTCGGGAAAATCGCTCGATCGGCGTGAAATCGCGGTGCAGACCATCGCCAGCCAGCCGGTGACCTTCTCGCGGCTGGTCATCGCCCAGGGGCAGGCGGTCTCGGTGGGCGCCGGCGAGACGGCGATCGTCTATCCGGGCCCGGGAGCGCTGCTCAAGGGCATCGTCATGAACATGGTGACCACCATGGAGAGCTGGTTCGGCCACGCTGAGGCCCTCTCCGCCCAGGTCGCCGCGCGGGCCGCCATCCTCTCGGCCATCTCGCAGAAGCTGATCGACGACGAGGGGCTCGACCATTCGCTGCGCATGAGCCTGGACAAGGCGGTGCGCGACCTCGACGAGGCCTTCGTCGATCCCTCCGATGGCCTGGTTCGCCCCTACCCCGGGCTGCCCGGAGACGCGCTGTGGAGCAGTTGGACCGCGCGCAACCTGCACATCGCGGTCAACCTGCTCAAAAAGGATCCGCAGCTCAGCCAGTCGATGGCTTCGACGCTCCACCAGGCCGAGCAGCTGGCGGCGAAGATCGACGGCGCGCTGCGCAGCGCCGGCTCGTCGAGCGAAGAGCGCGGCTACGACACCCAGGGGCGCGAGGTGATCCCGGTCGAGATCGACGGAAAGGTGGTCTACCGCGTCCTCACCGACGATTCAGTCACCCGCTGGGCGACGCAGAAGCTGCTCCCGACCCTGGACATCAAGCAGTCGAACTGCGAGCTGGCCTTCGCCAAGGCCTACGACACCTTCCGCTTCCTCCGGGCCTTCGAGCGGGTGGGCGCGCTGCAGTATTTGACCGAGATCGCCACTGCCTACTGGCTGCAGGGCGACAAGGCGCACTTCTCGGACCTCTTCCCGCAGCTGGCCCGCGGGATGATCCTGGCTCAGGAGCCGGGGATGGTGCAGGGACCGGCGACGCTGGGCGGCGTCTACTCGACCCCGATGGCCATGGTCCGCTTCCTCGAGCTGCTCGTGGCGATGGCGCGAGACGGCAAGCCGGCCAGCGGCTTCGATCGCTTCGAGAAGCCCATCGCCGGGCCGACCAGCCTGCGGATTCCCGACGGCGCTGTGGTGCGGATCGACAAGCCGGGCGTGGTCCCGTTGATGGAGACCAGCGGCCGGGCGAGCTCGTTCGGCAAGGTGGAGCTGAGCGCGGTCGAGCTGCCGATTGCCGGCGAGTCGGCGCTGACGATCACGCTCGATCCGAGCCGCAATCCGCTCGAGTACTACGCCATCGTCGCCGTCCCCTCGACCACCGCGGTCAAGCAGACCGAGGACATCCTCTCCGACTACAAGGGACAGCTGATCTATGGCCAGCAGGCGATGGGCGGGCAGAAGATGCAGCTGTTGGCGGTCCCCTTCCGAGGCAGCCGCACGCTGCGGCTGCTGCTCGAGGGCGCCATCCCCGGCAGCTCGCCCGGGTTCGTGGCCATCCGCCACATTGAAAATGGCGAGGAGCATGCGGCGATGGCGGTGCCGGCGGTGGCGGTGAGCGCCAGGTAGAAGCGCTTCGACAATCTGCACAGCCTCGAGGCCCTCTCCGGCAATGCCGGGGAGGGCCTCGCCGTATTCGCCGCCGCATTTCCGAAGGTCCTTGACGTCGCCCGTTCCCATGCAGGAGCTTGGCGCGGTCACTCACCAGGATTCCGCATGTTCCAGCCGATTCAGACCACCATGGGCCCGCCGCCGGGCGAAGTCGTCACCTCGTACCTCGAGGGCTCCATCGTCGAGACCCGCTACAGGGGCCACGCCAGCGAAAATCTGGTGGCCAGCGTGCTCGACATCGTGCCCAGAGTCATGGCCGACGTTCCCAAGACCCGCTGGCTGTTGGAGATGACCGGCGTCACCAGCGTCGAGGTCGGCTGCCGGACCCCGGGGCGCGCCATCCTCGATGGTTTCCGCGCCCGGGGCGGCGAAAAGTTCGCCCTGGTCGCCGCCAGCGCCCCGCCATCGCCTGCTGGTCACCGCGGTCGGCTTCGCCATCGGCCTGCCGATCAAGGCCTTCGCCACCCGCGACGAGGCGCTGGCGCACCTGCGCGCCTAGAGCGGCTCGTTCCAATCCGCGATCCGTGCCCGGCGCCGAGCCATCCGGCGTGCCGGAGGCCTGCCCTCATTGCAGGTCTGTTGCCGGCCCGGGTAGGTTGGCTCATTCCCACGACAGGAGGGTCGAGATGCGCAGGCTATTGTTCCTGGTGGCGCTGCTCGGGCTGGGCGCGGCGCCGCCCGAGGTCGCGAAGCAAGACTGGATTCGCACCATGAGGACCGCGCTCCCGACGGCCTTCTGCGAGCCGGACGCCTACTTCCGCCAGTGCTTCAAGGTGACCGCCGAGCAGTGCGAGCAGACTGCTCTTTCGGCGACGCGCATCTGCCTCGAGGAGCTCAAGGACCAGGTCCCGGCGATCCTCAAGCAGCCCGATGATGGCAACCGCTGGGGCTCCAAGCTCGGCGAGTGCGTTGGCAACGCCTATGAGGCTTCGCTGACCGCCAAGAGGCTGCACTCGGAGAAGTGCGACAACCCGAGTGCCTGGGGACCCTAGCGGCAGCCCGCCTTGGCGAAGGCCGGCTCGAGCAGAGAGGGACGGGAAATCTTGCTCCTCGGCAATTTCCGGTCGACGTGCTTTTCTTGCCCCGCCTGACAACCAACCGGAGGGATCCCATGAAGCGAATCGCCGTCACCGTATTGGCAATGCTGTCCGCCTGCTCGAAGTCCAGCTCGCCTTCCGCCGGAAGCGGAACCGGCGCGGCGCCTCCCGCCGCGACGGCACCGGCTCGGGCTGAAGTCGACCCGGCCAAGCTGCTGGCCGACGAGAAGAAAGTGGCCGCGATGGCGCTCTACCAGAAGGAGATGCTCCCCGAGCTGACCAAGGGAATGAGGCGCGTGGTCGGCGCCGTCGCGCAGGGGGCCCGCGACGGGGAGAAGATCGCCGACTCGATGAAGAAGGACGGGCAGCTCGACACCTACAACGAGGCCAACAAAGCCGCACTGGCCAAGAGCGGCCTGACCCAGGAAGAGGCCAACGCCCTCACCACCGCGCTGGGCGAATACACCATGTCGCTGGCGATGGCCCAAGACGCCATGGATCAGCAAGCCAAGGATCCGAAGAAGGCCGCCGGCCTCGCCGATGCGCTCAACAAGGCCTACCTTGAGGAGCTCGAGAAGAACAAGAAGAAGCTGGTCGAGAAGTACGGCCAGGCAGCGCTGGACAACGTCCAGAAGCACGAGGCAGGGTTCGCCGAGATTGGCAAGGCGCAGTTGAAGGCGGTGCTGGGCAAGTAGCCTCGCGAACCCTCATGTTGCCGAGCTAACTCGCTGCGGCCCGCCGTCCGGTCTTCCCCGGGCCGCGGGCCGCCGCCATAGAGCCCGCCTTGAGGCGCCGCAGCGCTCCCAGCAGCCATTCCCGGTCGGCCTCGATGAGCCGGGTCATCCGCTCGACCGCCAGGTCCATCCCGTGCCCAGCGCCATGCGCGGGCGCCTGGGCGTATCCCTGCAACCGCTGCTCGCACTCCGCCAGCCGCGCTTCCAGACAGCCGATCAGCTCCTCGCGCGGCAGGTCGTGGCAGAAGAGCATCGCCACGTCCTGGTTGCTGCCAGCGAGCCCTGGCCTTGCCAGCCGCTCGCGAATCAGCTCGAGGTAGCGGCGCGTCCCTTTCTCGGTGAGCTCGAGCACCTTGCGAACCGGACGCTTGCCGGCCTGCTCGGTGCGCGCCGTCGCCAGCCCTTCGGCCACCAGCCGATCCAACGTCGCGTAGGCGGTCGGCTTCTTGAGGTCGGCGAGGCGCGACAGATTGCGCTCGATGAACTCGTGCAGCCGATAGCCGTGCCCGCTCTGGGCCTTGAGCACTCCCAGCATCAGGAGGACCCGATCGTCGCTGTCCATTTGGCCGCCGTCTCCTTTGCCGCGCCAAAATAGTCTCAGTTGACCATTCAGCTCAAGACGCATATGAATCGGCCCCGTCCCGCGTCTGCGGGCAGGAGAGCGATCCCTTGGCCGCCCCCTCTGACGACGCTGCCCGAACGGCTTCTGTCAGCCAGCTGCGCCTCTCCGATCAGGAGCGCGACGCCCCTGCCTCGCCGCGCCGTACGGTCGTCGCCGCCGTCGTCGGAGCAATCGCCGCGGCGCTGATTGCCTTCGCGCTCACTCGCGGCGGCGGCTCCGATGCCCGCCTCGGGACGCCCCCTGGTCCGGCTCCGGCCGCCGACCCTGGGGCCGCTCCGGCGATGAACGTCGCGCCGGCCGCTGCGCCCGCTCGCGGCGCGCCCATCCTGGCCGGTGGACGCGTCGAGGCCGGGCGTCGCGCGGAGCTCTCTCCCGGGCGCTCCGGCGTGGTGGCCGCGATCAAGGTCGCGCGCGGGGTCCGCGTCCCGGCCGGGACGGTGCTGGCCGAGCTCGACAACGACGCCGAGGAGGCCGGGGTCGAGGTCCGGCGGGCGGCCGTCGAAGCGCTCACCGCCCGGCTCAACGAGCTGCGCGACGGCGCCCGGCCTGAGGACCTGGAGTCGGCCCGCGGCGAGGTGACCGCCGCCGACGCCATCTGGCGCGAGGCCCGCGCCCGCGCCGAGCGCGACCGCGTCCTTTCGGAGAAGGGGGCGCTCACCTCTTCCCAGCTGCTGCAGAGCGAAACGGCTGAGGAATCTGCGCGCGCCCGCCTCGCCCAGGCCCGCTCGCGGCTTCAGCTCTTGGAGAAGGGCGCCCGCCCGACCTCGCTCGCCGCCGCCCAGGCCGAGGTCGCCCGCGCCAAGGCCGAGCTCGCGCAGGCCGAGGCCGCGCTGCGCGCCACTCGCCTGCTGGCCCCGAGCGACGGCAGCATCCTCGAGGTCCGCCTCAATCCCGGCGAGACCTTCGCCCCCGGCATGGGCCCGGCGCTACTGGTCTTCGGCGATCTTGATCACCTGATCGTCAAGGCCGACATCCCCGAAACCCAGGCCACGCGCCTCAAGGTCGGCGACCGCGCGGTCGCCGCCGTCGAGGCCCTGGCGCCCAAGACCTTCCCGGCGCGCATCGAGGAGATCGCCCTCGAGGCCGACCGCCAGAAGGGGACCGTCGAGGTCACCGCGGCGCTGTTGGAGAAGGACGCGCGCATCCGGCCGCGCATGAGCGCGCGCCTGTCGATCGCTTCTGAGGAGGAACGATGACCGCCCTCGCCCAGGCCCAGGGGCTTCTCAAGCGCTACCGCAAGGGCTCCGAAGAGATCCGACCCGTCAACGGGCTCGACCTCACCATCGAGGAGGGCGAGCTGCTCGCCATCCGCGGGCCCTCGGGCTCGGGGAAGAGCACGCTGCTGCACCTGCTCGGCGGGCTCGACCGTCCCGACGCCGGCAGCCTGGTGGTCGCCGGCGCCGACCTCGGCAAGCTCGGCGAGGGCGAGCTGTGCCGCTTCCGCAACAAGAGCATCGGCTTCATCTTCCAGGTCTTCCACCTGGTTCCGGTGCTGTCGGCGCTGGAGAACGTCGAGCTGCCGCTGCGGCTGATGAGCCTGTCCGCCAAGCGCCGCCGCGAGCAGGCCAGGCTGGCGCTGGAGTTGGTGGGCCTGGCCGACCGGATGACCCACCGGCCCGACGAGCTCTCCGGCGGCCAGCAGCAGCGGGTGGCCATCGCCCGGGCCATCGCCACCGATCCCAAGCTCCTGCTGGCCGACGAGCCCACCGGCGACCTCGACGAGCGCTCTGGGGACGAGATCATGGAGCTGTTCCTCTCGCTGCACAGCCAGCACAAGAAGACGGTGGTGATGGTCACCCACGACTCGGCCAAGGCCGCCCGCGCCACCCGCCAGCTCTTCTTCCACGACGGCAAGCTTGTGGCCAAGGATCCGCGCGCCGGGGCGGCCGCATGAAGACCCTGCCGCTGATCCTGCGCAACCTGTTCCGCAACCGCCGGCGCTCGGTGCTCACGCTGCTCGGGGTAGCGGTGGCGATCTTCGTCTACGCCGCGCTGCAGGCGGCGGTGGACGGCATCATGTTCCCGGTGCGCCAGGCCGCGCGCGAGAGCGTGCTAACCGTGCGCGAGAAGGGCCGAGCCACGGTGCTCGCCAGCCGGCTGCCGGGCTCGCTCGAGCCGACCCTCTCCAGTCTTCCCGGAGTCGCGCAGGCCACCGGGGTCCTCACCGACCTGACCGTCGTCGGCGAGAAGCGGGTCCACATCTTTGTCCACGGCATCGATCCCGAGCCCTACCGCCAGCTCAAGCAGCTCCACGTGCCCGAAGCCGATTGGCAGAAGTTCAAGTCGGAGCGCCAGGCGGCTCTGGTCGGGACCTACCTCGCCCAGCAGATGGGCTGGAGCGTGGGGCAGACGGTGGACCTCAAGGTATTCGCCACCTCGTTCACCGTAGCCGCGCTGCTGCCGGTGCAGGGCAGCGACCTCGACCGCCACCTGCTGCTGCACCGCGACTACCTGCAGTCGACCCGCGGCACCGAGGGCCGGGTGACCTCCTTCCTGGTGCGCCCGGCGATGGGCGCCCAGGAATCGGAGGTGGCGAGGGCCATCGACGAGCGGCTGGCCCTGACCGAGACGCCGAGCGAGACCGCATCCGAGGCGGCCTTCGCCCAGGGCGTGGTCGAGAACTTCATGGGATTCGTGGACTACCTGCGGGTGATGGGCTTCATCACCGTGCTGGTGACGCTGTTCGGAGCCGCCAACGCGGTGAGCATGAACGTGCGCGAGCGGATCAAAGAGATCGGCGTGCTGCGCACCCTGGGTTTCACCCCGGGCGACATCGTCTGGCTCGTCGCCGGAGAGGCGAGCGTGCTGTCGGTGGCGGGCGGAATGCTCGGCCTCGCCGGAGCGTCGATGGCCCTGGGGGGAAAGTCGGCGATGCTCGCCGGGCTCAACCTGGAGATGGGGACGCTGGGGATCGGGCTGGCGGCCAGCCTGGGGATCGGGCTGATCGGCGGGGTGCTGCCGGCGCTGTCGGCGGTGCGGATGTCGGTGGTGGACACGCTGCGGCTGGTGGACTGAGAGGGACGAGAGGCCATGCTGGTACCTGTCAGCTACAACCTGCGTTCGCTCTCTCAGCGGAGGGTGCGCACCAGCCTGACGATCGTCGGCATCGCGGCGGTGGTGGCGGTCTATGTGCTGATGACCTCGGTGAGCGGGACGATGCGGGCGATGTTCAAGGTCACCGGCCAGCCGGATGAGGTGCTGGTGACGCAGCCTGGCGCCATCACTCCGGAGTTCTCGTTTCTGCCGCGCACGGTGGCGACCTGGCTGCGGACGCTGGAGCAGGTGGCCTCCGATTCGAGCGGCCAGCCGCTGGTGTCGCCGGAGCTGACGCTGAGCGCCAAGCTCGACCACCAGGGGCAGAAGAGGAACGTGGCGCTGCGCGGCGTGAGCCCGGCGGCGCGGGCAGTCTACCGGGAGCTCAAGGTCGCCGAGGGCAGCTGGTGGGGACCGGGCAAAAAGGCGATGGTCGGCCGGCAGCTGGCGCGGGCGCAGGGGCTCAAACTGGGAGACTCGCTCGGGTTCGAGAAGGAGACCTGGACGGTCGCCGGGATCTTCGAGGCCGGCGGAACGGTCTACGAGCAGGAGATCTGGATGGATCTCGACGACCTCGGCGCCGCTTCGAATCGAACCGAGCTCACCTCGGTAGTTCTTCGGGTAAAGGACGCCTCGCTCACCAAGCCGACAGTGGACGAGCTGGGGGCGCAGCGCCGCCAGCCTCTCCAGGCCCAGGCTGCCCACGACGCCTACGCGCGCGTCGGCGGGATGAGCATGTGGGCGGCGAGCCTGGGACAGTTCATCGCGCTGGTCATCGCCCTGGGAGCGATCTTCGGCGGCATGAACACCATGTATTCGGCGGTCGCCGGGCGGGTCCGCGAGATTGGCATTCTGCGGGCGGTGGGCTTCCGCGCCCCGGCGATCCTGCTGTCGTTCCTGACCGAGTCGGTGCTGGTCGGCCTGGCCGGAGGCGCCCTGGGCGTCGGGATCTCGCTGGCCATCGGCCACGTGCCGCTGAACATGCCGTTCCTCATCGGCAGCGAAGTGGCGATCAGCGGGCGGGCGATGGTCAGCGGGCTCATCCTCGCCGGCGCGGTCGGCCTCCTCGGCGGCCTGCTCCCGGCCTGGCAGGCCTCGCGGCTCAAGGTCGTCGACGTGCTGCGCTAGCTGACCCGTGCGCGTGCCTTGGCCAATGAAGGGTGGCGCACGCTTGCCGAACGACCCCCGAGCCCGGGGCTGATCTCCAGATGCCGCCCGGGCACCCTGGTGCGCGACTCTCGGAGGAGCCATGCGCACCCTCGGCTGGATCGTCCTTCTGTCCGCGCTGTGCTTACCCGCGAGCTCCCGGGCTCGTTCTGGCTTCTCGGTTTCGCTGTTCGGCGGCCTCTCGCTGACCCCGCCGCTGCCGCTGCGCATCGTCCAGGAGGGAGAGCCGGATCTCCAGCTGCAGGCCCGCTGGGCGACCGAGTCCTTCCAATACCCCTTCTATTACGACGTGCGCGTCGGCTACTCCCGAGAGAAGCTCGGCTGGGAGCTGGAGATGCTTCACGACAAGCTGGTGCTAAAGAACCTGCCTCCCGAGGTGCAGCTGTTCCGGGTGTCGCACGGCTACAACCGCATCACCGCCAACCAGCTCTGGAACCCCGGGCCGGTCCTCGCGCGCTTCGGACTGGGCGTGGTGATCGCCCATCCCGAGAACGTGGTGCGCGGAGAGCCGCTGCCCACCGGCGGCTTCTTCGGCCTCGACTTCTACCTCTCCGGCGTCACCGCGCAGATCGCCGCCGAGCGATGCTTCTTCATCGTCAGCGGCTTCTTCGCCGCACCCGAGATCAAGCTCACCGCCTCGTGGGCACGGGTCCCTGTCGCGCGGGGATACGCCGACGTGCCGTGCCTGGCGCTGCACCTGCTGGTCGGCTTGGGCTACGACTGGGCACAGTGAGGGGCCGGTCGTCGATGGCGAAATCCTGGCTGCGACCGGCGGGCAGACAATCGATGAGCCAGCCGCTCGACCGCGAGTCAGTGAACCGTCGGCTGCTCCGGGTAGGTCGCCTTGGGGATGCCCGCGCGTGCGTAGGCCTCCATACCCGGCGAGAAGTCGAGGGCGATGCACGGCTGGTCGCCGACAACCCAGGCGTCGTGGCCCGGGGGAATGAAGGCCACCTCGCCCGGGATCAGGTCGAGCTGCTGTCCGTCCTCCATTTCCACATGCAGCCGCCCGCTGACGATGCAGGTGATGTGCGAGACCTCGCACAGTTCGGTACCGGCCAGCGGCCGCACGTTCTGCGACCACTTCCACCCCGGCTCGAAGGTCGCCCGAGCCACGGTGATGTCGCCCTGGCGAATCACCTCGAGCTCGCCCTTGTCGGCGAACGGCCGGTGCTCGTCCGCCAGGTCAAAGCTTTTGACGATGGGCTGTTCCATCTCATCTCCCCGGGGCAGGCCTCGCCCCATCCTCAGAGGTGCAGCTAGCCACTTCCAGGCCCGCGCGCAGCGAGCCTGTCGGCGGCAATCCCGCGATCCGGCGCGGGCCTGTCCCGCAACTCCGGTAACCTGCTGGCGAGCCAGCCCATGTCCGAGCCATCGACAGCCGCGCCGCATCTCGAGCCTCTCGACCGCCTGCGCTCTGCGCTGGCGCTGCTGGTCATCGCCCTGCACGCCGCCATCCCCTACGCCGTCCACCTGCAGAGCTGGTACGTGAAGGACGTCCGCCGCTCGCTCTTCGTCGACGTGCCGGCGCTGATCGGAGAGGCGCTGGCCATGCCGGGCTTCTTCTTCCTCGCCGGCTACCTCGCGCCCGCCTCGCTCGCGCGCCGGGGCCCCGCCGGCTACGTCCGGCGCAGGCTGGCGCGGCTCGGGATCCCCTTCCTTCTCGCTCTTCTCCTCGTGGGGCCCTATCCCTCCTACCTCGAGGAGCTCGCGCGCGGCGGCGCCCCAGGGTACCTGGCGCACGCAGCCCGCTTCTTCGCCCGCGAGCACCTCAGCCACGGCCACCTCTGGTTCTTGCCCTTCCTCCTGAGCCTCAACCTGATCAGCGCTGGCCTGGCCCGGCCGCTGTCGAAGTGGTTGTCCCGCGAGCGAGTCAGGCCGGCGCGAGGGCCGTCCCTGGGGCTGGCCCTCGGATTCGCGCTGTCGGCAGGCCTGTCGATGTTCGTCCCGCAGCTGTTTCTGCACGAGGAGGCCTGGCTCGACACCGCGCTGATGAACGTGCAGCCGTCGCGAGCGGGGCTCAACGTGGCCTGCTACTGCCTGGGGCTCGTCGCCTGGGGGCGGCGCTGGCTCGAGGTGCCCGGGCGCCGACTGCCTCCCTTGTTCGCGATCACCGGGCTGCTCGCCGCTGGCTATCTCGGCACCCTGGCCGCCGCGCAGCAGCCTGGGGTCTACGCGCTCAAGCTGGCGGCCGCGCTGCTCCACTGCGCCCTCACCGCGGCGGGGCTGGCTGCGGCGCTGGAGCTGGTTCGCCGCCGTCGCGGCTCGAGGGGAGCTCTGAGCAAGCTCGCCCCGCGCACCTACGGGATGTACCTGGTGCACTACCTTCCGGTGCTCGGGCTGGCGTTCCTGCTGCGCCAGGCGGAGCTGCCGCTCGCCCTCAAGTGGCTGGCGGTGTTCGCCCTCTCCACCGGGGCGAGCGTGCTCGGCGCCGACGTGCTGCGGCGCATCCCCGGGCTGCGCAGGGTGATCTGAGCTCGAGAGCCGCGCGCGGCCGGCGCCGGCGGCGTGCTAGGAGATGGCCGATGACGGTCTCCGACCTGTGCCTCGCCTGCGGGCTGTGCTGCGAGGGCACCCTCTTCCTCTACGTGGGCCTGAACGCCGGAGAGCTTTCTCGCCTGGAGGCGCGCGGCCTGCCGGTGGTGCGCAAGAAGGACGGCTCGCTGCTGATGCGGCTGGGCTGCACCGCGCTCGACGGCGCCCGCTGCACGGCGTACCAGGATCGGCCCGACAACTGCCGCGGCTACTTCTGCGCGCTCGCCCAGCAGCTGCACCTGGGCAGCATCTCGTCGGACTCGGCGCTGCAGATCGTCCAGCGGGCCCGCGCGCTGGTAGACGAGGTGGCCCAGAACCTTCCCCCCAGGCGCGAAGGCGACCCCTGCTCCGCGGTCCAGCGCGCCCACGAAGTCGGGCTGCTGTGCGGGCCCGCGCCCCTGCGCCGCCTGGAGGACTTCCTCGCCGAGCATTTCCGCGCTCCGCCCAAACCTCGGTGATCGCTCCCCCAAGAAGGGGACGCGGTGATTGGGCTGGCCCTCCCGTCGAAAATGCCCGGCGCTGGCGTCGTCCTTGCTTGACGGCCCGCCGGCGGATGCCAGGCGCAGGGCGGCGGTTCGCGACAACCTGCTGGGATCACTGACCAATGTCTGTCGGGCCGGGAGCTGGCGACGCGGCGATCCTTGGCGGCCCAGGCATCGGACGGGCAATCACTGAGGGTGTCTTAGACACGCACTGACAGTGCCAGCTCTAGAGCGGCGCCGGCGGCAGTCTTCTCCGAACTGCGCAAAAAAAGTACTGATAGGAGCTAGCAATTCGATTTCGACCAGTGTACGTTTCTTGCGCTTGTCCACGAACCGACACCGTCGCCCGCTCCACCAGGCCAAGCCGCCCTCGCACCGCGAGTGCGCCGTGCCGGCGAGCTCCGTGGGCGCGCCCGCCACCTTCCCAACCTCGCCTCGCCATCGTGCGAGGCGTTGCGCCGCGGCGCAAGCCGCGACGGCATCCGTACGTTGCACTACTGCAGCACGTCTAGCGAGCCAGGGAGAGGGAGTACCACGTAGTAGCGATTAGCGAAGGGAGCCCACAATGCGCCAAGGTCGAATGGTGTCTGTGTTCCTCGCTGTGGCTGTGGTTCTGGTTGCTGCTCCGGCGTTTGCTGACGACGATTCAGACGATCAGATGGTCCGCGAGGACGGCTCGGTGTGCCCCGAGTCCAATCACGACCGCACCCCGGCCCAGGTTATCCAGGAGCGGCTGGCCGCCATGGGTGCCGGCGACCTCGACCGGACCATGTGCACCTACGCCAACCATGCGGTGGTGATTCTGCCCAGCGGTCCGACCTACGGCCTGGTCGCGATCCGCGCCGCCCTGGGAATGATGTTCCAGATGATCGGTGGGGCGCCTCCCCTCACCAGCCTCAACATCGTCGGCGACGTGGCCCTGTTGACCTTCTCGTTCTACGGGAAGGGTTTCGCCATCCCCGACGGCGCCGACACCTACGTCATCCGCCACGGCTACATCCGCACCCAGACCGTGCACGACTCCATCGTCTTCACCGGCCCGTGAGAGTGATCCCCGGGGCGGCGGCAATTGCCGCCGCCCAGCGGATTCGAAGACCTCCTTCGCCGGTCAGCAATCACTCAGCAGGGAACGGCCTTTGCGACAGCGACTCGCTCGCGGCCGGGAGCGAGACCGGCCTCAGGTAACCCCTCGCCTCAGCCGGTTTCGCTGGCGCCGAAATTCGCCCGTCCAGCGGCGCCCGACGGACCTGCGGTTGCTCGAAGCCTCCTCGCAGGAGGACCCGCCCTCGGCACCGGCCCGCGCTCGCCGAAGCTCGCCGAGCTCATCGGCGACTTGACCAGGGGAACCGGAGCCCCGCGCCCGCCGTCTCGAAAATGCCCCTACTAGCCGAGCGGCGGCACCAGGCTCTGCGTGGTTTTCCAGGGCTGGACGAGTCCACCGCGCCTTCCCTCAGCCATCGCAGCGCACCCGGCCGCCGGGGGGCTCCTCGAAGTCTGGGAGCGGAGCGCGACCTGCCCGAAGCGGCGCCCATGCGACGCACGCCGATAATGTGTTGTATTTCACGATCGTCTCCCAGATCATGACCGGCGTCGATGGGTCTTGTTTCTGGCGCCGCCGTTCTCCCCGCCGCCACCGCGCTCGGTGGGCATGGGCGAGCTGCTGTGCAGCGCGGGACTCGATGAATCGACGCGCCTGGTGCAGGCGCAGGCAAGAAACCGAATCCAAGGGCCGCGCGGGCAGGGCGCCAACTGCCGATGAAGCTGAGAGAGGGGCTTTCGCGAGGTAAGGAGCAGCAACAAGATGAGTGCAACCAGCGACGTAGCGATCCTCGAGCAGCGCACCGAAGCCTACTGCTTTGCGCAGGTGAAGAACGTCTCCGTGGTGATCTGGAACAAGTCGCCGACGGAAACCAGCCTGGAGAAGGTCCAGGTGCTGCTCACGAAGGCGGTGACGGACTTCTCGGACAGCATGGCCATGCTGCTCAACACCCGGGCCAGGGAGACGCCGACCGAGGCGGCCAACAAGAAGGCGGCCGCCGCGATGCGAGCCATGGGCAACAAGATCAAGGCGGTCGCCACGGTCACCGGAAATACCGACTTCTGGAGCAAGGTGGTGCGAGTGACCCTGCACGCCATCCTGGGCGTGGTGCGGGCGACCGGCGTTGGCCCGAACGACGCCGCCTTCTTCTCCAATCCGATCGAGGCCGCTGCCTGGCTCGGCAACGTGCTGGCCAAGCAGGGAATCAAGGGCGCCACCGTCGCCGAGCTCACAGCTGCCGTCTCCCAGCTGGAGAAGGAATTTCCGGCGGTCCCGTAGCCGGCCCGCGCCGAGGCGGCGGGCACCCCGCTCGCCGCCAGATCCCCTCCAGAAATCGGGCGGCATCGCCAGGTGCCGGACCCGCTCCCCGCCGGCGACGCAGCGCGGGGATCGCCGCCGAGCTGCGAGCAGGCGGGCGGCGCCGCCGGGCGCCAGCACTGCGCGCGGCGGCGATTCGGCCCGCGGTGTAGCTACTTGGGCATCTGCGAGTTGTTGATGATGGTGCCCATTCGATAGAGATAGGTGGCGCGCTTGTCGCAGCCGGCGACGCCGAAGGTCCACGGCCGCCACATGTCGCCCGCTTCGATCACGCTGACCTGCAGCTGGTCGGTCGCGCATCCCAATTCGAAGGCCGCGCGTTTGCGAATCGCCTCCACCGAGTCGGCGGAGGGCTCCTTGGGCTTCTCCTCCTCCTTCTTGGCGCTGCCGTTGGCGCTCCCGTGGGCGCAGGCGGTGGCGGCGACCAGCAGCGCGGCGATGACCAGGGTCTTGAGCTTCATCATGGCGTCTTCTCTCCGGAATTCGAGGTTCTCGTGGGGCGGCTGGACTAGTTCCTGCCTCCCTCAACCAGGACGAGCCCTCGCCGCTGCGGTTGCACGGAAACGCGCAGTGCCGGCTTTCGGCTAATCTCCAGGGGCTGTGGACGCTCTGAACGCAGGAGGATGAAATGAAGCCGACGCTCTTCGCCGCCACGCTGCTCGCAATCGGCGTTGGATGCGCCACGGTCCAACCGGAAGTGAAGGAGGACCCCGAGCAGATCCGGCAGCGCAACGTGGCTGGCTTCCGCAGCGCCGCTCTGGAGCGCGCGGCGTTCGAGCTGCGCTGCGACCGGGAGGCGATTCGGGTGGTGGCGCTCAACGCCGACCCCGGGCCAGGAGCGCAGGTCGGCGTCGAGTGCGGCAGCCAGCGAAGGGTCTACGTCTTCATGCAGGTCGGCGCGGGCAGCGCCGCCTGGGTGGCCGAGACCAGCTCGGACTCCTCCACCAACTAGCCGCTCGCCGCCATCGCCGCCGCAGCCACTTGCCCAACACCCGAGCTCCGTCTGCAGCTCCCTGCCAACGACGAAGCGCTCGTCCACTACTGCGGACGCCGCTTGCCTTCCAGCTCCTCGATGAGACTGCCGAGATCGTCGGCGTCGTCATCGATGACCAGCCGCCCATCCTCGGCCGTGCTCGCCGTAAGCCGCTTCTCGGCGCGCGGGCTGGGGCGAGAAGGAGCGGGCGGCCCGGCGTCTTGGCGCGGCTCCTCGAGCCGTTCCTCCACCTCTTCCGGCGCCGTCGCCTCGGCCTTCGCCCACTCCTGTTTGGCATCGAGCCAGGCCCGGTAGCGGGCCAAGCTCCAGCAGCCGTCGGCGGCGCCGCTCTCCAACACCGTGGGCAGCTTGAAGAACTGACCTTGGCGGATCAGCGCCCGTGCGCCGCTGCTGGCAGTGAGGATCTCGCACTCGGGCACGCGAAGCCCCTGCTCGTGCCGGTAGACCAGCCGCTGGGCGACGACCCCCACCAGGCAATCGCCGAGCTGCGCGCAGATGCCCGGCTGGATCTCGGCCGGAAAGGCCGACACCACCCGCTGCAGCGCCTCGCCCGGGGTCGCCGAGTGCAGCGTGGCGATCACCAGGTGGCCGGTCTCGGCGGCGTTGAGGGTCAGCTGCATCACCTCGGGCTCGCGCAGCTCGCCGACCATCAGGACGTCGGGGTCCTCGCGCATGGCGTCGTAGAGCCCCTGCGCGAAGGAGGGCGTGTCCCGGCCGATCTCCCGCTGGCGAATGAGCGAGCGCCGCGGTGCCAGCGCGTACTCGATCGGGCTCTCCAGGGTGATGATGTGCCGGCTCTCGGCGAGGTTGATCTCCTGCAGCAGCGCGGCCACGGTCGAGGTCTTTCCGGATCCGGTGGGACCGCTGACCAGCAGCAGCCCGTGCGTCACCTGGACCAGCCCCGACAGGCTGGGATGCAGGTTGAGCTTCTTGAGCGTAGCCGCCGGCGAGGAGAGCAGGCGGATGGCCATCCCCAGGCCGCGCGTGCTGTGGAGGACGTTGATTCGGCAGCGGACGCCGCTGACCGTTCGCGACAGATCGGCGGAGCGCCGTTCGACCAGCTCACCCCAGCGTTCCTCGCCCAGCAGCTGGCGAGCCTTCGCCTTGAGGTCCTGCCCCGACACCCGCTCTCCGGGGGCGCGAAGCTCGCCCCGAACCCGCACCGTCGCCGGCAACCCGGGCTCCAGGTGCAGGTCGCTCGCTCCCAGGCCGCGCGCCCAGTCGATCCATTGCTCGAGGTCCATCGCTCGCCTCCTGCCGCTCCGCCCTCTCCCAACGCAAAGCGCATGCCCCGCCCTCCTCGCCCCTGGCGGGCGAAAGCGGGAGGGCACGGCAGGTCAATCCGGCAGGGAATGGCGCGGCGCGGCTGACATTTCGTCAGTCGCCCCGGCAGTCGGGCGGACCGGGTCAGCGGACGTTGAGCAGCTCGACCTCGAAGATCAGCGTGGCACTGGGAGGGATGGCGCCGGGGAAGCCGCGCTCGCCGTAGGCCAGCTCGGGAGGAATGGTCAGCTTGCGCTTGCCGCCGACCTTCATCCCCACCACGCCCTGGTCCCAGCCGCGGATGACCATGCCGGCGCCCAGCTTGAAGGTGAAGGGCCCGCGGCCGACGCTGGAGTCGAACTTTTTCCCGTCGGTCAGCCAGCCGGTGTAGTGGACCTCGACCGCCTTGCCGCTGACCGCCTCCGCCCCGGTGCCGACGACCAGATCTTCGCTCGTGAGTGGCATGTGCTCGCTCCTCTGCGCTGTGGTGTTGCGGACGTCAAGAATCCTCGGGCGCCAGCCGCCCTTGCGCTCCCGCGGCCTGGATGGCCTGGGCCGCTTCGCGCGCCAGCTGATCGACCTTCTCGTTCTCGGGGTGGCCGTTGTGCCCGCGCACCCATGAGGCGCGGACCTGGTGGATCCCCAGCAGCTCGTCGAGGGCGCGCCAGAGGTCGACGTTCTGCAGCTCACCGCCCGGCCCAGGCGAGCGCCGCCAGCCCTTGCGCTTCCAGCCGGCAAGCCACTCGTTGATCGCCTTGACCACGTACTGGCTGTCGCTGACCACCGTCACCTCGCACGGCTGCTTGAGGGCGGAGAGCCCGCGCAGCACGGCGGTGATCTCCATGCGGTTGTTGGTGGTGTCGGGATCGCCGCCCGAGTCGTGCCGCTCGTGGCCCCTGTAGCGGAGCACGTATGCCCAGCCCCCGGGGCCGCCCGGGTTGGCCAGGCACGAGCCGTCGGCGAAGAGCTCGACGCTCTGGAGCACTCCGGCCTCGGCTGGTGCGGGTTTGGCGGGCATCGTTCGCTCGGCGACTGGGGACTCGACCGCGGGCGAGAAGAGACCATCGGAGGGCAGTCGGCGTCAATGCGACTCGGCGGGCGCCCGGGAGCGGAGGCGCCGGCGCCGCGGGGAGCCGGCTCTCAAGCCCGCAAAAGGCGAAGCCCCGGGAGGCAAGATGCCTCGCGGGGCTTCAAATAGGATCCGGCAGCGACCTACTCTCCCACACGGTCTCCCGTGCAGTACCATCGGCTCTGGAGGGCTTAACTTCCGTGTTCGGGATGGGAACGGGTGTGG
>JBBIQS010000079.1:0-36477 GCA_037442205.1 Myxococcales bacterium
CCGGCCGGGGAAGCTGTGGCGCGCTGACCAGCAGCTCGACCGCGCAGCCGCGCCCCAGAATCCACAAATCGGTCGCCGGCTCGCCCTTGGAGAAGAGGGTCTGCCCCGGCTGCAGTTGCTCGGGCCTGAGCAGGTCGAGCACGCGGGAGAGCTCGTCCGACTCGAACTGCGAGAAGAGCGGGACGGCCCGGACCAGCTCCTGGAAGCGCTGTGGTGTCATTGCGGCCGGGGATTGTAGCGGATGTGCCTCGGGCTGCCACCGGCCCTCTCAGGGCGTGCGCGCCAGCGGGCGGGTCTCGCCGACGTCCAGCAGCCACAGCCGGTCTTCGGGCAGGCCGGCCTGCGCCCAGAGTTGGCGAATCTTCTCCGGCGGCTCGCTCTGCGGCTCGTCGGTCAGCCGGAAGGTCCCCCAGTGCATGGCCACGAAGTTGCGCGCGCCGAGCTGCCGGAACCCCTCCAGCGCCTCCTCGGGATTGACGTGCTGCGGCTCCATGAACCAGCGCGGCTCGTAGGCGCCGATCGGCATCAGCGCCCAGTCGATGGGGCCCAGGCGCTGGCCGATCTGGGCGAAGCCGTCGAAGGCCGCGGTGTCGCCGGCGAAGTAGGCCGCGCCCTCCGGTCCGCGCACCACGAATCCCGACCAGAGCATGTCGTTGCGGTTCCAGGGGAAGCGCATCGACCAGTGGCGGGCCGGGACCGCGGTCACCTCCAGCTCGCCCTCGCGGTGGCTCTGCCACCAGTCGAGCTCGACCACCCGCTCCAGTCCCAGCGACCTGAGCAGCCGCCCGTTGCCCAGCGGGACCACGTACAGCGCCTCGGGGCCGATTCTCCGCAGCGTCGGGGCGTCGAAATGGTCCCAGTGGTTGTGAGAGACCAGCACCAGGTCGAGCGGCAGGATGTTCTCCAGGGCGACTCCCGGAGGCACCCGGCGCTCCACCACCCCCGTCAGCCGCTGCGCCCAGACCGGGTCGGTGGCCAGCAGCTTGCCGCCCAGGCGCAGCAGGAAGGTGGCGTGGCCGACCCAGGTCAGCGAGGACTCGAGCGCGCAGATCAGCGAGCCGTCGTTGGGCCTCACCGGCGCTCGAAACTCGGGATTGGGATCGAATGGGACGCGGCCGAGCAGGCGGTCCAGGTTCCAGCGGGCGAGGTGGCGCGCGCTGCGGGCAGGCCTGCTCGTTCGGTCGTCGAAGCGTCCCATGGCGCGGGGGATGATGCCCTGCCCGCGGCGCCTGCGCACGCCATAGCGCGGCCTGATGCCCGCAACCCAATCGGCCCTTCCGTTCGGCCTGAGCGTAGCGAGCGAAGCGAGCGGAGTCGAAGGCCCTCGACTTCGGCTCGCTTGGCGAGCCTCCGCTCGGGCTGAACGGAAATCTTCGCGCGCCACGACGATTTCCAACGAGTAGTAGCTCAGGGAGGCGGGGCCGCGGCCTCTCCTTCGGTCCCGACCTCGACGTGCCGCTCCAGCACCTCGCGGTAGCTGCGCACCAGCGGCTCCGGCGCAGCCACCCGCCGGCCGCGGACCATCGACTGCAGCATGGTGGCGTTGGCCGCCGCCTGGCCGCGGAAGTGGTTGTTGGTGACGACGTAGATCTCCTTCGCGGTGGCGTCGCGCTCGATGGCCTGGGCCCGCTGCACCCAGGGCTGCAGCTCGTCCTCCTTGTAGAGGTAGTCGTAGCGCGCGTCGCGCCCGGCGCCCTTGCGGAACCAGTCCGAGTAGTTGCGCCCATGGATCCGGATGTAGCCCACCGCCGAGGTGGCCACCGCGCTCGGCTTGATCGAGCGGTGGAACAGCGGCTGGTCGATGTTGACGAAGCCGATCCCCTGCTCCCTCAGGCGCAAGTAGACGTCGGGGTGATTCCAGCTGGCGTGGCGCACCTCGAGGACCAGCGGCAGCCCGCTGAGCGCGCGGGCGACGTCCCACAGCCACTCCTCGGCGGCCTCGTCGCGCTTGAACGACCAGGGGAATTGCATCAGCACCGCCCCCAGCCGCCCCTCGCCGTGAAGGACCTCGAAGGCCTCGCGCACCTGGCCGATCTCCTCGCCGGTCAGCGCGTTCTCCCGCTCGTGGGTGAAGCGCTTCCAGAGCTTGGCGGTGAAGCGGAAGTCGGGGAACGGGCGCACCCGAGCGCACCAGGCTTTGGCCACCTGGGCCGGCATCGGCCGGTAGTGGGTGCTATTGATCTCCACCAGGTCGTAGAAGCGGGCCAGCCAAGCCAGCGGGTCGAACCCGCGCGGCGCGGGATCCGGATACACCCGCCCCCACCAGTCCTCGTAGTCCCAGCCGGCTGGCCCGATGCGGATCACTGGCCAAAAATGCGGAAGCCGCCGCCTTCCGACAGCGGGCGGCACGGCGCTCACCTGCCTGCCTACTCGCGCTTCTTCTCCCGCTTCTCCAGCTCTTCCTTCTCCTTGCGCTTGCCCGCCTCCACCAGCTCGCGGACCCTCTTGCCTCCGATCTTGCCGCCCCGCCGACCGGCGTCCGAGCGGCTGGTCTTGCGGACCTTTTCGCCCCTGGGCATCGGAATTCTCCTGTCCGGAAGATGATTGCCAGCGTCCGGCAGGCGCAACCCGCCGTCAGATCAGGGCTTTCGCTCGTCCGCTTGACGACAGAGCGTGGGATCACCATCCTGTCGCGCCATGCCAATCCTGCGCGGTGCCGTCAGCTTGTCCCGATTTCTGGCCGAACCCCCGGCGCGCGAGCCCAAGACCTGGCTCGCCAAGGGCCTTCGGGTTCGCGCCTTCGAGCCTTTGGAAGCCAGCAGCGAGGAGGACCGCTCGGCCGGTTTCGTGGAGCTCGAGGACCACGACGCCACCGAGTTCTCCGCCGGCAACCTGTTCTACGCCGAGCACGCCCTGTTCTCCTGGCGGGTGGACCAGCTCAAGGTGAGCGCCTCGGCGCTGCGGGCCGAGCTGGCCAAGTGGGCCCAGGCCTTCGAGCGCGACCAGGGCCGACCGCCCAGCCGCGTGGAGAAGGCCGACCGGCGCGGCATCATCCAGCAGATGTTCCGCGCCCGCACCACCCCGCGCAGCAAGGTGGTCGACGTCTCCTGGAACCTGAAGACCGGGCATCTGGAGGTCTGGGCCGGCTCGCGCAAGTCCGCCGAGGAGATCGGCGAGGCGGTGGAGAAGTGCTTCGGGGTCAAACTGTTGCCGCTGACCGCGGTGGCGGTGGCCGGGGCGCTGGACATCCCCGACACGGCGCTGGTCCCGACCCCGGAGCTGAGCCTGGGGACGCAGAGCGAGGTGCGCGATGTCGAGGCGTGAGCGGGCGGCACAGGAGGCGGCGTTTCTGCGCGGCGAGGTCGGGGTCGACGGCCGCCCGGCGGACGACGCCCCCGACAAGGCCGACGTCGAGGCCGGCAAGGCCCGCGAGCAGTTCTTGCGCGGCAAGACCTTCGTCGGGCGCGAGTTCCTGACCTGGCTGCTGTGGCGCAGCGAGGCGGGCGAGCCGCTGGTCGAGGTGGACGGCAAGCCGGCCACCGTGCTGTTCGTCGACCGGATCGCGCTGCGGGGCATCGCCGGCGAGACCACCGAGGTGGTGGCCAAGGGAGTGGCCGCGCCCTACTCGGCGCTGGTGCGGCGGGCGCTCGACTCGGGGCTCTTGGTGCACTCCGCCCGGCTGCGGCTGACGCACGACGAGAAGAGCTACGAGCTGAGCGTCGACGCCGAGTTCCTCGACATCAAGAGCGCCCGGCTGCCCGAGCTCTTGTCCGAAGAAGAGGACGACCGGCTCACCGAGCGGCTCGCCCTGGCCGAGCAGGCCTCGGCCCTCCTCGACGCCCTGCTGCGCTCCTTCCTGCCCCTGCGCGCCGGCAAGCGCTGGAGCAAGGAGGCGGTGCCGGCGATGAAGGCCTGGATGCGCGGCGAGGCGGGCGAAGGGCGGCAGGCGCGCGCTGGGTAGGGCGCGGCGCAAGAGCAGTCTCTTCGGCTGCGATCCCGACGGCCCTGTGCACACTGCCAGGGCCGCTTCGAGACCCCGGGGAGTTGATGGCGAGGGATGTGAGGACTTTGGCGCTCCTAAGCCTGATCCTGGGCTTGCATTCAGTTTTTGGGTCCTCCCGAGCGCCGATTCGGTCTTGCCGAGTGACATTTTGTCTTCCCGAGCACCGATTTCAGTCTTCCCGAACTCAATTTCGTCTTCCCGAGCGCGGATTCGGTCTTCCTGAGCACCGATTCGGTCGAGAATGTCCTGAAAGCGGTGTACGGGGGCGGCGGGTGGAACAGCGGTCTTACCGAGCGCCGACTGTTGCCTGGCGCTACTTCCTCAGAACCCTCCTCTCCGACCCGCACTGGCGTACATCATTCCGAAATCCGTTGACACCGAAGTGTTACTCCCGACCGTTTCCTGGGCCATCTCAGCTTCATGTTCGACCTGCTCATCATTTTTCAACTGGACCAGACACTGCGACGGTGTAACATGTGTCCTGCGCTTGAATCTCTTGGAGGGCTTCTGGGGATGCGATGTGCGAGCAGCATCGGCGGCGGGCCGGTTCGTGACCGATTCGGATCTGTGTTTCGGTCTGTTCGCCTCGGCAAGGCTCTTTTAAGGGAATGTCGTATACCTATTTCCCTTACAAGGGTGTTGGGACTGAGGCGTTCGAGTATAGGAAATTCCAGGCGGGCGCTAGCCCTGTGTTTACTCCGCTGAGGTTTCCCGGGCAGTATCAGGACGATGAGACGGATCTTTTCAATAACTGGAACCGCTATTACGATCCCTCCATTGGTCGCTATCTGTCCGTGGATCCGATCCTTAGCGCCGCTCGAACTTGGAATGCCGGTCTCAGTCAGTTCCAAGAGGCGTGGCAGACGTTTGACGCAACGGAGCTGATTCGGCTTACTACGCCTAGGAGCGGGGCACCCAGCGCCTACTCATACGCTCAGAACAATCCGATTTCCTTCAATGACCCTACCGGACTTAGGTCGTACCCGCTACAGTCGTGTACCGACAAGAACGGCACTATGTTTTGGTCGGGAGGAACGGGGCCTGGAAAAGATGCCTGTGGAGATTGCCAATGGCTCACCGACCAGGCGGTAAAGGTCTGCGTTGATCAGGGTATGGATAACTGCATGTGCAAGATGCTGATCATTTCCAAGAATGCAGCTTGTTTCTCGTGCACGGTCGCGCCGCCGAAACCCAAACCGCTGCCTCGATCTTGTAGGGGTGGTCCCATGCCGTTTCCGGGATGATCCGGGACCGCAAGATCCCTTGGACGAGCCCATTAGACGGGATGTGAGATCATGCGCTCAGTTAGCGTCATCGCAGGCGTCCTCCTATCCGGTTGTGCGCACGGTGTTGTCGCCCCTTCGGGGGCTCGACCCGACAAGTATGCTGGTCAACCCAAGGAAGTCCCCGGACTCTCGCTGCGGGGGCAAGGCTGTCACGTCGATGTCATTGACTCGGACGGCACCGTCATCTGTAAGGGGATTGCATTTCCAGTCCCAAAGTGCTCCCCGTTGACGGTACTTCGGACGGGCGCGAACGGCGCAATGACTGGTGAACGCTTCAGCTTGGGCTCAGACTGTCCTGCGCCGCGATTCTCCTCAGGCGTGATTGGTCCTGGCGGTTTCTTCGTCGAAGGAAAGTCTGGCGGATTCGAAGTTATTTGCGACGACGCCAGTAAGTGCCAACGTAGCGTCCTCCGAGAGCAGATCCTCGACTGTTGCCACCAGGAAAAGGCTATCCGGAACACGGCTGTCTGTAATGTGGCTCCGCACGAAGGGGTCTGCTCGGAACTTGATGAGTAGAAGCAGGTCTTCCTTCTCTACCCGCCACCCAGGAACCCGTATCAAGAAGTCCTGCGGGCTCCTGGCTGGCGCTCACCGGGCCTCACCCGTGGTCGGCATCGAACCCCGATGCTTCCGTGCGCCTGAAGCCGGCGGGTTCACTCCGGTTCCGAGCTCTTCTGGAATCCGGCCCCACCGCACCCACCCTCTTCCTGTTCGAGGCATCCCCGGGGCCGCAGTCGCGACCACGTGAGTCGCAACCGGCAGCGCCGCCCGAGCTCCGGAATGTGGGCTCAGGCGGCGATTGACCTGCGGTCAGAACGGCGGGTTGGCCCAGTCCACCTCCTCGCCGACCGGCGGTGGTGGCGGGGACGCATCCGCTCCGGCGCCGAGCAGGGGGAGAGGGACGGTCGAGGTGGTCGCCGTCATCTCCGGCGATTCCGGGATGGCCGTTTCACCACCGCCACCGCCGCCATCGCCGCCCGACACCCCGGCCTTCGAGGGCTCGCTGGCGGCGGAGACAGCCTCGGCGCTACCGGAGGCGGCCACATCACCACCGCCATTACCACCGCCATCACCGCCAACATCGGCTGCGGCGTCGCCTGCCTCCTGCAACCGCGGCACGAACCAGCGCGCCACCGACTGGTGGCCGGGTCTCAGTTCGAACTTCCGGTTGCCCTGCACCCGGCCCTTGAACGTCCGGAGCTGGCAGCCGAGCTTGAGGGCGTCGGGCAACTGGCCCGGCCTCGACGGGCACAGCTCGCTGATGGAGTCGCGGAGCTTGCTGTACTTGGTCGGCTCGGCATCGAGGCGGCGGAGTGCCTCGGCCGCTGTCACGCCCTGACCGTGCGGATCGATCTCCCCCCAGCCGTCGAGCAGCGCCCCCAAGAGGCCGGCCTGGGCGTCGGACCCGGAGAGGCCAAGGCGCGTCTCCGACGGGTCGGGCAGCCCCAGCCAAACCAGCGCGCCGCAGACGAGCTCCTGCCAGCCGGTGAACGAGCCCCACGGCTTGGAGAAGACGGTGGGCTTCCCGGCCAGCCAGTAGGCGCGCAGCACCGTGAGCGCGGCGGCAACGAGCTTGGGCCGCTGGGAGCGCACCCAACCCAGCAGGTCGGCGTGCTTGAAGTCCTTCCTTTCCTCCGGCCTCTCCAGCGGCGACTCCAGCCGGATGTGCAGCACCCGCCGCGGCGTGTCGCCCTGGAAGACGATGTTGTGTATCCGTTCAGCGAATCGCGTGCTGACGGGCGGCGTGGCGGGTGCTACTTCGTCGGCTGATGCCCGACGAGCGCGCCCATCGTGACCTGGCGGAAGACGTTGGCGGCGAGCCGCTGCTGAGCGTCCTGGTCCTGCAGGGTCTTCTCCCAGCAGGCGGGAGCGAGTTCGAGGACGCGGTTCTTGGGCCAGTCGGGAAGCAGGCAGAGCAGGTCGCGCAGGTAGCCCCACGGCTCGATGCCGTGAAGTTGGCAGCTGGCGAGCAGCGAAACGAAGACCGCGTTGACGTCGCCCCCGTCGTCGCTGCCGATGAACAGCCAGTTCTTGCGGCCGACCGCCTCCCGGCGAAGCTCGCGCTCGCTGAAGTTGTTGTGCAGCGGCAAGCGGCCGTCGTCCAGGAAGCGCCGCAGCGCCTGCCGCTGGTTGCGCGCATAGCCGATCGCCTTCGAGATCGGCGTCTCGTCGAGCACCACCGCAGCCTGGGCGTCGCACCACTCGAAGAAGGCGTCGACGATCGGCTTGGCACCATCCCCACGCGCCTTGAGCCGCAATTCAGGCGGCGAGGTCGCCTGCTCCCGCTCGAGCTTGAACAGCGCCTTGATGAAGGCCAGCGCCTGGCGCGCCCGCTCCGGGTCCGAGCCGAGCGCCTTGAAGAAGTAGCGGCGCGCGTGCGCCCAGCAGCCGACCTCCACCACCTTCCCGCTCTTGAACAAGTGGTCGTAGACGGCATGGGCGTCGACGACCAGATAGCCCTGGTAGCCGCTCAACAGCCGATCGACGGCAGCCGAGTTGTGCTTGGGCGCGAAGCCGAAGAGGACGTGCTTCTCCGGCGCGGCGACGACGAAGAAATGCCCGCTGCGGCATTTCTCCTTCTCCTGCACCAGGACGCCGGTGGCGTCGGCGCACAGATAGGGCGCCGAGAGCGCGTCCTTCCACATCGCCACCAGCAGCGGCGCCGCCAGCGCTGCCAGCTCGGCGTGCCAGCCGCAGACCGTGGAGCGCGCCAGCTCCATCCCCGCCCGTCCGTAGATCCGCTCCAGCCGATGCAGCGGCAGGTGGTCCTGCCAGCGGCGCACGATGGTGTCGGCGAGCAGCCCGGCGCCGGCCAGCCCTCGCGGAATGGGAAGCTCCGGCGGCTCGGCCTGCAGCACCTTGGTTTCGGCAAGTCGATCCCGCCCCTTGGGCACGAACTTCGGCTTGTGCGTGCGCACCACCACCAACGACTCCGGCCGGTGCTCCACCGTCTCAGTGACGTCCTCGCCGATGCGCTCGAAGGCGTCGAGCCCAGCCTGCTGAACCTCGGGCGCGAGCACCTCGATGTCGATGCGGGGCAGCTTCTCCGGCAGCGGCTTGCGCCCGGTGGGCTTGGCGCGCTGGTGGGCGCGGACTTCTTCCACCGGGGGCGGCGCGTCGGCTGGCCGCTCGCCCAGCAACATGCCGAGCAGCTGGAGGGTGAGCTGTTCTTCGGGCGGCGAGAGTTTCTCGCGCTTCTGTCCGAGGAGGCCGGCCTCGAGCTTGCGGGCGCGCTCGAGCATCTCCAGGTAGAGCTTCTTGTACTGGTCGCGCTCCGACGAGATCTTCGCCAGCTCCTCCTGCAGAGAGGCGAGCTCGGCTTGGGCGGCTTCGCGGGCGGCGTCGTCGGGCACGGCGCCACAGTAATCACGAACGCTCTTGGGTCAATGCGGGCGTGCGTCGTTTTCGCTCGGTGGCCACGCCAGCCAGCATCTCAGCGAGCGAGGCGCCGTCGATTCGCACCGCCGCGGCCCCGTCGGCGGCGCGGGGCGTCTCGAAGAGCGCGCGGTGCAGCCGCTTGTAGAGCAGGCAGTAGCCGTTGCGGTCCCACCAGAGCACTTTGACGCGCGTCGCGGACTTGCCGACGAAGACGTAGAGCGCGCCGCACATCGGGTCCTGCCCCAACACCTGCTGGACCACCAGCGCCAGCGCGTCGAAGGACCGGCGCATATCCTGGGGCACGGTGCAGACGAAGATCCGGACCGCCATCGGCAGCATCAGCGGCCCTCCAGGACGTCGACCAGGCGGCGCAGAGCGGCGGCGTCGAAGCTCGCCGGCACCCGCAGGCGAATGCCGCGGGCGAACTCCAGCTCGAAGTCGACCGGAGTGGTGCTGGCCGAACGCGAAGGCGCACCGGCGAGCGGGGCGACGACCTCGACGAAGCTCGGCGGCGCGCTCCGGACCGGCGCGATTCTCTTGCGCCTGGACTCCTGGCCGAGATGCCACTTCCAGTGCGTGAGCGTGTGGACGTTGACGCCGATCTCGGCGGCAAACTCCCGCGCCGACAACCCGCTGTCAGCCCACCGCTCGACGCGCTTCTTCCAGATTTCTCGGGACTCGCGTGCCATGCGCGCTCAGATAGCGCGCGCCCGTCCTCAGGTCAGCCACGGGGTTCGCCGAACGGATACCTGCTCTCGTCCCGCGCTCATACCTACAGGGCGGCAATCGTTGTGCGCTACCTGGGACGGTCGGACTCAGAGGTCGTTGCGCCATGGCCGATGGATACCCATGGCCGGGACCCAGCATGGGGTCCCAAGTTCAGCCGCGAACAGCTCCCACTACCGGTCACCGTGGTCCGGCACGCTCATTTGACGCTCAACCATTCCGGCTCGGTCCCCTACTCTCCCTGGCCGCAGTTCAACCAATCACCAGAATGGAGGGGACGATGAGCGAAACGAGACCGGAGACAGTGGCGGCAGTGGCGGCCCAATCGTTGCGCGGGGGAACCGGCAATACGGAGCACGCGGCGGCCACCGCAGACGACGTGGATCATGCGATGAACCTGCCGCATCCGCCGAGGGGCCACATCAAGCCGCTGGCCACGGGCAGGGCCAGCGTGTTCGCCTCGGAGGAGGCCCAGGTGCTTCTGCGCAGCCACAGCGGCGAGATCAATCAGATCGTCGGAGTGGAGGGAACCGAAGTCGCGGCGTTGGCGGGGGCGACTCGCGACAGAGTGGCCCCGATGCAGCGCTTGGTCGAGTCCGCCAACCGCTCCATCGAGGAGTACCTGCAGCTGAGGGCCAAAACTCGCCCGGTGGAGACCAAGCTGCTGGGGGCGCTGCGAGCGATGCCCGAGGGAGCGCCGCTGCGCCTGGCGTTCAAGAACATCCTCGGCTTCGCCTCGGAGGCCTCTGGCGCGCCGAAGCGGACCCGGACCAAGCGCCGCAACCTGAAGGATGCGAGCCAGAACAGCGCTTCGCCGGCCACGGACGCCAAGAAGTAGCCCAATGCCTCACCGCGCCGCGCAAGCCTCGCTCCTGCGCGGCGCACTCGTCGCTGCTTCCTCAAGGCGGCTGCTGCGGCACGCCAGTTCCCGCATCGGGTGACTTCCAGCCAGCCGCTTGGCGGGATCTCGGCGGCCGATGTGCCCTGCTCCAAGCTCGATTCCCGCTCCAAATCCCGCGCCGCATGGCTGTCAGAGCTTCCCCAATGGCTGCCAGCTTTTCGGCAGTCCATGACTTCCGTGTCATCATTGGGGCATGCTCTCCCTCCGCCCGCGGGCGGCTCCCGAAGCAAACCGCTTCGGCACGAGAGCTGCACGCCACGGCGCCGCCCATGACCGAAAGCCCACTCTGGCCTCGGCCGCACATTCCTCGCATCAGCTGGCTGCTCGGGCTGCTGTTGTCGGGGTGCGTCTCGGTCTACCAGCCGCTGGTGTCGCTGCAGCGGCCGGTGGTGCTCGACCCCGAGTTGGCCAACTTCGAGGGCCTGAAGCTGCTGGTGCGCTGTCACCAGAGCGACTACCTGGACTACCTCGACGCCCAGCGGCTGTGCGGCAAGGTGCGGACGATGTTCGCCAACCAGGGCGCCGGGGTCGAGGTCGACGTGGTGCGCCGCTCGGGCGCCGGCTCGGCGGCGGTGGCCGAGGAGCCCTCCTCCCCGGCGGCCAAGCCCGACCTGATCCTCGAGCTCAAGTCGCGGCTGGTGCACAGCGAGAACAGCAAGCTGCTGTGGGGAATCTGCTTCATCAGCTTCACGCTGGTGCCGGCGATCACCGAGTACACCTTCTCGCAGGAGGTGGCGATCCGCGATCCCGAGGGATTCCTGTTGGCCTCCGACGAGCTGCAGGGGCGCTTCGTGCGCTACTTCGGCGCCGGAACCTGGGTGGTGAACAAGACCTTGGACTGGCTGGTGCGCGCCGAGCCCGACAAACTCACCGGCAGCGCGGTCAACCAGGACTTCTCCAAGGACTTCTACGGCCAGCTCAGCCAGCTCGCCTTCCACGCCCGCATGCGCTCGCTGGTGCTCCACAGCTTCGAGAACGAGGTCAAGGCCGCCGCCGCGCCTGGCCCGGCCTCGCCCGCCCCCGCCTCGCCTCCCAAGTGATCGATCGATGGAGACCCTGCTCCTCATCCTCCTGCTGCCGATGCCCGACTACCTCGGGCGCGCCTTCGATCCGTCTCCCGGGCTCTGGCAGAGCAAGGAGGAGGCGCGCAGCCTCGAGTGCCGCCGCATGAGCCAGGCCCAGGCCCACGAGCTCTACCCGGGACAGGTCCCCGAGCCGCCGCCGCGCGGCGAGTTCGGGGCCACCGACGCCCTGGCCTGCTCGCAGCGCATCCTCTCGCCCAGCGAGCGCAAGGCCCGCGACGAGGCGCTGCTGGCCACCCTGCGCCAATCGGTCGGCGAGCTGACCGAGCAGGCGAGCGCGACCTATCCCGGCGAGCTGACCTGGCAGGTGGACGCCTTCTATCCCGACCCGGTGGTGGCCTCGAAGGTGGCGGTGGCGGCGCGCACCGACCTCGCCGAGCGCGGCCGCAAGGTCTCCGACCGGGTGCCGGTGCTTGCCGCCGGCGACATCTCGGTGCTGGCGCACCTGCCGGCCAAGCAGGCCTACCCGCTCGCCTGCAGGCGCTACCGCGCCCAGCACCTGCTCTCGGAGAAGGACGCCTTCCTCGGCCTGATGATCCTCGACGCCCGCGAGTTCCAGCTCCACGCAGGAGTGTGCCTGGCCGGGGAATGGAAGTGGCTGCGATGAGGCGCGCGCTGGCCATCCTGAGCCTGGCGCTGGCCGCCATTCCAGCCGGCGCCCTGGCCGCGGTGGACACCGCCGCCGAGGCCCGGGCCGCCCAGGTCGAGGCCCTGCGCGGCGAGATCGCCAACCAGATCCAGCTGCAGGCCTACGACCTGCTCGACGAGTTGGTCTACGGCTGGCTGCAGCAGCCGGTCTTCCCGATCGACACCCCGGTGGTGCTGGCCGACGTCAGCGCCCCGGTCGGCTTCGGCAGCGGGCTGCAGGCGCTGATCGAGACCCACTTCACCTCGCTGATCATCAAGAACCCCGCCACCCACGTCGTGCTGGCCCACTGCCCACAGTGCAGCGCGCTGGTGGTCCACTCCGGGGCCAAGGGGACGGTGGTCGCCCGAGGCGTAGACGAGCCCGAGGCGCTTTCCTCGGCCGGGGCCCTCTCCGGAGCCAAGCACGCGCTGTTCCTGGACTTCGAAGTCGAGGGCTCGTCGCTGGTGCTGCGGGCCCGCGTTACCTCGCTGCAGCCGGCGCTGCCCATCGTCTACGCCCGCACCCTGTCGAGCTCGACCTCCTCGCCGGCGCTGCTGCGCGGCGGCGACCGGCTCAAGAGCGCCGCCGAGGCCCGCCAGGAGTACCTCGACGCCCTCGCCGGCCGCAGTGTCTATCTGATCCCGCTCCACTTCGGGTTGCGCAGCTACGCCTCGCCGCCCTCCGGCAGCACCGCCCAGGGGCTGATCGCTCCGCTGTTCTGGCTCGAGGCGGGAGTCGAGGCCCCGCTGACGCAGGCCCGGGCCTGGACCGGCAGCTTCACCCTCGGCGCCACCTGGGCGCCGATGTCGCACGCCGGCTGGATGGCCCAGGTCCGCGTCGCCCGCCTGCTCAGCGGCACCGTCAGCTCGCTCACCCTGCCCGACCTCTACGGCTTCGTCGGCGCGAGCATCATCTCGCTCAACGGCTCGACCGCGCTGGCCTTCTCCGAGAACGTCCCGTCGATCGAGAACATCATCGCCGCCGACCGCAAGACCGACCCCCACGCCATCTTCCCGGCGCTGCAGGTGGGGCTCGAGCTGCGGGTGAAGAACCGGATCGGGGTGGCGGTGTTTCTCGAGAACCTGCCGACGATGAACAGCCCCTCGATCGGCAAGTACCTCGACTACAGCATCCTGCAGTTCCAGACCTTCGGCGCGGAGGTGACGTTTTGCTTCTAGCGCGCCTCGCCCTCCTGGCCGCCCTGCTCTTGCCGGCGGCGGCCTTCGCCCAGCGCGAGACCACGCGCGAGGGGCTGTCGCGCGTCGAGGAGTCGCTGACCATGCGCCTGGAGGACGGGCGCCTGCGGGCCAAGGAGCTGACTCCGGCGATCGTGGTCAGCGTCGCCCCCGCCTACGAGGAGTCGAAGGCCTGGTACCCGACCGCGGCCCTCTCCACGCTGGTGAAGGTCTTCGGCGCCTCCTCGCTGCGCTCGTGCGAGGCCTGCATGGCCCCCCAGCTCTACGTCGCCGACGGGCGGATGGAGCACCTCAGCGGCGGTCTGGGCGCGGTGGAGATCACCCGGCTCGACGAGGCCAACCGCGGCAACTCCGCACCGGCGCGCACCGCGATCTGGCTCGACGAGAACGGCGAAGGGGTCTCGCTGCGGATCGTCAACCTCAAGGACAGCCGGATCCTGGTGGCCGAGAACTTTGACCCCAACCTGCTCGAGCAGGCTCGCTCGCGCCGCTCGATCGCCATGGCCCGCGAGCTGGAGCGGCGCGCCCGCGGCGACAGCTTGACCCACATCTTCATCGACGTGACGGTCTACCCTGGCCAGCACCTGTCGATGGACTGGGTCGAGCAGTGGGGCGAGACCAACAACAACCTGGCCGGCATCTCGATGTCTCTCTTCGACCCGGTGCTCGGCTTCGGGGCCGCCTACTACCGCATCATCCCCAGCGCGATGAACATGACCGTGGGGGGCAAGGTGCTGCTCAGCGTGCCCACCGCCCTGGTCAGCGCCATCAGCAAGCAGAACCAGACCCTCATCGACCCCATGCTCACCGCAGTCTTCGTGGCCCGGCTGCCGTTCGGCGGCTCGAACTGGGGCCTGGACCTCACCGCCTCCACCAACGGTCGGGTGGGGGTTGGGCTGTCGCTCATGAACTTCTCACTGCTGCCGATCCTGCCATGAACCGACTGACTGCCCTCGCGCTGCTGCTGCTGACCTCGTGCGCCGCGCGCAACTACACCTACTACCTGGTCGATCCGCCGCCGCAGAAGCACGCCGCGCTCAAGGAGGAGGGGACGCTGGTGCGCCCCTTCGGCTACGGCTCGACCACGGTGATGAAGGTGCGCTGGAACGACGGCAACCTGATCACCGAGGTCGACGTCCCGATGCTGGCCACCGGCCAGCGGATCGTGATCGAGCACGGGGCGGGAAGCAGCGAGGTCAAGACCATCCCGGCGACGCGGGTGGTGCCGCCGCCGCCGAGCAAGGCCGACGGCGCGCTGATCGAGGCCTACCGGGCGCGCGGCCTGCGGATCGACGACGGGGCCCCCGAGGTGAGCATCACCCGGGCCCAGAACCTGATGCAGGAGGCGATCAAGGGCGGCAACTACGCCCTGGCGCTGGAGTGGTGCGAGACGGTGCTGCAGCGCTACAAGTCGCACCCCGAGTTCCTCAGGGCCAAGGCCTCGATCCTGTTGATGATGGGCGAGAAAGAAAAGGCCATCGAAATCTACGAGCAGGCCGAGTCGGTGGAGAGCGACCCGGCGGTGCGCAAGAAGCTCGAAGAGCTCCAGCGCCAGCAGAAGTAGGAGGCACACGCAAATGCAGATCTTTGGTTTCGCGCTGTTGGGCTTCGTGGTCTGGTTCGGCTTCGCCGACCGGGCGGGCGGGCAGGTGGTCATCTCCCCGTTCGACCTGCACGCCGCGGTGATGGTGATCGTCGGCTCGTGCGCGGCGGTGCTGGTCAGCTCCAATCACACCACCGCCTGGCGCACGGTGCTCTGCATCAGGGAGTTGATTCCCGGGCTGCGCTTCTTCCGCAAGACCACCGATCAGATGGAGGCCGAGCGCGATCAGGTGTGCGCGCTGTGGCGCGAGGGCAAGCGCAGCCAGGCGCTGGCCATCGCCGAGAAGAGCCAGTTCGTGTCGGTCAAGCAGATGGTCGACCTGCTCCTCAACCGCGCCCCCGAGGTGGCCAGCGCCAAGACCTTCCTCGAACTGCGCCACGAGGAGATCGCCCGCTGGCAGCCGCCGATCAACAACTGGGAGATGCTCTCCAAGCTCGGGCCGGCCTTCGGGATGGTGGGGACCATCACCGGCATGATCCAGATGTTCCGCAACATGAGCTCCGACAACCTGAACATCGGCGCCTCGATGTCGCTGGCGCTGGTGGCCACCCTCTACGGCGTGGCCTTCGGCTCGGGCGTGGCCGGCCCGGTGGGGCACTTCCTCAACAACCTGCTCGACGAGCGGCTCGGCTTCCTGGAGCGCTGTGAGAAGAGCACCAACGAGCTGGTCGCTCGCGGCGGAGCCTAGGCCATGCAGCGGCGCGCCAAGGGACATGAGGAGAGCTGGCTGCTCAGCTACGCCGACCTCATCACCAACCTGCTGCTGTTCTTCGTGGTGCTGCTGACCGCGGCCAGCATGAACAAGACCCGCATGCAGCAGATCGCCAAGAGCATCTCCGGGGCCGAGAGCCCGGCCAGCCTGGAGTCCATCCGCCGGGAGATCGACGCCCAGATCGCCAAGAAGCAGCTGCAGGACCTGGTGCGCACCGAGGTCACCAACGACGGGCTGGAGCTGTCGCTCAACTCCGGCCTGGTCTTCGACTCGGGCAAGGCGGTGATCCGCCCCGACATCGAGCAGACGGTGGCCCAGATGCTCCAGGTGCTGGCCCCCTACTCCAGCAAGTACAGCTTCGCCGTCGAGGGCCACACCGACACCACGCCGCTGGTCGGCGGCGCGCAGTTCGCCACCAACTGGGAGCTCGCCAGCGCTCGGGCGATCGTGGTCCGCCAGCGCCTGGAGGACGTGGGGATCGCCAAGAACCGCATCCGCGTCGAGGGCTATGCCGACACCAAACCCTTGCCCGAGGACCAGCTCAAGGGGCTCAGCCCCGAGCAGCGGCTGGCCCGGCACCGCCGCGTCGTCGTGAGGATCTACTGATGAGAGTTCTAGGCCTGCTCATCGCGCTCGCCCTGCCCTGCGGCGCCTTCGCGCAGTCGACCACCACCCCGGTGCCGCAGCGCCACATCCCGCCGCCGGTGCTGATGGAGCTGCGGGCGCTGGAGAGCCAGTTCGACCTGGCCCTGCGGCGCGACTGCGCCCCCGAGCGCTGCGTCTCCAAGGGCTGCCTCTACCGCGACCACGCGGTGGTGGACCTGCCGCGCAACGGCTCGCTGCCCGGGCTCGGCCAGACCGAGGGCCCAGGGAGCGTCCCGGCCCAGGAGTACCTGACGCAGGCCTACTGCTCCTTCGCCCACGAGAAGTCGGTCTCCAGCCGCGACGTGCAGGCGCTGGTGAAGCGGCTCGAGCAACGGCTGACCCGCGGCTGGCTGCAGGTCACCGTCGGGCACGAGGTGCTGGAGCCGATCTCGGCGGCGCTGAGCGAGTCTCCTCCGCTCCCGCCCGAGCCGAAGCCGCCCGAGGCCAAGGTCGAGCCCGCGCCCCCGGCGCCGCCGGCCAAGTGGGAAGCGGAGGTCGCGCTGCGCGAGCTGTGGGTGGCCCTGCTGCCGCACTTCTCCTGGATGATCGCGGTGGTGCTGCTCACCCTGGCCACCCTGTTCATCATCTGGGGCCTGCGCCGGCTGGGCCGCGAGACGCTCGAGGAGAAGGCGCTGGCCGCGCAGCTGGCGGCCGGCGGCGTTGCCCCGGGCGAGGAGCCCAAGCCGGAGGAGGCTGCCGCTCCCTCTCCCCAGGCCGTCCAGGAGGCCGCGGCCGCCTCTCAAGAGCAGGCCGAGGAACTGGCCTTCCTCGCCGAGCAGCGCAAGCAGTGGAACGAGCGCATCGCCCAGGCCCAGCTGGCCGACGACGAGGGCGGCGTGGTCGACCTGATGCGCGAGTGGCTCAAGGGACGTGAGTTCGACCTGCTGGCCAAGGCGATCTTCGTCTTCGGCGATCGGCTGTCGCTGGCCTTCCCCTCGGACGGCGAGCTGGCGGTGCGCAAGGTCGAGTTCGCCGAGTACCTGCGCAACCTGGACGAGAAGAAGCTGCCCAAGGACGCAGACTTCTTCCGCACCCTGAATCACCACGTGATCTCCTCGTCGCTGCTTTCGCAGTCCGACGCCGAGAGCTACCGCAGCCTGCGCGAGGAGTTTGGCAGCAGCGGCATCGCCCACCTGGTCGAGGCGCTACCGGCGCGGCATGGGGCGCTGCTGTTCGGGCTGGTGACCCCCGATTGCCAGGACGAGGTGGCCCGGCTTCTGTCGCCGGCGCTGCGCCTGGGAGTGGCCAGCCAGCTGCTGCTCTCCAACCGCATCTCGCGCGAGGAACAGGCCCACATCTTCCACGCCCTGGACGCCGCCCGGTCCGGAAAGCCGCTGCCCCCGCCTCCGGCGCCGGCGGCCAATGCCATCCTCGACCGCGGCCGCGAGATCGACGCCCCCGGGGCGCTGTCGATGCTCTTCCCGCACATCTCCGCCGAGGATCGGGTGGAGCTCTTCGGCAGCGCCCTCAAGCGCGCCAGCGGAGCCTTCCCCGGCTGGTACCAGGACATCCTCTATCCGGACATGCTCTTGAAGCTGCCGCAGGAGCTGCGCGCCGACCTGCTCTTGGAGGTCGACGTCCGCGGACTGGCCGGCTGGTCGTCGCTTCAGCAGCCGGCATGGCAGGAGAGCTTCCTGGCCGGCCTCACTCCAACGGTGCGCAACGCCGTGCGGGCCAACATGGCCTTCGCCTCGCGGGCCGAGCAGCTGCGGCTGGCGCACCAGGGCCGGGTCGAGCTGGCCTCCGGAATCAAGCGCCTGGTGACCCGGGGCAAGGTCTCCTTCTCCGAGATCGTGGCCTAGGAGGACGGCATGGGCCGCGCGCTCTCGATCTTGGCGATCCTGGCCCTTGCCGCCTGCGGCAAGGTGTTCAGCAAGGTGCCGATCGTCGACATCGAGGCCGGCTTCACGCTGGCGGACATCTCCTGGTTCGAGGCCGAGGAGACCCTCTTCGTCTTCTACCGGGTCGAAGCCCAGCAGGGCATCGGGCCCGAGAGTCAGCTCGAGCTCTCCTACCGCACCGACGACGTCGAGCTTCCCTGGACTCCGCTGGACCAGCTGACCCCAGTCCACACCCATGTGCCGGTGGACTGCGGCGTCAACACCAAGTGCGGCAGCCTCAGCCTCCACGTGACCAAGGCCCCGACTCGTGTCGCCTTGCAGCTGCGCTACCACCGCGACGGGGCGATGACCCTGCCGGCCACGGTCACCTACAACATCGTCGGCCTCGGCCCGCCGCACCTGAGCCGAAGCCTGCTGGTCTACGGCGTCTTCGACGAGAGCAACAACCGGATGCAGTGGCGCGCCCGGCACCAGTTCCCCACCCTGCGCAACCAGCAGGTGCAGGACCTGGGGCTGCGCCGCTGGTTCAAGGTCGCCGATCCCGCCTACGGCGATCTCGGCCCGGTGGTCCTCGAGAATCCCTACGGCTACGGTCTGGCCGACAGCTGTCCGCCCGGGCTGGCGGCGCTCGGCTTCGGGCCGCTGGAGACCACCGAGCGGGCGATCTTCGACTCCAACACCCTGCCGCTGTCGGCCTCGACCTCGCCGGCGGTCTGCGCGCGGGCGACGACCACCGACGCCAAGGGGACCTTCGAGACCATGACCATCGCGCGGCGCAACCCGGAGGTCCGGGCGGCCTTCCCGTCGCTGCGCAGCCCAATCAAGAACGACACCCCGGTCGGCTTCCTGCTCAAGCCCTGCCAGCGGGTAATCTCCGACCAGCACCTGGCGATGCAGCAGCAGCGGCTGTTGCTCCAGGACCCGGTCGAGGTCTGCCTCGACAACTGGACCAATCCGAACTTCTCCACCAACCTGGCCGGCACCATCCGCAGTCGCGTCGATCAGGTGCGGGCCCAGGGCAACGACATGGTCGTCACGGTGGCCCTGCACCACGACGACACCAGCGGCAGGCTGGCCGGCGCGGTGGAGCAGGCGCTGCTGCAGGTGCTCCCCTTCGAGCGCGACAAGAGCTCGCCCCGGGTGAGCGGCGCCTTCGTCTTCGACAGCTACGGCTACACCATCACCCACGCCGAGCTAGGCCGGCTGGCGCTGTGGTGCCCGGCCAAGCGGCCCGACGACCTGAGCCAGGTCACCGGCGCCTCGCTGCAGTCCTGCCCGCTGCAGTCGGACATCCCCGACCTCACGCTCGGCCCCTTCCGCTTCAACCAGCTGCCCATCCTCCCCTCGCGCGCCCAGTACCTGAACTTCATCGGCAAGTACTCCGAGGCCTCCGCGGGCAAGATGCGCGAGCTCAACTTCCTGGCTCCCGAGCGCACTCCGATCTCGGAGAACTTTGCCATCGGCGACTTCGGGGTGGCCACCTTCTTCAACAACGAGACGTTGACCGCCGCCCCCACCGACAGCTTCTCCTACTGCGCTGGGGACCAGCGCGCCTCGCTGGTGGTCTTCCGCACCTCGCTGGTCCCGGGGCCGATGCCGCTGTCGGCGCTGCCCGACTTTCACGCCAAGGCCCACCTCACCGCCTACGGGCTGGGGCTGGCCTGGGACTTCCCGTTCCTGGTCCGGGCCACCTACGAGGTGGTGCTCGCCGGGGCCGCCTCGGCCTTCTCGCTCACGGTGCCGTTCGGGATCTCCGCCGACAACAACGCCTACTACGGCACCCCGCTCTGGCAGAGCGGCGACTTCCCGCTCACCGAGACCCTGCTGCAGTGCTCCCGCTTCTGCGACCACCCCACCTTCGACTCGGCGGGCGTCTACAACGTCACCGCCTTCTTCGATCCCGGCTACCGCAACCAGTGCTACCGGCCGCGCTACCCGGTCCCGTCCGACGGAGGATTCCCCCTTGATCCGTAGGGTGCTCCTCCTGGGCGCGGCTCTCTCGGCGTTCCCGGCCGCGTCGCTGGCTGGCGAGGAGCCCGCCAATGCCGCCACCGGCGCGCACGCCGCTGCTGCCACTGGCTCCGAGCCTGCGGCCGCGCTGGCCAAGCCGTCCACCGCCTCGGCACCCGCTGCTGCCTCCGGACCCGCGGCCTCACCGGCCAAGCCATCCGACGCCAAGCAGCCCGACAACTCCCTCGAGCGCTGGCGCACGCCGCTGGACGCGCTGGCCGAGCGGATGATCGGGACCGCCTCACGCGCAGTGCGCTTCGACTGGCGCCAGAGTTCCTTCGGCGTAGGGCTGGTGGGCAGCGACCTGCTCGAGCTGAACAACTTCACCAGCTTTCGCGCCGGCCTCGCCGGGAGGACGCCGCTGGGCGGCCTGATGGGCGAGCTCGCTTTGACTCGCGTCTTCACCGACGGCAGCGCGAGCACGGAGAAATTGGCGCTCACTCCCTATCGCCAGTCCGGCCGCCCCAGCCGCTTCGAGCTCGACTTCAACCTCGCGCTGCCGCTCTTCGAAGGAGTATCGACCCCGCGGCCGGGCTTCTTTCCCGCCACCGAGCTGGTCTTCTCGCTCAACGCCGGCTTCCGCTACCTCTATTACTGGGGCCAGATGTCGGGGATGAAGTGGCAGGACGTCGCCGGGGCCCTGATGTCGCCGCGGCTGACCGACAAGGAGCTGCAGAACATCGAGGGCGACCGGCTTCCCGGGATGCAGATCGACGGCGCTCGCTACAATCTGCTGGGCGGCCTCTCCTTCGACGTCTACTTCCAGTCCGGGCTGTATCTCGAGCCGCGGGTGCTGGTGGCGATCCCGGTCTTCTCCGGCTTCGCGACCACCGGGCTGGGCTGGTGGTGGGAGCTGAACCTCGGGCTGGGGTGGATGTTCTGATGCCCTGGCTCGCGCTCCTCGCCGCACTGCTGCTGTCGGCGCCGGCCGCGGGCGAGGAGCCGCCGCCGGACCAGCGGCTGCTCTTCTTCAACGCGCGCCTGGCGCTCCGCGAGGGCAAGGCGGACGAGGCGCTCAAGCTGTGGCTGCTGCACAACGTGCTGCAGAACCGCGGTCAGCGCGGTGCCGACGAAGAGGAGTTCCGCTCGGTGGTGTGGGCGGCGCTGGGGGCGCTGGGGCTGTGCCAGGACGGCTACTTCAGGGATGACGAAGGCGGGGCCGGCCTGTGGCCGCTGGCGCTGCACAACTGGGTCATCCACGCCATCACCAAGGGACCGCCATTCGACCAGCAGTCGCCGTTCGACGCCTTCGACGTCGCCCGCCAGCAGCGCTTCATCTCGTTGCATGACGTGCTCTCCGAGCCCGAGCTGCGGTCGGCGAAGTTCTTCCGCGGTCCGTGCAGGCTGGCCCGGAGCACAATGGAGGAGGAGCTGCCGGAGCTTCCCGGGTTCGACCCGCGCGACCGCTTCTCGGCGGGCCTCTTGCTGCGCTACCTGTTGGAGAGCTCGCTGCGCATTCTGGTGCGAGCCAAGGTCGAGAGCGTGGCGGCGATCGAGGCGCGGATCTTCGACCTCGACCTGGCGCTGGCCAACATGCAGGCCCGCAAGGCGCGCCAGGCGGCCTTCGCCGCCAAGCAGAAAGCCAAGACCAAGGGCGTCTCGGAGGTCGGGGTCAAGGAGGTGCGCGACAGGGCCGCCGCCTGGCCCACCGATTCGCCCCAGGCGGCCTTCCTCCGCAAGTGCTTCGGCTGGCAGACCAGCGAATGGATGATCCTGAGCCGCCCGCGCCGCCTGTTCCTGTTCGCTCAGGCGCGCCCCTTCGCCCCGGACCCGGCGACCGTCGACCGGCTGATCCTGTCGATCATCGACGCGCTGATCGAGCGCAAGGAGGGCGTCGAGCTCGAGTCCTGGATCGGCTTCCTGGACGCCGGCGGAGCGGCGAGCAGGCGCGAAGCGCTCTGCGGCGGGGAGCGCGGCAAGCGGCTGCTCGAGCTCGACCCCAGCACCGGCTTCCGCGAGCGGGCGGCGATCGCGCTTCATCGCGGGGTCGGCTTCCTCGAATCGGGACAGCGCCAGGAGGCGCTGCGGGCCTTCGCCTACGCCATGAGCAGCGCCGAGGACTCGCGCGATCCGGCGACCACCACCGCCCTCGCCCGGCGCTGGCTCTCCTTCGTCCTGGCGCGCTACCAGACCACCGACGAGGTCATCGCCACCCTCAAGGCGCTGGTCCCGAAGCAGGAGTACAACGCGGTGGTCGAGGACCTTGCCTGGACTGCAGCCCTGCGGGCCGACCTCTCCTCCTTCGACCGGGTCGTGGCCAGCACCCGCCGCGGCGGGGCCTTCGATGCGCGCGCCGAGCGGCTGCGCCTGCTGGCGGCGGGCAAGGCGGGAGAGCTGGCGACGCTCCTGCGCGACGGCACCATCGACGAGCCGTACCTGACGATGCGCTTCATCAAGCAGCTCTTCGAGCGGATCGAGCTCGAGGAGGCCGATGTCCGCGCCGCCAACGCCTCGATGCTCGAGCAGGTGGTCGTGGTCCTCGAGACCTCGATCAAGGGAGGCCGCGGCGCGCAGGTGCGGCAAACCGAGGAACTGCTCATCCGCGGGCGGGCGCTTCTCGAAGGGCTCGGCCGTCTCGACCGCTCGGTCGAGGGAAGGGCCCGGGCGCTGTCCCCCGGCCACGAGGCCTTCGCCGGAAACATCCGGCTGGCGCCGGCCGATCCTCTCCCCTGGCCGTTCCGCGCCCCCGAGCCCGAGGCGCCCTCGCCCTTCGTGCCGCTGCTGCTCCAGCCGCTGGAGTGGCGCGACGCCAACGGCGCGCTGGTGTTCGGCTGGAGGATCAGCGAATGACCCCCCGCGAGCTGCGGCGCGCGCTGCGCCAGCGCAAGAAGGAACTGCGCGGCTCGCTGCCGAAGCTTCGGCGGCTGGCCCGCGAGCGGGCCGAGCAGAATCCAGCGATCCAGCGAGAGAAGAGGCGCCGCAGGATTCGCCGGACCCTGATCGTCGCCGCGCTCATCCTCCTGGCGCTGTTGCTGCGCTGCGACTGCCAACCAGCCCCGCCGCCGCCGGTGGTGGTGGTGGAGCCCGAGGTCCCCGAGCCCAAGCCCAAGCCCAAGGTGGCGCCCGCCCCGGCCAAGCGCCCGCCGCTCAAGGCCAGCCTCCCGCAGCAGCCGCGCGCCGACTTCGACAACGGGCCGCGTCGCTCGCCCAACTGGCTCGATGATTTCCGCCTGCAGGTCTCGGCACGCAGCCCGCGGCTGGCTCAGTGCTTCACCGGCACCGACGGCCCGGGGGCGCTGCGCTGGACCACCTCGGTCAACCCCGAGAGCGGCGCGGTCTCGGATCACGACCTGGCGCCGGTCGGCCCCGGCGCCGAGCTGAGCGCCAAGCAGCGCGAATGCGTGCTCAAGGCGCTGTCCAACCCGCCGTACCGCCTGAACGAATCGGTGGCCCGCGGGCTGCCGGACCGCATCAGCCTGGTGATCGAGTTCTGACGTCGGGCAGCGGTCGCTGTCCGCCAGCGAATCGAGCCGGCCGCCTCCTCCACAGCGCCCTCGCCGTCCGGCCGCGCGACGCGAATACTCGCGCGGCTCGGAGGCTCCCATGCGACGAAAGGTCGGTCTGGTCGTGTTGCTGGCGGCGTCGTTGCCGCTGTCGGTTGCCGCGCAGCATCTGTTGGCGAATGGCCCGCTCGGCCCGCCGCCCGTTCCCGCCGACAGCCCGCAGACCGACGCCAAGATCCGGCTCGGCCAGCAGCTGTACTTCGACACCCGGCTGTCGGCCGACAACAGCCTCAGCTGCGCCACCTGCCACGACCCGCGCACCGGCTGGGCCAACCATCACCCCACCGACACCGGCATCCGCGGGCAGGTCGGCGAGCGCAACTCCGGCACCATCGTCAACGCCGCCTTCATGCGCTTCCAGTTCTGGGACGGCCGCGCCGCCTCGCTGGAGGAGCAGGCCACCGGACCCATCCACAACCCGATCGAGATGGGCGAGACGCTGGAGAACGTGGTCAACAAGCTCAACGCCATCCCCGGCTACCGCGAGCAGTTCCAGCAGGTCTTCGGCGGCCCGGCCACCGCCGACTCCATCGCCAAGGCCATCGCCGCCTTCGAGCGCACCATCCTCTCCGGTCCCTCGCCCTACGACCGATTCGTGGCCGGCGAGACCTCGGCGCTCTCCCCCGCCGCGCAGCGCGGGCTGCGGCTCTTCGTCGGCAAGGGCCGCTGCCTGAGCTGCCACGGCGGACCCACCTTCTCCGACCAGGGCTTCCACAACCTGGGCGTCGGCTACGACAGGCCCAAGCTCGACCTGGGACGGGAGTCGATCTCTCACGACGAGCGCGACCGCGGCAGGTTCAAGACTCCCGGCCTGCGCAACGTGGCCATGACCGCCCCCTACCTGCACAACGGCTCGGAGAAGACTCTGCGCGACGTCGTCGACTTCTACGACCGCGGCGGCATCGACAACGCCAACATCGATCCGCTGATCCTTCCGCTGCGCCTCAGCGAGGGCGAGAAGGACGACCTGGTCGCCTTCCTCGAGTCGCTCACCGGCCCCTACCCAATCCTCTCGCCTCCCGCCTTCCCGCCCGGCGGAGGTCAGCAGCCCGACGCCCTTCCCAACGGAGGCCTGCGATGAGAACGCTCCGCTGCCGCTCGGCCCGCCCTGCCCTGGCGGCGGCCCTGCTCTTCGCCGCGGTCCTGTCGCTGGCGCCGGCGCCGGCCCGGGCCATCCCCGCCTTCGCCCGCCAGTACGGCTTCGGCTGCTCGAACTGCCACTCCGGCTTCCCCAGGCTGAACGACTTCGGCCACCGCTTCCGGCGCAACGGGTACCGGATTCCCGGCAAGGAGTCCGAGGAGAAGACGGTGTTTGAGACCGGGGTGCCGCCCGTCGCCGCACGCGCGGCGGCGGCCTTCAACGTCGACCAGTTCCGCGCTACCCCCTCGGCCACCAACGTCAACGGCTTCCAGGTCGGCTATCTGGACCTGCTGGCCGCCGGGCTGCTGAGCCAGCGGATCGGCTTCCTGGTCGTCTATCCGCCGCCGATCCCCGAGGCGCTGGGATTGGCCGCTCAGCCGGGAAGCCTGGAGATGGCCAACGTCATCTTCTCCGAGCCGTTCTCGACCCGGTGGCTCAACGTCCGGGCCGGGCGTTTCGAGCCGGCCTACGTGGCCTTCAGCGTCAAGCGGCAGCTGTCGGTGTCGCCGCGCGAGGCCTACGACTTCGCCTTCCCCGGCGGCCCGCCGCTCAGCCTGACGCAATCGGGCATCGAGCTCAGCGGCTACGGCGGGAAGACCGAGTACTACGCCGGCTGGATCTCGGGCTCGCCCACCGATCGCCCGACCGACATCCCAGCCGACGTCTACGTCCGCCTCACGCAGGTGCTGGGCAACGGCGAGGGGCAGACCGCCGGCCAGCGCCTGGGAGTGGCCGCCTGGTACGGCTCGGCGCGGCCCGAGGGAGAGCCGGGCCAACCCCGCCGCGGCTATTGGCGGGTGGGCCTCGACGCCAGCCTGAACCTGGGGCATTTCAACCTGGCTCTGCAGGGTCTGCTGCTGAACGACGCGCCGGAGCTGTGGGGCGCCACCGGCCCGGTGAACAGCCTGGCCGGCTTCGCAGAGCTGAGCTGGATGCCGCGCAACGACTGGGTGGCCTTCGCCCGGTTCGACGGGGTCGTGCTGCCGGCGGCCATCGCCAGCGACCCGGTGCTGCGGGGAGGAGCCGGGGTGCGCTACTACCCGATCGACAACCTGGCGGTGCACCTGGAGTACTCGCACGCCACCGGCCAGGTGCTCATCGCGGGGCAGCCGCGCGCCACCCAGGACTTCGCCACCCTGCGGTTGGACTGGGCCTTCTGAGGCCGCTCACTGCACCTGGGCCGCCTGGCCGGCGTAGAGCGTCTCGCGGATCGACCGGTCGATGTTGTCCAGGTCGACCGGCTTGACGAAGTGGGCGGCGTAGCCGGCTTCGCGGGCGCGGCGTTTGTCGCTCTCCTGGCCGAAGCCGGTCACCGCGAATGCCGGCACGCGCGCCAGCCGCGGCATCTGGTGGATCCGGCGCAGCAGCTCGTAGCCGTCGATTCCCGGCAGGCCGATGTCGGCGAGGATGATGTCCACGCTCTGGTTGGTCAGCAGCTCCAGCGCCTGCTCGCCGCTTTCGGCAGCGGTCACCGCGTACGACATCAACCCCAGGTTCTCGGCGAGCAGGGCCCGGGTGTCGGGGTTGTCCTCGACCAGCAGCACCCGGATCGCCGGCCCCTCCTTCGCCGCCTCCGCCGGATGGGCGGCCGGCGCTTCGGCCAGCGGCAGCTCGATCGTGAAGCGGCTGCCGCGCCCCGGCCCCTCGCTCTCGGCCCAGACCCGTCCGTTCTGGAGCTCGGCGAACGACTTCACCAGCGCCAGCCCGATGCCCAGCCCGGCCTTGGGGCGCGCCCCATGCCCCACCTCTCCGAACATGCGGAACAGGGTCGGCAGCCGGCTGGCCTCCAGCCCGATCCCGGTGTCCTCGACCGCGATCCGCGCCACCGCGCCGTCGGAGCTGAGGCTCACCTTGACGCTCCCGCCGGCGGGAGTGGCCTGGATGGCGTTGGTGAGGAGGTTGCCCACCATCTGCTGGACCCGATCGGGGTCGACCTCGGCCCACACCTCCGGGGCCACCTGCGCCTCCAGCGCCAGCCCGGCGCGCTCGGCCCGCGCCTGCGACGCGGCCACCGCCGAGGCCACCGCGGAATCCAGCGCCACCAGCGACGGGTGCAGGGACAGCGTCCCGCGGACGATGCGCGACAGGTCGAGCAGGTCGTCCACCAGCCGGGCCTGAAGCTTGGCGTTGCGCTCGACCACTTCCAGCGGCTTGGCCGCCCGCGGGTTGGTCAGGCCCATCCTGCGGATCAGGTCCACCCCGCTCTGGATGGCGGCCAGCGGGTTGCGCAGCTCGTGCGACAGCACCGCCAGGAACTGGTCCTTGGCCTGGTTGGCGCGCTGGGCCTCTTCGGCCAGCCGCTCGCGCTCGGCCATCGCCTTCTCCAGGCTGGCCGAGCGAGCGCGGACCTCCTCCTCCAGCTTCTGCTGCAGCCGGTAGAGCTGCAGGTGGGTGTGGACCCGGGCCAGCACCTCCTCGGCCTGGTAGGGCTTGGTGATGTAGTCCACCGCCCCCAGCCGGAAGCCCTGCACCTTCTCCGAGGCCTCCTGCAGCGCCGAGAGGAAGATCACCGGGACCTCGCGGGTGCGCTCGTCGGCCTTGAGCTGGCGGCAGACCTCGAACCCGTCGAGCCCGGGCATGCGGATGTCGAGCAGCACCAGGTCCGGGGCGCGCACCCTGGCCGAGGCCAGCCCCAGCGCCCCGTCGTTGGCCGGGCGCACCATGTAGCCCGCCTGCTTGAGCAGCTCGGTCAGCAGCTTGAGCGAGCTGGGGGTGTCCTCGATGACCAGCACCTCACCCGATGAAGCCTGACGTGGCGTGGAGTCCATGGGGCCTTTGTCCTAGCCGGGGTGCACCTCGGCTCGCAGCGCCTCGAGGATCGAGCGGTAGGAGTAGGAGCTCGCCCGCGAGCTGAGCGCGTCGGCGAGCCCGGAATCGATCTGCGAGATGCGGCCGATGAGCTCGGCCACGCGCTCCTCGTCGAGCCTCAGCGCGGCGTCCGCCAGCTCCTGGCGCAGGGCCTCCGGTACTTGCTCCAGCGCCAGCGGCCCGAGCTCGGCCTCGGGGGCAGGCTGTGCCGGCTGCGACTCCCGGCAGTACTCGACCCCCAGCAGACGGGCCATGCAGTCCAGCACATCCTCGATCCTGAAGGGCTTGCGCACGAAGTCATCCATCCCGGCGGCCAGCACCTCGTCGCGCTGGTCGGCGAAGGCCGAGGCAGTCAAGGCGGCGATCTTCACCTCTCGTCCTCCTTCCAGAGCGCGGATCCGGCGGGTGGCCTCCAACCCGTCGAAGCCGGGAAGGCGGCGGTCCATCCAGATGAACTCGGGCCGCCACTCTTGGAACACCGCGACCGCCGCCGGCCCGTCCTGCGCCGTGCGGATCTCGAAGCCCACCCTCTCCAGCAACCGAGTGAGCAGCAGGCGGTTCTCCGGCTGGTCTTCGACGATGAGGACGCGGTAAGCCCGCTCGCCCGGTGCCAGGCCGACCACCCGCCCCCGTGCGTCGTGCGCCGGGACGATCTCCGATTCGAGCGCGGGCTCGGCAGGAATCTCCAGCCGGAACAGAGAGCCTCGCCCGAGCTCGCTCTGCAGGTGGATGCTGCCCCCCATCAGCTCGGCGTACTGCTTGGCGATGGCCAGGCCGAGCCCGCTCCCCTTGTGCTCGCCGCTCCCCACCTGGACGAAGGGCTGAAAGACGCTCGCCTGGTCCTGTTCAGCGATGCCGATGCCGGTGTCCTCGACCTCGAAGCGCAGCCTCGGCAGCGGCGAATTGCAGGCCGCCAGGCGCAGCGTCACCTGCCCGCGCTCGGTGTACTTGACGGCATTGCCCAGCAGATTCACCAGCAGCTGCCTGAGCTTGGCGGCGTCGGCGCGCACGAACTGCGGGAAGTTTTCGGCTCGCTCCAGGCACAGGCGAAGCCCCTTCTCGCCCGCCCGCTGGCCGATCAGGTCCATCACGTCCTGGACCATGTCTCCGAGGTCGAACGGCCGAGTCACCGCCACCGCCCGGCCAGACTCCACCTTGGCCATGTCGAGCACGTTGTCGATCAGGCCAAGCAGGTGGGCGCCGCTGCGGTTGATGATGTCCAAGGTCTCGCGCTGGGTCGGTCCCAGGCCGGCCTCGGTGCGCATCAGGTTGGAGAAGCCGAGGATGGCGTTCATCGGAGTGCGCAGCTCATGGCTCATGTTGGCCAGGAATGCGCTCTTGGCTCGGTTGGCCTCTTCGGCCGCCACCTTGGCTTGCCTCAACTCGGCGGTGCGCTGCTCGACCAGCACCTCGAGGTTCTCGCGGTTGGCTGCGAGCTCGCGTACCACGCGCCTGCGCTCCGTGACGTCGGAGGCCGCCACCAGCACCCGGCTCAGGCTCTGCTCGTAGTCCGGGGGGACGAACAGGCGAATCGCCAGATCCAGGTGCCTGCCGTCGAGAGAGCGCACCGTCGTCTCACAGCTGAACTGCCTCTTGCCCTCCGCCAGGAGGGCCAGAAGGTGGCGCAGTCCCTGGTAGGACTCCGGGACGAACAGCGTTTCGAGGTGGGAGGCGAGCGCCTGGCGGTCCGAGACGCCCAGCAGCAGGAAGGTCTGGTGGTTGGCGTCGCGGACTGCCACCTGGCCGACCAGCTTCCCCACCAGCTCCGGGCGATCGGCCAGGAGGCGGCGGACATCGCCGTCCCCCTCTTCGCGCAGACGCTCCAGCTCCCGGGCAACTGCGGAGAAGTCGTACTCCGAGAGCGAAATCGGGACTTCCTCGAAGAGCGAGCGATAGCGGGACTCGCTGCAGGTCAGCGCGTCGAGCATGGCGTCGAGGCTGCGGCCGAGCTGGGCGATCTCGTCCTTCCCCACCGGATGAACCCGCACCCGGTGGTCGCCGGCCTCGACCTTTCCCGCGACGGCCGCCAGGGCGCCGATCCGCCTTCCCAGCCGCCTGGCCAGCACCAGGCCCACCAGCAGCGCAATGGCCGTGGCCAGAGCCGTGAACCCCACGCTCCTGAGGGCCAGCCCGCGGTGCTGCTCGGCGATCTGCTCTCGCCCCAGTCCCACGCGCACCCAGCCGACCAGCCGGCCGTTCAGCTCGATGGGAGCGGCCACGTCGATGAGCGTGGGCTGGTCGGCCATCACTCTCCGCGCCGGCGCCGAGCGGAGCAGCTCCACGCTGTGAGGATCGGTGAGGAACTGGCCGAGGTGACCGGGGTCGCTGTGGCCTAGCACCTGTCCCGCGGGCGAAAGCACCATCGCGAAGCGCACCGAGGGATAGCCGATGAAGGAGTCGACGACCTCCTGAATGCCGGCGATGTCGTTGGCCAGGACCCACGAGCGCGCGCTGACCGACAGCGCCTCGGCCAGGGCGTAGACTTGGCGGTTGCTCTCCTCAAACGCCGCCCGTCGCTCCGTCGCCACCGAATGGACCGCGAACAGGGCGGTGAGGGCCGCGAAGGCGACGACGAAGACCACGACAAGCTGGCGAGTGAAGGACTTGCGGAGCATGGCGGCGAGCTAGCGTTGGACGGAGCGGACCTCCCGCTCGAAGGTGGTCAGGAAGCCCTCCACCGCCTGGCGGTAGCGCGCGTCGTCGGCGCGCTCGAAGCGGGAGAGCGGCATGCGGGCGAGGATCGCCCGGCCCTCTGGAGTGGTGTGCAGGGAGTCGAGCTCCTGGGCGACGCGCTCGGCGATGGCGGGAGGGACGTCGTCGCGGGCGACCACGCCGTTGTTGATGAGCGGCTCGGTCTCCCACTTCACCTCCAGCTCGGCAGCCTGATCCGGGTGCTCCTTCTGGAAGGCCTCCCAGGGCAGCGGCCAGGTGGCGGCCGCCGCCACTTCACCCAGGTAGACGTTGAGGATCGCGGACTCCTGGGAGCCGACGTAGACGTTCTCGACGTCGCGGTTCACGTCGACGCCGTGAGTCTGCAGGAAGTACTGCGGCATCATGGTTGCCGCCAGGGCAGTAGGGGCCGGGTAGGCCACGCGCTTGCCCTTGAGATCCTCGAACGTGCGGATGCCGGCGTCGCGGCGGACCAGGATGATTCCGGCGAACTTCTGGTCGTCGCCCATCTTGGCGATCACGTGGTAGCCATGGCTGAGCGAGTTGAAAGTCTGGTACGGGTTGGGCAGGGCGAAGTCGTACTGGCGAGAGTAGAGGCGCTTGTCGAACTCGTCGTAGTTGCGCGAGGCCTCCAGGCGGAAGCGGGCTCCGGGGACGTGCTGGTTGAGGTAGTCGATCAGCGGCCCGTAGATCTCAAAGAGCCGCTTGGGGTTGTGCAGCGGGTGGATAGCGAAGACGTACTCGCGCTCGACCCCCCCGGGGGCCGGCCCGTATTCAGGCTCGGGAGGGATCGCTGCTCCGCGGGCCGAGCCGGCGAGCACGACTGCCATTGCCGATAGAGCGAGCGCCAGCCGCATAGGGTAGTTCCCCATGCCCAACAGTGCGCGGCGCGCGGTGGATTCCGGGGCCATGCTTGGCCGGAGGGCGGCAAAACTTGCCTCGCGGCGGCCGCTGCGGCATCACCGTGGGATGCGATTCGCTCTGCCGCTGCTCCTTGCGCTCGCCGCCTGCTCTCATGCGGCGCCCCGCCACGATCAACATGCCGGCCCCTACCACGCCTACCACCGCTTCGAGCGCGCCGAGGACTGGGTGGGGCGCTTCGAGGATCCCGCGCGGGACATCTGGCAGAAGCCCGACGAGGTCATCCGCGCCTTGGCGCTGGCCTCGGACGCGACTGTCGCCGACATCGGGGCAGCGACCGGCTACTTCCCGGTCCGCTTCGCCCGCGCGCTGCCCGAGGGCCGCGTCTACGGAATCGACATCGAGCCCTCGATGGTGGACTACCTCAACGAGCGCGCGAGGCGGGAAGCACTTCCCAAGCTCCGAGGAGTGCTCGGCGCCGCTGGCGACCCCATGATCCCGGAGCCGGTTGACCTGATCGTCGTCGTCGACACCTACCATCACCTCAGCGATCGAACGGCCTACTTCCGCAGGCTGGCCGGCTCGCTGAAGCCCTCAGGCCGCGTCGCGATCATCGACTTCAAGCCGGAGTCGAAGATGGGGCCGATGGAGAAGCTCGCGCCGGCCGAGGTCATCCGCGAGCTCGGCGAGGCCGGGTACGCGCTCGAAGCGCAGCAGTCGTTCCTGCCGGAGCAGTACTTCCTGATCTTCGCGAAAGGCCAGCCGAAGTAGCCGGAGTCCCTCCGGATTCGCCGATTGGAGCACGCCCGCCCGAGGCTGGGGCAGGCGCTCTCGAACCCTCGCCCCATGCGGCGGCTCTCTCGTAGGTGAGCGTGGGAGAGCCATGAGGACGGAGATCGGCATTCTGGTCGGCGCAGCCCTGGGATTCGCCTACCAGCGATTGATCGGTTGCAGGACGGGCACCTGTCCGCTGTCCTCGAACCCGTTCATCGCGACGATCTACGGCGGGTTGCTCGGCTTCCTTGCCACCCACTGAGGTCGATGCCGCTGACTGCAAGACCGCGCTCGTTGTGATCGCGCCTGGGCAGCGCCACGGATGGCGCACCAGGAACGGAGCGCCCTTGAACGCGAGCTCGATGTTCGGCAGCGGTCCGCCGCGCAGGAAGCGGTCGACGCGGCCGAGCAGCCTCCGCACCTCGCCAGCTGACATCCAGGGGTTCTTCAGGTGCGCAAACACCTCCGCCGCCGACATCCCCAGCCTGCGCCCCTCGGCGACGGCGACCGCGTAGGCCTCGACCTCGGTGGGGCGATCGACGTAGTCGAACCGGTCATCCCACAGGTCGAAGCCCTCGCCCAGCTGGCGCAAGTGCGTGAGCTCGTGGAGGAGATCGAGGTACAGGTCCAGCTCGTCTCCGGCCGCGAAGTAGCGCTCCGACAGGACGATCCGCGGGGCCTCGACATCGACGAAGGCATAGCCGCTTGGGCCGCAGACCAAGACCCGGGCGCCGCGGAGGAGCCGAGCGCGAATCCTAGGATTGGCCGCGATGCGCGTGAGCGCCGGGCTCCTGGTCACGCCCGGCAGCAGCGCCGTGAGGGCGTGTTCACCTGTGCCGACCGTCCGGTCGAGCCGCGCATATGTGGGCAGAGAGACCATCCCTGCCCATTGGACCCACGCCTGGGCCGGGAGGATTCACCGGACCGAAAGCGCACTGGGAATAACGATCCGGCGTGCCGTCCGCCGGGCCCGGCGATCGGCAGGAGGCGAGGTCACGGCGACCTCGTCACCGTACCTCGGCCCGCTTCCGGTGCCGCGCTCAGGCCGCGGCGGCCGGGTACTGCTCGAGCAGACTGTCCATCGCCTGGCTCAGCTCGGCCTTGCTCGCCTTGACGCCGTTCAGGGCGGAGATCCAGTTCACTGCCTCGGGGACGGTGGGCACGAAGCTCATCTTGGTGCTGCTCATGGTTGCCAGCGCGGCCGTGGAGTGCATCGCCAGCCGCGTCAGCTTGCTCCAGAAGTCCTGGCCGCCCATCACCGTGCACAGCCCCACCATCTTCTCGCCCAGGTCCTGCAGCAGGGCGGCAGCCCGCTTATTGGCCTCGTTGCCGGGAGATCCCTTGGCGCGGACCAGAAGAATGATGGCGGTCGCCTGGTGCTCAGTGACGCACTTGCGCAGCTCGACATGGACCGTGTCGAGCGCGGCGGCGGAGGGCGGCTTGTTCCAGATGACGAGGACCACGTTCTTGATTCGGCCGAGGCAGAAGTGGTCGTCCTTCTTGATCACGGTGTGCGAGCTGAGCATTCAGTCTCCGATGTGGACTCTGGCTGGTATCACGTCTCGGGCTGGCCGGGCTCTGGGGCAGGGCCCAGCTTGACGTCTCCCCAGCGTACCAGAAGAGCCCCGGCGCTGGAGACACTTCCCACCGAATAGAGCAGCACCAGGTTCCCGGGCTTGATCAGCTGCTGGTGGGCGGCATGGAACAGGTTGGCGGGCATCAGCACCGGGCCGATGTTGGCGTAGCTGGGGTGGGTGTTGATGGTCTTGGATTCGGGGATTCCCAGCACCCGGGCGGCGAAGCCCGAGTACCAGGCGGTGGGAGTGGCCACTGCCGCGAAGTCCAGGTCCGCGGCGCTGACCCCGGCATCGCGCATCGCCCCCTCGCAGCAGCGGCGCATGAACGGCTCGGCGGTGTCGCGCAGAATTTTCCCCGCCGTCGGCTTGGCCCGCAGCCGCAGCGGGCGCCCTTGGTTGTTCTCGTGGACCATGGCGAAGTACATGCTCTCCACAGTCTCCACGGTGTGGCTCAGCTTCTGGCCCACGATCCCCTGGCCGTCCTCGCAGGGGGCGACGACGAAGGCCGAGGCGCCGTCGGCGGCGGTCCAGGAGATGGTGTCGTCATCGTCGGTGGTGCGCGAATAGGTGCAGCTGGAGACCACCAGCACCCGGCGGTAGATCCCCGCGCGCACGAAGGCGTTGGCGGTGGCCAGACCCGCCAGCGCGCTGCTGCAGGCGGTCTCGAGGTTGAAGGAGGTGCCCCCCAGGCCCAGCTTTGCCGCCAGGTGCGGGGCGTTGCCGACGCCCGGCTGGTCGGGCACGAACGAGGTGACGATGGTCAGCTCCACGTCGGCGGGGTTGAGCTTGGCCGCCGCCAGCGCGTCCTGCGCCGCCCGCGCCTCGAGAGTCAGCGCGCTCTCGCCGGGGCCCAGCACCCGCCGCTCCTTGGAGCCGCGGAACGGGTCGCCGAGAAAGGGCTTCATCGCCTCGGCGAAGGCGTCCTTGGGCTTGTTGTCCTCGCCGCTCCAGATCTTGGCGGTGGACTTGGTCTCGGCCACCGCCAGCAGCTCGGGCGTCCGTTCGCGCCAGTACTGGTTGGTGCGCACCAGCTTCGGAAAGGCCACGGCCATGGAGACGATGTTCGCGTTGGGCATTGGGGCTCCGAATGTCCGGCTCAGGCCGGCTTGGGACGCAGGGCGCCCTTGGCCCCCTGGGTGATGAGGTTCTGGATGCGCTTCATCCACGGCCCGGGGATGGTCTTGTCGACCAGGACGTCGACCACGAACGGCCCCTCGGCGCGCAGCGCCTGCTGCAGGGCCTGCTCGAGGTCCTGCTCGCGCTCGACCCGCACTCCTTGTGCGCCCAGGGAGCGGGCCAGCGCGCAGAAGTCGACCTCCGGGATCTCGGTCTCCGCCGGCTCGAAGCCCTGGGCCGCCATCCCCTGGGCCACCATGCCGTAGCGGGCGTCGTTGAGGACGATCCACACCGCCGGCGCCTTGTAGGCCACCGCGGTGCTCAGCTCGTTGTTCATCAACATCGAGCCGTCTCCCACCAGCGCCACCACCTTGCCCGGGCGCGAGACCGCCGCCCCCACCGCCCCGGCGGCGAAGTGGCCCATCGACCCCATGGTGGCGCTGACGCGGAAGCGGTCCGGCGAGTTGAAGCGCAGGGCATGGATGGCCCAGGCGAAGGAGTTGCCCGACTCGGCCATCAGCAGCGCCTCGGTGCCCTCCACCACCTGGCGCTGCACCGCCTCCAACAGGAACTGGGGGCGCACCCGCAGCTCCTGGCGCGGGGTGAGAGCGGCCGGCGCCGGCGAGGAGGTGAAGAGCCGGCGCTCTCCGCGCGCGGCCATCAGCGGCAGTAGGGTCTGCAGGAACTCCCGCACCTCCGCCTGCACGCAGATCGTCGGGGCGGTCTGATAGGCGGTGCCGGGGACGGTCGGGTCGAGGTCCACCTGGACCAGCGCGGTGCGCGGCAGCAGCGACTCCTGCCAGTACGAGGAGGCCTCGGACAGGCGGGTGCCCAGCACCAGGATGTGGGCAGGGTCGATGGCCCTCAGCCGCTCCTCCACCCCGTCGTCGCCGCCCAGGCCGGTGACGCCCAGGAACAGCGGGTGGCCCTCCGGGAAGACCCCCTTGGCGCGGGGCGTGGTCATCACCGCCGCACCGGTCTTCTCGGCCAGCTCGCGGATCAGCGGGGCGGCGGCGCGGGCCCCGAAGCCCGCCCAGATGACGAAGGGCTCGCGCTCGAACAGCTCGGCGAGCTTGTTGGCCTCGGCCAGCGAGATCGAGGGCGCCAGCGAGTCGAGCACCGGGGCCTGGAGCGGCTCGGCCGGGCCGGCCTGCAGGCTCACCGGGAGGTTGACGTGGGCCACGAAGCTGCCCGGCCGGCGCAGCCCCGCCGCCAGCCGCCAGGCGACCTGGGGCAGCTGCGCCAGGTGGTCGAGGCGCACCCCGTAGTGGAAGAGGGGCCCCGCGCTGAACAGCCCTTCGGTCGGCAGGGTGAACTCGGAGGTGTCCTGGGCCGGCCAGCGCCCGCGCTGGCCGGGAGGGGTGCCTCCGGAGACCAGCACCACCTTGGCGCCCTCCCAGCGCGCCACCAGCATCCCGGTCAGGACGTTGGTCAGGCCGGGGCCGGTGGTGGCGAAGATCAGGGTCGGCCGGCCGGTGGCGAAGTGGCTCTCGACGGCAGCGAACCCTGCTCCGCCCTCGTGGCGGAAGTGGTAGGTCTTCATCCCCACCCGAGGCAGCGCCGACAGGAAGGGCGCGATGCCCCCACCGCTGACGCCGAAAGCCGCCTCCACCCCGCACTCCCCCAGGTGCAGCGCGAGGATGTCGGAGAGGCTGCTGCGGCCGGACGTCTGCGGCGCAGGTGCGGTGCGCAGTCGAGTAGCGCGGTGGACGCTCATGGTTCACCCTGGGATCAGCGGCGGTCTTGGCAGGTCGGCTACTTGAGGACGATGGGCGTGAGGCTGGACGGAGTGTGGACGGTGCACTATCGGATACCCCGGGGGGGCGCCATCGGCAAGGAGCTGGACACGCTCCGCGCCGGATTGGCGGTGTAGCGGCACATCACCCCGTCGAGTTGGCGGCGGGAGCTCGCGCCGAAGCGGGCCCGCGACTCCTGCCCTGAGCCAAGGCGCTGCCGCGAGGCCGGACAGCGGGCGCCGGCGGCGGTGCCCGGCGCGAGAAGCGAAGCGGCGCGGAAGGATGGCCCGGCCAGGGCCGCCGCGATCCTCGGGGCCCGTGGCGCAGCGCGTCGCGAGCG
>JBBIQS010000080.1:0-36096 GCA_037442205.1 Myxococcales bacterium
TGCTCTTCCGATCTCGGGGCGCCCGCGAACGCGCGGTCGCCCTGGCCCATCTCGATCGTGAACCTGACCTTGAATCCATGGCCGAGCTGGTGACCCTGGATTCCGCCGGGCTGCGCTGCGAGCTGGGAGGCTTCCACCTGGATCCCTGGCAGCCGGTCGAGCGTGCGGTGCTCACGCACCTGCACGGAGATCATGCCAGGCCCGGGAGCCGCAAGGTCCTCTGCCCCGAGCCCGCCGTCCCGCTCGCGCGCCAGCGGCTCCCCGACAGCGAGATCGAGGGACTGCCCTACGGCCAGCCGATCGCCCTGGGCGGATTGACGCTCTCCTTCCATCCCTCGGGGCACATCCTCGGCGCGGCCCAGGTGCGCCTCGAGCGCCGCGGCGAAGTCTGGGCGATTTCAGGAGACTACAAGCGCTCGCCCGATCCCACCTGCCCGCCTTTCGAGCCGGTGCGCTGCCACACCTTCGTAACCGAGGCCACCTTCGGGCTGCCGATCTACCGTTGGGAGCCGACCGCACAGGTGCTGCGCGAGCTGCTCGGCTGGTGGCGCGACAACCGCGACCACGGCATCGCCTCGGTCGTCTTCTGCTACGCGCTGGGCAAGGCGCAGCGCCTGCTGGCGGAGCTGAGGATGCTGACCGACGAGCCGGCCTACGCGCACGGGGCGGTGGTCTCGCTGACCAGGCTCTACCGCGCCGCCGGAGTGCGAATGCTCTCGCTGTTGCCGGTGGCCGAGACCCGGCGGGGAGCGGATTTCGCCGGGGCGCTGGTGCTGGCCCCGCCCTCGGCGCGCGCCACGCCTTGGACCAAGCGCTTCGGCGACTACAGCAGCGCCCTCGTCTCGGGCTGGATGCGGGTGCGCGGGATGCGGCGGCGCCGAGGCGTGGACCGCGGCTTCGCACTCTCGGATCACGCCGACTGGCCGGCGCTGCTCGACACGGTGCGCGAAACCGGGGCCGAGCGGGTGCTGGTGACGCACGGCTATGCGCCGGCGTTCGCGCGCTACCTGCGCGACCAGGGCGTCGAGGCGCGGGCGCTGGACACGCCATACGCGGCCGAGGAGGAGGCGTGAGGGACTTCGCCGATCTCTTCGACGCGCTCGACCGCACCTCCTCCACCCGGCGGAAGGTCCACGCGCTGGAGGCCTACTTCCGGCGTGCGCCGCCCCACGACGCCAGCTGGGCCTTGTTCCTGCTGATGGGGCGTCGGCTCAAGCGCGTGATCCCTCCGCAGCGGCTGGTGGAGTGGACCTACCAACTCACCGGGCTGCCGGGATGGCTGGTGGCGGAGTCCTACGCAGCGGTGGGCGATCTCGCCGAGACCACCGCGCTGCTCCTCGATCGCCAGCTTCCCGAGGGCACCGGAGAGTCGCTGCCGCTCAGCCGGTGGATCGAGGATCGGCTGCTGCCGCTGCGCGATGAACCGGTCGAGCTGCAGCAGGCGGCGGTGACGCGCTGGTGGAGCGGGCTGCCGCGGCGCGAGCTGTTCCTGCTCAACAAGATGCTCACCGGCGAGCTGCGGGTCGGCGTGTCCGACACTTTGGTCGTGCGCGCGCTGGCCGAGGTGGCGGGGGTGACGCCGGCGGAGATGGCGCACCGGGTGATGGGAGCCTGGACGCCCTCGGCCGAGCACTTCGCCCGGGTGACCGCAGCCACGCACGTCGAGGACGATCTCTCGCGGCCCTATCCCTTCTACCTGGCGTCGCCGTTGGACGCGGGAGGGCAGGGCGCTCCGAGCGAGCTCGGCGAGCTCGGCGAGTGGCTGGCGGAGTGGAAGTGGGACGGCATTCGGGCGCAGCTCATCCGTCGTGGCGGGGCGACGTTTCTCTGGTCGCGCGGCGAGGAGCTGATCACCCATCGTTTTCCCGAGTTGCGGGATGCCGGGAGCCGGCTTGCCGAGGGGACGGTGCTCGACGGCGAGGTGCTGGCCTGGTGCGGCGAGGGCCCGCTGCCGTTCGCGGTGCTGCAGACTCGGATTGGCCGGCAGAAGCTGACGCCGGCGATCCTCGAGAAAGCGCCGGTGGTCTTCATGGCTTTCGATCTCCTCGAGCAGGGCGGCGCGGATCAGCGCGAGCGGCAGCTCGAGGAGCGTCGTGAATTGGCGGCGCGGCTCGTGCGGGAAGTCGGAGTGCCGTTGCGGTTTTCGCAGACGCTGTCGGAGCGCTCTTGGGCGGATTTGGTCGGGCTGCGGGTGCAGTCGCGTCAGCGGAACGTGGAAGGCCTGATGCTCAAGCGCCGCGGCTCACCGTATCTGGCCGGGCGCAAGCGAGGCGACTGGTGGAAGTGGAAGATCGATCCCTACGCCGTCGATGCGGTGCTGGTGTACGCGCACCCTGGGCACGGCAAGCGGGCCAACCTCTTCACCGACTACACCTTCGCGGTCTGGAGTGGCGGCGAGCTGGTGCCGGTGGCCAAGGCCTACTCGGGGCTCACCGACGAGGAGATCGCCGAGCTCGATCGCTGGATTCGCTCCCACACCCGCGAGCGCTTCGGTCCGGTGCGGGCGGTGGATCCGGTGCACGTCTTCGAGCTGCACTTCGAGGGCATCGCGCCCTCGCCGCGGCATCGTTCAGGGATCGCGCTGCGCTTCCCGCGCATCGCCCGCTGGCGCAGCGACAAGAAGCCGGCCGATGCCGATTCGCTGGACTCGCTGCTGGCGCTGCTCAAGGTGCGGGGCGCGCAGGGGGTTGAGTTGAGCTCGCCGTAATCCAGCAAGATCGGGCGTTTACATGGCAATCGAAGGAAATCACGGCTCGCGGGTAGAAAGAGCCGAGCCTTCACCAACCCTGGAGACACCGATGAAGAACCTCGCCCCCGCACTGGCGCTGATTCTCGGCGCCTGCACTTCCCAGATGACCGCGCCCGCGCCGTCCAAGCCGGAGATGGAGCTGCAAATCTACGACGTCCCGCAGGGCACTGCCGGCGATCTCCGCCAAGCCCTGACTCGCGTGCTGACCACCGTCAAAGACAGCAACGAGCCGTCGACCGGCCGGGTCACTGTTACTCCCGACGGCCGGATGGTGGTGCTCGCTCCGGAGAAGGTGCAGGCCGGAGTGCGCGCCATCGTCGAGCAGGTGTCGAAGCGGCCGTCGGCCCCGCCGCCGCGGGTGGACATGAACTACTGGTTCGTCGTCGCCAGGCGCGGCGCCAAGGGCGAGCTGCCCGCGGAGCTCTCCGAGATCAAGCCGGCGCTCGACGAGCTGGTGCGCAGCCAGGGCCCGATGCAGTTCCGCCGACTCGACCACCTCAAGCTCTCCACCCTGGCCGGCGACTCGGGCCGCGTGGACAACGGCGACTCGATCTCGGTGCGCCACGACGTCTCGACCACCGCCGGGGCGGTGCTGGCGCGGGTTACCCTCAACGCCGGCCGGCGCATCCTCGACACCATGGTCCAGCTCAAGCCCGAGCAGCTGGTGGTGCTCGGGCAGTCGGGCTGGAAGGATGGCGAGGGCAAGACCGACGAGGAGCAGACGCTGTTCTACGTGATGCGCGCGGACCTGCGGAATGGCCCCGAATCCAAGCAGCCGTGACGCGCCCCTCGATCAGCCCGCGCTCGAGGCGCTCTACCGCCGGCTCGAGAAGCCCCTGTTCAACGCGGTCCATCGCTGGCTGTGGGACTCGACCGAGGCGCGCGACGTGGTCCAGGAGGCGTTCGTGAAGCTGTGGGGAATGGCCGAGCGGGTGCAGCCGGCGACGGTGGAGCCATTGGTGTGGCGGCTGGCGCTCAATGCCGCCGCCCACCGGCGCCGCCGTCGCAAGGTCTGGCAGTGGCTGACGCTCGAGGCGCTCTCCGACCGCGCCGCCGCGGGCAAGCCGGCCGACGAGGCGCTCTCGGACCACCAGCGCGAGGCGGCCATCCGGCGCGCCGTGGACGAGCTGCCCGACAAGCTCAAGCGCGTGATCCTGATGTGCGAATTCTCCGGCCTCGGCTACGCCGAGATCGCCCGCACGCTCGGCATCCCCGAGGGCACGGTGGCCTCGCGTCGCAACGCCGCGCTCAAGAAGCTCGAGGAGCGCCTGGGGCCGATCCTGGAAGACGGACAGCTCGACGAGGAGGCGTCGTGACGCGGAGAAGCGAGATTTTTCGGCTGGTGGAGCCCCCGCCCGGCGGATTGGCGCTGCTGCGCGAGCGGCTCGAGCAAAAGCGCAGATCTCGGAGCTGGATGGTGGCGCTGCCCGCCGCCGCGGTCGTCGCCGCCGCGATCGTTCTCTCGGTGAGGCCGGCGCCGATCGATCCCGTTCGAGCCGGGTTGCTTTCCGATCCGCTGACCCAATCGCTGGGGCTGCGGCCGGCGCAGGCGGAGACCGCCCTCGGCGAGGAGCGCACCGCGCTGGTGCCCATCGCCAGCGAGAATCCGAGTGTGGCGGTCTATTGGGCCGATGGCCTGAGCGAGGTAGCGCCGCACGGCGAAAACTGAATTCCGGAAGAGCGAGCCGGGCGCGGCGGAGAGCTCACCGAGGATTCGGCGCGGGAAGGCCTTTGGCTCGCCCGGCGGTGACGAAGTCGGCCAGCTCGCGCATCACTCCGCGGGTGAGCCGCCGGATCATCGGCCTCGCCAGCGGCCACATCACCAACCGCGCCAGCCAGCCGCGCGGCGTGAAATGTCCCTCCACGGTGAGGAGCGTGATCCCGGAAGGACCCTCGCGCGTGCTCCAGCGGCTGGAGGCCGTGGCGAACGGACCGGCGGCGCCCTCGAGCTCGTAGGCCAGGGCTATCCCGGGCTCGAACTCGGTGAGCCGCTCCCGAACGTTCATCCTGCCCATCAGCGGCCTGGGCAGCGCGCAGATGCGGGAGGTCCCCACCGCCACCGCGGCCGTGTCGCGCTCGCAGTGCTTGAGCGTTCGCGTCCAGCGATGCTCGGTCCCGAAGTCGCCGAGCACCTCCCACAGCGCGCCGACGGGAGCGGCCACCGCGCAAGTCACCTCGAAGCCGACCGTTTGTTGGGCCATGTCGAAGGTTAACGCCCGCCAGGCGTCCGCGCACCACTCACCGTAGCCGTCCCGCCTGTGGCCGTACCTGTCGCCGGGACCAGCAGAAAATGCCAACCCGTCGCTCAACTCAGCGGCGCCCGGCCTTCTCCCAGTCGGCCACCGGCCCCGGGACGACGCGGAACAGCGGGTGCGGCCGCGGGCGGGCGACGCCCGCGAACTGCTCCAGCCATTCGGGCGCGCGAGTCCGCAGCCGCTCTCGCAGCCGCGACCATTCGTACTCGAGCTGCCCGCGGGTCACCGCGAGCCTGGCCCGGCTCGGCCCGGGGGCGATCTTGCCCGCGTCGAAACGGTAGCCCCGCTTCTCCCCTTCGGCCTGGATTGCTCTCAGGTAGCCGGCGATCGCGCCCAGGGGATTGCTGCACTCCCGGAACCGCTGAAGCTGGGGATGTCGCGCATACCCGCGGGTCCGGCCGAGCAGCACCGCCTGCGCCAGCAGCGCCTCCCTCCACAGCGCCACCAGGCCGCGGGCGTCGAGGTACTCGGGATGGAGCGACCAGAGCCTCATCGCGCCGAAGATTGAAGGGATTTCGCGGGCTTTGCCACTCGCTCGCCCGATGCGGCCGGCGGGAAGCCGGCCCTGGCGGCCCCCTCGGTGACAGCCCTCGCCCCGAAAGGTTAGTCTCTCGACACTTCCAAAAAGTGGAGGGAGTGGCCGGCTCCTGACGGGCCGGCGGGAAGAGAACGATGAAGTTCCCTGGCAAGCGCAAGAGCCACCACTACTTCCCGGTCGCCGAGCGGGGCCGCATCAGCTTCGCCGAGGCGGCCCAGCATCCCAAGGTCTACGTCACCGGCATCGACCAGCTGCTGGTGGACGTCGAGGCCCGGGTCGACGAGAAGCAGCTCGCGGCGCTGGGGATCACCAAGGGCCAGTCGGCGCTGTTGGACGAGGTGACGGTGGACCGGGTCTACCAGTCGCTGAAGGCCGAGGGGCGGGTGGTGGGCGAGTACGCCGGCGGCTCGGTCGGCAACACCCTGCACAACTACTCGGTGCTGGCCGACGACCAGTCCTTCCTCTTGGGGACCATCGCCAGCCAGATCACCGTCGGCGACTACGCCTTCCACTACGTGCGCAACACCAGCTCGCGGGTGTCGCTGAGCCACCTGCATCCGATCGCCGGGCCGATGGGCAGGGCGATCTGCTTCGTCACTCCCGACGGCGAGCGCAGCTTCGGCGTCAGCCGCGGGATCATGAACGAGCTGCCGGCGCAGGCCATCCCCGAGGAGCTGATCCAGGGCGCCAGCGCGCTGTTGCTCACCGCCTACCTCTTGCGCGACGAGAAGGCGCCGATCTTCTCCGCCGCCATGCGCGCGATGCAGATCGCCAACCGCCACGCGGTCCCGGTGATCCTGTCGCTGGGGACCGCCAGCCTGGTGCGCGAGAAGAAGGAGTTCCTCAAGGAGATCTTCCGCGGGACCACCGTCTCGATGATGGCCGGCAACTTCGACGAGGTGTGCGCGCTCACCGACCAGGACGACCCGTTGCTCGCCGGTCAGGCGGCGCTGGAACTGTGCGACGCGCTGCTGCTCACCCGCGACCAGCACGGGCTCTACCTGTGCGCCCACGTCGACGAGGAGTTCGCCCGCGAGACCAAGGACGCCATCCACTCCAAGTCGATCCCCGAGTACAACCGCTTCGAGTACAGCCGGGCGATGGCGCGGCGCGACTGCAAGAAGCCGATCAAGATCTACTCGCACATCAACCCGTACCTGGGCGGGCCGAGCGTGATCCGCAACACCAACGGCGCCGGCGACTCGGCGCTGGCGGCGGTGCTCCACGACATGGCGGCCAACGTCCACCACCGCGTCGCCGCCCCGACCTCGCCCAAGAACCGGGCGAGGTTCCTCACCTATTCGTCGATCCACCAGGTCTGCAAGTACGCCAACCGCGTCAGCTACGAGGTGCTGCGCCGCAACTCGCCGCGGCTGGTCAACAGCCTGCCCGAGCGCGAGGACAGCCTGGAAGAGGCGTACTGGGAGGCATGAGCTTCTCGGCTCCCAGGTGAGGTTCTCTCCGTTCGAGCGGGGGCGAGCGAGCGCGCGTTCCACGGGCGCCGGAGGAACGGACCTCGCTCCCTGGAAAGTGAGATGCGAAATCCGATGAGGCCCCTGTCGATGGTCAGCGTCGCCGGCGCTCTGTTCCTGGGCTCCTGCTCGAGCAATCTCGACGCGACGCAGTTCTGCAGCCGGATGAACGACGCCCTCGACGCCTACTCGGTCCGGTGCGCCGGCGTGGCCCAGGAGTGGGTGGACAGCCCGGCGAGGCGCGGCGTTCGGTCCTACGGCTGCGAGCAGATGGAGAAGGCGATCGCCGGAGGCCGCGCTGTCTTCGACTCCTCCAAGGCGCAGCAGTGCGTGGACGCGCTCACCGCGCTCAGCTGCCTCGACGACCACAGCGGGGCGACGGCGCTGTGCGGCCAGGCGGTGGCCGGCAAATCCGGAGCGGGCGGCGCGTGCTACTCGGACTTCGACTGTCAGTCCGGGGCTCACTGCTCGGCGCAGTCGGGATGCCCGGGCACCTGCGACGCCGAGATCCCGGCGGGTGGCGACTGCACCGGAACCGGCTCCAGGTGTGCGGCGGGCAGCTCCTGCGTCTCCGGAAGGTGCGCCCCCGACGTCGGCCAGGGCGCCGAGTGCAGCAGCGCCCGCTGCTACGCCGGCTCGTCGCTGGTCTGCCAAGCGGCCACCGGAAAGTGCGCGACCGGCGCCACCAGCGGCCCGTGCCAATCCTCCGCGGACTGCGACCCCGCCTATGCCTGCGTCGTTGGCAGGTGCCAGGCAAGGGGGAAGCTGGGCGAGACGTGCGGCGAAACCGGCGAGTGCCTCGTCGGCCTGTCCTGCGCGCTGGCGAAGTGCGTCGCGCCCAAGCTCGGCGACCAGTGCGGGTACATCGGCATCAACCCGGTCACCTGCCTGGAAGGCGTGTGCAAGCTCTCCGGGGCCATGGCTCAGGGCAAGTGCGAGCCGGCGGTCCCGGTCGGCGGGAACTGCTCTCTGCCCGAGCAGTGCGCCTATCCTGCGACCTGCGACGCGGCGACCAAGAAGTGCGCGGTCGTCTGCCAGGAGCCCTGAACCGACCCTGGATGAAGCTGGTGGGCGCCCGGGCGAGCAACTGCCCGCGCCCAGGTCGATGACCTGCGGGCCGCTCGGCGAAATCGGTTCACCCGCCCGGACAGATCTCCTCGCGCAGCGGCGCCTTGGTGCGCTGGTAGTGGTGCGCCTCCATCGCGTTGCGGCTCTCGTTGACGTTGGTCACGTGCATCTGCGAGCCGTCGGCGCGGTCCCAGAAAGCGATGCCCTCCGCCTCGATGCCCGGCCGCGGGCGCGAGAACAGGGACATCACGGTGCCGCTCTCCAGGTCGACCTTGTAGACCTCCTTGGTCGAGGTGTCGCCGTTGGCGTAGAGCGCGCCGCGCCAGACCTTGGCTCCCTGCACGCGGCTGAGCGGGACCTCGAAGGGGATCGTCCTCTGATAGGTGAAGGTCGCGAGATCGAAGACCAGCAGCCCTGGCGCGTTGTCCCAGTCGTCGGTGTAGGCGAGCTGCCGGGGCCCGTCGACGGCGATCCAAGCGATGCCGCCGAGGAGGAGGGAGGCCGGAATCGGGTAGCGCTTGCCGCTCAACTCCTTGAGCGTCATCGCGTCGTACAGCACCACGTACGGATGCTGGTTGGCGGCGGTGTCGTCGATCGCGGTGTAGAGCGTGCCGTTGAGCACGTCGAGATCGCCGATGTGGTTGGATTTGAATCCGCCGAGCCAGGTCGGGGCCGCCATGTCGCTGGGAATGGCGAGGTCGTTGCCGCCCAGGTGATTGAATTGCATGTCGGTGCGCTCGAGCCCGAGCGTCCAGCTGAACCACACCGACTGCCCGTCGCTGGCGATGCCCTGACCGCGCGTCGCGCTTTGAGAGGTCGAGAACTGGTCGCCGGTTCCGATCTCGCTCCACTCCTCGGCGTCGACCTGGCGGATGAACCGGTGCACCGCTGCGGTTTCATCCGCCACCGGCGCGCCCGGCGCCAGCTCGTTCAGCAGCGCCGAGAACTGCGCGGCGGTCATCGTGCCCAGCGAGAGCGGCTCGACCGTCGCCGGCGTCGGCAGGTTCGGCAGCTGGATGCCATTCGTCGGATCGCGATCGGCATCGAGCGTCTCCAGCAGGACCGCGAGCCTGCGCACGCCGATGGTCAGGATGCAGTCGCCGCTGCCGGCGAGGGCGAACGGCGAGCGGCGCGCCGCCGGAGCGAGGGTGGCCAAGGCATAGCGGCCCAGGATGAAGGTCGTCGGCTGGCCGGACTCGTAGTCGTACGCGCCCGAGGTATCGGTGGTGCCCTCGAGGCGCCCGGAGCGGTAGTGCAGCCCGGCAATCGCTCCCGGCGCGGGCCCCGGCCCGCCCACCACCGAGGCATGCTCGCGCGTGAGCGGCGTGCCGGCATCGGCCGCCGGGCCGCCGGCATCGGGCTCGCCTCCGGCGTCGGGCGCGGTCTGTCCGCCGCCGTCGGCCTCCGGCTGCGAGGTCCCGCTCGTCCCGGCGTCTGACGCGCCGTTCGAGCCGTCGCCCGCGTCGCCAGTCGAGCCAGCGGCGCCCTTCCCGCAGCCGGCGAGCGAGAGGGCGAGTCCAGCCGCGACCGCCGCGATGCTAAGGAGCCGACTGAGGTGAGCGCTGTTCATGCCGTCGAACTTGCCACGGCCGACCCTGGTCGACGCAAGTGGGACGGCGATCTCCGCTCGGCCTGAGCGGAGGCGAGCGAACGCGAGCCGGAGTCGAAGGGTCCCGCGTCTGGCTCGGGGCCAGCGGAGGAAGCGCCCCGACTGCGCCTGCCCTGAGCCCGTCGAAGGGCTCGGGGTGACCGGCCTCGCTTACTGCTGGTAGACGCTTCGGTAGGAGATCCGCTCCCCGTCGAGCTCGTAGATCCGAAACGATCCCTGCCTGCCGAACCGCCCTGAGACCGGCGCCGAGACGAAGAGCGGCACCGTCCCCAGGAAATGCTGTTCGTCGCGGTGGTAGTGCCCGGTGACGTCGGCCAGCACCCGGTGGCGTGCCAAGAGCTCGGTCCAGCGCGCCCGCTTATCCTCGGGCCAGCCGGGATGGATGGCGTTGCCGTAGAAGTCGTCCACCGGCGGCTGGTGATGGAAGACCACCATCGGCTTGTCGCCGGCTTGCACGAAGGCCTGCTCCATCCAGTCGAAGGGGTCGTAGCCCAGTCCGGCCACCGGCTGGTCGTAGACGAAGGCGAAGAACACACCCTGGTACTCGGCGGTCGTCGAGAGCGCGCCCCAGCGGGTGACGAAGCTGCGCGCGCTGGCCTCGTCGTAGATGTCGTGGTTGCCAGGCAGCACGTGCACCGGCACCCGCAGCCCGGCGAGCAGGCTCTTGGCGGTGTCCTGGGAGGCCTCGGTTTCGGCCAGGTCTCCGGTCACGACCACGCAGGCGATGGGCAGCGACAGCGCGCCGAGCTCGGTGACCACCTGCTGCAAGCGCTGCTCGCCGTCCAGATCGCCGACGTGGATGTCGGTGACCTGGGCGAAGGAGAAGTGCGCGGGGCTGGTTCCGGCGTCCTCGGCGGCGGGGCAGCTGGTCGAGGGCGCGGCGCAGCCGCACAGGCAGAGCAGGGCAATCGCGAGACTTCGCAGGGGCATGGGTTCTCCGACGAATCGTGCAGACCGGGACCTCTCTACCACCTCGGATGTGCTACTGCTCGCCCATGCAGCCTGGCATCTGGTGCGTCCACAAGCCCATCGGCGCGACGAGTTTCTCCCTGGTGAAGCGCTTCCAGGAGGAGATCGCCAAGGCCGGCGAGAAACATCCCGTCTGCCACGGCGGCACGCTCGATCCCTTCGCCGAGGGATTGGTGGTGCTGCTGGTCGGGCAGGCGACCCGGATCATGGACCTGCTCCATCCGCTCCCGAAGGTCTACGAGGCCGAGGTGGTCTGGGGCGCGGAGACCGACAACGGCGATCCCTTGGGGAAGGTCGTCGAGCGCGGTTCGGTCGAGGGACTGAGCGCGTCGGCGATCGAAGCGGCGCTGGCGGGCTTCCTCGGCTGGCAGGATCAGGTTCCGCCGGCGACCAGCGCCAAGAAGATCGACGGCGAGCCGGCCTACAAGAAGGCCCATCGCGGCGAGACGGTGGTGCTGCCGCCGTCCAAGGTCTACCTGCACCAGGCGCGCTTCGTATCGCACGAGCTGCCGCGGTCGAGCCGGCTGGTAATGACCTGCCGCGGCGGCTACTACGTGCGCTCGCTGGCGCGGGATCTGGGGCGGGCGCTCGGCTGCCGCGCGCACCTGGGCGCGCTGCGGCGCACCGCCATCGGGCCGATGCTCGATCCGCCCGCCGACGCGCCGCAGCACATCGGCGGCGAGGAGTTGCTCAACTGGTGCCCGTCGCGCTCGCTGGACGAGGCCTCGCTCAAGGCGATCCAGCAGGGCAAAGACCTCGAGGCGGTCGAGCTTGCCGAGCCAACCTGGCGTCCTCCCGAGGGATTTCCGCTGCCGGAGATGCCTGTGCGCGCTTTGATGAATGGCCGGCTGATGGCCTTGCTGCGGCGCGAGGGCGAGAAGCTGCATCCCTTCGCCAATTTGCGCGGCGGGATGTAGCTCCATTGATTGAAGGCAATGGTGGCTGAATCGCCGCCGCGCGCGAGGGCGCAAAGCCGCACCGGTTCGCCAATCCGCGAGGCGAGAACAAGAGTCCCGATTGGCCATCCCGGGATTATTCCGGAGGAAATCGATTGCCTCATCGCCGCGAGTCTTCGCTCCGAGACAGGCACAGCCAGTGCAGAGGCGCGGGCCGGCCTCAGCCAAGGAGTCGCTTCATGCGACGGGCAGATCATTCTTTCGGCGCTCTCGCTTCCCTTGGCCGTGGCAGATCCCAGCGGAGCCGGATTGCCCCGCCGCGTCGAGGAGGAGTTCCGCCGGCCCCAAGGGACCGGCCCGTGCTACGGTTCGCTCGCGTCACACAAATCGAGGCGACGTACCATGGCCCGCCGCACGAAGCGCCTCCTGCCGCTGCTCGTCGCGCTGGTCGTCGCAGTGGTCATCGCGTTCCTCGTCGGCCGAGAGGCTACGGAGACCGGGTCCCCTCTGAACCCCACGCCCGCCGTGCACCCGCACGACAAGCCGCTGCGGCACGCGCAGGCCGACGCCACCACTGGCACCCCTGCCCGTTCCCGCGCACCCGACGCTGCCCCTGATGCGGGGAGAGCCAGTGATCCGGGCACAAATCCTCCGATGTTTGGATGGCTCGTTGCGCTCGGCCAGGACTTCTTGATCGGCGAAGTTCTCGCCCGCAACGCCGCCAATGCCGACGCTTACGTGGACAGGCTCTGCGAACAGAGCCGGCGCCTGCAGGAGAAGTCGAGGACCTCGCAGCCGACGACACGCGAGCACGACGCGGCCTCTTTCATGGCCCCGCTGATCGACTACGAGGCGCCGCTCGACAAACCGCCGGGAGCGTTGCACGTCGCGGACGATCTCAGCCAGAGGTTGAGGGACTACGGCCAGGACTGGCCCATGAGAATCACGGACCCCGATCTCGATGGGCTCGATTTTGGCTGGATGGAAGCACTGGCGGCATTCGATCACTGGTCGCTGCTCGGCGACGGACGCCTGCGCGACGCCCCGGCGACGGACCTGTTCTCGATGCCGATTCCGAACTACATGAGCCTGTTGCAGTGGGCCAAGCTGCGCTTCGCGCTGGCGATTCGCCGAAGGGACTTTGCGGCCGCCGGGACGCAGGTCCGGCACCTCGCCTTTCTCGTGCATACCCAGGGGCTGCTCGTTTCGGAGATGGTGTCCGTCTCGTTCCACAGGCTCGAGGTGAGGGGGCGCGAGGCCGCCGCGGCCGTCGGAGCGGACCTCTCGGAGTGGTCCGCCCCCGATGCCGAGCAGCTCGATCTGGAGCGTCACCTCCCGTTCGCCTCGATCTACTTCACGTATCCCGGAGTGAATCCGGAGACCGTGCGCAAGGCGATCGCCTGCACCCCTGCGCCCTGCTCAGCCCTCTTCGAGGGAGCGGGCCTCAACAGGACCCTCGGCCCGCACAGCGCGATTGACAACTCGGACCTGGTGCTCGAGCTCGCCGCGGCGAAGGGCTGCGAGCCGGCGCTCATCGAGCGCATCCGCAACAGTCCGCGGCTCGAGGCGGATCGCATACTTCACAAGATCGCGGAGGACTTCGGGCACGAGATTCCCAAGCTTCTCGAGCGGACCAAGTAGATTCCAACGCAGGCCGTCCCGCCCATCGGCTGCTCGGTGCCTTTGCCGCATGAGCGAATCGTGGAACTCGCCGGGAGCGCCAGCCGGCGCGCGGGTCGTCCGCCGCGCCTCGGCTGAGTCGCCGCCAGCGGGCCCTGCCTCGCTGGCCCGACCCAACAGCGGACTCGTCCTGCTACCTCCCTCTTGCCCTGGCGATGCCCGCCGAGCACGCCGTCCAGGAGGAGAAGCCGCCGAAGCACCACTCCGACTGTTCGACGGGATGCTCGTCACCCAAGCGCCGGTGGAGCCGCTGCGCCTCTCGAGGAGCGACAAGGCCGTCGCGGGCTGCCAGTGCTCGGTCGGTCCTCGTCCGAGCCGGTGAGCGCACGCAGAGAAGGCCTGCGACTCCGGGCCGATGCACTTCCGGCGACGGCACACACATGCCATGTCCATCGAAATGGCCCAGATCAAAATCAATGTGACATGACGCCGGAGTTTGCCCGGGACCTTCGTAAGCACATGAAAGAACGAGGCATTTCCCAGAAACCGGCGGCTATCCGAGCGGCGGTGCGCGAGGCGCTCGAGCGACAGCCCGAGGGGCCGAGGGCAGCCGACTTCAACGGCTGGGTGGGATTGGGCAACCAGGCTCCGCTCAATCCCTCGCCGCGCTTCCCGAGCGAGGACAAGCTCTGGGCGCCGCGTTCCTAATCGTCGATACCTCGGCGCCTGGCCATCCACTTTGATGAGCCGCATGCGCGATGGGTGGCAAGCCGGATGACCGGCCACGCCAAGCAGCTCGCCATGAGCACGGTCAATCTCTCGGAGGCGCTGATACTCATCCGCGATCGACAACCGCAGCTCTACCCGGAGCTGGAGCGCAGGATCCTGGCGAGCTCCATCCGCTTCGTGCCGCCGACGGTCGAGCACGCACGGATCGCCAGCTCCGCGCGCCTGCGATTCCCGCTCAATCTCGGGGAGTGCTTTGCCTACGCCCTGGCCTGGTCCGAAGGGCTGCCGATCCTCACCCTCGATTCCGACTTTGCCAGGACCGACCTGACGGTCGAGATGCCGGGCTGAGCCTCGCTCCGACCCATCCCGGCGGAGTGTTGGCGCTGCTCGTCCCTCACCTCGGGCCGGGAGAGAGCGGGTTCAGGGCGCGCATGCGATCGCCAAGACGCCCTTGAGCAGCAGCATCGCAGCACCCCAGGCGAGTGCGATCTTCAGGATGTTGGTCTTGGCGACTCGACGTTCGGTAAACGCGCGCGTGCGTTGTGCTTCCGCGAAGTACGCATCCGCCGAGCGGTCTGACCACTCGCCGGGATGTTCGGCGCACCAACTCATCGCGAACATCGCGGTAGCGCTCCGGAAACCGCTCTCGATCGACATGGGTGAGGATGTCGACGAGGTCGTCGTCGTTCATTTGCGGCAGTGGCGTCTGCGGCATTCTTCCTCCCACCAAGACCACTTCTGCCGATCTCTATTCCTGCGGGCGGGGACCTGTCTCTATATCGCGAAGGACGGGCGCGCTGCGGCGCCCTGCCGGCGTCAGCAATCGGGCCGATGGTCGATCCGCTTTCCGATGCGCCGTAGCACCTCGGCGGCGAGAGGCGGCTCGACTGACGCCCGGTGTGCTCGGTTGACGAGGCGTCGCTCGAGGCGATCCAGCACCTCCGTCTCACACGTTGAAGCGGAAGTGCATCACGTCGCCGTCGTTGACCACGTACTCCTTGCCCTCCATCCGCAGCAGCCCGCGCTCGCGGCAGGCGGCCTCGCTCCCGAGCTGGAGGAGATCGGCGTAGGCCATCACCTCGGCCTTGATGAACCCGCGCTCGAAGTCGGTGTGGATGACGCCCGCGGCGCCAGGCGCCTTGGTGCCGAGCTTGATGGTCCAGGCGCGGCACTCGATGTCGCCGGCGGTGAAGTAGGTGATCAGGCCCAGCAGCTGGTACCCGGCGCGCACCAGCTTGTTCAGGCCGGGCTCGGCCAGGCCCACCGAGGCGAGGAAGTCGGCCCGGTCGCTCTCGGGCAGCTCCTGCACCTCGGCCTCCACCTTGGAGCAGATGGTGACGAAGGCGGCGCCCTCGGCCTCGGCCACCGCGCGGGCCTTGGCGACGAACGGGTCGCTGTCCTCCTTGCCGATCTGCCCCTCGGCCACGTTCGCGACGTAGAGCACCGGCTTGCTGGTGAGCAGGAACAGCTCGCGGATGGTGGCCTTCTCCTCGTCGCTGAGCGCCATCCGGCGCACCGGGGTGCCCTGGTCCAGGCTGGCCTTGAGCTTGTCGAGGACCACCAGCTCCGCCTTGGCCTCGTCGCCCGCCTTGCCCGCGGCCTTGGCGTTCCTCTGGGTGCGCTCGCGCCGCTTCTCCACCGCCTCCAGGTCGGCCAGGCACAGCTCGGTGTCGATGGTGGCGGCGTCGCGGGCCGGGTCGACCGAGCCGTCCACGTGCACCACGTCCGAGTCCTCGAAGCAGCGCAGCACGTGGCAGACCGAGTCCACCTGGCGGATGTGGCTCAAGAACTTGTTGCCCAGGCCCTCGCCCTGGCTGGCGCCCTTGACCAGGCCGGCGATGTCCACGAACTCGAGGCTGGTCGGGACCTTCTTCTGCGGCTTGAGCACCCTGGTCAGCTGGTCGAGGCGCGGGTCGGGCACCGGCACCACCCCCACGTTCGGCTCGATGGTGCAGAACGGGTAGTTCGCCGCCTGGGCGCCGGCGTTGGACAGCGCGTTGAACAGCGTGCTCTTGCCGACGTTCGGCAGCCCGACGATTCCGATTGCGAGACCCACGGTGACTCCTTGGCGCCCTTGGCGCGGCGCGGCGGTTTACACGATTCGCTTGCGCCCTCGCAACTGGCGGCCCGATTTCCGGGCGGCGGGAAGAGGTCTGGGCGGCCGGCGTGCGCCGGGTCAAGCCTGGCGTCCTCCCGAGGGTTTCCCGCTGCCGGAGATGCCGGTGCGCGCCCTGAGAGATGGCCGGCTGATGGCGCTGCTGCGGCGGGAATTCGGCAAGCTGCACCCGTGCGCCAACCTGCGCGGCGGGAGGTAGTGCCAGGCGGCCCAGCCATCCGTTTTTCCTGGAGAATCTCAGTTCCGGAACGGCCGCCGGTCTGTCCTCGCGGCGCGCCGGCTGGCGGGCGAGGCGGAGCCGAAGGTCGGGGCGGAGCGCTTCAGCCGGCGGTTTTTCGCAGCCGCGGCAGGAAGTCCGCCACCGTGCACTGTCGGCGGACGGACTGCTCTCGAGGGGCCGAGGTCGAGGCGGCCGATGCCGCCCTGGGGTCAGAACGTGAGGCCGAGCGACAGGCCCCGCAGCGTGTCCCCGCTGCGACCCGTCGTCGCCAGGAGCGGGGCGACGTGGAAGTTGCTGGACACGTCCATCACCGGCTGCGGCGCGAGGGCGGCAAGCTGCACCCGTTCGCCAGTCTGCGCGGCGGGAATTGGCACACGGCAGCGATCCCCAGAAGATTCCTCGGGAAAGCCAGTGCGGCGTCGCCGGGCTTCCGGCTTGCCGGTTTACTTTCGCCGCCCTGTCGGTCTCTGATTCGGCGAGGTCCTCGGGATGCCAGCGGAGCTGTTGCAGCGACTTCGGCGGCGGGAGCCCGCGGCTCAGAGCGAGCTGCGGGAGCGATACTTCGCGCGCACGCTGGCCGTCTGCCGCCACCTCCTCCGGGACGCCGTCCTCGCCAACGAGGCCGCGGAGGATCTGTGGACCGATTTCCTGGTGGCGCACGTGGATCAGATCGAGAGCCCGGAGGCGATCCCCGCCTACCTGCGCCTGATGGCAGTGCGCCGCTCGAGCCGCCTGCGCGACCTGCGCGAGCGGCACGACGAGCTGGGCGAGCACCACGTCGATCCCGCGGTGAGCGCCGAGACCGCGCTGGCGGACGAGTCGGAGCGGCGCGCGCAGGTGAACAAGCTTCAAGGCTGCCTCTCGGGACTTCACCCTCGCTCGCGCCGGATCCTGCGGCTGCGCTTTCACCACGGGATGACCCAGGAGCAGATCGGCGACCGGTTCGGCATCAGCAAGCAGTACATCGGGCGGGTGCTCGCCAAGTGCCTTGCCGCGTTGCGCCAATGCCTGGAGGAAACGTGAGCGCTCCCGACCTCGAGGCCCTGCTTCCAGAAGCCTTCGCCGCCCCCGACCGCGGCCGCTGCTCCCGCGAGCCGGAGCTCGCCCGCTATGCCGCCCAGCTCATGTCCAGCCAGGAGCGGTCGAGCTTCGAGCCGCACCTCGCCCAATGTGCCGATTGCAGGGCGGATTTTGCTGCCATGGGAGAGGCGCGGCGCGCCTGGGACGAGCCGCGCCGGGCCCGGTCCTGGCGGCCGATGCTCTGGTTCTCCCCGGCGGTGCTGGCCCTGGGCGCCGCCGCGGCGCTGGTGGTCCTGCGACCGGCGGATCGAGCCGATCCGCTCACCGCCAAGGGAACCTGGGCGCTGCACGTGGCGGTCGAGCGCGAGGGCCAGGTCTTCCGCGCCCACGACGGAGTGGCGCTGCGCGAGGGAGACCGGCTGGGCTTCTTCTACACCGCCGACAAGCCGGGGTTTCTCACCGTCCTCTACGCCGACGAGAAGGGCGAAGTGGTCCGTCTGCACCCTTCCAACGATGGCCCGCCCCAGCTCGCCGAAGCGGGAACCAACGTCCGCATCCCCGACGGCGCCTTGATCAGCCCTGGCCAGGGATGCGAATGGGTAATCGCGCTCTTCTCGGCGGACCCGCTCGCCGCCCAGACCGCGATCAAGGACGGCAAGCGAATGGTGGCCCGGCGAAAAGGATGCGAGCTCTCGCCCCAGGCGGCGGAGGGCGTCGCGGTGCAGGTCCTGGGAGTGAAGCGATGAGGGCACCCGCAGCAGCCTCGATCTTCGCCGCCGCGCTGCTGACGGCCTCCCCGGCGCACGCCGGCTCCACCGTGCGCTACGCGCTGATTGTCGGCAACAACGTCGGCCGCTCCAGCGAGGTGCAGCTCGAGCCCTTGAGGCACGCCGAGCGCGAGGCCCAGCAGGTGCGCGATCGGATCGTGCGCTACGCCAACTTCGACGAGTCGCGGGTGGAGCTGGTGCTCGGCGGGTCGCGGCAGGCGCTGCTGGCCGCCGCCGCCCGGCTGGCCGAGCGGCGCAGCAGGGACGTCCAGGAGCTGGGGCCGCTGCCCAGCCTCTTCGCCTTCTTCTTCACCGGCCACGGCCTCTCCGGGAAGCTGTTGACCGCCGGCGAGCCGCTTGACGGCAAGGACATCTCGGCCATCGTCAAGCAGGTCGGGGCGACGCTGACGGTGGGCATCTTCGACGCCTGCTACTCCGGCAGCCTCGACTGGGAGGCGCTCAAGGGCAAGGGCGCGGTGTCCACGCCGGGCTTCAACCCCATCGCCGAGCTGCCCAGCGAGATCCTCGATTCCGAGGGGACGATGTGGTTCGTCTCCTCGCGTCCGGAGGAGCTCAGCTACGAGGACGAGGCGCTGGGCGGGCTGTTCTCGCACTTCTTCTCCGAGGCCTTCACCGAGGCGCCGGTGGACGGGGTGGGGATCACCCTGGACGCGATGTGGGAGTTCGCCCGCCGGCGCACCGCCGCCCACGCCGCCCGCTACGGGCGCAGCCAGACGCCGGAGAAGATCATCCGCAACCTCAAGGCCCGCGGTCCGCTCTACTTCTCCTTTCCCCAGAGGCGCTCGGCGGCGCTGCGCTTCCACCCGGAGCTGGAGGGGACCTTCCTCTTGACCTACGAGCAGTCGGCGCTGGTGGAGCGGGTGGTCAAGTCCAAGGGGGCGCCGCTGGAGGTGGCGGTCTACGACGGCGAGGTGCAGCTGCAGCGCCTCGACGGCGGCGGCCGCTCCTCGCGCCACCTGTCGCTGAAGCCGGGACAGACCCTCTCGCTGCAGCCTGAGACCGCCGCGCTCGCGGCACACGCGCCCGGGTTCGGCGAGAGCCCGATCCGCGGCAAGGGCGAGCTGGTGGGCGTGGTGGCCACCGCCCCGGTCACCCGCTCGCTGGCGACCCTCGGGGCCGGCTATCGCTTCGCCGACCCCGGGACCAACCTGCTGGGCGCGGCGCACTCCGGGAGCGTCGAGCTGGGGTTCTGGCGCGGGCCGCTGTCGCTCTCGCTCTCCCTCGGCCTGGGCCGCGGCGAGGAGATCCACTCGGCCTGGACTGCCGCGGTCGGCGAGCTGTCGCTGCGGCCGCGCATCGGATACGGCTTTGATTTCAGGCGGTTGCGCCTCGACCTCGAAGCCGAGGGAGGGTTGGGCGGGCAGTGGGTGAGCTACAGCAGTGGCGCCTCGCGCGCCGCCGCCTGCTATCTCGCCGCCGCCGGGCTGCGGCTGTCGGTGCCGGTCGCCGCCTTTCCCGGAGAGCCGGTGCTCTTCGCGCGAACCGGCTATGTCGCCCGCTGGGCGGAGGGGATCGCCGCCGGCGATCGCGCGCTGCACCTCGGCCTCGGCCCGTCCCTGGAAGTGGGCATAGCCATTCCGCTTTTCGGGGAGTGAGCCGCAGCTCGCCGATGCAGCGATTCGAGCTTGGTTTACTTCCCTCGCGGCGCCGGTCTATAGCGGAAACAGGCCGCCGGCCCTGGGGCGGCCCATCCCGGGAGCAACAGATGAAGCGAATCGCGGCCGTTCTTCTCGCGCTGTCGGCCTGCAGCACTCCGCCGGCGGTCCCCTGCCAGGCCGAAACCGACTGCGCCGCCTGCCAGAGCTGCGTCGACGGAGCCTGCCAGGACGACGCCAGCAAGCTCAACGCCTGCGGCACCTGCGGCGACGTCTTCGAGATCTGCGGCGACGGGCTGGACAACAACTGCGACGGCGTCGTCGACGACGGCTGCGCGCTGTGCGGCAACGGCAAGCTCGATCCCGGCGAGAAGTGCGACGGCAACTGCCCGACCAGCTGCAACGACAGCGTGGCCTGCACCAGGGACACCCTGGTCGGCTCGGCCGCGAGCTGCAACGCGGTCTGCACCCACACCGCCATCACCGGATGCATCCCGGGCGACGGATGCTGCCCGGCGGCCTGCAACCGCTTCAACGACTCCGATTGCCAGTCGCGCTGCGGCAACGGGGTCGTCGAGACCGGCGAGAAGTGCGACGGCAACTGCCCCACCAGCTGCGACGACAAGGTCGCCTGCACCAAGGACACGCTCACCGGCTCGGCCGCGAACTGCACCGCCGTCTGCACCCACACCGCGATCACCGCCTGCGTCGCCGGCGACGGCTGCTGCCCGTCGGCCTGCAACAGCCTCAACGACTCCGACTGCAGCCCGCGCTGCGGCAACGGGGTGGTGGAGGCGGGGGAGAAGTGCGACGGCAACTGCCCGGCCAGCTGCAACGACAACGTCGCCTGCACCAAGGACGCGCTGATCGGCTCGGCCGCCGGCTGCAGCGCCGAGTGCACCCACACCCCGATCACCGCCTGCGTCTCCGGAGACGGCTGCTGCCCCAGCGGCTGCAACGCCAACACCGACTCCGACTGCTCGGCGACCTGCGGCAACGGGATCGTCGAGGGCGGCGAGAAGTGCGACGGCAACTGCCCGACCGCCTGCAACGACAACGTCGCCTGCACCAAGGACGCCCTGGTCGGCACCGCCGCCGCCTGCAGCGCCGAGTGTACCTTCACCCCGATCACCGCCTGCGTCGCGGGCGATGGCTGCTGCCCGGCGGGCTGCAACAACAACACCGACTCCGACTGCTCGGCGACCTGCGGCAACGGGATCGTCGAGGGCGGCGAGAAGTGCGATGGCAACTGCCCGACCAACTGCAACGACAACGTCGCCTGCACCAAGGACTCGCTGATCGGCTCGGCCAGCAACTGCAGCTCCCAGTGCCTCCACGAGGCGATCGTCGCCTGCGCCAACGGCGACGGCTGCTGCCCGGCGGGATGCAACTCCACCAACGACAGCGACTGCGCGCCCAAGTGCGGCAACTCAGTGGTGGAGACCGGCGAGACCTGCGACGGCAACTGCCCGACCAGCTGCAACGACAACATCGCCTGCACCAAGGACACCAAGACCGGGACGGCCGCCTCGTGCAACGTGGTCTGCACCCACACCGCCATCACCCAGTGCGTGGGAGGCGACGGCTGCTGCCCGGCCGGCTGCAACGCCAACACCGACTCCGACTGCCAGCCGGTGTGCGGCAACGGGGTGGTCGAGACCGGCGAGACCTGCGACCCGACCGCCAGCTGCCCGACCAACTGCAACGACAACAACGCCTGCACCGCCGATCTGCTGCTGGGCAGCGCGGCGACCTGCGACGTCTCGTGCAGCCACACCGCCATCACCGCCTGCACCTCGGGCGACGGCTGCTGCCCGGCCGGATGCGTCCACGCCACCGACACCGACTGCGCCTGCATCCCCGCCTGCGCCGGCGTGCAGTGCGGCGACGACGGGTGCGGAGGGAGCTGCGGTCAGTGCACCGTGCCTCCGGCGGCGACCTGCGTGAACGCCACCACCCTGCGGACCTTCTCCGGGGGCACCTGCCAGCCCGGCGGGACCTGCAGCTTCGTGCAGACCGACAGCGCCTGCCCCAACGGCTGCACCCAGGGCGCCTGTCTGCCGGCCACCGGCTGTGCGGCCGGCGTCGCCGGATGCGGCAGCAGCGTCACGCTGAACGGCGACGACCACTACTGGTACAACCGGGTCTCCAACTCCTTCATGATGGGCTCCTACGGCGACCTGTGGTCGGGCACGATGACCGCCGATGCCGTGCTCAACGGGATCTCGAGCGAGAACCCGAATGCCTGGATCGAGTCCGGGCCGGCCAACCAGCGGACCACGCTCTATCTCGGCTCCCCGACTCACCTCGCCAGCCTTCCGACCGTGGTGGCGGTGTGGGGCAAGGGCGGATCGCCGGGCACGGCGAGCTCGGCCGGGGTGACCGTCAACATGACCAAAGTCAGCTTCGCCATCGCGCAGACGGTGGGCGCGAACAAGTCGGGATGGCTGGTGAGTGCAAACAACTACCTCGACGAATACGGCCGCGGCCTGGCCGGCCTGGCCGTGCGATTCGATCTGGCGGTGCAGACCTTCAACAACTGGTCGGGTTCGTGCCCGCTGATCCTCCGAGACAAGAACGGTCAGCTCGCGAGCTACTCCGGGGCCTCGTCGGCGACGGCCACGTTCGTCGCGACGTTCCCCGTGACCTTCTCGGTCAACACGTTCTTCTGCGGGACGCGCACGGTCAGCAGCAACGACTTCACCTACACGATCTCCAACGTGAAGATCTTCCGGCCCTGAGAGACTGGAATGGGGCAGCGGATCCGCTCCGCTGCCCCCATGGCACGGACGAACGGCCTGGCGGGAAAGCGGAGGTCCGGGCCCGGTGCCCGGAGAGCGGGAGAGGGTAGTGAAGACTGCGATGTGCGTGAGCGCGTTGGCCGCACTGGCCTTGGGGCTGAGCGCCTGCTGCGTGACGGCGGCGTTGGTGGCGAGGTCGACCGATTCGGCATCGCGCATCCGTTGCCGGACCGCGCCGCACCGCTCCCACTAGAAGTGGAAGAGGCGCCCGCCCCGCGGGCGCCCAGGACTTCGACCGGAATTTCGCGCGGGACCCCTAAGGCAAGGCCGGACGGGAATGCAACCGCGACAGCCGCAATCCTTCATCGCCCCGGGCCGGGCCGTCCTGGTCTCCGCCCGAGGGTTTCCCGCTGCCGGAGATGCCGGTGCGCGCCCTGGGCCACGGCCGTCGGATGGCCCTGCTGCGGTGCGACGGCCAGACGCTGCATCCGTTCGCCAACCTGCGCGGCGGGATGTGTGAGCGCTCGGCAGCTAGCGCAAGCTCACTTCCGCCGTTCCGCTCGAGCACGACCCGCAGCCAGGGCCGTTGAAGTTCTCGTCGGTGGTGATGCTCATCGCCAGCTTCCCGGAATAGGCGTGCTGGGCCTGGTCGGTGATCGAGACCGAGATGTCGTAGTTGAATCCGGCGGCCTGCCAGATGCGGAACGGGCCGTCGCCTTGGCAGTCCAGCGAGACGGTGTTGTCCCCGATGCGCGCGCCTTCCGACTGCCGCGGGGTCCCGGCAGCGCAGCTGACCGACAGAGTCGCGCCGGCCACAGTGGCGCTCACCGAATAGTCGAGGAGCTTGGTTCCGGCGGCGTCGCGCACGTCGACCACGACCGCGCCTTGGCACCCCTTGAGCGTGCACTGCTTGCCGCACCCGGAAAACGCGGCCGCTCCACAGGCGAGGGCCACGGCCAAGACGAAGGAAATGGATTTGCGGTGCATTCGGCTTCTCCCAATGCGCTATCCCGGCCGATCGCTCGCGGCATCCTACTCTGATGTCGGCGCCGCCTGAGCATGGGCGGCACGCCCGCGGGACCGGATCTTCGCCCGCGGATTGGCCTCCAAGTCCCGGCCACCAGCGCCGCAGACCGTGTCAAGCGCTGAAGAACCAAAGAAACACGGCCGGTTAGCGCTCCGAGGGATGCCGAAACGACCCCTGTGTCGTATGATGTAGGCAAAGGTAGTCAGAGGTGGTTATCTTGTCTTCGGAGGGTCCATGAACCGACGTCACTACGCCCGGCGGTACGAGACGCTGCTCCCGGAGTTCTTTCCCCTCAAGCTGATCGGCGCCTTCATCTCGCTGGACTTCGTGGTCGGGTGCTCGTTCGGCTGCCGGTTCTGCATCTCGCGGCGGCACCCGGCGCGGCAGGCGCTGTTCGACGCCGGGACGCTCATCGACCAGCGGATCTCGCCGCGCAAGATGCTGGCCTGGCTGGGGTCGATGCCCTCCTTCCGCGCCGGGGTGCAGATTCGCATCGGCCACGACACCGACGCCGGCCTGGAGTTCGAGAAGAGCGCCGAGCTGATCCTCGGACTGCCGGCGAATCGCTCGGTGGTTTACCTCACCCGCCGCCCGCTCACCGCCGAGGCCCGCGGCTTCTTCGGAGTCCCGCGTCCCAACGTGCTGCTCAAATTCACCGCCACCCCGCGCAGCGCGCGGCTGAAGGTCTCGGCCGATCCGCTGGCGCTGATCCGCTCGACCGAGGGCATCGATCCCGAGACGACCTACTGGGTCATCGGCCCGCTGGCCGCCGACAGCGTCCCCGACGCCGAGCGCGTGATCGACGCTCTGCCGCCGGGAAGCCACCTCTTCCTCAAGCCGCTCAACGTCGAAGGGCTGCCGGAGCTGGCCTCGGTGGATCCGATCGATGCGGCGGCGCTGGAGTTGTTGGAAGCGCGGGCGCTGGCGCGCGGCCACGTGGTCACCGAGTGGTTCTGCCGCCGCAGCCTGGCGCGGGTGGGCCAGGGCTTCTTCGACGTGGACAAGCTCACCGGCCAGCCCGAGGGCGACAAGCGCGCCCGCGAGCTGGAGGTCTGCTGGACCTGTCCCAGCCGCAGGCGATGCCACGGCGAGCTCGACTGGCCCCAGGTGCGCCAGCGCCTCGCCGAGGAGCTGCCGCGCCTCGGGCTGACCCTGGTCGAGGAGCCGAGCCGCACCGGTCCGCGCTCGATCGCCCTGAGCGTGGCCGAGCCCAGCTCCCGCGGCGACGAGACCTATCTGCGCCACGCGCTTGGGACTCCAGTCAGCGTCCATCTGACCACCCGCGAGCCGGGAAAGAGCGAGGGCGGCAGTTTCTGCAACGTGGTGCCGGCGGTGCTCAGGCGCTGGTACCAGACCGGGTTCCTGCCGGTCACCGAGCTCAACTCCGCCGCCGAGAACACGCTCGAAAGCCTGCGGCGGCTGCTGTCCCCGACCTGCCTGCCGCCCTCGCTGGCTCCCCGGCTCGAGGAGGTGCGCGCATGCTGACCGCCGCCGACGGGCTGCGCCACAAGGAGTGCTACGACGACGAGCTGGAGCTGGCCCCGGTGCGGCTGCTGGGCGGGTTCGTCCTGGTCGATACCCACCTCGGCTGCGTCGGATGCAGCTTCTGCCTCAACCGCCGCTATCCGGTGCTGCGCGGATTGCTGGAGAGGAAAACCCACCTCGACTATTCCGCAATCGGAGTGACGCCCGAGCGGATCGCCTCCTGGCTGGCCGGGATTTCCTCGGTGGTCGAGGCGGGCGTGCCGGTGCGCTTCGGGCACGTCACCGACCTCGCCTTCGAGGAGCGCGATGCCTGCCGGGTCGTCGAGATGCTGCCTCCGGATCATCCGGTTCTCATGAACACCCGTTTCCCGATCGGCGAGGCGACTCGGCATTTGCTGCGCCGGCATCGCAACGTGCTGCTCCACGTCACCGTCACTCCGGCGGGCCTGGATCCGGAGAACAAGGCCGATTCGAATCGGACCTTGGAGAGCCTGCGCGGACTGCCGCCGGACCAGGTCTTCGTGATGATCGGCCCGCTGGTCGCCGGGGCCGGACCGGCGGCGCGCGAGCTGCTCGCTCGATTGCCGGCCGCCAGCCGCATCGGCTTCAAGGAGGTGGACATCGCCGCCATCCCCGGCTGCGAAGCCCTGGCGCCGATGCCGCGGACCGAGGTCGAGGCGCTGATCGCCCGGGCCGGCGAGCTCGGTCACCGCTGGCTGCCGTTCTACGGCTGCCAGGTGCGCGCCAACCTCGGGCGGCCGTGCTTCTTCTCCCGGGCGGCGGCGAGGGCTCCGCAGGTCTGCGCCCGCTGCCCCAATCAACCGATCTGCGCCTCAGTCCGCCTGCCGGCCGCCGAGCAGGTGCGCGAGGCCGCCGCGCGAATCGGACTGACCGCCGGGGAGGTGCGCATCGCCGAGTCGCGGGTGGAGCTCGAAATCGCCGAGCCGGCCTCGCGCGCCGACGAGGTCTTCCTGTCCGAGAAGCTCACCGCCGAGGTGCGGCTGTCGACGGTGGCCCGTGCCGAACGACGCGAGACCATCCGGCTGAGCGAGGCAATCTTCGAGCGCTGGCAGCGGGTGGGCTTCTATCCGGTCGAGGAGCTGCGCCGGCTAGGAAGGCAGATGGCGCGGCTCATCCGATCGGCATGACCGAAGGCAAGACGATGGCGGCCGGCGGGTCCGGCATCGGATTCCATAGGAGCTTCGGGGGCTTGGCTAATGAGCCACCGGGAAGTGCTCCTTGACCTCGATCTGGGCGCTCACCACTCCCGGGCTCGCGGCCAGGGCAGCGGCCGAGGCCTGGATGTCGACCTGCGCCGGGACCCGAAAGATCGCGGTCGAGATCGCGGGAACACTCAGGACCAGCTCCAACCCCAGCGATCCGGCGAGCGACTGGGGATCGGCCGCAGGCGCGAGCACGGCGACCAGCGTCCCCGGGACGACGCCCAGCCCGCCGGTCTCCACGTTCTGGACCACCGGCAGCGTGGCTGCGCCGCCGACCTGCCCCACGGTCGCCGCCGCGGCCCCCGGCTCCCGATAGAGAAGGTAGCGCCCCTTCTCGGCGACGAAGGAGGGCGCGCTGGCTCCCACCGCGGCCAGCGCCTCCGGGACCGATTTCGCCGCCGGCTTGTGGACCGCCCGGATCCCGGGCGCGAACCGGTAGGTGGCCCCGGCGCTCTGGAACTGCGCCGGCCCGCCTGCTCCCTGGGCCTGTGCTGCGGGCGCCATCGACGCTGCCAGGAGCCCAGCCAGGATCGCTGCGTTCTTGAAGTTCATGGCGACCTCCTCTCAGTGGCCGAAGACGCGGAGCTGCCAGTTGGTCAGGGTTCCGCGCATGTCCCGTCTCCCGTCCACCAGCCGGAGGGTCCAGGTGCCCGCGCTCCGCTCGCCGTAGAAAGCGTTGGACTCGAGCACCATCTGGCGCAGGGAGGTCCCGTTGAAGACGTTCTTGATGTTCAGGAGGATGCTCCTGGTGCCCGAAGGGCTGACCAGCTCGATCCCCAGGTCGCCGGTGCGCTGGTGGGTGGCCGAGACGGTGATCTGCACGGCTTCGATCGACAGGTCGGTGGGCATGGCGAGGGTGCTCGTCACCCCGGGCGCCCAGTTGTCCGGGATGGAGAGCGACAGCGTGCCGCTCGAGACGAACGGGGTGACGGTCAGGGTCCCCAGCTGGCCGTAGGGGTAGGTCTCGGCCATGCGGACGGCGGCGTCGACGTTCACCCGGCCGAACCCGTACCAGTTGTGGAAGGCGTAGCCGGCGGCGTTGACCGTCCAGGGAAGCTCGGCGACGTAGGGCCCCACCACGAGGCTGGAGTCGAGGATCGGGGCGATCGCCGGATCGACGCGGGTGGCAGTGGTGGCCAGGATGTGCTTCACGTCGCGCCAGCCGAGCGTCGGATTGGCCTCCAGGATCAGCGCGATGGCGCCGGAGGTCGCCGGGGCCGCGGCCGAGGTTCCGGTGAAGGTGTTGGTGTAGCTGCAGGTGCCGTTCGGCGAGGCGCCTCGGTCGAAGGTGCTGGAGGCTGCCGCGGTCACGCTGAAGCCGGCGGCGCAGCCCGACTGGTCGGTGGTCACCATGCCTGGCTGGTAGGTTTCGGGCGGGAGGCTGCTCCCGGCGACGCTGGCGTTGTATCCGTACTCGCCGCCCGGGGCGCTCACCCACAGCGCCGACCCGGTGGTGGAGTAGCTGCTCTTCACTCCCCGGGCATCGAGGGCCCCGACCAGGACGACGTAGGGGAGGGCGCTGTAGGGGTCCATGTTGACGTTCTGGCAGCTGACTTTGACGAACATCGCTGCGCTGCAGTCTGCGTAGCCCAACTGCGAGAAGCCGTTGCCCGCCGACTTGACGTAGATCGCCCCGCGCCCGCCTCGCAGCGTGCTGGTTCCGGAGGCGTACTGCGCCACGAGAGTCGGGTCGGCGAGGAAGTCGATGGTGTTCTCGTAGCCGTAGCTCTGGTTGAAGACCCAGACGTCGCTGGACAGGGGATTGGCGGACGAGCCTCCGAGCGACGCCAGCTCCTGCGCCGTCGTCATCGACGAGCTCAGGTAGTCGTACCCGTTGAGCCCCGCGCGCGGCGCCACTCCCATGCCGCCCAGGGCGTTGCCATGGACCATGGCGATGAGTCCGGCGACGCTGGTCCCGTGGTCGCCGGTGGTGACGCTGCTGGTCGGGTTGGCGGTGGATTTGGCGAAGCTCCACGAGCCGGGGACCACGTTCGCCGCCAGGTCCTCGTGCAGGATCTCCAGGCCGGTGTCGACCACCGCCACCTTCACCCCGGCGCCGGAATAGCCCTTGGCGTAGGTGGCCAGCGCGTTGAGGTCGTTGCCGGCCGAGCCGGGCTGATCGGAGTAGGCGCTCTGGCCGGTGTTGTGGAGGTGCCACTGCTGGCCGAGGAGCGGGTCGTTCCCCACGCCCGGGCCGATCGGCGCGATGGCCGCCAGCAGGCTGACCTGGGCCGAGGCGCTCTTGCCGACCAGGGTGGCGGTCACCGTGGCGGCGGCCCCGGCGCTCGCTCCGGTCGCGGGCGCGGCCATCCCGGTGGCGTCGACGGTGACGTTGGCGGGGGAGCCGGAGGTCCACTGCGCCTGGTCGGTGACATCCCCGGTGGTGGCGTCGGCATAGGTGGCGGTGGCCACGAGCTGGGCGCTTCGCCCGAGCGGAATGGAGATGGAGGCAGGCGCGATTGCGATCGCCGTCACCGCCGGGCTGACGGTCAAAAGCGCGCTGCCCGAGGCGGCGCTGGCGCTGACCCCGGCCACGGTGTTGGTCACCACCGCGCGGTAGCTGCCGGCGTCGGAGGGCTGCACGTTGCCGAGTGACAAGGTGGCGGCGGTCTGGCCGGGCAGATCGACTCCTCCCTTTTGCCACTGATAGGAGAGGGTCCCGCTCCCGGTCGCCGCCACCGAGAAGGCGGCGCTGGTGGTCGGCGCACGAGTCAGCGAGCGCGGGTGAGCCGTGATCGCGGGCGGAAGGACCACGGTGAGCGCGGCCTGGCTCGAGGTGGTGGTGGCCGTCGTCCCGTCCAGCGAGTTGGTCACCACCACGGCGTAGTTGCCAGCGTCGGAGGCCTGCACGGCCGTGAGCGACAAGGTTGCTGCGGTCTGGCCGGGCAGGTCGGTCCCACCCTTCTGCCACTGGTAGGAGAGGGTCCCGGTGCCGGCCGCGGTCACCGAGAAGGAGCCGCTGCCTCCGGCGGCGACGGTCAGAGGCGCCGGCTGAGCGGTGATGGTGGGCGGCAAGTTCACGGTGAGCGTAGCCGCGGCCGAGTTGGTGGAGGCCGTCGTCCCGTCCAACGTGCTGGTCACCACCACCCCGTAGCTGCCGGCGTCGGAGGCCAGCACCGCCGAGAGCGTCAGGGTGGAGCCGAGCTGGCCCGGGAGATCGACTCCTCCCTTCTGCCACTGGTAGGTGAGGACCCCGCTCCCCCAGGCCGAAAGCGAGAACGAGCAACTGCCCCCCTCGGCGACGGTCACCGAGACCGGCTGGGAGGAGATGGTGGGCGGGACGTTGACGGTGAGCGTGGCCCCTGCCGACTTGGCGGTCGTGGTGGTCTTGCCCAGGGTGTTGGTCACCACCACGCCATAGCTGCCGGCATCGGAGGGCTGGACGCCGGAGAGAGACAGCGTGGAGCCGGTCTGGCCGGGCAGGTCGAGGCCGTCCTTCTGCCACTGGTAGGAGAGGGTCCCGTTCCCGGTCGCGGTTACCGAGAAGGAGCCGCTGCCTCCCTGGGCGACGGTCAGGTCCGTCGGCTGGGTGGAGATGGCCGGTGGGACGTTCACGCTGCAGGTGGCGGCATCCGAGGTCGAGGAGGCCGTCGTCTTGAGCAGCGTGTTGGTGACCACCACGTCGTAGCTGCCTTCCTCGGAGGCATGCACGCCGAGGAGCGACAGGGTGGGACCGGTCTCGCCTGGCAGGGCGGAGCCGCCCTTGCGCCACTGGTAGGAGAGGGTCCCGCTGCCAGTCGCAGTCACCGAGAAGGAGCAGTCGCCGCCCGCGACCACGGTCAGCGGTTGCGGCTGGGCAGTGATGGTCGGCGGGACGTTCACGGTCAGCGATGCCGGGACCGAGGTGGCCGCGGCGCTGCTGCCGTCGACGGTGTTGGTCACCACCACCGTGTAGCTGCCGGCGTCGGAATCCTGGACGGCGGTGAGCTCCAGCAAGGCGGCAGTCTTCCCGGGGAGATCAACGCCCTTCTTCTGCCATTGGTAGGAGAGCGTCCCGGTCGCGGTCGCGGTCACCGAGAAGGTGGCGGGGTCCCCGGCGGCCACGGTGAGCGAGGCGGGTTGCGCGGTGATCGCCGGCGGCTCGGCCTGCTTCGGCGGCGACGAAGGGCCGGGGCAGCCTGCCAAGAGCAACGCCGCGACCGCGGCCAGCCTGGAACCGAGAAGTCTGCCCATCGTCCGTCCTCCCAGCTCCAGAAGGTGCGGCCATGCGTCCGGAGGTGCGCCACCGCGAAGGCGCCATGCTGCATCGGGCGGGTCGGAGTTGCCAACTGCACGAAGAGGTGGCGACGAGAGGTAGGCAGTCAAACGACCGGAATCCGGGCGGGCGCAGCAATTGGTGCTTCGCGCGGAGAAGCGGAGTAGCCTCTGCAGCAGGGCCGATTCCGGGAGGAAATCCAAAATGAAGAGGACGTCTGGTGCGGTGCTGGTGCTTTCGGGAGTGGTTGCGGGAGTGATGCTGGCCTGGGCGTGCGGGCCGGCGGGGACGAGCGCTCCGTCGGCGCAGGCTGCGACCGGGGTCGACAGCAAGGGGCTGACTCAGGTCTCGGGGGTCGAGTCGATCCAACTCGAGCAACGGGTCGCGACGCCGGCCGCCAGGTTCGCCGCCGCGCCGCTCGCCAATTCGATGCCGACGCCGGCCTGCAAGCAGTGGCAGGTGTCGATGGTATATCTCGGCGATGCCAATTCGTCAGCTCCCTTCATAACCGAGCCGAAGGCCATGCCCGAGGGGTGGGAGCCGTTTGCCACCAGTGACAACTATCACGCAGCCGTCATTCGCCGCTGCATTCGGGCCGACTGACCAATCGGACTGAGAGCTGGGCCCTGCGCCGGCGTTCGGCTGGAGCAGGGCCCGTCAGCCTCGGGTGACACTGCAATAGCGGAGTCCTTCCGCGCGCTTGCGGCTGCTGGCTGCCGCCGACTCGACGCGTCACCGATTTTCCGCTCTTATCGGCGCATGCACCCCCAACGACTTGCCCTGCTCCTCGCCGCGGCGCTCGCCGCCGGCTGCCTCGACAACACGACGCCCAAGTCGGACGCCGGCGCTTCCACATCCCACGACTCGGGCAGCTCCGGCGACGCCGGCCAGCCCGACTCCGGGACTGTCGATGCCGGCGCCACCGGCAACTGCCCGGACGCCGCCAAGAGCTGCCTCGCCAACCCGGACTGCGCCGCCAGCGAGGTCTGCATCCTCGACACTCCCGGGATGGCGGCCCGCTGCTGCGTCGCCGGCACCCGCGGCACCGGCGCGGTCGGCGACAGCTGCACCGCCGACTCCCAGTGCGCCTTCGGCCTGTGCCTGGCGCGCGACGACGGCCAGAAGTTCTGCTCCGGCGCCTGCCCCAATACCACCGAGTGCCCGGGGACCATGAACTGCAGCGCGCTCTTCAAGATGTGCTTTCCCCGCGACACCACCGTCCCGCTGACCAGCTGCGCCCAGGGCGCGCTCAACCAGTGCTTCGACAACAGCAACTGCCAGAACACCGAGCGCTGCGAGAACAAAGGCACCATCCTGAACGAGGTGCTCTGCTGCACCACCGGCCCGCGCGGGACCAAGACCGTCGGCCAGGCCTGCGCCAGCGAGCTGGAGTGCGTCTTCGGCCGCTGCCTGGGAAGCCTGTGCAGCGACTTCTGCGACGGCACAGTCGATCCCTGCCCGCCGGCGACCATGGTCTGCAACACCATGCGCGCGATGTGCGAGCCGATCTAGACGCTCAGCCCGGGCGCTCGACCCGGCCGTCGGCGTGGCGGGCGAAGCGCCCCTGCTCGCGCGGGTGGACCGGGTCGTCGCTCTGCCACGGCCAGCCGCCGAACTCGGTGCGCCGGTAGTCGGCGAAGGCCTGCTGGATCTCCTCGCGGGTGTTCATCACGAAGGGACCGTAGGAAGCCACCGGCTCGCCGATCGGCCGGCCCTGCAGCAACAGCAGCTCGACCTCCTGCGCCCCGCTGGCCAGCTCCACCGCCATCTCCGAGCGCAGCTGGATCCCGTGCGAGGAAGGGACGCCGCGGCCGCCGAGCAGCAGCCCGTCGCCAGAGAAGAAGTAGAGGACCCGGTTCAGGCCCGGGCTCGCCGCCGGCAAGGTCCAGCGCGCTCCCGGCGGCAGGCGGAGGGTCCAGATCGCCACCTCGGACTCCGACCGGGCGGCCCACGAGCTGGGCGGCGGCGCAAGCGCCCGCGCCTCGTCCAGCGCGCCGGCAATCACCGCCACCTCCACCGTCCCGGCCTCGGAAAAGACCTGCCGCGGCAGCCCCTCGCGCCAGAACATCCGGTAGTGCGGCTCGGCCATCTTGTCGGCCCGGGGCAGGTTGAGCCAGATCTGGAACAGCTCGAGAGGATTGGGCTTTTCCGGATCCAGCAGCGGCATCATCTCCGCGTGCAGCACGCCCTTGCCGGCGGTCATCCACTGCACGTCCCCGCCGCCGTAGCGCCCGCTGGCGCCCAGCGAGTCGTGGTGGTCCACCAGCCCCTTGCGCACCACGGTCACCGTCTCGAAGCCGCGGTGCGGATGCTGGGGAAAGCCCGGCACCGTCAGCCCGTGGTACATGCGCCAGCCGTCGAGGCCGGCGAAGTCCTGCCCCAGCTCCCGACCGGCCAGCGAGGCCTTCGGCCCCAGCCGCTCGTTGCCCGCCGGGTAGCGGTCGTGGTGGTGCACGCAGAACAGGAACGGGTCCAGGGTCGGCCACTGGAAGCCCAGCGCCACGGTCCCGAGAATCGGACTCATCTGCTCCTCGCTCGTCTTCTTGTCCGCAGCGCCTGGGTCCGGGCGCGCGCAGGCAGCCGCGGCGGCAGCTGCTGCCTTCAAGGCCTGTCGCCGGCTGAGCCCCATCGCCCGGACCTCGCTGCGAATTGGCACTCCCGCGGTTACCGATGCTCGCCCGCCGGCGCCGTTGCGCGCGCCGATTTGTGCTCAGGAGCGACCCCTGCTATCCAACAGCGTCGGATTCCGGGCGGAGGTGCCGGCCGCCGGAGGGGACTGGAATGGCACTGCCCGAGCCGGGTCGCATCAGAGGCGTGTTCCTGGTCCACCTCGGCGAGCTGCTGCTCAAGGAGCACGGCCCGGAGGCGCTGGAGAAGGTGGCGGCCCGGCTGTCGCCGGAGGCGGCCCGGGCGCTGCGCGCGCCGGCCAACTTCGACTGGTATCCGATGACCGACGCGGTGGCCATCGAGCAGGCGGTGATCGATGCCTTCTACGGCGGGGACATCGCCCAGGCGGCGCGCTTCGGGCGGTTCGACGTGCACGACTCGCTCAAGGGCATCTACCGCTTCCTGTTTCGCCTGCTCGACACCGAGACGCTGATCCTCAAGGCGGGCAAGGTCTGGTCGAAGTACTACGACCAAGGGCGCCTGATCGCCGAGAAGGTGGGGCCCAGGAACGTCCTGCTGCGGGTCGAGGGCTTCAACCCGGTGCACCCGATCCACTGCCACGAGCTGACGGGAGCGTTCTACGGCGCGGTGGACGCGGCGCGGCTCAAGACCGGCCGGGTGGAGCACTCGGAGTGCGTCTTGGACGGCAAGCAGGCTTGCCTGTTCGAGGTGCGCTGGTAGCGGGGGCTTCCGCGACGGCCCCTCGACTCCGCTGCGCTCCGCTCGGGGTGACCGGAGAAATCCTGCGCGGATCCGGAGCGCTCGACTCCGCTGCGCTCCGCTCGGGGTGACCGGAGAAATCCTGCGCGGATCCGGAGCGCTCGACTCCGCTGCGCTCCGCTCGGGGTGACCGGAGAAATCCTGCGCGGATCCGGAGCGCTCGACTCCGCTGCGCTCCGCTCGGGTGACCGGAGAAATCCTGCGCGGATCCGGCGCGCTACGGCTTGCCGCCCTGATCCATGCGGATGATCTGGGTGTCGGCCGGCGGCTCGATGGCGAAGGCCTCCTTGGTCAGCCCCTGGTTGATCTTGGGGTCGAGGAAGGCGATGCGGTTCTCGCTGCCGTCGGGGTCGACGACGATCGACTCCTTGACCTCGTAGCTCTTGGGGTCGAGGAGGAAGAAGACCTTCTGGAAGCGCGGGTCGGGGGTCTTGGGGGTCAGCTCCAGGGCGATGCCGCCCTTGAGGTCCTTGCGCTGGGCGCGGCGGATGTCGAACTCGCGGTCGAGCTTGCCCTTGCCCCACAGGAAGGTCACCGAGGTCGACAGCTTGTCGGTGTCGATCGGCGACACCGTCAGCTGCTTGGCCTCCTTGACGTAGGCGTAGACCTTGTTGGCCGCCACCACGAAGACCTTCTCCTCCGGCTTCAGGTAGTCCCAGCGCATCGAGGCCCCGGCCTTCATGAACTTCATCGTCCCGCTGGCGGTGGTCTTGCGGGCGAAGGTCTTGTAGCTGTAGCTCTGCTCGAAGCGCGCCGAGAAGTCCTGGGTGTCCTCGTAGAACTTCTGCATCTGCGCCACCGCCTTCTGCACCTCGGGATCGGCGGGCGCGGCCTTGGGCTCGGCCTTGGGGGCGGTCTGGGCTTCGGACTTGGCTTCGGCCTTGGGCGCGGCGGACGGCGCCGCGGGGGCGGGGGCGGCCGCAGCCGGGGAGGCGGGGGCAGCGGCGAGAGCGACGGCGATGACGAGCGAGAGCATGGTTTTCAGTCCTCGTGGTGCTTCGACGCGCGGCGCACGTCGCGATTCCAGGGGTCGGGGACGTCCTTGAAGATGCGGTGGCGCTGCTTGACCGACAAGGCGAGGTAGCGCTCGGTGAGGGCGGCCTTCTCCGGGGCGCTCAGGTCGCCGAACTGGCCGGACTTATTGGCTTTTTCGAACACCAGGTGCGACAGACAGATCGCCGCCGCCACCGAGATGTTCAGGCTCTGGGCGAACCCGGGCATGGGGATGGCGAACCGCACCGGGCAGGCGACCAGCGCCTCGGCCGACACGCCGATCTTCTCGGTGCCGAAGACCAGCGCCAGCTTCTGCTCCCGCGGCAGCTCGAACAGCGAGCTCGTCCCTTCGCCCAGGTCGGTGGCGCACAACAGGTAGCCGCGGGCCTTCAGGTCGGCCAGGCAGCGGGTCGTGTCGCGGTGCAGGTGCAGGTCGAGCCACTTCTCGGCGCCCTGGGTGATCTTGGGATTGGGGTGGAAGGCGTAGCGCCGGGTGATGGCGTGGACCTCCTGGACCCCCAGCGCCTCGCAGGTGCGCAGCACCGCGGCGATGTTGTGCGGGTCCTCCAGGTCCTCGAGCACCACCACCAGCGAGCGGGTGCGCTGCGAGACCACCCGCTCGATCTTCTCCCGGCGGGCAGCCTGCACCAGCTCTTCTGTCTGGATGGGCTTCACGGGGGCGCACCTTAGCAAGAAAGGCCCTCGGCGTTGCGGCCGGCCGTGCGATCCGACACAGTGTGGCCTTCTGCGCGGAGGGGTTCGATGCGGGCGCTCCTTCTATCGATCGCATTGCTGGCGGCGGTGCCGGCGCGCGCCGACTGCGCGGCCCAGGCGCAGCAGCTCAGGCAGCGGCTCGGGCAGGTCAAGCCGCCGGTGGCGCTGATCATTCCCGTCGGCTACGGGGCCGAGGCCCCGCGCACCGGGCTGGGGTCGCCGATCAAGGAGGCCGGCCCGGTGGTCGGCTACTCGGGGACCACCTATTCGCTCGACGGCTCGGTGCAGTCGCGGGAGCAGCTGGCGGCCTCGCTCAGGAAGCGCCGGCCGCGCTTTCTCTACCTGGCCGCCGGGGCCGCGCTGCCTGCCTCCCGGCTGGCCGAGCTTTCGGCGATGGCCCAGGGCGCGGAGCTGCGGCTGCTGGTGATGCCGCCGCAGGACTCGCAGGAGGCGCTGCAGCTCTACGAGGAGCTGGCCAAGGCGATGGGCTCCTGCCGGCCGCTGCGCAACGTGTTCGCCGACTCGGAGCGGGCGGCGCCGGAGAAGAAGTGGGAGGTGATCCGCGGCCGGGCCCACCTCGCCCTCAGGGACTGCCGCTGCGAGGGCGCCGATCCCGAGAAGCTGGCCGCCACCCTGGCCAAGCTCAACGACCCGGCCAACCAGGCGGCGCGCTACCAGGTGCTCAAG
>JBBIQS010000081.1:0-36082 GCA_037442205.1 Myxococcales bacterium
GGCGCCCTTGACCGCCTTCTTCGGATCCTTCTCCAGCTCCAGCACCGCCCCGGTCTCCTTGGCCACCTGCGCCGCCCACGACTGAAGCTCCTTGGTCGGGAACAGCGATTCCGGCGCGCCGATGGTGTAGTGCATCCCCATCTTCATCGAGGCGATCAGCAGGGCGTTGGAGACGTTGTTGCGCCCGTCGCCGACGTAGACCAGCTTCTTGCCGGTCACCGTGCCGCCCAGGTGCTCCTCCATGGTTAGCAGGTCGGCGAGCGCCTGGGTCGGGTGGTCGTCGTCGGTCAGCCCGTTCCACACCGGAATCCCCGACCACCTGGCCAGCTCCTCCACCACCTTCTGCTCGAAGCCGCGGAACTGGATGCCGTCGAACATCCGCCCCAGCACCCGCGCGGTGTCGGGGATCGACTCCTTCTTGCCCATCTGAATGTCGTTCTTGCCCAGGTACTCGGGGTGGGCGCCCTCGTCGTGGCAGGCGGTGGTGAACGCGCAGCGGGTGCGGGTCGAGGGCTTCTCGAAGATCAGCGCCACGTTCTTGTTCGCCAGTCTCCTCGGATAGATGCCGGCGCGCTTGAGCGCCTTGAGCTCCTTGGAGAGGTCGAGCAGATGGCGGATCTCCTCGGGCTTGTAGTCCTTGAGCGTCAGGAAGCTGCGGCCGGTCAGATTCATGGGCATGGGCGATCTCGTGACGGCGTCCCTCGAAACCCGCGGGAGCGCCGGGAAAAGAGAGTGGAACCACACGCAGAAGCGACGTTGCTTCTACCACCATCCCCGGCCGCTGGCGCGCCGCGCGGGCCGAGCTCCGGACAAAGCAAAGCCCCCTCTCCGGCGCCGCGGAGAGGGGGCCTGGCGATTCGTCAGCAGGCTAACGCTTCAGGAAACCGGCCATCGCGTCCTCGAGGGTGGGCTTGCCCAGGTCCACCAGCTCGTAGCCGACGTAGGCGGTGGGCTTGTCGATCTTGATCAGCCGCGCCAGGTCGAAGGGGGTGCCGATCAGCACCACCTCGGCGTCGGACTTGTTGATGGTCTGCTCCAGCTCGGCGATCTGCTCGGCGTAGTAGCCCATCGCCGGCAACAGCCGCCCGATGTGCGGGTACTTGGCGTAGGTCTCCTTGATCGACCCGACCGCGAACGGCCGCCCGTCGATCAGCTCCTTGGCCCCGTACTTCTCCGCCGCCACCTTGCCCGCGCCGTAGGGCATGCCGCCGTGGGTGATGGTCGGGCCGTCCTCGACCACCAGCACCTTCTTGCCCTTGATCAGCTCCGGATTCTCGCACACCACCTCCGAGGCTGCCTTGACCAGCGTCGCCTTGGGGTTGAGCGCCCGGGCATTCTTGACCACGGTCTCGATTCCCTCGGGGCTGGCGGTGTTGGCCTTGTTGATCACCAGGACGTCGGCGGCGCGGAAGTTGGCCTCGCCGGGGTGGTAGCTCAGCTCATGGCCCGGGCGCAGCGGGTCGGCCACGGTGATCCACAGGTCGGGCTTGAAGAACGGCAGGTCGTTGTTGCCGCCGTCCCAGATCACGACGTCGGCTTCCTTCTCCGCCTCGCGCAAGATGGCCTCGTAGTCCACCCCGGCGAAGACCACCGTGCCGTTCTTGATGTGCGCCTCGTACTCCTCGCGCTCCTCGATGGTGCACTCGAACTTGGAGAGGTCGGCGTAGGTGGCCAGCCGCTCGACCTTCTGCTTGGCGAGGTCGCCGTAGGGCATCGGGTGGCGCACCGCCACCGTCTTCTTGCCGGCCTTCTTCAAGAGGTTGGCGACGTAGCGGCTGGTCTGGCTCTTTCCGCAGCCGGTGCGCACCGCGCAGATGGCCACCACCGGCTTGTTGGAGGCGAGCATGGTCCGCTTGCCGCCCAGGAGCGTGAAGTCGGCCCCGACGGCGATGGCCCGGCTACCCAGGTGCATCACCGTCTCGTGGGCCACGTCGCTGTAGGCGAAGACCACCCGGTCCACCTTCTGATCGCGGACCAGCTTCTCGAGGTCGTCCTCGGGGTAGATCGGCAGGCCCTTGGGATAGAGCGGGCCGGAGAGCTCGGGCGGATAGGTCCGCCCGGCGATCTTCGGGATCTGCGCGGCGGTGAAGCCCACGACCTCGTAGGACCGATCGCCGCGGAAGAAGACGTTGAAGTTGTGAAAGTCCCGGCCCGCCGCGCCGAGAATCAGGATCCTCTCGCGTTGCATTTGTGCCTCCGGTGAAAAACGGGTTGCCGGGAGCCCGCCTTCCAGCGAGCGCGAGCTCGAGGTGCCTGATCGCTAGCACGGTCCATTCGGCCCTTCGCTCCTCGAGCGCCCAGGAGAGCCAGGAAAGTCGGCTGCTTAGCGGATCGGGCGCGCCTGGCCCCAGAGGCCCAAGTGCTCGCCTGCCCGTTCGGCGCAGAGGGGCGGCAGATAAGGTCAAGGCGGTGCATCCGCGGACGAGGCATGCCCAAGAGGTCGCCTTGACCCTCGGGGAGGCGGGCGTATCCTCCCGGCGGCCGAGGGGGGCCTAGAGGACAGAGGACACCGTGCGATCCTTCACTCTGAAAGTCGATCCGCTGACCGGCGAGGAGTTCTACGAGGTCTACTCTCGCGGGAACCAGATTCTCACCGACGCGCTGCTCAACAAGGGCTCGTCGTTCAGCGAGGAGGAGCGCAACGCGCTCGGGCTGCAGGGGCTGTTGCGGCCGGCCTGCAACGACCTCGACCACCAGATGCTGCGGGTGGTGGAGAACTACTCGCGCAAGACCACCAACCTCGAGCGCTACATCAACCTGATGTCGCTGCTCGACCGCAACGAGACGCTCTTCTACCGCTTCCTCACCGAGCACCTGCGCGAGCTACTGCCGATCGTCTACACCCCGACCGTGGGCGAGGCCTGCCTGGTGATGAGCCACATCACCCGGCGCTACCGCGGCGTCTACCTGAGCCCGGAGAACATCCAGAACATCGACGCCATCTTCCAGAGCCTGGACCGGCCGGAGATCGGACTGATGGTGGTCACCGACGGCGAGCGAATCCTGGGCCTGGGCGACCTGGGCTCGGACGGGATGGGGATCTCGGTCGGCAAGATCAACCTGTACGTCGCCGCCGGCGGCATCCATCCGATGGTCTCGCTGCCGGTGTGCCTGGACGTGGGTACCAACAACCAGCGGCTGCTGGAGGACCCGCTGTACCTGGGCATCCGCAAGCCGCGGCTGACCGGCAAGGCCTACGACGACTTCATCGAGCGCTTCGTCACTGGGGTGCGGCGCAACTGGCCCAACGCGCTGGTGCAGTGGGAGGACTTCGCCAAGCACAACGCCTTCCGCGTCCTGCGCAACTACCAGGACCGGCTGCTCAGCTTCAACGACGACATCCAGGGGACCGGGGCCACCGCCTGCGCCTCGCTGCTGACCGCGCGCGAGATCCGCGGGCGGCCGCTCAAGGACGAGCGGATCTGCATCGCCGGGATGGGCCAGGCCGGCCTCGGCACCGCCCACTCCATCGCCGCGGCGATGCGCGAGGAGGGGCTGAGCGAAGGGGAGATCCGGCAGCGGATCTTCGCCATCGATCAGCCGGGTCTGCTGCTGGAGAACAGCCCGGGTCTCGAGGAGCCGCAGAAGCCCTTCGCCCAGCCGCGGGACGTGGCGGCGGAGTGGACCCTGGAGCAGCCCGGGCGGATCGGCCTCTACGACGTGGTCAAGAACGCCGGGATCACCACGCTGATCGGCGTGACCGCGGTGAAGGGGCTGTTCGACGAGAAGATCCTCGGGCAGCTGGCCAAGAACTCGGAGCGGCCGGTGGTGCTGGCGCTGTCCAATCCCACCGCGCAGTCGGAGTGCACTCCGCTGGAAGTGGTGCGGGCCACCGACGGGCGCGGGTTGATCGCCACCGGCAGCCCGTTCGATCCGGTGGAGTGGAACGGGCACAGCTACCACGCCAGCCAGTGCAACAACCTCTACATGTTCCCGGGCGTGGGGCTGGGCGTCCTGATCGCCAAGTCGATGAAGGTGACCTACCGGATGTTCAACGCGGCCAGCAGAACGCTCAGCTCGCTGGTGACGCCCGAGCAGCGCCAGCAGGGGCTGTTGCTGCCAGGGATGGACCAGGTGCGCAAGGTGGCCGCCAAGGTGGCGTTGGCGGTGGCGATCGAGGCCCGCGAGAGTGGGCTGGGACGGCGGATGGACGACCAGGAGCTGGAGAAGGCCATCGCCAGGGCCCAGTGGGAGCCGCACTACTACGAGTATCGGGCAGGGCGGGCGGGGTAGGGCTCGCCGGCAGGGGACCTAAGCCACCAGGTGCAGCTCCAACTGCGCGCCCAGTGCCCGCGCGACCCTGTCCAGCGTGTCCAGGGTCGGGTTTGAGTCCGGGTGCTCGAGCTGGGCGATCTGCTGCTGGCTGACTCCCGCGCGCTTGGCGAGCTGGGCCTGAGTCAGGCCCGCCCGGTGGCGGGTCCAGCGGAGCTCGATCTTCACCGCCAGCTTCGCCGGAACCTCGACCCACAGCAGCTTGCTCCCCCTGGGCGCCCTCGCAGTCGCCGGGGGGACGGGCGGGGCATCGCCCGCGGCCATGGTCGCCTCGAGCCAGCCCTCCAAGCACTCCTGGGCCATGGAGGCAATTTCATCCTGGGTGTCGGCCTGCGTCTGGCAGCCTGGGCAGGCGGGGAAGAGCACGACGAAGGCTCCATCTTCTTCGGCCACAGTGGCGGGATAGCGCATTGCGCCTCCTTTACTTCCAACTTGATGCCAGCCCGGCTCTCAATGCTTCTGACCAATCCCCGCCTCAGGTTCTTCTTCGGATGAGGAACGGAGACAACCCCCGGCCTACTCGAGTGCCGGAACTGGTGATGGGAACCTCTGACCCGCTCGAGCAACCAGCCGGCGGCCATGAGCGCGGCAATCACCTCTCGGGAGCTCATGGCTTGAATTGTACAAGCTAAAGCTTGTGTCTAGACAAGCCCGCCTGCAAGGGCGCTGCCTACCGCAGCGGCACCGAAGCCGGAAACCCCAGCGCCTCTCCCGCTCCCGCCGGCGCGGCCAGCAGCTGCGCCGGCCCGAGCTTGGGCGGCTCGGCGTGCCCCGCCGCGCTCGCTTCCTCGAGTCCCAGCAGCGCGGCTTCCAGCGCATCCTGTGCCTGCTCCCGCTTTGCGAAGCCCAGTCCCGCGTGCCGGCGCTCCACCGCCAGCGCGCCAAGCGCCGATTCCCGCGCCAGCGCCCAGAACAGGTCGGACTGAGGCGCGAACCGCTTCTCGAACCGCCAGGTCTCCAGCAGCTCGAGCCCGGCCCTGCGCGCCGATTCGAGCTGCGCCGCGGGAGCCTCCCAGCCGAAGAGCCCGTAGAGCAACCACGGCGCCGCCTTCTCCTCGGGCGTCCGGTACGTGATCGCGTACGCCCGCCCCAGCAGCCGCTCGCCCTTGAGACGATAGGCGTACTCGATCTCCTCGCCGTCGAAGCGCACGCCGCTGGGATGGGCAAACAGCTCCTGCGCCCCTCCGCGCCAGAGAATGCTCCACTCGCCCAGCTGCTTCTCCGATCTGGCCTGCGCGCGAAAGAAGACCTTCTCCAGGACTTCGCCGCCGGGAATGTATGAGCGAATCTCCGGGCTGCGCTCGGCCGCGCTCGCCGGCTCCCTGAAGCTCGCCAGCTTGTAATGCGCGAAGGCGAAGGCGTGGTCGGGCGAACGGAGGACGGCGGCCGCCTTGGCGTAGGGCTGCGGCTCTTGGACCACGCCGCAGCTCAGCTCGCGCTCCCAGCCCTCGGGCAGCTCGGCGCTGAACGCCCCTTCACTCGGCTCATGGAAGGGGACGAAGACCAGCGGCCGGATGGCAGCCGTCGGCGCCCCCTTCTCCTCCGACGCCAACACCGCCAGCGAGCGCGCCACTTCGATCAGCTCCGCCCGCTGCCGCGCGAAGCTCTTCGCCGGCGCCGTCAGCAGCGCCACCAACCCTCGCTCGCCTGAGACGGCCACCAGCAAGAGCCCGCGCTGCGCTTCCCTCCCGCCCAGGTCGAGCAGCAGCCCATGCCCATTGGCGATCGGGCTCTCCTGGACGATCACTCCCTCGAGTTTGCGGGCCAGCGCAGTGGCCAGGTCGTTCGCCGGCCAGTCCCCGGCGCGCATCGCCAAGAGCAGCGCCCGCTGCCCGCCAGTCCCCTTGAGCGAGAGCACGGACTGCGAGACCAGCTCCGCCGTCCAGCCGCGCGGCACCGACGCCGCGTAGCCCGCCGACGGGTCCTCCACCCGCTCCGGCCCGGGAGCGGCGGCGAGCAGCAGCGCGAGGACCGGGGCGAGCACGCGGAGATCCTTACTAGAGGAAGCGGTCCAGCTTGCGGCGGGCGAGCTCGTCGACCACCTTGCGCACGTCCTGGGCCCGCTCCTTGGGGCAGACCAGCAGCGCGTCGCCGGCGTCGACCACCACCACATCCTTGAGCCCCACCACCGCCAGCGGCCGCTCGCCGGCCAGGATCACGCTGTCCTGCACATCCACCAGCAGCGCCTGGCCGTCGACCACGTTGCCCTTGGCGTCCAGCTCCCGCACCCCGGGCAGCGCCGGGAACGAGCCGACGTCCGACCAGCCGAAATCCGCAGGAACCATGGCGATGTTCGCCGCCTTCTCCATCACCCCGACGTCGATCGACACCGACGGCATCTTCGGGAACTCGCGCGCCAGCACCTGGGCGAAGTTCTTCTTGCCGATCGCCGCCTGGATCTTCTCCAGCGGCAAGACCGCCTCCGGCAGGTGCTTCTTGATCTCCTCGAGGATGCGGTCCGCGCGCAGCACGAAGATGCCGGCGTTCCACAGGTAGTCGCCCGAGGCCAGGTAGCGCTGCGCGGTCTCGAGGTTGGGCTTCTCCACGAAGCGGCGCACTTCATAGACCCCGCGCTCGCCCTTCACCGCGCTGCCCTGCTGCAGGTAGCCGAAGCCGGTTTCGGGGTGGCGCGGCTTGACGCCGATGGTCATCAGCCGCCCGGACTCGGCGGCCTTGGCCGCGGTGGCCAGCGCCGCGCGGAAGCCCTCGGGATCGGCGATGTGGTGGTCCGACGGGAGCACCAGCAGCACGCCCCGAGGATCCTTCTTGGCCACCACCGCCGCCGCCAGCCCGATGCACGGGGCGGTGTTGCGCGCGGCCGGCTCGACCAGCAGGTTCGCCTTCGGCAGCTTGGGCAGCAGCTTGGCGATCGACTTGGCGTGGGCCTTGCCGCAGACGACGTAGGTCTTGGCGAACGAGGTCAGTGGCAGCACGCGCTTGGCGGCCTGGACGATGAGCGGCTCGTCGCCCGAGAGGGCCAACAGCTGCTTGGGCCGGTTGCGCCGCGACAGCGGCCAGAAGCGAGTCCCGGAACCGCCTGCCATCACCACTGGATAGATCGCCACGCCGTCTTCCTCCTGGCTCGGCCGCGCGAAATGCCCGCTCGAGCGGCCGGGGACTATAGCCAAGAATGAAAGGGAGCGTCGCGGTCCGTTCGCTCGCCTTCGACTTCGCTCGGGCCGAACGGAGGCGTGCTCGGCGCCTCGCGCCCCTCGACCGCGCTCGGGTTGACCGGGGGCAGGCTTCAGCGCAGTTCAGCGCGGGCAGGCCGGCAGCTCGCGGATCATCCCCAGCAACGGGGTGAGCATGCCGGCGGTGACGCCCCAGATCAGGTCGTCGCCGACCTGGTAGTAGTAGACCGGGATCTCGAGCCCGAAGGCCTTGCGCAGCTCGGTCCGGAGGATGCCCAGGTCGAGCAGCCTGGCCAGCGGCACCTCGATGATCCGCTCGACCTCGAAGGGATCGGGTTTGAGCGGGTAGGGGTAGGGCATCTTCCCGACGATGGGCGTGATGCGGAAGCCGGTGACGATAGTGTCGTACTCGTCCAGCTCGCCGTAGACCTCGACGTCCTTGGGATCGAGCCCGACCTCTTCCTGGGCCTCGCGCAGCGCGCACTGCAGCGCGGTCTCGCCGCCGTCGCGCTTGCCTCCGGGAAAGGCGATCTGCCCGGCGTGCCGGTAGCTGCCGTCCGGGCGTTTGACGAACAGCAGCCAGGGCTCGCCGTCGCGCTCGAAGAACGGAATGAGGACGCTGGCGAGCGCGACCTCGGAGCGCGGAGGCCCGAGCCGGCGAGGCGGCCTCTGCTGGACAGCGGCGCGAAGCTGCTCGAAGAGCGCCTGACTCATGGCTCTTGGATGCCACGCCGCGGCACTGGGAGCAACGGCCCGCGGAGGCGCTCGAGCCGACAGCCGTTCACAGGCGCGAGGCCCAGAACAGCACCGCCCCGCCCGCCAGCAGCCGGTAGAGGGCGAACGGCATCAGCCCGCGCCGCCGCACCCAGCCCATGAACCAGGCGACCACCAGGTAGGCCACCGCGAAGGAGACCAGGAACCCGATCCCCAGCACGATCCAGCCGTGGAGGTCCTGGGGCGCCGAGCTGACGTGGGCCTCGGCCGGGCTGTGGCGCATTGACTGCAAGAGGTCGTAGCCGGTGGCGGCGACCATGGTCGGGATCGAGAGGAAGAAGGAGAACTCCAGCGCCGCCGGCCGCGACATCCCCGCCAGCTGCCCGGCGGCGATGGTGGTCATCGAGCGCGAGGTGCCGGGAAAGATCGCCGACAGGGTCTGGCAGCAGCCGATCCACAGCGCCTGCCCGGTGGTCATCTGCTCGAGGTCGGTGGTCTTCTGCTGCGCGCCGGCGCCGTAGCGGGCGTCGACCAGCCACATCACCGCCCCGCCGATCAGCAGCGCCCCGCCCATGATGTACAGGCTCTCCAGGTGCTTGCCGATCAGCTTGGAGAGCAGAAACGCCGGGGCCGCGGTGCAGACGAAGGCCAGCGCGGTCAGGCTCAGCGGGTGGTTGGTGAGGGTCTTGGAGCCGTCCTTGCCCTTGGGGAAGGTGGCCAGGAACTCGGCGATCCGCTTCCGGAAGTAGATCGGCAGGCAGAGGATGGCGCCCAGCTGGATCACCACCGTGTACATCTTCCAGTAGCCGCTGGAGAGGTCCATCCCCAGCAGTGCCTGGGTCAGCCGCAGGTGGGCAGTCGAAGAGATGGGGAGGAACTCGGTCAGCCCTTCGACGATGCCCAGCAACACCGAGATCAAGTAGTCGTTCAACGCTCCTCCAAGGTCGGAGCCGGACGTTTATGCGCTCTTTTCTGCCAGGGCAAGCCCCAGGCGCACTCGTTCGGCAGGCGCCTGACCGATCTCAGGACCGCTCGTCCGCTCGGAGTTTGGGCTAGAGTCCCGCGCCGTCCACGCCCCCCCCGGAGCCCCTCGATGGCCATCTCTCCCGAGGTCGAGCAGCAGGCGCTGGCGCTGCTCGCCGATCTCCTCCGCATCGACACCAGCAATCCTCCCGGGAACGAGCGCGAGGCCGCCGAGCTGCTGGCCGGCGAGCTGGCCAAGGACGGGATCGAGTCGCAGTTGCTGGAGAAGGCGCCGGGCCGCACCAACCTGGTCGCCAGGCTCAAGGGCGACGGCTCCGCGGGCGGGCCGCTCCTGCTCACCGGCCACCTCGACGTGGTCCCGGCCGAGCAGACCGGCTGGAAGCATCCGCCGTTTTCCGCGGAGATCGCGGACGGCTGGCTCTATGGCCGGGGCGCGGTGGACATGAAGAACCACGTCGCGGCCTGCGCCACGCTGATGCGCCAGCTGTCGCGGGAGAAGGTCCGCCTCAAGCGCGACGTGATCTTGGCCGCCGTGGCCGACGAGGAGGCGGGCTGCGCGCTGGGCTCGCAGTTCCTGGTCGACGAGCACCCGGAGCTGGTCCAGGCGGAGTGGGCCATCGGCGAGCTGGGCGGCTTCACCCTCGAGGTCGGGGGCAAGCGGCTCTACCCGATCCAGATCGCCACCCGCGGCGCGGTGTGGCTCAAGCTCACCGCCCGCGGCCCCTCCGGCCACGCCTCGATGCCCCGCGACGACAACGCCGTCCTCAAGCTCGCCCGGGCGCTGCTGCGGCTGGGGAACATGTCGCTGCCGATCCACGTCACCGAGCCCACTCGCAAGATGCTGGTCGCCTTCGGCCAGGCGCGCGGCTTCCCGGCCAGCATGGCGCTCAAGCTGCTGGCTATGCCCGCGCTGTCCGACTTCGCGCTCGAGAACCTGATCGAGGACCCGGCGATCCGCCGCGTCTTCAACGCCGTGCTGCGCAACACCGCCACCCCCACCCTGCTCGCCGCCGGGCAGGCCACCAACGTCATCCCCGAGGTCGCCGAGGCCCGCGTCGACGGCCGCATCCTCCCCGGGCAGACCACCGCCGGCTTCCTTCGCGAGATCGAGGAGGTCATCGACGACAAGGCGGTGTCGGTCGAGGTGCTGCGCGAGATCCCGGCGGTCGAATCGCCGATGGACAGCCCGCTGTACCAGACGCTCGCGCGCTCGGTGAAGGAGATGGACCCCGAGGGCGTGCCCATTCCCTACGTGGTCCCCGGCTTCACCGACGGCAGCGCCTTCGCCAAGCTGGGCGCCCGCTACTACGGCTTCGCTCCGATCGCCTTCCCAGCCGGCTCCGGAGTCGCCTTCTCCGAGCTGTTCCACGGCCGGGATGAGCGTATCCCCGTCGCTGGGTTTCAGAAGGGGCTCCAGGCGCTCTCCAAGGCGGTTCTCGACTTCTGCGCCTAGGTCCCCAGGATGGGGGAGGAGGCGGCAGCCAGGGGCCGCGATGCACGAGCTCCCCCAAGGTTTCACGGTTTCTCATCGACTCCGCGAACTGTTCTCTGGTAATTACTCTGCGCGCCCGGTGAGGGCGTTAGGGGCCGCCGGTAAGCCGCCGGCCCGGTCATCAGGAGACCAACCACCATGGCGAACAAGATCACCGACGAGTGCATCAACTGCGGCGCCTGCGAGGCCGAGTGCCCCAACGAGGCCATCAGCCAGGGCGACGACTTCTACAAGATCGACGCCGCCAAGTGCGACGAGTGCAAGGGCAAGCCCGAGCAGAGCTGCAAGTCGGTCTGCCCGGTCGACAGCTGCATCGTCCAGGCCTAACGGCAGGCATCGTTTTCGCGGCCGTTCGGCCCGCGAGAGAAGGCGCCCACTCGCAAGACTGGGCGCTTTTTCTTTGCCCGCGGCTGTGCGAGCTCAGGACGCCCCGGGCCGGCGGCCGTACGGGATTCGGTCGGGGCCGTCCTCGGCCAGGGCGGCGGCGCTGTAAAGACGCCTGACGCTCGATCGTCCAACCATTGGATATCAAAGGGCCGTGGTAGCGGGCACGGAGGCTGCTCTAGGGGACTGGCGAAGGGCCGCACGCCCTTGCTGCCCCGGAGCCGCCATGAACGCCGCCAAGATCCTCACCCTCGCCCCGGTCGCCCTGCTCTCCGCCGCCTGCGGGGTGGGCTCGCTCTCCGAGCAGCAGGACGTCGCCGGCAGCAACGCCGACGAGATCGTCCTGGGCAAGCGCGACAACGGCCACCCCACCGTCGGCACCGTGGTCGAGGACGGCCAGGGGATGTGCACCGGCACCCTCATCGGCCAGAAGACGGTGCTCACCGCCGCGCACTGCATCACCGCCGCCGCCAGCCACTACTCGGTCGACTTCGGGGGCAACAGCTTCAGCGCCGCCAAAGTGGTGGTGCACCCGAACTGGAACCAGAACGCCGACCAGTACGAAGGAAAGAACGACCTGGCGTTGATCCTGCTCAAGCTCTCCCCGGGCATCGCCCCCTCGCAGATCGCCAGCACCGCTCCCTTCGCCGGCGAGAGCATCACCCTGGTCGGCTACGGGGTCACCGGCGAGAACGCCACCAACTTCGGCGTCAAGCGCCAGGCCACCAACACCATCGACAGCACCGTGGCCACCAAGTTCTACTTCCACCCCACCAAGAAGGTCGGCACCACCTGCTACGGCGACTCCGGCGGGCCGGCCTTCGCCACCGTCGGCGGGGTCGAGGTGCAGGTCGGCATCACCTCCGGCGGCGAGACGCCCTGCGAGACCGGCGTCAGCTACGACACCCGGGTCGACGCCTTCGCCAGCTGGATCGTCCAGACCGCCGGCGGCGACGTGAACACCGGCTCGGTTTCCGCGGGCGCGCCCGCCCCCGCCCCCGACACCGTCGCTCCCAAGGCCCACCTCACCTCGCCGACCAACGGCAGCGCCGTCTCCACCTCGGTGACTGTCACCGCCACCGCCACCGACAACGTCGCGGTGGTCAAGGCCACCCTCTCGGTCGACGCGGTGGTGGTGCAGACCGTCGACGGCGCCGGGCCGTTCACCTTCAGCACCAAGCTCACCGCGGGCAAGCACACCCTGCGCGTCTACGCCTACGACGCCGCCGGCAACAAGAGCTCGTCCTACGTGACCGTGACCGCGCAGTAGCGGGGGCGCTCCCAGCGCTCCAGCTCGCATGGAAAGCGCTAGCTCTGCTCCCCGGCGAGCTCGACGTCGGTGGCCCCGGCCAGCTTCTCCCCGTCGAAGTCGATGAGCCAGTAGCCCTCCTCGCCGCGGCAGGTGGCGGGGCCGGCGTTGAAGATGTGCGGGTGCTCGCGGGTGGCCCGGTGCCAATAGCGGTGGTGGATGTGTCCGTGGTGGATGCTCGCCGTGCGTCCGGCCAGCAGCTTCAGCAGCGCCCCGGTGTCCCACAGCCCGTGGAGGACGTGGTCCTCGCGGCCGGCCCGCGACAGCGGCGCGTGGTGGATCAGCACGCACAGCGCCCGCGAGCGCAGCTCCGGGGCGTCGATCAGCGCCGCCAGCGCCGCCAGTTGCTCCTTTCCCAGCACCCCGAAGGCCAGCCCCGGCACCGGAGGCATCCGGGTGCTGTCCAGGCCGATGATCGCCAGGCTCTCTCCGACCAGGCGCACGAAGGGAAAGCCGCTGTCCAGGGTGTACCGGGGCAGATCGCTCTTGAGGAGGTGGCCGAAGTAGCGCTCGAAGCGGCGTCCGACCGCAGCGCCAGCGGTGTAGCGGTCGTGGTTGCCGGGGACGATCGAGAACCGGGACGGATCCTCGGCCAGCGGACCCAGGGCCTGCTTGGCCAGGGCGAACTCCTCCTCCAGCGCCAGCCCGGTTATGTCGCCGGTGAGGATGACGTGGTCCACCTTCTGCTCCTGGGCCTGCTTGACGATGCGCTCGAGCGTCCGTTCGGCGCCCAGGTATTGGCGGGAGCGGCCCAGGCCGAGGAATTCGAGCTGGGCGACGGCCCGCCGCCAGCCGAAGCGGCGCAGCGGCAGCTTCAAGTAGTCGAGCTGCACGTGGACGTCGCTGAGATGGAGGATGCGCACGCTCTTCCTTTCGCCTTGCCGCCAGATCATCGGTAACCCGGCCCGCGGGGCGCGGCAAGGAGCAGCCGGCTCGCTTTACGCCGGCCCGCTCCCGAGGCTAGATTCGCCGCCCACTACTCCAGCAGCTACGGGAGGTTGCGCGTGAGCTCGGTCAAGAAGTGCGTCGTCCCCGCCGCGGGCCTGGGCACCCGGTTTCTCCCGGCCACCAAGGCGGTGCCCAAGGAGATGCTGCCCATCGTCGACACCCCCACCATCCAGTACATCGTCGAGGAGGCGGTGGAGGCCGGGGTGGAGGAGGTGGTGCTGATCCAGGGCCGCTACAAGTACGCGATCGAAGACCATTTCGACATCAGCTTCGAGCTGGAGCGGATGCTCGGCGAGCGCGGCAAGACCAAGGATCGCGACGCCATGCGGCGCATCGCCGATCTGGTGTCGCTGGTGACCATTCGCCAGAAGGAGCCGCTGGGGCTGGGGCACGCGGTGTTGTGCGCGGCGCCGGTGGTGGGCAACGAGCCGTTCGCCATCGCGCTGGGCGATGACCTGATCGACGCCCAGGTCCCGGGGATCAAGCAGCTGGTGGACTGCTACGAGCGGCACAAGAAGGGCGTGATCGCGCTGATGAAGGTGCCGGAGAGCGAGACCCACCTCTATGGCATCGCCGCCGGCGAGCGGATCGGGCCGCGCGAGATCCGGATCGACAAGCTGGTGGAGAAGCCCAAGCAGAACGCTCCCAGCAACCTGGCGGTGATCGGCCGCTACGTGCTGCCGCCGCGGATCTTCGAGCTGCTGCGCACCACCAAGGCCGGGGTCGGCGGCGAGATCCAGCTCACCGACGGCCTGGCGGAGCTGGCGCGCACCGAGGGGCTGATCGGCTACGAGTTCGAAGGGCAGCGCCACGACGCCGGCGACCGGCTGGGCTACCTCAAGGCCAACATCGCCTACGCCCTCAAGCGCGAGGAGCTGCGCGGCGGGCTGCTCGACTACTTGAAGATGCTGGTGAAGGAGAACTCGTGAAGCGAGCGGCCCTGGTTTTGACCCTGCTGCTGCCTGCGGCGGCGCTGGGGTACGTGCTCTCTGGCCCGGCGGTGCTGCGCAAGATGGCCGCCCGCCGCGACGAGCTGCAGCTGAGCTCGATGATCGTCCGTGGCAGCTTCCAGCTGAGCGGCGAGCAGGCCAAGCTGGCGCTGGCGGCGCTGGGGCAGCCGACCTCGGACCAGGCGACCCTTCCGGCGACCTTCACCTACAAGATGCCTGGGCGCTGCCGGCTGGAGCTCGACGGCAAGGCCGGCGGCGAGGCCCCGGCGGCCTCCTTCGTCAACGGGTCGGTGAAGACGGTGGGCGGCGAGGTCCCGGTGCTCAAGCTGCTGGCCGCAGACCTGTGCCCGCTGCTGGTGGAGAAGAGCGAGGCCGGCCTGGAGCGCTTCGCCCGCGAGGCGGGGATCGATTCCAGCAAGGTCTCGCTGGGGCGGGTGGGGAACCTGGTCAGCTACGTGGTCGGAGCCCGCGCCCACGAGGCCGGGACCGTCAGCCTGTGGGTGGAGAAGGAGCACTTCTGGCCGCTGCGGGTGGCGTTCAAGCCCGAGGCCCCGTTCACCGAGATGAAAATGACCGACTACAACTCGGCCGCCTCGGGCGAATGGCATCCGCGCATCCTCGAAGTGCGCAAGGGCGAGGAGCTGGTGGCCAGGTTCACGCTGGAGAAGGTCGAGCCGAACACCAAGATCCCCGACGCCATCTTCTGAAGGCGTCGCGGCTCGAGCTCAGGCCCGGCGGCCCGCGGCCCTGAGCTCCTCCCGCAAGGCGACGACCGGCGGCAGGTCGAATCCGTGGAGCACCCGCTCCGGCGCGGCGATCCCCGCGGGAGCTTCCCAGAGATCGCAGCCCACCACGCTGGGGTTGAGGCCGGTGCGCCCGTCGCGCACGCTGATCACCTCCGCTCCCAGCCAGCGCCGCAGCCGGTGGGTGGCCACCTTGAGCGAGGACTGCGCCTTGTCGCCATCGGCGTCGGGCCAGAGCCAGTCGGCGAGCTCGGCCTGCGTGGCGCCCCCGGGGCGGGAAACCAGAATCGCCAGCAGCTCGCGCAGCTTCTGCGAGCTCTTGCCGGCCTTGGGCGGCTGCAAAACCTCGGTTTCAATCGCCAACCCGTCGCGCGCCAGGATGCGCACCGGCATTGGCCAGCCCGGGGGCGGCGCCTCCGGCGGCGAGATCCTCTTCTCGCGAATCCACTGCCGGGCGATCTCCGGCTGAATCCCGTGCCGGAGGGCGAAGGAGAGCACCTCGCGCATCATCGGGGTGCGCCAGCCGCAGCCGCTGTGGAACCCGCCCAGCCCCTTGACCACCAGCATCCGCTCCACCTGCTTGCCCAGCGCCGCCTCGTCCTTGCGCGCGATGGCGATCTCGGCCCCGGCGCAGAAGGCGATGAAGCTGAAGGTCGGGTTCTGGGCCACCTTGGCCAGCGCCAGCTGCGTCCGGTAGGCCTGCTCGGCGCCGTCGAGGTCGCCGGAGTGGACCCTCGCCGGCGCCAGCGCCGACAAGACGATCAGCTTGTGGAAGGTGGAGCCCATCGCCTCGGCCAGCGGCCAGGCGGTCTCGGCGTGGGCCAGCGCGGTGGCGGCGTCCCCCCGGCACAGGCAGTACCAGCTGCGGAAGAAGTGGTGGACCATCGCGTCCAGCCGCCGGTGACTCTTGTCGGTGCGGGCCAGCAGCTTGAGGTAGCGCTCGGCGCGCGCCCAGTCCTCCTGGCTCAGGGCGCAGAAGATGCCCTGGGAGAGCAGGAAGAAGTCGCGGACGTGGACCCCGGAGTCGGCCGCCAGCGCCAGGCCGCGTTCCACCTTGTCGTGGCAGGCGCGGGCGCTGCCGCACTGCCAGTCGACGATCGATGCGCACGACCACCAGATCAGCCGGGAGAGAGGGGGAAGATGCTCGCCGCGGGCGACCTCGTCGTCGAAGGTGGCGTAGAGCGCCCGCCCGCCGGGGAAATCGCCCGCCCACCACAGCTTGTAGATGAGCAACTGGGCGGCGGCGCTGATCCGCGCCCCCGGATCCGGCGCGTGCTCGAGTGAGCGGGCGGTGGCCTCGGCGTAGCTGGCAATGCGCGGATCCTCGGCGCAGCCGTACATCAGCGCGGTGAGGGCATCGGCGCTGGTGCGGAAGGCCAGCTCGCCCGGGGGCGGGCCCAGCCCCCGGCCCAACGCCTCCAGATCGTCGACCAGCGCCGCCAGCCCCTGGACCGCGCCCCACTGCACCACGTAGCTCGACACCTCGCCGCACCAGGCGGCGTAGGCGCGCGCCGGGTCGCGGCACTCGATCGCCAGCCGCCGGGCCTGGGCGAAGAGAGGTCGGGCGTGCTCGGGCTCCAGCGGGAGCAGCGCCTGCGCCCGCCACGACGCCAGCGCCGAGTGCCGGGACAGGTCCTCCGCCGGCGCGCCCAGTGGCCGCAGCCAGGAGTCCACGGTGCGGTGCATTCCGCGGGCGAGCCACTGCCCGCCGTGGGAATCGAGCAGCCGCAGCGCGCCCTCCAGGTCGCCGGCGTCCACCCGCAGCTGCATCGAGGCCTCGGGCAGGGCTGCGGCGACGCGATCGGCCAGCTGGCGCCGGACCTGCCTCAGGGTCTCGGGGGAATCCTCGGCGGCATTGAGCGCGCGCAGGGCGTCGCGCAGCAGGTCGTGGAGGCGGAAGCCCCGCCCCTCGACGCCGTCGACGAAGTAGCGCTGGTCGGCGAGCGCCCAGAGCAACCGGGCCACCTCCGACGACGCCAGTCCGCCGGGGATCTCGGGGAGCTCGGCCAGCCGGCGCAGCTCCGGGCGGGAATCGATGGGGAGCGAAGCCAGAAGCTCCGCCGCCAGGAATTCCCCGACGTGGCGATCGGGGCCGGGCGACTCCGGGCGGGGATCCTGGGCGTGGGCCAGCGCCAGCACGTGGGCCAGCCAGCCATCGGCGCGGTCCAGGGCCTTGGATTCGGCGCCGGTCAGCTCCCGTCCGCGGATCGCGGCGGCGATCTGGCGCGCCTCCGCCGGCGCCAGGCGCAGTCCGTCGACGGTGGCCAGCCAGCCGCCGGCGATTCCCCGGGCCAGCACCGGCGGAGGAGCCCGCCGGCTGATGAGGATCGCGCGCAGCGTCTCGCCGGCCACCTGCCGCAATTGCTCGAACACCGCCAGGGTCGGACTGCGGTCGCTCACCCGGTGGCAGTCGTCGAGCACCAGGGTCACCGGCTCGCGCGCCAGCTCGGCGAAGAAGGCGCGGGCGAATTCCTCGAGGTCGGCCTGGTTCTCCGGAGACCAGACCGGCAGCGAGCGGCTTTCAAGCGATTGGCGGATGGCGTCGAACAGGCCGGCCACGTCCTCGTCGTTCTCGTCGAGGCGGTACCAGATGCAGCGCGCGCCCGATTCCTCGACCCACCGCGCCACCAGCGAGGTCTTCCCGGCGCCGGGGAGCCCGGCGATCCAGGTCAGCGGCGCGCGCAGCGAGGTTTCGGTCAGCCGCCGCATCAGCGCCGGGCGCAGCACGTGCTTGTGGGCCCGCGGAACAGCTCGTTTGTAGGACAGCGCCGCCTTCATGGGATTGCAGAGATTTGAAAAGGCTCGGGATTTCGACGTTTTCGCGCCGATAACCGATTTGTAACCTGCCTGGCCCGAGAGTGCCCGTCGAATCGGCGCGCGGGACGGCGCGCGAGCAGGTCATTCCAGGAGGCGAGACGATGAGGTTCGGATGGGCTGGAGGTCTGATGGCGGCGGTCGCGGCGTTGTCGGCGGCGGGCTGCAGCGGCAATGACAAGGAAACGCAGTGCAAGCCGGGCGGACCGCCGTCGGGGCTCTCGCAGGTGGTCGCCGGCGAGGCCAACGGCCTGCACGCGGTGCTGACCCTCGACGGCGATGGGCTGCCGGTGGTGGCCTACCAGACCACCACTGGCGACGGCAGTGCCAGCCAGATCTCGGTTTGGCTGGTCCGCTGGGACGCGGGCTGCGGGAAGTGGGGCGCGCCGATGGTCGTCGACACCTTCGGCGACCAGACCGGCAATGGCCGGCAGATCGCCCTGGCCTACGATGCCAGCAACGGCACAGTGGGGATGGCCTACCAGGCGATCATCGGAACCTTGGCCGGCGAGCACCACTACGAGATCCGCTACGCCGAGCTGGCGAAGGGGGCCACGGTGGTGACCGCACCTCGCCGGGTCGAGCAGGTGAGGAATCCCGATCCCCAGCCGGCCTCTCCCGGCCTGGGAATGGCCAACGGCAAGGTGTTCGTCGCCTACGTCGAGCCTTTCCGGCTGTGCAATACCTCGGGATGCGGCGCCGTCGTCTACCGCTCGCGGGGCGCGGACGGGAATTGGACCGCCGAGGCAGAGCTGCCGGGCAATGGGCCGTCGGCCAACGGCGACGCCCTCGACTCCAACACCTCGATCGCTGTGGACAGCGCGGGCAACCCCGCGGTGGCCTGGATCAGCGCGGGGCAGGTGGACGGGGGCGGCGTGAAGATGCGCGCCACCTTCGTCCGCCCGGGCGCCGCCGCACCGTCGCTGATCTTCGAGAACGCCGACACCACCGGTACCGACAATCCCTGGGTCGAGCTGGCCTTCGACGGGACCAAGCCGAGGACGGTGGTGCTGCTCAACCGCGACGCGAGCTGGGCCACCAGCGACAACACCGCCTGGTTCGTGGCATCCAATGACGGGGCGAGCTGGGACGCGCCGGTCGCGCTTCCCCACGACCACAAGACCTCGCTCGATTTCTACGCCTCCATCGCCATCGGGCCGCAGGGCAAGGTGGTGACCGCCCTCAACTCCAACGCCGGCGACGGCTCGGGCGTCTTCGGGCAGCCGAAGCTGCTCACCTCGACCGACAGCAGCCACTTTGTCGTGGGCGGGGTGCCCAAGGACGTCTACGACGCCACCGCCAACTTCGTTTCGGCCAAGATCGGCGCCGACGGCAAGCTGCAGCTGGTATGGCGGGCTCCCGCCGGCCCGGATCCGAAGAAGGTGGGCGTCCTCTACTGGCGCGAGCCCTGAGCTCCGAAGCTTCAAACGAGGGCGGTGCTCGCGTGCGGGGGCCCGGGAGCCGCCCTCCGCTTTTCGGGAAGCAGGGGCGAGGCCGCGAGGCGTCTCTCCGACGACCGGATCAGGCCACCGCGCCGCCGATCACTGCAGCACCACCATCTGCGGCGGCGAGGAGGCCAGCACGCCGGCGAGGTGTCGGCCGTCGGTGGTCATCCGCAGGGCGGAGATGCTCTGGCCCCAGCTGCCCACGGTGGCGTAATCGCTGATCGTCACCGTCTGCCAGGCGCCGTCGGCCGAGGAGAGCACCTTCACCGACCCGTTGCTGGTGCCCACGTAGACCGCCGCGCCGTCGGGAGCGGCCGCCACCGAGACCGCACCGCCCATGGAGACGTCGATCGGCACCAGATCGCTGGGCTTGTCGGTGACCCGTTGGCCGTCGAAAAAGAGCGCGAGGTGGGAGGAGGCCAGCGCGGTCGCCGGATCGAGCTTGATCCCCAGCAGCGCCACCAGCCGACCGTCCCAGGAAGTCGAGATCTCCTTGGTGAACCAGCCCGCGCCCGCCTTCCCCAGCAGCTTGGAGATGGTCTTCCCATTCGCGCCAACCCGGGCGGCGAGCAGATCGCCGTCGGCGCCGCGCGCAAACTGCGCCACGTAAACCGAGCCATCGGCGGAGACCGGGGCGAAGGCATCGGCGACCGGCGTGGCAGGGATGAGTTCGGCGGGATAGCTGGGCAGAGACAGGTCGGCGAACGAGGTCAGGCAGCCGGTGAGCTTCTCGGCGCCGCAGCCCGCGGTGCCCAGCTTCTCGAAGCCGACCTGGCGCAGGACCATGAAGCCGTCCGCATAGGGCTTGAGGGCGAGCGCGGGCGAGGTCGAGCCCGACTGGTGGGCGGCGGGGCTGCTGCTGCCGGCGGCGTCGAGGGTGACGGTGGCCATCAGCGGACTGCAGGTGCCTCCGGCGACCTCGGAGCAGCCGGCAGTGGCCAGCCGGTTGCCGTTGGCGGCGCTGAACTGGGCGTGGAAGCCGTCGACCAATGGCATCACCCCGACCGTTCCGCTGGTCGGCGAGCCGAGGAACACCGCCGCGCTCAGCTGCGGCGAGGGGCCGACCACCGCGGAGATGGCCTCGACGAAGTCGGCCGAGGCCAGGGTGGGGGTGACCGAGACGCTGGTGAGGATCCCCAGCGCGTCGCCGTCGACCAGCAGCATCGAGCCGTTGAGATCCTCGCTCCAGGTGGTCGCCCACAGGTAGCGCTGGCCGCTGGGGGCGATCTGCATCGGCATCGCCGAGGTGGCGATGGTGCCGAGCTGGATCCCGGAGCTGTCGAAGACGCGGATCTGCTTCTGCTTCTCCAGGACGTAGAGCTTTCCGCCGCTGGCGCGCAGGTCGTTGGCCCAGGCCAGCACCGGGGAGCGCTGGGTGACCGTCCCGCCGTTGCGGTAGTCGACCATCACCAGCTCGCCGGCGGCGTCGAGCAGCGCCGCCAGCGGTCCGCCCTGCCGCGGGACGATGTCCACGCCGATCAGCGACCGGCCGGGCAGCGACACGGAGTGGGCGGTCCAGCTGCCGGTGGGGCCGGGAACGTCCCACACCGTGGCCGAAGCGCCCGAGGCCACCGCCACCACCGCGTTGGCGATGCCGTCCATCACCGCGACCCGGGCGCCGGCGGCCATCGGACCAAGGTTGGCCACCGAGGAGTACTGGGGAACCTGGCTCTGGCAGCTCGCTCCCCGCATGTCGGGCACCTTCAGCAGCTGGCCGGCGTCGGTCAGCGCCAGGAAGGATTGCAGGACGCGCGAGTGGGCCAGCGAGATCACGTTGGGGACGTTGGTGGTGGCCCGGCCGAGCAGAGTCCACTGCCCCGAGCAGTTGGCGAAGGCCGCCAGCCGGAAGTCGCGCCCGCTTCCCGCCTTGGACTCGGGGACGGTGTAGGTCAGCAGCGCGGCGTTGCCGTCGTCGCGGACGGCCAGCGACACCGGTGCCACCTGCAGGCCGGGATCGATGAACAGGAAGGTGGGGACATGGTTGCTGTCCAGCGCCACCAGGGTGCCCAGCGCGGCGTCGGTGACCAGCGCGGTCTGCCCGGCCACCGCCACGTTGAACGGCAGGGTCGCCAGCTTGGCCTTGCCCATCACCCCGCCGCCCTGGAGGTGCCCCTCGCCCAGCAGCTCGAAGCTGGCGAGCAGCGCCTCGCCGCCGGAGGTGGACAGCCGCACCTCGCACTTTCCCGGTGGATAGTGCGGCAGGTCGATGGTCGCGCTGGTAGCGCTCGAGGCGGCTACCCGCACCGGCTGGCCGCAGACGCTGACCTTGGGGCTCTCGCCGCGCTCGGCGTCGAAATAGGCGCCGCGCAGCTCTACCGCCTGACTGGCGAATGCCCGCGCCGGCACCGCCTCGTCCAGGCGCGGGGCGGGAGGCGAGGAGGGAAGCCCCGCCAGGTTGAAATCCGAGCACGCCGACAGCGCCAGCGCCGAAAGGACCAACAGCCGTCGCTCTTTGCTCATCGCGCTCCCCGGGTTGGCCCGCCCTGCGCCGTGGCAAACCATCGAAATTGTGGAGTCGGGAGCCGGTCGCCCCCCTGAACCCGGTCGATCTTGAGCGCCGGAGGGCGCGAAGTGTCAACGCGGAGGCCGTCAGGTCTCGTCGAGGGCGGCGCGCACCGCGGAGGAGAGTGCCGCGGCGGCGAACGGCTTGTGGATCAGCCGCAGCCCCTCATCCAGCGCCCCGTGCGGCGCCAGCACGTTCTCGGCGTGCCCGGACATGAACAGCGTCTTGAGGCGCGGATAGCGGTGAGCGACCCTGTCGCGCAGCTCGCGACCGTCCATCTCCGGCATCACCACATCGGTGATCAGCAGGTCGGGGGCCTTCCCCAACTGCTCGACCACCGCCAGCGCCTGGGCGGCGTCCTTGGCGGCGATCACCCGGTAGCCGTCGGACTCCAGCAGCCGCTTGACCGCCTCGCGCACCGCGGCGTCGTCGTCGGCCACCAGCACCAGCTCCTTCCCCTTGCACCGCCGCGCGGCCTGTTTCGACTTCTCGGCGGCCGCCCCCTGGGCCGCCGGGAGGCAGACGATGAAGGTGGACCCTTTCCCCGGCGCGCTCTCCGCCCAGATCGCCCCGCCGTGCTGCTCGGCGATGCCGCGCACCGTAGCCAGCCCCATCCCGGTGCCCTTTCCCGGCCCCTTGGTAGTGAAGAACGGGTCGAACGCCCGCTGCAGCGTCTCCTCGCTCATCCCGGAGCCGGTGTCGCTCACCTCGAGCAGCACGTGTAGCCCCTCGCGCAACCCGCGGGCGGCGCGGATGGGCTGGTCGGGAGTGAAGGTCGCGGTCTTGAGGATGATCTTGCCGCCGCCGGGCATGGCATCGCGGGCGTTGACCGCCAGGTTGAGCAGGATCTGCTGCATCTGCGAGGCGTCGGCGCTCACTGCCGGCAACCCGGGCGCCAGCTCCAGCTGGATGCGCACGTCCTCGCCGATCACCCGGCGCAGCATGCGCTCGGTGCGGGAGATCTCGCAGTTCAGGTCGAGCAGCTCCAGGTTGAGCAGCTGCTTGCGGCTGTAGGCCAGGATCTGCCGAGTGAGGTCAGCGGCGCGCTCGCCGGCGTCCATGATCGCCGCCGCCTCGTCGCGGGCCTTGCGCGGCAGGCGCTCGTCGCCCAGCAGCAGCGAGGCCGCGCCCAGGATCGGCGTCAAAAGGTTGTTGAAGTCGTGGGCGATGCCCCCGGCCAGCATTCCCAGGGCCTCGGTCCGCTCCACCGCCTGCAGCCGCTGCTGCATGGCGTCGCGCTCGCGCTGGGCGCGGCGGGTCTCGGAGACGTCGCGGGTGATCGACAGTACGCAGGCCTCGCCGGCGATGTGGATGATCCGCGAGTTCATCACCGCCCAGCGCAGCGTCCCGTCCTTGCTGCGGAACTGCGCCTCGAGGTTGTCCACCGTCCCCTTCTCGCGCAGCTGCTGGACCATGCGCTCGCGGTCGGCGCGGTCGGCCCACAGGTTGATTTCCCTGGCCGAGCGGCCGACCACCTCCTGCTCAGAATAGCCGGTGAGGGCGGTGAACCCGGGGTTGACCGCCACGTGGACGTAGTCGGAGAGGCGGCTGATGTTCAGCGCGTCGGGAGTGGCGTAGAAGGCCTTGGAGAAGCGCTCCTCGGAGAGCTTGAGCGCCTCGACGATGCGGGAGTGCTCGTCCTGGAGGGTGGCGTTGGTCTGCTGCAGCCGGGCCAGCTGCAGCTCCAGCTCGGCGACGCGCCGCTTTAGAGCGTCCTGGCCATCCATCGCAGCACGGCTCCCGCCCCCCTCCGAAAGGAACGGTCCTACCGAGCCATGATACTCGCGAACGGCGGGAGGGCGAAGGTCCCCAGCCCGCCCACGCGGATGGTCCCCGCGGCTACATCCGGTGGTCCTTGGGCACCACCACCACGTACTCGGTGGTCCCGGCGATGGACTGGGTGCGCAGCCCGCGCTTCTCGTCGTCGGCGCGGTCGTAGCCGATCACCGTGCCCTCGGAGAGCTGGGCGTTCTTGTCGATGATCGCATTGCGGATCTTGCACTTGCGGCCGATCGAGGTCTCGGTGATCACCCCGCCGCGCAGCGAGCCGCCCATCAGCACCGAATTCTCGATCAGGGCGAAGCTGTGGACGTACAGCCCGGGGCCGAGCACCGAGTTGCGCACCGTGGCCCCGCTGATGATCACCCCTTCGCTGACGATCGAGTTCATCGCCGAGCCGGTGCGTCCGGGGACCTCGTGGACGAACTTGGCCGGGGGGAAGTGCAGCGGGCAGTTGAAGATGGCCCAGCGCTGCCCGTAGAGGTTGAAGCGCGGCTTGGCGCTGACCAGGTCCAGGTTGGCCAGCCACAGCGAGTCGAGGGTGCCCACGTCGCGCCAGTAGTCGGAGTCGCTGGCCCGCTCCACCAGCTGGCGCGAGCGCACCCCGTCCTTGATCACCATCTCGTAGTCTTCGATGTGGTTCTTGGTGGAGAAGTCGAAGGCGTAGACCGGCTCTCCCTGCTTGATCATCGCCGGGATGATGTGCTTGCCGAAGTCGTCGAGCTCGTTGGCGCCCAGCGCCCGTTGCAGCGCCTCGCGGGTGAAGGTGTACAGGCCCATCGACGCCAGGCACATGGTGGTACCGGGGATGGTCTTGGGGTTGGCCGGCTTCTCCTCGAAGCCGATGATCCGTCCCTGGTCGTCGACCTCGAGCACTCCGTAGTTGTTGCGGGCCTGCTCGGCGGGGACGCGGATCACCGACACTGTCAGCGCCGCCTGGCGGTCGTCGTGGAAGCGGGTCATCAGCCGGTAGTCCATCTTGTAGATGTGATCGCCGGAGAGGATCAGCACCAGCCGCGGGGTGGTCTCCTCGATGAAGCTCATGTTCTGGCGGATGGCGTCGGCGGTGCCCGAGTACCAGCTCTTGCCGCGCTGCATCTGCGCCGGGATCTCGTCGATGAACTGGTCCAGCCGGCGGGAGATGAAGTTCCAGCCGCTCTTGAGGTGGTTGCTCAAGGAGTGGGACTTGTACTGGGTGAGGATGTAGACCTGCCGGATGCCGGAGTTGATGCAGTTCGACAGGGTGAAGTCGATGATCCGGTAGGCGCCGCCGAAGGGGACCGCCGGCTTGGCCCGCACATCGGTCAGCGGCCGCAACCGCTCGCCGGCACCGCCGGCCATCACCATCGCAAGGACGTCGTCCATCGCTCGCCTCCTTTATATAGGGCGCCTTCCGCCGCAGGCGCGGCCTCGACAGACCGATCTTACACGAGGCCCGACCTCCGTTTGGGAGCGTGAACGCGCGAACGGCGCCCCAACCGTCGGCCGTTCATCAGGCCGGACCCGCAAAGGAAGATGCCGGAGCGGGTTTCCGCTCCGGCATTCGATGAGGGCTGCTCTGCGATCGGGGCTACCTGCAGCAGGTCATCACCAGTTGCAGGCCCTCAGTGGCGGTGTTCAGGGTCCCGCACCGGGCGAAGCTCCAGCCGCGCATGTAGTAGCCATCGCCGCAGTCGCCCGAGACGCGGTCCAGGTAGTAGGTGGGCTGGTTGAAGGTGCCGGCGCCGCACGGACCGACGACGGTGGTGCAGGTGTTGCCCATCGCGCCCACCGACAGCCGACCGGAGACCACCGTCGTGGTAGCCAAGAGATCAAGCTGATCGAGGGCCTTGCCCGCGGACCCGGCGGAGTCGATGCCGCGCAGCTGGAGTTTCCCGCCGCCGTTGCCCGTGGTGTCGGCCACGTTGATGAACCCGTAGCCATTGGTCTGCCGGACGACCGAGATTTCCCCTGCGCCGACGGTCAGCCCCCGGTTCGGATTCGTCGTTCCCACTCCAACCATGCCTTGGGAGTTGACGAACAGCGCGGCGATCCCGTTGGTGGAGGTGAGGCGCGCAACGGGCTTCACGATCCTGAAGGCGCTGCCCACGTTGGTCGCCAGCGGCGGGGTCACGGTGAGCGCCGAGTCCGACACCGAGGTGACCTGGTACTGGGCGAAGCCCGTCCCGAAGGTGATGACGTCGCCCGCGGCCACCTCGCTGAAAAAGGAGGTGCCGTTGCTCCTGGTGACGGTGCCAGTGCCGGCGGTCCCGGTGACCAGGCCGGTTCCGTTGACCGGGAAGCTGCCTGTGGCCGCCACCCGAGCCCCCGCTCCGCCGCCGATGGAGAGGTCTCCTCCCACCGCGCCGGAGCCCGAGACGTTGAAGGAGGCGTTCTGGGCGGCAGTGGACTGGTTCTGCACGAAGCTGTTGCCGCCGGGATCGATCGAGAAGGCGCCGTTGCTGAGGAGGATCCCGCTGCCGGCGGTGTAGGTGTTGCCGGGGTTGGCGCAGGCCCAGGCGTTGTTCTGCCAGGCCAGGACCTGTCCATTGCTGCAGCCGCTGCTGGCCAGGGCGATGGTGTTGCCGGTGACGCTCAGGCCACTGCCGTTGGCGGCGGAGTAGGCGGCGGCGCCGGTCAGCTTGCCGGTGCTGTCGATGACGGTGGTGCCGCCGACCGAGATCGAGCTGGCGTCGACGGTGCCCCCTTTGATGTTGCCGGCCACCAGCGCGTAGGGGATGGAGGCCACCCGCTGTCGGGGGCTCAAGGCCACGCCGCCGACCGTGATCTCCAGGTAGCGATCGGCGCCGGTCCAGACGGCGCTGTCGAACTGGGTCGTGGAGCCGAGGAAGGTGGCGTAGTAGCCGTCGCTCAGGCCCAGGGTCTGGGTTTCGCTCCACAGGGAGCTGGTGTCGGTGGGCGAGGCGTAGAGGGCGAAGCCGATGCTCTGCGAGCCGGACTCCGGGGATCCGTCCGTTTTGAGCAGCCGCCCCTGATAGCCGATGACCCCTGGGACCTGGGCGCTGGCCAGAGCCGGCAGCAGCGCGACCAACGCGAGCGCGAGACGCATGAGATCTCCTTGGAAGATCGAGCGAGGAGGCGGAGCAGACGCCACGCCGGCAACCTCCCCAGGCTCTGCCGAACACCTGGATGCTAGAAGTCGCACTTCGACGCAGTCAAACGGCGTCCCGAGCGCACCAATGAATCCGCGGTCCTTCGCTTCCGCGGCTGCACCGCTTCGCTCGCGGAAACATGGTGGCCAGGGCAGGGCTCCCAGGGGTGCTCCGCCATTCGCAGCTCGTCGCGCCGCCCCCGCAACAGACGATGCCGGAGCGGTTTTCCGCTCCGGCATCCGGGAAGCAGACCCGCCAGAACCGGCTACGGGGCCTTCGCCGAGGCGGCCAGCCTGGCTTCGAGGGCGTCCAGGCGCTTCTTCAGCTGGTCGTTCTCGCTCTTCAGGTCCTGGGTGGCCTTGACCAGGAAGGAAGTCAGGTCCTGGTAGCTCATCGACAGGGTGTGCTGGGCGTCGGTGCCGGTGTCCACCAGGTCCGGGATCACCGCCTGCACCTCCTGGGCGATGAAGCCGTAGTGGAGCTTGGCGTCGCGCTTGTCCTTCCAGTGGTAGGAGACCGGGCGCAGCTTCATCAGCGTCTCGACGGCTGCCTGGTCGAGCGAGGTGATGTCGGTCTTGAGGCGCCGGTCGGAGCGCTGCGACAGGCCGCTGTAGTGCAGGCTGGCGGCGTTGATGTCCCAGGTGGCCAGGCCGCCGCCCCAGCCGGCAGGCCAGTCGGTCTCGTAGGTGCCGCCGGGGGCGATGATGGCCGCGGTCTGGCCGCCGCCGCCGCCATTGACCCGCATCACGCCGTTGACGGTTTCATTGTTGGAGACCGTCAGGTTGTCCCAAACCCCGACCTCGCGCGAGCTCCCGTTGCCGCTGTTGTTTCCGACGAGCATCAGCGCCTTGTAGGGGCCGTTGTCGTTGGTGATCGCCGCGCCGCCGGCGCCGGTGCTTCCCCAGGTCGCGTAGCCGGGGATGTAGGCGCCGTTGACGTTGAGGTTGCCGGCGACAGTGGTCATGGTGGCCACGAGATCGAGCTGATTGAGGTTCTTGCCCACGGTCCCGCTGGCGTCGATGCCGCGCAGCTGCAGGCTTCCGCTGCCGTTGCCCGCGGTGTCGGCCACGTTGATGAACGTGTAGCCACTGGTCTGGCGAACGAGCGAGAGCTCGCCTCCGCCGCCGACCGTGAGCGCGCGGTTGGGGTTCATCGTTCCCACTCCCACCATGCCTTGGGAGTTGACGAACACCGCGGCGGCTCCGTTGGCGGCGTTGAGGCGCGCAATGGGCTTCACGACCGTGAAGCTGCCGGCCACGTTGGCCGCCAGCGGCGGGGTGACGGTGAGCGTGGTGCCCGACACCGCCGTGACCTGATACTGGGTCGTCGTCCCGAACAGGACCACGTCGCCCACGGCCACCTCGGCGAGGAAGGCGGTGCCGGTGCTGGCGGTGACGGTGCCGCTGCCGGCGGTCCCGGTGACCAGGCCGGACCCGTTGACCGGAGCGCTGCCGGTGGCTGCCAACCGCGCGCCCCTCCCGCCGCCGACAGAGAGGTCGCTGCCCACCGTGCCGGTGCCCGAGACGTTGAATGTGGCGTTCTGGGCGGTGGCGGCCTGGTTGTGCACGAAGCTGTTGCCCGCCGGATCGACGGAGAAGGCGCCGTTGCTCAAGAGGATGCCGCTGCCGGCGGTGTAGCTAGCGCCGGCGTTGGCGCAGGTCCAGGCGTTGTTCTTCCAGGCCAGCACCTGGCCGTCGAGGCAGCCGCTGCTGGCCAGGGCGATGGAGTTGCCGGTGACGGTCAGGCCGCTGCCAGTGGCGGTGGAGTAGGCGGCGGAGCCGGTCAGCTTGCCGGCGCTGTCGATGACGGTGTTGCCGCCGACCGAGATCGAGCTGGCGTCGACGGTGCCACCTTTAATATTGCCGGCCACCAGCGCGTAAGGGATGGAGGCCACCCTCTGGCGAGGGCTCAAAGCCACGCCGCCGACGGTGATCTCCAGGTAACGATCGGCGCCGGTCCAGACGCTGCTTCCGAACTGGGTCGTGGAACCGAGGAAGGTAGCGTAGTAGCCGTCGCTCAGGCCCAGGGTCTGGGTCTCGTTCCACAGGGAGTTGGTGTCGGTGGCCGAGGCGTAGAGGGCGAAGCCTATGCTCTGCGAGCCGGACTCCGGGGTGCCGTCCGCTCTGAGCAGCCGCCCCTGGTAGCCGACGACTCCCGGAACCTGGGCGCTGGCCAGAGCGGGCAGCAGCGCGACCAACGCAAGCGCAAAACGCATGAGATCTCCTTGGGAAAATCGAGCGAGGAGTCGAAGAAAGCGAAACATCGGCAGCCTCCCCGAAGCTCTGCCGAACACTTGGATGCTAGAAGTCGGACTTCGACGCTGTCAAACGGCGTCAAGAGCGCTCGACGGAGGCGAATTCCGCCGCGGGCTCTTCATTACCGCGGCTGCGCCGGTGCGCTCACTGCGCACGGAAGCGCAGCCGGCGCCAGACCAGCCCCAGGGAAACCGGTCAGGGCTTCTTCTTCTCGGGAGCCTTGGGCGCCGACAGCCGGGCGGAGGCGTCCTTGATTCGTTCTGCCTCCGAGGGATCGTTGCCCGCGCGCTGCAGGTAGCCGGTGAGCCACTCGCGAGCGGCGGAATCTTTGCCGGCCTCGGCCCAGGAGACGCCGGCGAAATAGACGGGAGCCAAGAGCTGCGGCGCCTGGCGGGCGACGGCCTCGAAGAGGGGCGCGGCCTGCGCCGCCTTTCCCTGCCGCAGCATCGTCAGCCCCATCCCGAAGGTCGCCAGCGGCTCCGCCCCCAGCTTGGAGGCGTTGGCAAAGGCCAATTCGGCGGTCTTCAGGTCCCCGGCGGCCAGCAGCCACTCGCCGTAGCGCCGGTACGCGTCGCCGTTGCGCGGATCGAGCTCCAGCGCCTTGCGCAGCTGCTCGCCGGCGCCGTTGAGATTGCCCTGCGCCAGCAGCACCGCGCTCAGATCGAGTCGCAGATCGGCGGCGTCGTGCTCGGCGATGGCCGCCAGCAGCTGGGAAATCGCCTCCGGGGTGCGTCCCGCCCGGATCAACGCCCGGCCGAGGTTGGCGCTGACTCCCGACGGCCGCGGCTCGCCTTTGGCGGCGGCTTCCAACTCCGGGACCGCCTCGGCCATCTTGCCCTGCTCCAGCAGGAGCTTGCCGAGGATGGCGTGGGCCTTGGCCAGATCGGGCGCGCGCTTGAGCGCCTCGCGCAGATGGACCTCGGCACCCTGGAGATCGCTCTTCGCCACCTTCGCCCCGGCGCGCGCCAGCTCGTAGACGTGCCAGCGCGAGGGATCGCGCTGCTGCATCAGCAGCGCCCAGGTCTCGACCTCCATCGGAGTGGCGATGCTCGAAGGGGCGTCGTCGAGGGCGAGGGCCTCCAGCTTGAGCCGCAGCACCAGATCCAAGTGGCGAGGGTCGGTGGCGTCGTAGCGCGAGGCCAGTTCGGCTGCGGCGATCGCCGCCGGGTAGTCCTTTCGCTCGACCGCGGCTATGGCGAGCTGGCGGGCGCCCATCGCGGCGGCCGTTCGCTCCGGGGTCCGCTGGTCGCAGCCAAGCGCGGCCAGCGATCCGGCCAGCGCAATCCAGGTTCCGAGGGTGTGGTTCATGGGGAAGTCATCTACACGATCGATCGCCGGCGCTCAAATCTCCGGAAGCGAGCGTGCGAGCCGTAGATCGCGGCGCGTCCCCGCGCGTTGAACCCTCTGCCGCCGGGAGGTACGCTACCTGCCGCTTCGCGCAGGTTCCTGAAATCTGGCGGGATTCCTGATTCCCGCAGGGAGGAAGACCATGGCGCAGCACTTCCGCGCGCGGACGGCGTCCGCGATCCTTTTCGCAGCTCTCAGCTGGTCCTGTGTCCCGCCGCAGCCGCCGCCGGCGGCCCCCGACGCCGGCTCAACCACCGCCGTCGCGCCGCTGGCGACGGCCGCCGACGCCTCCAGCCCGACCGCCGAGCCCTCGGAGCCGGCCAAAGCGGTGGTGAATCTCGAGTCGGCGCCTGCTCCCGCCGGGATCCAGCCCTCGGGCGAGCCGCAGAAGAAGCTCGAGACCGCGCTCGACCAACATCTGAAGGGCCACGCCAGCCGGCGCTTCTACCTTCAGCTGGACAAGCCGCTCTACCAGCCCGGGGAGACGATGTGGGTGCGGGCCACCGAGGTCGATACCGCCGCGCTGACGGGCCTCAAGGGCGAGTCGGCGGTCATCTTCCAGCTGATCAACCCCAAGGGCGCCACCATCCAGAGCAAGCAGTTCGCCTCCAAGGAGGGCCTGGCCGCCGCCGACTTCGATCTGCCGGCCGAGATCGAGGGCGGCGAGTACACCTTGAAGGTCATTTCGGTGCGCGGCGGGCAGGACGAGCGCAAGTTCATCGTCAACACCTACGAGGCCCCGCGCTTCAAGAAGACGCTGGAGTTCGTCCGCAAGGCCTACGGGCCCGGGGACGAGGTTTCGGCGACCATCGAGGTCAAGCGCCCCACCGGCGAGCCGTTCGCGGCGCGCGAGTTGACCGGGGTTCTGACCCTGGACGGCGCCGAGCTGCCGCGGGTCAAGGTCAAGACCGACGAGAAGGGCGCCGGGCTGGTCAAGATCAAGCTGCCGCAAGCCATCGAGAAGGGCGACGGCATCCTGTCGGTGATGGTCGAGGACTCGGGGATCACCGAATCGGTGACCAAGCGGGTCCCGATCGTCCTCAACCGTCTGAAGATCTCCTTCTTCCCCGAGGGCGGCGACCTGGTGGCCTCGCTCCCGTCGCGGGTCTACTTCTCGGCGCAGAACCTGATCGACAAGCCGGCCGACGTCGAGGGCAAGATAGTCGACGATCACGGCCAGACCATGGCCACCTTCACCTCGCTGCACGACGGGATGGGCCGCTTCGAGCTCACCCCGGCCACCGGACGCACCTATAAGGTGGCGATCACCAAGCCGGTGGGGATCTCCGAGCAGTTTTCGCTGCCGATGGCCCAGGAGCAGGGCTGCACCCTGCGCACCTTCGACGACGCCAAGGGCGAGGAGAAGGCGATCCGGGCGGCGGTCCACTGCACCGAGGCCCGCACCGTGGTGGTCGAGGCGATGCTGCGCGAGCGGCGCGTGGGAACTGCCACCGCCAAGGTCGATCCGGGCACGCCGGCCGTCGTCCACTTCGCGTTTCCCGACCCCACCGCCCAGGGAGTGGCTCGGGTGACCCTGTTCACCGACACGCTGGAGCCGTTGGCCGAGCGGTTGGTGTTCCGCGGCTGGAACAAGAACCTCAAGGTGAGTGTCAAGGCCGACCGCTCGACCTACGTCCCGCGCGGAGAGGTCAATCTCGACGTCGAGACCACCGATCTCAGCGGCAAGCCGGTGTCGGCGGAGCTGGCGATGGCGGTGGTGGACGACACGGTGCTCAGCTTCGCCGACGACAAGACCGCCCACCTGCTGGCGCACCTGTTCCTCGAGCCCGAAGTGCCGGGGAAGGTGGAGGAGCCGAACTTCTACTTCAAGCAGGACAAGCCCGAAGCCCCGATGGCGATGGAGATGCTACTCGGGACCCGCGGCTGGCGGCGCTTCGAGTGGCAGCAGGTGTTCGCTCCGCCGCCGCCGCGGCCGTCGGAAGTGGCCAGCGCCCTGGCCGGCGCTGGCGGGATGAGGGACGGGAAGATGCGATTCAGGGGGGACCTGGAAGAGAAGGCGGCGCCGATGGACTTCGCCGTCAAGCGCAAGGCGCCGAGAGCGGAGATGGAGCCCCCGCCGGCGCCCGCGATGCCGCCTATGGCAGCCCCCAAGCCCGCCGCGGCGCCGATGAGGGGCCCGATCGGCAACCTGGCCAAGGCGGACAAGCAGATGGCGATGGGGATGGCCATGCCGAAGCAGGCCGGTGCCGCCATGCGGGCGGAGCCGATGCCGATGGAGCGCGCCGAGATGAAGAAGGAGATCGCGCGCAAGCCCCGGCTGCAGCAGGCCTTTGCCGCCGACGCCGACGAGATGGGCGGGGACATGCCGATGGCCGCCGCCCCGCCGCCGGTGGAGTGGGTGAAGGCGCGCGTCTTCCCGGTCCCCAGCTACGCCGCCGCCTACGACGGCCCGCGCACCGACTTCCGCGAGACCATCTATTGGAATTCGTCGGTGAAGACCGGCGCCGACGGCAAGACCAAGGTCCGCTTCTACGTCTCCGACGCCATCACCAGCTTCAAGGTGACCAGCGAGGGCCTGTCGACCACCGGCTTGGCCGGGCGGGACGAGACGGTGATCCAGAGCAAGCTGCCGTTCTTCATGGAGGTGAAGCTGCCGCTGGAGGTCTCGGCCGGGGACGTGATGAACCTGCCGCTGACCCTCAAGAACGAGCAGGGCGGACCGCTGAAGGTGGCGGTGCAGTCGAGCTTCGGCAGCCAGCTCAAGCTCATGGAGCAGGTGGCGCCGGGTGAAATCGAGCTGGCGGCGGAGAATGGGAAGACGCTGACCTATCCCTTGGAGGTGAAGGGCAGCGGGCCGACCGAGATCTCCTTCGCCGCCCAGGCGCAGGGGCTCAAGGACGACCTGAAGCGGACGCTGAAGGTGGTGCCGCTGGGCTTCCCGCGCAGCGAGGCCTTCTCCGGGACGCTGGAGAAGCAGGCCAAGAAGACGCTGTGGCTCAAGGGAGCGCTGGAAGGGAGCATCACCGCCAAGGCGACCTTCTATCCCTCGCCGCTGGCCTCGATGCTCACCGGGCTCGAGTCGATCATGCAGGAGCCGTACGGGTGCTTCGAGCAGGCCAGCTCGTCGAACTACCCGAACATCATGGTGCTGCGCTACCTGCAGGAGCATGACGCCGCCGAACCGGCGATCCTGACCCGGGCCAGCGGGCTGTTGGACCGGGGGTACAAGAAGATCGCCGCCTACGAGAGCCCGTCCAAGGGCTACGAGTGGTTCGGCGGCAACCCCGGGCACGAGGCGCTGACCGCCTACGGCTTGATGGAGTTCGCCGACATGCGCGGGGTCTACGGCAACGTCAATGAAGAGATGATCCAGCGCACCGCGCGCTGGCTGCTGTCGCGGCGGGACGGCAAGGGAGGCTTCGCGCGCAATCCCCAGGCATTGGATTCCTTTGGCGGCGCGAGCGAGGAGGTGACCAACGCCTACGTCGTCTGGTCGCTGACCGAGGCCGGGCAGAAGGATCTGGGGCCGGAGCTGGCCAAGGTGACCGCCAACGCGCTGGTGAGCGGCGATGCCTACGTGATCGCGCTGGCGGCCAAGGCCCAGCTCAACGTCAATCCCTCGGGGAGCGACGCCCAGGTGTTGGTGAAGAAGCTCACCGGCCTGCAGAAGAGCGACGGCAGCTTCCACGGGACCACGCACTCCATCACCCGCTCCGGCGGGAAGGCGTTGGACGTGGAGACCACCTCGCTTTCGATCCTGGCGCTGCTGTCGGCCAAGGGGCAGGAGGCGGCGGTGCGGTCGGCGGTGCAGTGGCTGGCCTCCGCGCGCGACGCTTTCGGCGGCTACGGCAACACCCAGGCCACGATCCTGTCGCTCAAGGCGCTGACCGCCTACGACAAGGCCAGCCGGCAGATGCCCGCCGGCGGAGAGATTGCGGTCTACGTGAAGGGCAAGGAGGTGGGGAAGGTCCGCTTCGAGAAGGGGCGCAAGGATCCGATCGTCCTCGACGACCTGGGCAAGTACTTCGGCGAGGGCGAGAACCCGGTGGAGCTCAAGCTGACCAGCACCCTGTCGCTCCCGTTCACCTTGTCGATGGAATACCGGTCCAACGACCCGGCGAGCAGCCCGGACGTGCCGCTGAAGCTGACCACCGTGGCCGCCAAGGACGCCGCCAAGATGGGCGAGACGCTGCGAGTGACCGCCAAGGTGGAGAACACGCGCGATCAGGGTCTGCCGATGACGCTGGTGCGGGTGGGAATCCCCGGCGGGCTGAGCTACCAGACCTGGCAGCTCAAGGAACTGGTGGAGAAGAAGGCCATCGACTTCTTTGAGACCCGAGAGCGCGAGGTGATCGTCTACTTCCGCGCCCTGCCGCCCAAGGCAGTGAAGGAGATCGCGCTGGATCTGGTAGCCAACGTGCCCGGCAGCTACACCGCCCCGGCGTCGTCGGCCTACCTCTACTACACCGCCGAGCAGAAGGTGTGGGCGCCGCCGCTCAAGGCGCGGATCGATCGCATCTGAGGTGGGTTGGGGCGCACAGAGAAGTGCGACTTGCCGCGCCTCCGCTCGTTCCCGAGCGGAGGCGCGCAGCGCCGGGATTCGAGAGAGGGCGCTGGGAGCACCGGCTGTAAAGGCGAAGGACGCCCGGGCTCGCCTTGGCCAGACGCTATGGCTTCGCAGTAGGCCGAGGGGCGCGTCGGACGACGATCGCCGCGGTTGCCAAGAGGCATAGCCCCAAGCCGCACAGCAGCGTGGCATCTTGCCTGCGCGCCGAAGAGCGCACCGCCTCGTAGGCGTCGGCGGGCGTCATCAGCGGTGTGGCGACTTGCGAAACCGGCTTGCGTTGAGCGGTCAAGCGCGACGAACCAGTGGTGCCGTCGCGGATGCGCTGCGCTCCCCAGGCAATGGCGCGCAACAGCGCCAGGGCTGTGACCGGCTCGTAGCGTGCGGTTCCCGGCGTCAGGGCCTCGCCGATTCCCTCCATCCCAAGCACGAGGAACGGCCTGCCCGGAGCATCGAACCCCTCGCGCATCAACACCTGGTGACGGGCAACTTCCGCGGCGCTGCCGTGCGCGGGCTCCCCCTGCTCGACGTGCGCCAGTGCTCCGAGCTTTCCTGCTGCCTTGCCCAGCGACGGCGAAAGAGGCAACTCGAGCAGCGAGAACACCGTGGTCGGGCCAAGCGCCGAGACTTCCCGAACCCGTCCCAGGCCCGAGGGCGTCGCGGTTCCAGCGGCATCGAAGGCCCGGCGAGCCGCCGCGGCATCCGCCGCCATCGCCAACGCGTCGTTGGTGACCATGAGCGTCGGGGCTCGCGCATCTGACGAGGAGATCACCAGGCGCGGCATGCGCAGCCCCATCGCCTGGAGCTCGTCGCGGAAGGCTCTATAGCGGTCGGCTGTCGCGATCTCGTCGAAGAGGCGCTGCCAGCGCGGCCAGTTGCCGGATCCGGAAGGCTCGAGGGCCGGGCCGCGCGCGGTCGCCAGCACCAAATCAGGCGGCCGGTCTTCCGCGGATGCGAGGCGCACCGGGGCCCACACGTCGGGCGCGTTGGCGGTGGGTTTGCTGCGCAGCCGTACGGCAGCTCCTGCGGCGACGGCGGCGCTGCGCAAGCGGTCGAGGTCGGCGAACGTCGAGTTGGAGGGCGGGTTCTCCTGGCAGCCCGGGCCGAAACACAGGCGCACCAGCCGGCTCGACAGCTCATCGGGCGAAATCCGGTACGCGAGGTGCGCGGTCGGCGCGGGGACGACCCCTTCTGACGCGTCGGCGGATGGCTTCGCCTTCGCCGGGCCCCAGGTTTCGAGCGCCAGCGCGAGAGACTGTTCCTTCGCGCCGGGCTGAAACCTGCCTTCGACCAGCGCCCAGCCCGACAGCCTCCCGTCCGCGGCGAAAGTCGCCGGCGACAGCCGAACGATCACCGGCTCGCGCGGCAGCTCCTCGGAGTCCCTCCCGCACAGCC
>JBBIQS010000082.1:0-36054 GCA_037442205.1 Myxococcales bacterium
CCTCGCGCTCGGCGTGCTCGGGCCGCGGCTCGCCGCCGCGCCGGCGCTCTTCCTCGCGGCCGCGCTCGCGGCAGCGCTTGAAGAACTCCTCGTCCAGGTCGAGCACCTCGACCGTCATCGTGGAGGTGCCGATCTTCTTCTCGGCGCAGCGGTCGGCCAGGGCCTCGCCGCACAGCAGGATGACCGGGGCCTGGCCTGCGTTCTGGGCCTCCTGGCGCGCGTCCCGGTGGGCGTCGCCGGGGGCGACGATGACCGCCAGCTGGGCGCCGGCCTGGCCCATGTCGCGGCGCAGCTCCTCGACGTCGGCCTTGGAGATCTCCTCGTGGCCGCGGTGCAGGCGGATGGCGTAGCGCAGGTCGGCCAGCCCCTCGCGCTTCTTGGCGGACATCAGCGAGCCGTCCTTGAGCCGCTTGATGGAGCGCAGCTCGCGGAAGCCGCTCTGCTCCAGCAGGAAGGCCGCCGCCTTCTCGAAGCCGAAGGCATCCAGTTCGCCCAGGCGGCGGCGCACCAGCCGCAGGATCTGCCGCCGGTGCTCGAGCGCCTGCGAGACGATGCGCGAGGCACCGGGGCCGCGCGCCTCCTCGCGCTTGGGCCCGCCGACCAGCGGCATGCCCATCGCGTACGCGACGGCGGCCTCCAGCTCCACCCCGCCCTCGCCGGCCTTCTCCAGGCCGATCTCGTTGTTGGGGCCGATGCTGAACGCCGGGCGCCGCCCGGCCTCGCCGCGCCGCCGATTCTCTTCCTTGCAGGCGTGCAGCAGCGCCTCGGCGCCCAGGTCCTCGGTGACCAGCTCCCGGTCGCGGGCCGCGGCCGCCAGATCCACCGCCGACATCGGCCCGGAGGCCGCCGACAGGATCTCGAAGGCGACCTCGGGGAGTGGCGGCAGCTTGCGGCGCTTGCGCCCCTCCTCTTCCTCGCGGCGCTTGCGACCGCGCTCTCCGCGGCCGGCGATCCGGGCCTTCTCCGGCGAAGCGATCGGGTGGCGCTCGACAGGGCGAAGCGGCGGGCCCTCCTCGCGCTTGGGCTCGACCGCCACCTCGAGCGCCGCCGGATCCTCGGGGATGCCCCAGTCCACCAGGCCGTAGGTCTGCGGCGCGGTGGCCACGATCTTGCGGTCGGCGTGGCGGCGGGCCATCGCCAAGAGGCGGCTCTGCATCACCTCTTCCGGCGACTTGCCGACGTGGGAGAGCAGGTTCTCCCGGATCGCGACCTCGATGATGTTGTTGACGTGCAGCGGCTTGCCCTCGCGCTCCAGGACGCGAAGGGCGGCTTCGTAGAATGTCATCGAAAACCCATGGACCTTGGGTTCGGGTCCGTGTCGGACCCTGACGGGGCGAACTCGAGGCCACCTCGCATCCAAGCCAGGTGGGCGGCCCGTTCCTTCGCGCCTCGAGCCCCCGGGCGTACCTGGCCCACACGGCCAAATCCGCCAGAATTCCGGCCCCTTCTGCGGTCCACCCGCATCAGTAGGCCGCGGGAGGATAGGAAGACCTCCGGTGGAAGTCAATCGAACATTGCCTACTGCTTCGCGTAGGATGGGCCGGCGCCGGCGCCCGAGAACCTGGGCCGAGCGCTCGACAGCCCGATGCTCGAGATCATCCCAGGCAGCAGTTGGAAGCTGAACCCGACCTACCTTGAGGCGCTGCGCCGCCTGGGCGGGAAGCGATCGGCCCTGCCGAGCGTGCTCGACTCGCTGGGCATCGAGCTGGACGGCGTCAACCTGAGCCGTGGGCTGAGCGAGGCCTCGCTCTTCGAGGCGGTGGACGAGCTGTCGGCACTGGCCGTTCATCTCTCGCGCGACCCGGCGGGCGCCGGCCAGGTCTCCCTGGGCGGCGCCGAGCTGGTGCTGGGGCGCCATGAGCTAAGGGTGCGGCTGTCGTTGGTCGCGCTGGCCCGGCCGGCGCGGCTGCTCGCCGGCGAGATCGAGGTCGAGCTGGCGGCCCTGCAGCTGGCGGTCGCCGGCTGCGCCGAGGCGCTCCTTTCCGACCTCGGCGAAATCGATCCCGCGCTCGCCCGAACGCCTCTTGCCAGCCGATTGGCCAGGCGCGCCAAGAGCCTGCGCAAGCTTGCTCAACTGCCTGCGAAGAAGGCGTCCGCGATCAGCCCGGCCTCGCCGCTGACTCCCGCTGCGGTGCGCGCCCCCTCCCCGTCCGTCCCCTCGGTCGCCTTGAACCTCTTAGACGAGCACGATCGGGTCGCGGCCTATCGACGCGGGGCCGACCTCTACTCGCTGCTGTTTCCCGGCGAGGTCGCCCTCCAGTTCGCCGAAGGCGCGAGCCACCGGCTAGGCTCGGCGCCGCCGTTCCTGGTGCTCACCGACCTGTCGCGGGCCGCCGCCGATCTGATCCGCGCCGCCGAGGTCGGCGAGCTCACCTGGGAATGGCCGGCTCCGCTGGGACCGCTCAAGCTGGCGCTGCGCGACGGAGCTCTCGAGCTGGCCGGGCGCACCCTGCCCTGCGATCCACACGCGCTCGCCCGCGCCTTCCTGCAGGCCTCGCTCGACTTCTGCGGCGCGGTCTGCGCCCGCAATCGGGCCCAGGCGCGCAACCCCTATCTCTCGACGCTCGAAGAGGGAGCCCGCGAGAAGCTGGCGCAGCTGGCCGAGCTCGAGTCCGGCAACCTCTTCGCCGACCAGCCCAGGGACCGCGCACCGCGCACTCCGCGCCTGGAGCCCGAGTCCCCGCTCGCCGCCGGCGCGCTCAAGAAGATGCGCTTTCGTCCGTCCTGGCAGGGCACCGAGCTGGGCGAGCGGGCCCGCGCGGCGCGCCTGACGCGCACTTCGCTGATTCTGGCGGGCGAAACGCGCGCTTGCTGGATCGAGCCGCGCACCGGAGCCCGCCAGGCCATCGTCCGCTCGGAGCACCTCGAGTCGTTCGACGGCGGGGTGGTCGCCACCGTGGGGCGCAAGCTGGTCGGCTACTCCGACGAAGGCGCGCCGCTGTTCTCGCGCGACCTGGGCGAGCGCGGCCACTCCCGCCTGTCGGGCTGCTGCGGGGCGATGAAGTCCCGCGGGCGCGACGCGGTCGCCTGCGCCTTCGAAGGCCACACCGCAGGGCTGGTGCAGTTGCCGACCGGGGCGATCGCCTGGCGCTACCAGGCGCCCCAGGCAGTCTCGGTCAGCCTCGCCACCGCCGCCGATCGCCTCTACGTCGCCGCCGACGGAGGCTCGCTCTATGCCCTGGAGCCCGGCGATGGCTCGCTCGCCTTCAGGGTTCGGGCCGGGATGGCCTTCGAAGGCCCGCTGGCGGTGGGCGCCGGGATGGTCTGCGCGCTGGGCCGCCGCGAAGGGGCGCTGTTCCTGCTCGCGGTCGACCAGCTGAGCGGCCGTCCCCTGCTGACCCGCCCGCTGCCGCTGGAGAGCGCGGGAGCGCCGCTGGTCTGGCGTCGCCGGATCCTGGTTCCGGGGCTGAGCGAAGGCGTTCCCTCGGTTGTGGCGCTCTCGCCGTCCGGGCGCGAGCTGTTCCAGTACCGGGTCGAGAGGGCGCCAGGCATGCCTGCGCTGTCGGTGTGCGGCGGGCGGCTGCTGCTCGGGCTGCGCGACGGCGGGGTGGTGTGCCTCGACGGGCGCGGGCGATTCCTGTGGCGCGCCGGCGCGCTGGGCCTCGAGCTCGATCGCGCCCTTCCGCCGCAGGTGCGCCGAGCCGTGGTGGTGGCCCCCGGTGATCCGGTCCGGGCGCTGGACCTCTCCACCGGCGCGGTGGTGGGCGAGCTGCCGCCGATTCAAGGGCTGTCGGCGCTGGCTGTCTCGCCCAGCCTGGAGGTCTTTGCGGTGGACGAGGACGGCTTCGCCAGCGCCTTCGTGCTGGCGACCCATCTGTCCCTGGTCGGCTAGAGCCCGGTCAGGGCTTCTCGCGAAGCTGGGCGACGATCTGCCGGACATCGGCGGCGGCCGCCGAGTCGGGAGCCGACGCCAGGCAAGCCGCGAAGTGAGCCCGCGCCTCGGCTTCGTGAGCCGCCAGCAGCTCCAGATAGCCCAACAGCAGCGAGGCCGAGGCGTGCTTGGCCTCAGCCGCCAGGGCCTGACCGGCCAGCTTGGAGGCCTCGCCGTCGCGGCCGAGGAGGTACTGGGAGAGCGCCGCGCCATAGAGCGGCTCTGCGTCGGAGGGGTCCTGCCCGGCGGCGCGCTCGTAGATCGCCAGCGCCTCGAAGGCCTTGCCCCGCCCCAGCAGCTGGTTGCCCGAGGCGATGAGCGCCGAAGTCTGGGCCCGCAGCGGCCGCGGCAGCTCGATCGGAATGCCGGCGGCGCTGAGGAACAATCCGCGCTCGCGGTCGGGCTGAGGAGTCGATCCCGCCGGCGCCGCCAGCAAGGGAGCCACGGTCAATGCAGACCGCTGGCCCGACGGCTTGGGGCGTGCGGCCTGGGTCGGGGCGGGATTGGCGGCCTGGGGAGGCTGCGGCGCAGAAGCCGCCGGCGACCGCCCGCTCCAGAGGAAGTAACCGCCTCCGACCGCGATCAGCGCGACGGCCGCGGCGGCGATCGCCGGCCACTTGCTCCGCGGCTTCGGCTCCTCCCAGATCGGCCGTTCAGCCGCTTGAACCTGGGCAGCGGGAGCGGGAACCGGAGCCGCCGCAGCCGGCTGAGCGGCCACGGGCGACGGCGCGGGAGCCGGAGGCGCCGGCGGCTGCTCCGGGACTTTGTCCGCGTCGTCGATGAACCCGAGCACGAACAGCACGTAGAGCACTCTCGCCAGGGCCTGAGGCTCGAGCCCGCCGGCCAGCAGCTCGCCGACGGTGGGGCGCCGCAGCAGCAGATCGACGACCCCGGCGTCCTGCTCCGAGAGCTTGAGCTCCTCGAGCCGGTGCGGCGGGGCGTGGACGCAGGCGAAGCGCCGCTCGGGCGGCAGCGGAAGCTGCGACTGCAGCTGCGCCGGCGGGTAGACCGTCGAGACCCCGGTGTAGATCAGTTGCGCGACGCCCATCCGCAGCGGCGCCTCGGGGAGCTCGACCCCCAGCAGGCGGTACTGGGCGTCGGTCCACTGGAAGCAGTCGAGGATGCTCTGGGCCAGCGCCGCCTGCCGGTGCTTGAGCAGCGCCGACTCCTCGAGGATGCGGTTGCGCAGCAGCATCTCCTCGAAGGAGCGGCCGGCCTTGGCGCAGGCCGACAGGACCTTGAGGTGCTGATCCTCGGTGAGCACTCCCTTGGCCACCAGCAGCCGACCGAGCGATTCGTGGGCCAGGTTGGAGCGGCACTCCACCGGCACGCCGCCGTCGAAGACGATGGTCTTCTCCAGCCCCAGGCGCTTGAGCTGCAGCCCGCAGCTGCGCCGGGCCAGGCAGATGGCCTGCAGCAGGACCGGCAGCGGGGTCTCGGCGAGGCTGCCCTTGGTGCGGCGCAGGAGCTGTTCGGACGCCGATGCCATGCGCTAGTTGCCCCAGTTCTTGACCGCGTCCTGGGTCTTCACTTTCTGTTGGACCAGTACGAAGCGGCGCGGGACCAGGTGCAGCGGCCGCGCCGTCCCGTCCTCGACGAAGACCCCCCAGCGGTACTCGCCCGCCGGCAGCCCGGTCAGCACCACGCTGGTCTTGTCGGTCACCCGCACCATCGCGCCCGGCTGATTCAGGTCGGCGCCCGGCGCCACCACCAGCTTGTAGGAGCGGGCCCCGGGGACCGCGTTCCAGCTGAAGGTCAGCTTCGGCGACTTGCCGTAGAAGCGGGCGGAGGCGTTGTTGGCCGGGGCCACCAGCCGATCCTCGGGCTGCGCCGCCTCGCAGACGAACGAGCTCGCCGGCCCCCAGCTGCTCCAGTGGTCCTGCACCCTGGAGGCGACGCGCCAGCTGTAGCGGCCTGGCGCCCGGGCGAGGAAGACGCCGCTGGCCGAGGGAAGCTCGGCGAAGAGGTCGCCGGGCGCGGCGAAGCTCGCGTCGCGCGAGACCTCGAGCCGGTAGGCGTCGGCGTTGGCCACGCTCGCCCAGGCCAGCCGCAGCAGCAGCCCGGGGCAGAAGAAGCGCTCCTCGGCGTTCGGAGCGCTGGGCTGTGGCCCCGACGCCAGGGCGCTGAACGAGGCAACCCGGCCGCTGCCCAGGTCGAGTCGCTGGCCGGCCTCGGCGGTCATCTTGGCGTCGCTGTCGCTGACCACCTCGATCGACCCGGCCAGCACCGCGACCTCGGTGGCGTGTTCGAGCGCCGAGATCCGCAGCAGGGTGCCGGCCTTCTCGGCGCGGATCACGCTGGCCGCCGAGCCTGCCAGCACCGCCAGCCCGCGGCCGTCCGAGGGTTCGTTCGACTGCTCGAGGCTGGCGTAGACGGCCCCCGATTCCACCGACAGCTCGCTGAGCGCCCCGCGAGCAGCGGGCTCCTTGGAGCTCAACCGCACGAGGAGCTGGGCCGGCTGTCCCAGGCGGACGGCCACTCCTCCGGCCAGCTCGAGCCGCGCGGCGGCGCGCCCCAGCGAGCGCAGCGAATCTCCCGAACGCAGCTCTTCCCCCACCGCCGCCGCGTCCCAGGGCTCCGCCCCGCGGCGGATCTCGACCTCGCCGTCGGCGGCAGCGCAACGCCCCAGTTCCAGCTCCGCCGCGGGCGCGGCAGCCGGCAAAGCCATCATTGCCGCCGCGATCCACCCCGCTGTCTGCGCCCTGCCCATGTCCTCACCCGAACAGTGTCCGGCAGCACTCTACCGCAGCCTCACCTCTAGCGTGACTCAACTGCGCCGCGGTCCGGGCCGAGGCCAAAGAAGAGCCCGGGCAGCGGTCCGTTGACGTCCAGGCCCGAGTCGACGCCGCTGTCCACGCCCGGGCTGCCGGCGAGCAGGCGGAGATCGCCGGCCGCCGGGTAGACGAACAGAGGATCGCCGTTCAGCTCGAGCGCTCCGGAGAAGGCCGGTGCGCCGGCGTTGGCAAACAGCAGCGCGGCGCGCACCTGCGCTGCCGCCGGCACCGCGTAGGGCATCGTCCCGGTCGAGAAGATCGAGCTGTCGATGACGCTGGCCGCCGAGCTGGTGTCGATGCCGGTCCCCACCTCGTGGAAGGTCGTGAAGCGGGCCTCGACCGGCCGCGGGCAGGCGAAGTGGACCGCCTCGGTCAGCCGCCAGAAGGCGGTGGAGCGAAGCGCCAGCGGTGTGGCCGAGGCCGAGCAGCTCTCGACCGCAATCCCCACCGCGCTCTCGCCCGAGCCGTAGGCGCCGCGTCCGCGCAGCGTCGAGCGCTCCAAGGTGAGCGCGCCGCTCGAGACGTCGCGAATGCAGGCCGCGCCGCAGCCGCTCATCCGGACATCGACCAGCCGGGCACTCCCTTGCACCACAAGCGGAGCGGCATCGCGCCACTCCACGTCTTCGGCGCTGAGCGACCCTGAGGGCTGCACCACAACCGACGCACCGCCGATCAGCTCCACGCTGTAGAGGTTCAACGCCGCCCCCACCGAGAGCCCGATGCCCAGCGCCACCCCCGGCCCGCCGGCGAGCTGCATCGGCGCCGAGACCGTCAGCAGCGCGCTGCCGGCGACGGTCATCGGCCCGGCGAAGGTGATGGTCTTCGGCGCCGCCGAGCTGTTGGCCAGGCGGACCGCCTCCGGCAGAGACAGTTTCCCGTCCGGCCCCGAGGCCCCGGCGCAGTCGGTCGCGCCATCGTCGACCAGCGAAGCGGTGTTCACGGTGCAGAGATCGCCGGCCGAGGCGACCACCACCACCGGTGCCCAGGCCATCGCGCTGTCGCCATCGGGATCGCTGATCCCCACCCGCGGGCGGTAGATGCCGGCGGTCGGATAGCTCGCGCTGGCCTGCAAGCTCGAGGCGTAGGGGGTCCAAGGAGCCAAAGTCGTCGCGCTTCCAGCGGAGTCCCAGCTGGCGGTGAGGGCGCTGCGCGGGCTCTGGTAGTCGAGGGAGCCGCCAGCGTCGAGCAGCGTGGACCCGCCGGCGACCAGCGCTGCCGGGAAAGCGGTCAGCCGCGGCCGCGGCGGCGACCTCGGCGGCGGAGCGACCACCTGGAACACCGGCGAGGTGCCGATGAGCCCGGGCGCGGTGGCCACCAGCAGCTGCGCCCCGAGAGCCCCGACCGAGATCGAGCCCCGCCAGACTCCGGCGGAGAAGGCGGCAGTGGTCGCGGCCGCGGAGCAGTTAGCGGTGCAGGAGACGGCCCCCCCGCCGACCAGAGTGAGCGCGGCGGTTCCGTTGAAGCTCGGGGTCGGGTTCCCCCAGAGATCGCTGGCGCGCACGGCGACGTCGAAGGCCACGTTCTGCGGCTGCGGCGAGGCGATGGGATCGAAGGAAAGCTTGGCGGCTGGACCGACCTCGACGGTGGCCACCTGTTGGTCGCTGCTGCCGAAGGCGGTGGCGGTGATCGTCTTCTGGCCGGCGGTGGTGTCGCGCACGTAGAAGCCGACCACGTCGAGGCCCGGCTGGAAGGTCGGGGCGGTGAGCGGCACCGCGCAGGAGCCGTCGGCGTAGAAGGCGAAGGTCGCGGTCCCGGTCGAGGTCAATGCCACCGGCGTCGGCGAGCTCACTGCGACCGGGTTGCCGAGCGCGTCCTGGCTCTGGGCGACCAGGATCGCCGAGCAGGCCCCGGCGGTGACGGTCCTGGGAGGCGTGGTGAAGGCAATGCGGGTCGGAACCTTGGCCAGCACCTCCTCGATCTGGAACGCGGTGGCGAGGCCGCCGGCCGTGGCCGCCACCGCCACCTGCGCCGCGCGCGTGCCCTTGAAGTAGAAGTCGGCCAGCGCGCTGCCGACGGGAATCGAAACCGAGGTGATCTCGCTGGCGCAGGCCGGGTCGGCGAAGAGCTTGAATCCGTTGGACGGGGCCGCGCTCAGGCCGACCAGCTCTCCGGAGGTCGCGGCGGAGAGGTTGCCGAACCGGTCCTCGAGGCCGACCTGCACCACCGCCGAGCAATCGCCGGCGGTGACCTTCTGCGCCCCGGACACGAAGCTCAGCTTCTCGGCCGGCGCCGGGGCGATGGTCTCGGTCTGCCGAGCCCCGACCCAGCCGGCGAAGTCGGCGGCCAGCTCCGCGGCCCCGGCCACGCTGCTCGAGAAGCGCACCGAGACCGAATCGGTGCCGCCGGCGATGGTCGCCGAGGTGATCGGGCGGCTGCAGGCGGCATCGGAGTAGAAGGCGCGCCCCGCCGGCGCGCTCAGGCTCACCACCACGTCCGACTGCGGCGCGCGCGCCACTCCCTTGGCGTCCTGCGCCTGCACCGTCAGCGGGCCGGAGCAACTGCCGGCGACCAGCTGCTGAGCGGCGGTGGTGAAGGCCAGGTGGTCGGGAAGCGGGGGCGAGATGTTCTCGGTCTGCGAGGCGTCGCTCAGCCCGGCCGCGGTCGCCTGCACCTGGTAGCTGCCATCGGCGGTTCCCTTGAAGAAGAAGCTCGCGGCGGCGGCACCTGCCCCGAGGTCGAGCTGCGAGATCGGCGCCGAGCAGCCGGAATCGGCGAACAGTCCGAGCCCGGAGGAAGGCGCGATGCCCAGCGCGATGGCCCGGGCTCCTCCCGGCGCGACGTTGCCGAAGCGATCGCGGACCTCCAGGCCCACCGCCGCCGAGCAGGTCTCCACCAGGATGCGCTGCGGAGAGGTCGTGAAGACCAGCGCCGAGCCGGCCTCCGGGACGATGGTTTCGGTCTGCCCGCCAGCGCCCAGCCCGACCGGCGTGGCGGTCAGCACCAGCGGGCCGGCCACCTCGGCGCGGAAGTAAAAGCTGGCCGAGGCCGTGCCCGCCGGGATGGCCGCGGCCGCCACCGGCTGACTGCAGTTGGAGTCGGCGTAGATGCCGAGCCGATCCGCGGGAGCTCCGGCCAGCGCGATGGGAACGTCGGACACCACTGCGGCGGCATTGCCGGCCGCGTCCTGGCTCTCCAGGGCGACCCGGGCCGAGCAGCTCCCGGCGGTCACCGTCTGGGCGCCGCTCACCACCGCCACCTGGATCGGCGCCGCCGAGCGGATGACCTCGAGCTGCGAATCAGACTGCAGGCCTGTCGCCCGCGCGCTGACCCGCACCGAGCCGGCCCGCATCCCACGGAAGTAGAAGGCAAGCCTGCTTTCGCCGGCAGGAACCTCGGGCGTCGCCAAAGCCTGGGTGCAGCCCGAATCAGAGAACAGCTCGAAGCCGGCCGCCGGCTCGGCATCGAGGGCCACCGGAAGCGGCGAGCCGACTGCCGCCTCGAAACCGCCCGAATCGAGCACCGTCAGGGTCGCCGCCTTCGAGCAGTCGCCCGAGAGCAGGCTTTGTCCGGCGCTGGTGAACAGGAGCGCTGCCGGCTCGCGTGAGGCGACCGCGAAGGCATTCGACGACCCGGTTCGCCCCTTGTCGTCGAGGACGGTGAGCACCTCCGCCGGGTTCGGCTTGCGCACCTCGACCGAGCCGGTCCAGCGGCCCGAGACGAAGAAGCCGACCTGCCTCGGGACCGCGGTTCCGGTCAGGTCGCTCAGCGACACCACGCCGTTGAAGAAGGGAACCTGCGCGCCCTGGGCGTCGACCGCGGTCACGGTCACCGCGAACGGCGTCAGCATGCGCTGCGGGGCGATGGGCTCGATGCGGTAGCCGACGACCAGCTCCTCCAGCTCGCCCACCGCCACCACCCGGAACGCCTTCTCCAGCACCCCCTCGCCTTGCCACGGCGAGACCACGGTCAGGTCGTAGACGCCCGGCGCCAGTCCCTCGGGGACCTCGGCGGTCAGAGTGCCTTCGGCCGTCAGGCGCACCTGGCGCAGCGGGGTCGTCCCCAGCCGCGCCGCCCAGCTCGCGTCGGCGTGGCTGTTCGAGCTCTGGCCGAAATCGGTGAAGACCCGCTCCGAGAATCCCTGGCCGCTGATGGTCACCGCCGCCGGCGCACCTTCGAGTGCCCGGGCCGGTTCGATCGAGGTTGGAAGAGGAGCGTCGCGGCTTCCGGAGCGACAGGCCGCCAGCCCGAGAAGGACCATCGCCCCGGCGAGGGCTGTCGCGCGCGAGAGGCCGATCACGGCGTCACCGTAAGGGTAAGCCGCGCGGGCTCGAGCCCAGCGGCGAAAGCGCTCGCCACGGCGGTCCCGGCGGCATTGGCTCGCGCGTACAACCGCGCCCGGCCGGCGGAGTCGAGCTCCACCGAGCTGATCGCCGCCGAGCAGGCGTCGTCGGAGAAGAAGGACAGCGCCGCGCTTGGCGCGCTGCTCAACGAAACCGAGGTCGCGAACGCCGGGACCACGTCATTGTCGAAGGGATCCGCCAGCTGCAGCTCCAGCACCGGCGAGCAGACCGCTTGCTTGAGCGGCACCGACGGGCTGGCCCAGACCACCTTGGAGGGCTCCAGCGCCGACAGGATCTCGGCCTGGGTCGCGCCGGGCAGGCGATCGGGCGAGGCCCGCAGCACCAGCGGACCGGCTTTCTCGCCGCGGAAAAAGAAGTCTGCGCGCGAGGCTCCCGTCGCCACCTCGATCTGCTCCACCTTCGTCTGGCAGGCGGAGTCGGAATAGAAAGCGAAGCGATCCGGCGGAGCCGCCGCCAGACGGATGGTCAGCGCCTGATCCACCGGCGCCGGCCGCCCTGCCCCGTCGCGGACCTCCACCTCCACCTGCGACGAACAGCTTCCCACCGGCACGGTCTGAGGGGCCGAGTCGAAAGCGATCTGCCCGGCCAACGCCGCCATCACCGCGAAGCCGTTCGACTTGCCGGCGTGCCCCGCTCCGTCGGCCACCTCGATCACGTCGGAGGAGGTCGTGGCGCCGATCGTCACCTGCGCCTGGGCGCGCCCCAGCGCGAACGGGCCGAGCGAAGTCGGGGACAACGACTCGGTACGGTCAGACATCGAGACCGCCTGCGCGAAGCCGTCCACCGGGTTGCCTTCCACATCGACGGCGGTGACCTGCACCCAGAACGGCACCCCGACCCGCTGCGCCCCCAGCGGCTCGATCCGGAATCCGGCCAGGAAGCGCGCCGAGCGCACCACCCGGTAAACCTCGGTCAGCTGCGTCTGGTGCCCCCAGGGATCGGTCACCCGCACGCCATACGACCCGCGCGCGACGCCGACCGGGACCACCGCCTCCAGCTGCTCCGAGGAAGCGATCCGAACCTCGCCGAGCTCGACCTCCGGCAGCACGCCGCCGACCGGCACCAGAGTCACCAGATAGCCGGAGTCGAGCGCGCTGGCCTTGGGATCGGAAAAGTCGGTGCGCACCCGCGGGGCGAAGCCGCTGCCGGAGATGCGCACCGCCACCGGGCTCTCGTCCTCGCCCTGCGACGGGCTCAGGCCAAGCAGCCGCGGCTGCGGCGGCGCGCTCGAGGCGCAGGCGCAGAGCAAACCAACTCCCAGGGCCGGCAGGAGCCGTCTCATTAGAAGAGCGCGAACCGGTAGCCGAGCTCGAAGCTCAGCCCGCCGGCCTCCAGGTGAAAGTCGGGGTGCTCCACCGGCGCGTAGGCGTAGCCGAGCTCGGCCACCAGCTGCCCGGGCCCGAGGTTCAGCGCGCCGTTGGCGAATCCCATCGCCCCCAGCCCGATCTGCGCGGCGCGGTAGCCGTTGGCGCTGTTCTGTACCTGGGCGAAGACCGCCACCGGCCCGGCCCCCACCGACAGCGCCAGCCGCGCCGAGACGTACGGGGCATAGGAGAAGCGCAGCGCCACCGGGACGAAGCTGGCCGTGGAGGTGCTGCTGGTTACCGCGTCGGTGATCTCCTGGCTGGCCGCGCCGTAGCTCGCCGTCACCCCCACCCCGGCGTAGGCGCCTGCCAGCCGCAGCGGCGCGAAGGCCTCCAGCCCCACCCGCGGGCCAACCAACGCGCCCAGGCTGTGCGTCAGCCCGCCGCGCGCTCCGAGCATCAGCCGCGCCTCCTTGCGCAGCGACACCGGGAACGACTTCTCGAAGGTGCCGCTGCTGTCCACCACCTTGACCAGCGCCTCGTCGCCGGCGGGCACCGTGTCCGGGGCCAGGTAGTCGATCCGATAGCGCCCCTCGCCGACCTCCACCACCTGCCCGGCCCGGCCGGCGCTGGGCAGCGCGATCAGCTGCGCCCCCTTGAGCGGCAGCCCGGCCTTGTCGCGCACGTCGAGGGTGATCAAGGCCTTGCTCTGGCCGTCGGCCACCAGCGGGCTGGGCGCGACCTGCGCCGTCGCCGACTGCGGGATGGGCAGCGGCAGCACCTGGTAGTTGGCCACCGAGGCCACCGACTGGCCGTCGGGTCGGGCCACCGCGGCGCTGAACACCACCAGCCCGTTGGCCGGGTAGGAGGCAGGGGCGGTGAAGTGGGCCTCGTAGACCCCCTTGCCCTTGTCCTCGACGCCTTTGATCGGCTGCCCGTTGGCCATCAGCTCGACGTTCTGGCGCGGCAGGCCCAGCCGCTTGGAGTCGAAGACGCGCACCTTGACCACCGCGGTGCTGTGGCCGTCGGCCAGCAGCGGCTGGGCGGGGGGCGTCACCAGCACCTCGTCGGCCAGCGGCAGCCCCAGCGACAGCTTGGCGCTGCCGCGGGAGGCCGGATCGCCGTCCACCGCCACCGCGAAGCTGACCTCGCTGGCGGTGCTCCCCGGCACCGGCTGGTAGCGATAGGTGAAGCGCCCGTGCTCGGCCCGCTGCAGGGTGACGGCGCCCTCGCTGGCGGCCAGCTTGACCTTCTCCGCCGGCAGCTCAGTGGCGCCGTTGTCGTAGAACACCTCGACCCGCGCCCAGTCCTCGGCGTTGGCCAGGATGGCGTGGGGCACCAGCGCCACGGTGATGCGGTTGTAGGCGGGCACCGAGATCGCCACCTTGCGCGAGGTGACCGGGCCGCCCTTCTCCTTGACCTGGATGGTGGCCTCCGGGACGTTGGGCGGCACCTCCACGCTCACCGCCGCCAGCCCCTTGGCGCCGGTGATCACCGGTCCGAAGGTCTCGCCGCCGACCTGGGCCCGCACCTCCGAGCCGGGAGGAGCCATGGCCTCGAGCTTGGTGATTCCGTAGAGCGGCAGTCGCAGAAAATCGATCGGGGCGTCGGGCCCGGTCTCGCGCCAGGCGGCGACGATGGCCACCTGCGGGAAGCGGGTGGCCGGCATCTGGTAGACCGCGCGGTAGACGCCCGGGCCCAGCCGCACCACTTCTCCGAAGCTGCCGACGTTGACGCTCAGCCGCAGCGGCCGATCCTCGGTGCCGGCCGGCTCCTCGGTGTGCACGGTCACCGTCAGCGAGTCGGCCCGGCCCAGCACCGCCGGACCCTTCTCCAGGCTCAACGAAGCCGCCGCCGCTCGCCCGGCAAATGCCAAGGCCAGCAGCCCCACCGCCAAGCGCCATCTCATGGTCGCCAACCACGCCTCCGCCGGGCCCCTCTCTGACATCCGCTGCCGGCGGGGCACCGTCGCCGTCAGCGTACCGCACACCAGCAGCAGAATCGACACGTTCGGGAGTGAACCTTAGCCCGCACGCCGAGTGAGAATTCCGCAGAGAGATCGGCCGCTTGGCGGGATCTCAGGGAGGCGAGAGGGCGCCGTCGGGAGCGATGCGCGGGGCGGCTTCGCCGAAGTCTTCCTTGGAGAGCTTCGAGAGCTGGGCCACCGCCTCTCGCTTGGGATCGAGCTTGGGGCCGCCGGGCTTGTCCTGGCGGGCGGAGTGGAGGGCGCCGCCCAGGAAGCCGCCGTCGTCGGCTAGCTTGACCTCGAGCACCGCGGTCACTCCCAGCGGGCCGGAGAGGTTCATCTTGTCCCAGGTGGCGAAGTTGCCCAGCGAGTAGGCGATGAGCCGGCCCTTGTAGACCTCGAGACCGCGCAGCACGTGCGGCCCGTGGCCGATCACCAGCGCCGCCCCGGCGTCGATGGCCAGGTGGGCGAAGGCGCGCAGGTCGCCGCGGTCCTCGCCCAGGAAGATCTCGTGGCCCTTGGGCACGTGCTGGCAGGTGATGCCCTCGGCGCCTCCGTGGAAGGAGACCACCACCAGCGACCCGTCGGCTTTGAGCGCCTCGATCTCGCGGCGGACCCGGTCGAGGTCGTTGAGGTCGTACATCTTGTCGTAGGTCGAGAAGCCGATCACCGCGACCTTGCGCCCCTTGATCTCGAGGTGGGCGATGTCCCCCAGCTCGCCGGTGTGGCCGATGCCCAGGGCGTCGAGGGTCTTCTTCGAGCTCTCCCAGCCGGCGGGGCCGAAGTCGAGGGCGTGGTTGTTGGCCAGCCCCATCACCTTGAAGCCGACCTCCTTCAGCCGCTCGCCGTAGCGAGTGGGGACGCGGAAGGCGTAGCAGTGGCCGGGCTTCTTGCCGGCGCACTTGATGCTCTCGCCGGCGTCGAGCAGCGGCCCCTCGAGATTGCCGATCGTCAGATCGGCGCCTCTGAGCAGCGAGGCCACCGGGGCCAGCAGTTGCCGGGCGTCGTCGGGGGGCAGCCCGGCCTCGTCGGGGAAGGTCGAGCCGAGCATCACGTCGCCGACCGCGGCCACGGTGAAGGCCGGCTCCGGCGGCGCGGCCTGGGGCGCCGCGGGCGGGGCGGCCCCGAGCAGCAGCGACAGCGCCATCAGCGATCCGTGCGTCACGCGATGTCCCCTTCCCCCACCCCGCGCTCGCTCCCCGCCCTCGCGAGGAGCCGCGAGCGCTCGACTACGGCCGCTTCTTGCCCTTGGCCGGCTTGGCGGCGGCCTCCTCCGGCGCCTCGCGCTCCTTCTCCTGCGCGCCTTCCCAGGCGGCGCCGGCGGGCAGCTTGAAGTCGTCGGGGGTGGGCATCTTCCAGACGAACTCGCCCGCCGCCTCCTCGCCGCTGAGCACCGAGCGGGTGGAGATGCCGAAGGTGATCTCCACCTTGGCGGCCTGGCTGGGGATCTTGGGGACCTCGTAGTAGCCGAGCACCACGTGCGGCGGGAACTCCTCCACCAGCCGCTCGGGGTTGTCGATCTTGAACGGGTCGCCGCTGGCGGTCAGCTGCAGCACCTCCTTGTCCTGGCCGTCCAGGCCTTTGAAGACCATGTCGCGGAAGTTGGCGTTCACCGTCAGCTTGGACACCTTGCTGCCGCTGGAGGTGTCCTCGCTCCACTTGCGCTGGGCGCCGTAGAGGGCGAACGACAGCCGGACCTTGGGCTCCTTGGGATCGGGGACGCTCTGGATGTCGTAGATGTCGAAGCGCAGCCCCTTGTCGACGGCGGTGAAGCGCGGCTCGTACTTGCCGGCGCCGACCTTGTCGAAGAAGTCGCGGGTCAGCTTGAAGCGCTCCTCCCACTGGCCGAACTCGCCGTCCTTGACCTTCTTGGACTTGTGGCGGGCCTTCAGGTCGTCCAGGAACCGGTCGTAGTTCTTGTACTTGGGGTAGCGGTTGTAGTGGCTGGTCAGCTCGGCGAAGTACCACTTGAACAGCGCCCGCTGCTCGTCGGCGTACTTGGTGGAATCGGCGATGGAGCGGGCGAAGGCCTCGCGATCGACGAACTCGCGCCGCAGCTTCTCCAGCTCGATCTGGTGCTTGGACTCCAGCTCGGCGGCCTTCATCCGGCTGTAGCCGAAGCCGGCGCCGCCGGCCACCACCAGCGCCACCACCAGAAGCTTGATCAAGGGGTTGTTCATCCACGGCTCCGTTCGCTCGAGCGGCAGTCAGAAGGCGGCGACGAATATCGCAGAGTTCGCCGGGGGCGCAATTGCCCAGCGCCCGAAGGCCCGGCGAGCAGCAGTGCGGCGAGCCGCGGCCCGTCCGGCTCCCACTTGCCCGTGCGGCCGAGGGCCCCCTCGCCGGCCAAGGGCAGGCTCAGCCGCGGACCGGCAGTCGGTGGCGCAGGGCGCTGACCACCATGTCGATGCTGATCTCGTTGTTTCCGCCGTGCGGAATGATGATGTCCGCCCAGCGCTTGGAGGGCTCGACGAAGCCGAAGTGCATCGGGCGCACCGACTTGAAGTACTGCCCGATGATGGTGTCGAAGTCGCGGCCGCGCTCCTTGATGTCGCGGGTCAGCCGGCGGACGATGCGCACGTCGTCGTCGGCGTCGACGTAGATCTTGACGTCGATCTGCTTGCGCAGCGCCTCGATCCCCAGCACCAGGATGCCCTCGAGGATGATGGCGTCCCCCGGCTCGACCCGGGTGGTCTCCTTCTCGCGCACGCAGTTGACGAAGCTGTAGTGCGGCTTCTCCACCGGCTGGCCCGCCCTGAGCGCCTGGATGTGCTGCACCAGCAGCTCGGTGTCGAAGGCGTCGGGGTGGTCGAAGTTGATCTCCAGCCGCTCCTCGAAGCTGAGGTCGCTCAAGTCGCGGTAGTAGGAGTCCTGATCGAGGAAGGCGATCCGGCAGCCCTTAAGACGATCGACGATCTTTCGGGCCACCGTGGTCTTGCCGGAGGCGGTGCCCCCGGCGATGCCGAGCACAAGTGGAGGCGTCATGGCGGCGCGCATACTAGCAGAACGTCGGCCAGTGGACAGCGCGGGTTTTTGGGCGGCCTGAGATCCGGAACCTGGCCGGGGGGGAGGAGGCGTCGGCCGTGTTCAGCGCTCACCGGTCAACGGTGCGGGCCGTTCCCCCCGCACGCCAAGTGAACGAGCCTTTGAGGCCACGTTAGGCTCCTTGGCAGAGGCCGCCATGCTCTCCAGGCACCGGATCCCCGTGGTGTTCCCTCAGCGCCGCTCAGCCCTGGCCGCCTTTCGGGCCGCCGGCTCGCGCCTGTCGCTGCTGGTCCCCCTCGAGCTGCCCTCCCCGCGCGAGGAGTTGGTGAACCTGTCGGTGGGCTTCGGCGACTGCCCCGAGCGCTTCGAGCTGACCGGAGTGGTTCGCCGCCGCCATGAGGCCCAGGGGGCCGGCCGGGAACCGGACCTGGGGGTGGAGTTCGAGGGTCCGGCGCGGCTGCCGCTGGCGGAGATGATCGCCTTCTGCGCCGGCAGGCCGCTGGAGGCCGACGACCCGGGAAAGAGCCGCTTCCAAGTGCAGATCCCCTGCCGAATCCGCTCCGGCGAGCAGGATCTCGACGGCGAGGTGGCCGACATCTCCGCCACCGGGCTCTTCGCCGCCGCCCGGCTGCCGGCGACCGTCGGCCCCGGCTCCGGCCTGCGGCTGCAGCTCGAGCCGCAGTGGCTGGGCCTGCTCGGCCAGTGGGTGAGCGTCCAAGTCGTCTGGCTGGGCCAGAAACTGGGCCGCCCCGGCTTCGGGGCGAGCTTCTGCGGCCCCGGCTCTTCCTACCTGCCCGCCATTCGCAAGTACCTCGCTGCCGAGTGAGCATCCGGCGCCCCGGATGCCGAATTCGCCAGCGCCAGCCCGCCCGTTTGGGAGCGGCGCGTCATCGCCGGTTTCAGTTCGCTTGAGAACCAAGTACCGTCGTGGCTAGAGATCGCCATGACCTCGCGCCGCTCGATCCCCATCGTGTTTCCGCAACGCCGCTCGGCGCTGGCCGCCTTCCGCACCGAAGGCGCCCGGCTGTCGCTGTTCGTGCCGACCACCGTCCCGGCGGCGATCGAGGAGCCGGTGACGCTGTCGGTGACCTTCGGCGACTGTCCCAACTGGTTCGAGCTCACCGGCAAGGTGCGCTGGCGGCGGGACAGCGCCCGGGGAATGAGCCAGGGCGCCGGGCTCGGGGTGGAGTTCGAGGGGACTGAGAAGTTGCCGCTGGCGGCGATGGTCGCCTTCTGCGCCGGGCGCCCGCTGGAGGCGGGGACCGCCGGCAAGAGCCGCTACCAGGTGCGCATCCCGTGCCGGATCCGCGCGCTGGACCGCACGGTGGAGGGCGAGATCACCGACCTCTCCGAGAGCGGGGTCTACGTCGCCGCCAAGATCCGCGTCAAGCCCGGCCTCGACCTCAAGCTGCAGTTGGACCCCAAGTGGCTCGGGCTGGGAGGCGACTGGGTGGAGATGAAGGTGGTGTGGGTGGGCGACAAGGTGGGGAAGGCCGGATTCGGCGCTCGCTTCTCCGGAGCAACCGCCTCCTTCCTGCCTGCGATCAAGAAGTACCTGCCCGGCTGAAAGAGGGGCCGTTCCCCAAGGCCCGGCCCCTCTCGTTCAGCGCCTGGGTCCCTCGGGAATCAGCCCAGCTTGTCGGTGAGCGCCTTGCGCACCGCGTTGGCGTCGGCGGCCCCGCCGACCTCGCGCATGGTGGCCCCGATCAGCACGCCCAGCAGCTTCTTCTCGCCGGCGCGGTAGCGCTCGACCTCGGCGGCGTGGGCCTTGAACACCTTGTCCAGGGCGGCGCCGATGACCCCGGCGTCGATCTTCTTGTCCAATCCCAGCTCGCGGATCCGCTGCTCCGGGTCGCCGCCCTTCTCGACCAGGTTGGCCAGGAGCACCTTGGCCGCCGGAGCCGCCAGCTTGCCCTCCTCGACCATCGCCACCACCCGGCCGAAGGTCGCGCCGGACAGCGGCAACCCATCGAAACTCCTGTCCTTTACCAGACCCGACAGGTCGTTGATGAGCCAGCGCGCCGCGGCCTTGGCCGGCGCCTTGGCGGCGACCGCGGCGTCGAAGTAGCGCGCCAGCTCGAGCTCGCCGGTGAGCACGTCGGCCTCCTCGGTCGAGAGCCCGAGCTGCTGCTGGTAGCTCTGGTAGCGGCTGGCCAGCTCGGGGCTGGCGGCGCGGACGGCGTCGCGGGCCTCGCTGCGGCTCTTGCGCGGGGCCGCCGGCCTGGCCTCGGCCGGCTTCTCGGGCTTGCGCTCGGGCGCGGGGGCCGCCGCCGGCTTGGCCCAGGTGTCGCGCAGGGTCATGGTGCGGTTGAAGACCGGGGCGCCCTTCTTCGACTCCACCGGGTCGGTGAAGAAGTAGCCCAGCCGCAGGAACTGGACGTGCTTGCCCGGCTCGAGCTGGGCCAGCGCCGGCTCGATTCGCGCCCCGTCCACCTTGATCAGCGAGTCGGGGTTGAGGGCGGCCAGGAAGTCGCCGCCGGCGTCGGGGTTGGCGGCGCTGAACAGCCGGTCGTAGAGGCGCACCGGGGCCGGCACCGAGCGAGTGGCATGCACCCAGTGGATGGTGCCCGAGGCCTTGCGCTTGGGATCGGCCAGCGAGCCCTCGATCACGCTGCAGCGAACCTCGGCCACCTCGCCGCCGGCCCCGCGCACCACCTCCTCGCAGCGGACCACGCAGGCGCCCACCAGCCGCACCTCGCGCCCCACCGCCAGCCGCTTCCAGTCCTTGGGCGGCTCGAGCGAGAAGTCGTCCTTCTCGATCAGCAGCTCGGCCCCGAAGGGAACCTGGCGCGACCCGCCGCGCTCCGGCTCACCCGGCCACCAGGGGAGGTCGAGCATCTCGACCTTGTCCTTGGGCCAGTTGGTGAGAGTGAGCTTGAGCGGGTTGAGCACCGCCATCGCGCGCGGGGCGCGGCCCTCGAGGTCGCCGCGGACCGCGAGCTCGAACTTGCTGATGTCCACGATGCTGTTGTTCTTGGCGACGCCGATGATCTCGGCGAAGTCGCGCAGCGCCTCGGGGGTAACCCCGCGCCGGCGCATCCCGGCGATGGTCGGCATCCGCGGATCGTCCCAGCCCGAGACCCGCTTCTCGTTGACCAGTTGCAGCAGCTTGCGCTTGGACATCACCGTGTAATCGAGCGCCAGCCGGGCGAACTCGTGCTGGTGGGGCCGCGGGCTCCAGGGGCCGGTGTTGTCGAGCACCCAGTCGTAGAGCTCGCGGTTGGTCTCGAACTCCAGGGTGCAGATGGAGTGGGTGATCCCCTCGACCGCGTCCTCGATCGGATGGGCGTAGTCGTACATCGGGTAGATGCACCACTTGTCGCCGGTACGATGGTGGTGGGCGTGGCGGATGCGGTAGAGCAGCGGATCGCGCATGAGCACGTTGGGGTGGCTCATGTCGATCTTGGCGCGCAGCACGCAGCTGCCGTCGGCGAACTCGCCCTTTCGCATGCGATGGAACAGGTCGAGGTTCTCGGCGACGCTGCGGTTGCGGAACGGGCTGTTGGTGCCGGGCTTGTCGAAGTTGCCGCGCTGGTCGCGGATCTCCTCCTGGGTCTGGCTGTCGACGTAGGCCTTGCCTTCCTTCACCAGCCGCTCGGCGCACTCGTACATCTTCTCGAAGTACTGGGAGGCGAAGTACAGGTGCTTGCCCCAGTCGAAGCCGAGCCAGCGGACGTCGGCCTCGATCGACTCGACGTACTCGGTCTCCTCGGTGGTGGGGTTGGTGTCGTCGAAGCGCAGGTGGGTGCGGCCGCCGAACTGCTGGCCGAGGCCGAAGTTGAGGATGATCGACTTGGCGTGGCCGATGTGCAGGTAGCCGTTGGGCTCGGGCGGGAAGCGGGTGACCACCTTGCCCTGGTTGCGGCCGGCGGCGATGTCGGCGTCGATGATGTCGGTCAGGAAGTTGCTACGGCGGGTCTTCTCGGTCATGGGCGTATTTGTTTCCGCGGTTGCGTTCGTGCCGCTCTTGAAGTCGGGAGGCGGCGGTCCAAAGAGCGGGCGAGAGGATACATCGCCGCGCCGCCAACTGCCCTGCCCTTTCGCGCTATTGCGGCGGCGGGCTCACCAGCCGCAGCCCCGGGGGCAGGGTCTCGCCGAAGATCTGCTGCTCCTCGGCGCCCGAGGTCTCGACCGCCTGGCGCAGCACCGACAGGTCCCGCTCCAGGGCGCCCCAGCCCTCCAGCCGCTCGATGACGCGCTGGCGCAGCTCGGGGTCGATGTCCCGCGCGCGGTCGCCCGACAGCCGTGCCAGCTGGATCAACGGGAAGAAGAGCAGGCCCGGCTTCGGCGGCTCGAATCTGAGCAGCCTGGCGATCCACTCCTCGGCAATATTGGGCGCGACGCAGGCGTGACCACTGCCGTAGAACGGAACGCGCGCTCCCAGCCGGCCGATGGACCAGAGCACGTGAGCGGTCGCGCCCTCAGTCTCCAGTCGCTCGAGCAGCCAACATCCGGCCTCGGCCTTGGCGGCGGCCTCCAGGCGCTCGAGGCTGCCCACCATCCGGATCAGCTCGGCGATCCCCTCGACCTTGGCGGCCTTGGGGCGGGCCTTGCCCGGCGGCGTCGGGCGTAGCGCGGGCGTGGCGATGTCGTAGAGGCGCTTCTGGGCGGAGGCGTCGAGCCCTCCGGAGATCCGCCGCCACAGGATCCACCAGGCGTCCCAGTTGTGGGCGTCGCTCTGGAACTGCAGGCCCTGTTCGAAGACCTTGAAGGTCTCGGCGGCCCGCCAGGCGTCGAGGGGCGCGCCGAAGCCCGGGCGCAGGCAGTAGCCGGCGAGGCTGCTCCAGACGCGCTCGTGATCCGCGGTGCGGCGGCGGCGCGCCAGTCCGGCGTGGAGCGCGCTCCACAGCTCGCGGCAGACCGGGGTGGTCCAGGTCTCGCGCGGCCCGAGAATCCGCTCCAACTCGCGCCCCAGATCCTTGACGAAGCGCTTCTCGACCGGAACCGGCTTCTTGCCGAAGACCAGCTCCACCTTCTCCTTGGCTTCGGCGAAGCGCTTGGGCATCGGCGACACCGAGGTCGGAACTTCCTCTTCCACTGAGGTCCGCAGCTGGAACTCCAGCTTCCAACGCGCGTCGCGCTCGGTGGCCACGCACCACAGCTCGAGGGTGCCGATCTCGGTCAGCCCCGCCCGCAGCCGCACCTGGACCTCGGCCGGCGGCGCGCCCTTCTTCGGAGGCTCTGGCGAGCGGAGCACGGTCTGGATCGGAGGCAGCGCCGCCAGCCGCTCGTCGCCGGCGTCGAGGATGTCCCCCGGCTTCTCGATCGGCACGGTCGACGAGGCGTAGAGAGGGAAGCGCACCGGGCGATCGAGGAGCAAATGGAAGGGCTGCGGCAGCTCGACCTCGGTGGTCTGCTCGAAGTACCTGGGCAGCAGGCACAGGGCGCGCGGCTGGCCCTCGAGATCGGCGCCGACGAAGTAGGCCCGGGCGGTGCCTCCGCCGATGCGCCGCCCCAGCCCGCGGCGGACCAGCCCGAACCACGCCGCCCCGCGCGCCACCGCCAGATCCAGCGCGTCGTTCTCCAAGACGGCGATCGGCCCGCGCCCCGGGAACCAGCCCGAGAGCACCTCGACCAGCCGCTCGCCGATCTGCGGCGCGGAGAAGACGCCGCCGTTGAGGAGGATGGCGTCCGGTCGCACCAGCGATCCCTTCGGAAGCCCCAAAAGCTCAGCAGTTTCGGGCGAATGGGCCCTCAGGAAGGATGCGGCCTGGCGGGTCACCGCCGGGTCGGACGCGAAGGGAAGCCCGAGCTCCTGCAGGCCGGCCCGGCCTCCGCGCAGGAGCGGTTCGCTGGCCAGGACCCGGGGGAAGAAGCCATCGAGGATTCCGGAGAGGACCTCGTCCTTGGCCACCTCGGCGGAGTGGGCGCCGGCGATCAGGCGGCTTCCGCGTCCAGCGACCGCGACGCTGGCCTTGTCCGGACCGCCCGGTTCCAGCAGCCGCTCCTTGGTCAGCCGGCAAGTCTGAACCAGCGCCGACCACTGGCTGGCGTCGAGCCGGGCCCCGAGCTTGCGCTCGACGCTGCGGGCCAGCGCCACGTCCATGTTGTCGCCGCCGAGCAGGATGTGGTCCCCGACCGCGATCCGCCGCAGGTTGGGCGAGCCGTCGGCCGGCTCGACCAGGATTAGCGTCAGATCGGTGGTGCCGCCGCCGACGTCGCAGATCAGGATCAGCCGGTGGTCGCCCAGGGCCCGCCCCAAGTTCTCCTTGTTGCGCGCCGTCCAGTCGTAGAAGGCGGCCTGCGGCTCCTCCTGCAGCGTCAGGTTCTCGAGCCCCGCCTCGCGCGCCGCGCGGACCGTCAGCTCGCGCGCCACCTCGTCGAAAGAGGCCGGCACGGTGAGCACCACCTCCTGCTCGGCCAGCGGCGCCCCGGGGAACTGGTGGTCCCAGGCCTCGCGCAGGTGGCTCAAATAGAGCGCCGAAGCCTGCACCGGCGACAGCCGGGCGATGCCCTCCGGCGCGCCCCAGGGAAGGATGGCCGCGGTGCGATCGACGCCGGGATGCGACAGCCAGCTCTTGGCCGAGCCAACCAGCCTTCCCGGCACCCGCGCTCCCTGGACCTTGGCGAGCTCGCCGACGATCACCGGCCGCTCGCCCCAGGGCAGCTGCAGCGCCCCCTCCGCCAGCTCATGCTCGGCCGGTAGATACGCGCTCGAGGGCAGCAGCCGGCGGGCGGCCGACTCGCCGGGCGCGATCAGCTGCGGCACCGGCAGGTCGCGGATGCTCCGCCCCAGGTCGCCCGTCGCCTGCAGATCGACATAGGCGAGGGCGCTGTTGGTCGTCCCCAGGTCAATGCCGACGATGTAGCGAGGATCCGCCATTGCTTCCGTTCTTGCTCCTGTAGCGCGTGACCTCCGACCGCCCCGAGCGGAGCGCAGCGAAGTCGAGGGGCCTTCGACTCCGGGCCCGCGGCCCTCCGCTCAGGCTGCCCGGGGGCTCGATCAGGTGAGCGGCGCCGACTCACCCGCCTCGCTGGCGGGCGACGGCCCCGCAGTGCCGCCAGCTGTCCGCAGGTTGAACTCCAGTTTCCAGGCGCGCCCCGACCGCTCGACGCAGTGCAGCTCGAGCGTCCCGATGTCGGTGACGTGGGCGCGCAGCTTCACCGGCACCACCGTCCCCTCCGCCTTGCCGTCGGCCGGCAGCAGGGCCTCGATCGGCGACAGCTCCTCGAGCTCCTCCTCCCAGTCCTCGACCACCGCGCCCACCGCGTCCTGCCGGCGCACACTCGAGCCGAAGAAGCGGAACTGCGCGGCCTCGCCCACCACCAGCCCGACCTCCTGGCCGGCCAGCTCGGCGCTGCTCCCCTCCTCCATCCCCATCGGCGCCAGGCACAGCGCCTTGAGCGGAGGCGGCAATCCGGGGACCGCCGGCATCGCGGTCTCGACGCCGACGTAGTAGGCCCGGGCGGTGCCGCCGCGGATCCGGATTCCCTTGCCGCGGCGGACACTTCCGAAGCACGCCGCGCCCTGCGCCACCGCCAGGTCGAAGTCCGAGCCGGGCAGCTGCTTGGGGCGCGCCCCGCCCTCGGCCGCGACCCACGCGCCCAGGACCTCCATGATCCGGTCCTTGAGCTCGGGGGCCTTCATCACCCCGCCGTTGAACAGGACCGCCGTGGGATGCGGAAAGCTCTTGCCCGCCAGCTTGATGCCCGCCGCGCCCTGCGACGCCGCGCCGCTGTGGCGGGTCAGGAAGGCGGCCAGGTGGCGGGTGATGCCTGCGTCCGAGGCGTACGGCAGCCCGAGCGTGGTCAGGCCCAGCCGCCGCTGCGCGGCTGGGCGCGCGCTCGACTCGACCTTCGGGAAGAAGCCTTCGACCAACGTTCCGGTGAGCTCCTCGCGCTTGAGCTCGGTCTTCACCGTGCCGCCGACCAGGGCCGCGCCCCGGCCCGGCACCGAGATCGGGAACGAGGCCAGCTTGGGATCGGCGAACAGCGCCTCCTTCGCCCGCCGCGCCCCGTGCGTCAGCGCCAGCAGCTGCCAGCGGTCGAGCTTCTTGCCGGCCTTGGCCAATTTCTGCTCCAGCGCGTGCGCCAGCGCCAGGTCCATGTTGTCGCCGCCGAGCAGGATGTGGTCGCCCACCGCCACCCGCTCCAACCCCAGCTCGCCGCCGCGATCGACCACCGCGATCAGGCTGAAGTCGGTGGTGCCGCCGCCGACGTCGCATACCAGTAACAGGTCGCCGGGCTTCACCAGCTTGCGCCAGCGTTCGCCCATCGCCTCGACCCAGGCGTAGAGCGCCGCCTGCGGCTCCTCGAGCAGCGTCAGCTGCCCGAAACCGGCCTTGCTCGCCGCCTCCACCGTCAGCTCGCGGGCCACCGCGTCGAACGAGGCGGGCACGGTGAGCGTCACGTCCTGGTGCTCGAGCGCCAGCGCCTTGTCACCCTTGGCGATCGCGTGGCTCCAGGCCTCGCGCAGGTGGCGCAGGATGCGCGAGGAGACCTCGAGCGGCGAGAGCTTCTCGACCTCGTCCGGGCTCCCCGCCGGAAGCCACGCCGCTCTCCGATCGAGCGCGGGATGGCACAACCAGCTCTTGGCCGACGAGACCAGCCGCGTCGGCGACAGCGCCCCGTGATCGCGCGCCAGCTCGCCCACCATGGCCTCGGCCTGCGCGCCCCACGGCAGCGCCAGCGCGCCCTCCTTGAACTCGGCCGGGTGCGGCAAATAGAGGAACGAGGGCAACAGCGAGCGCGACTCGACGGTCCCCGGGTGCGTCAACTGCGGCACCTCGAAGACCTGCGGCGGGCCCTTCGAATCCCCGAGCGCGCGATAGGCGAGCGCGGTGTTGGTCGTTCCCAGATCGATTCCGACGACGTACTTGGGCTCGCTCACGACAGCTCCACCTCCGCAGGGGCCAGGATGCTCGGGTCCTGTCCGGCCGGGCTCGGCAGCTTCACCAGGCTGGCCCGCCAGCCGTGGTGGCGCAGGCTGCCGCGGAACGGCGGCGAGCCGACGACGTTGCCGGTCAGCCGCACGCTGGCCGGGTCGAAGTCCTTCTTCACCTCGACGCTGGCCCCCTCAGGCTCCGCGACCACAGGCTCGAGGGTGAGGTAATCCTTGAGCGCCTTGCGGCAGCCCTCATGGACGGTGCGCGCCGCGGCCCCCACCTCGGAGTCGGAGTAGGCGGCCACGTCCTCCTCGAGGAAGTCGATGAGCCGCCCGTCGCGCTGCAGGATGGCGAGCAGGTTCAAGGCGTCGGGGTGCTGCCGCCGGCCGTCACCGGCGCCCTCCCCGCGCTCGGGGAGCTGGGCGGGCGGGAGGCCGGCCTTCAGCTGGCGCACCTCGACCGCGAAGGTCCGGTTGAACAGGATGGCGAAGAAGGCGGCGAACGCCAGGGCGACCCGCTGCCAGACGCTGAGCTGCGGCCGTTCGGTCATGGATTTCCTCGTCTTGGGGAGGCGGCCTCGCCCGGCGAGCCGGTGGCCGCCGCTTGAGCTAGAACCCGCGGGAAAGCCCCGGCAAGTCCCAATCCCGCGCCGAGAAGCCGATGTTCCCGCCGCAACACCGTCTGGTGCTCGGGCTCCCGATCGCCGGCTTTTAAGGCGTCGCGCCGCAGGGCCGTTATGATGCGCGCCCCATGTTCGATTCGAGACACACCAGCGGCAGTGCCGACAGCGGCCGGGCGAGCCTGCCCGCGCTGGAGATGGTGCTGTGCACCTTCCTGTGGGGAGCGTTCTTCGTCGTCGGCAAGTTGGCGGTCGGCCAGACGAGCCCGCTGGCGGTGGCCACGCTGCGCTTCTCGGTGGCGAGCGCGATGCTGCTGGTGCTGCTGGCGTGGCGGGAGCCTGCCGCCCTGCGCCTTTCCGGAAAGGATGTGCTACTGGCGCTGGGGCTGGGGGCGACCGGGGTGGCGGGCTACAACGCCCTCGCCTTCCTGGGCTTTGCGCACGCCCCCTCAGCCGACGGCTCGATGATCTCCCCGAGCCTGAACCCGGTCCTGACCGCCGTGCTGGCCGCGCCTCTCTTCGGTGAGCGGATGACCCCGGCCAGGCTCGGGGGGCTGGCGATCACTGTCGTCGGCATCGCCCTGATCTTCCTTGGCGCCCACCGCGCCTCGGCCTCGCCCGATCGCTGGCTGGGCGACCTGCTCTTCATCCTGTCGGCTGTCTGCTGGAGCATCTATACGCTGCTGGGAAAGCTTGCCGCGCACCGCTTCTCGCCGCTGGCCAGCACCACCTACGCCTCGGTGGCCGGGGCCCTGCTGCTGCTGCCGCTGAGCTTGGGGGACCTGGCCAAGGCCAAGCTGGGAGAGCTGCCGTGGAGCCTGTGGGCGGAGGTGCTGATCCTGGCCGCTGGCTGTACGGTGGTGGCCTTCGTCCTCTGGTACGACGCCATCCGCCGCATCGGCCCCGCGCGGACCTCGAGCTTCCTGCCGCTGGTGCCGATCTTCGGGGTGCTGCAGGCGGCGCTGCTGCTGGGAGAGCGGCCGGCGCCGCTGCAGTACGCGGGGATGGCGCTCGGGGTTGCCGGAGTGTGGGTCGCCAACCGCCCGGGGCGAAACGGCGCCACCGGGGGGCCGGCGGTCATTCCAGAATGAGTTCCTGGATCTGGGCGCCGTTTTCGACCACGTAGTAGACCCGCACCCGCTGGCCGGCGCGCAGGCCGCTGACCGTGCCCGCCGACTTGCCGGTGGCGTCGAGCACCGGGAAGCTGGGCGGCACCTTGTAGATCACCAGGCCGGCCGGGGTGTTGAGCCGCAGCTCCGAAATCGCGGAGTCGATGGCCACCACCGATCCCGAGTCCGACTTGAGCGCCTCCGAGTAGGGCACGACCTTGGGCGGCGGATACGGCGGAACAGCACCGAGCAGTGCGAGCGAGAGAAGCAGGGCGGGAGTGTTCATGGGAACATTATGCTCCGGTTGACCCTCGGTTGGCGACTGGCGCGCCGGACGTGGTAGAGCCTGCCGGCAATGACCCTACTTCCCATCGAGCTGGTCGGGAGCCCGTCCCACCTGCCGCGCATCTCCAAGGGCCGGGTGGCGGTGCTCGACGTCGCCTTCGCCTCCGGCGAGAAGTTCGACCTGGTCACCGATCCCTTCATCCAGGGGCTGGGGGACCGGCTGGCGCTGTGGTGCGACCACCACGAGCACGCCCTGGGGTGGTCTCGCTACCGCAGCGACCCGCGCTTCCTGCTGGTCCCCAACCGCGAGGCCCACGCCTGCCCGGAGCTGGTGACCCCGGAGGTCGCCCGCCGCGCCGGCAAAGTGGACAAGCTGGTGGTCCACGGCGACTTCGACGGGCTGCTCACCGCGGTCAAGCTGATGCGCCAGGGCGAAGCCCCCTACCCCGAGGCCGACGAGGACGCCCGCGCCGTCGACTCCCCGGGGCGCGGGCACCATCTGTCGGAGCGCGGCCGGCGGCTGGCCTGGGCGATCGACGAAGCGGTGGCCACCTTCACTGCCGGCGAGCGGCGCGATTTCCTGGTGGCCATCGCCGGCTCGCTGGTCGAGAGCTCGGAGCCGCCGGCGCTGGCCGCGCGCATCGACCAGGCTGTCCGCGAGGCCGAGGGGGCGCTGGCCGAGGCGGAGGAGCTCTCCGCCAGCCACAGCCGCCAGGAGCTGCCCGGAGTGCTGGTGGTCCGGCTGCCGGGCCGGCGCAAGGGCCGGGTGCGCAAGGCCATCCTGCGCTGGGCCGAGGAGCGCGCCCCGGTCGCGGTGGTGATCGAGACCGAGCCCAACCACACCTGGCTCACCGCCGCCACCTTCGCCCAGGACATCGATCTGGGGACGGTCGAGCTGCTCGACGGCGGCCGCAGCGACTTCCGCTACGCCGAGCCCAAGGGCCCGGTCGATCCCATCCTGCGCGCCCTGGCGCGGGCGGTCGCCGAGCGCTGATGACGTCGGTCCGAGTTCCGAGTGACGCACCGGGCCAGCCCCCGGCTATAATGATCGGCTCGGCCGGTCCTCAGGAGATGTCTGCCATGCCTCTGCGCTCGCCCACTCTGCCCGCCCTCCTCGGTGCGCTCCTCCTCGCCGTCGGCTGCGGCACCGGCACCCCGCCCAAGGCCGACGCCGGCACCGGCATCGGCAAGGAGATCTGCGACAACGGCATCGACGACAACGGTGACAAGAAGGTCGACTGCGCCGATCCCCAGTGCGTCAACGCCCCCAACTGCAAGGCCGAGGACTGCACCAACGGCAAGGACGACAACGGCAACGGCCTCGTCGACTGCGCCGACCCGGTCTGCGAGAGCTTGAGCTGCGGCGGGGGCTGCCTGTGCCAGGGCGGCAAGAAGGTCGAGACCGACTGCCTGGACGGCGTGGACAACGACGGCGACGGCCTGATCGACTGCCACGATCCCGATTGCGCCGGCGAACCCAGCTGCTCCGCCAGCCGCTGCCTGGACTGCGCCTCCGGCTGCGACGGCCAGGGCTGCGGCAGCGGCTGCGTCTGCAGCGGCACCACCAAGACCGAGCTCAATTGCAGCGACGGAGTGGACAACGACGGCGACGGCCAGACCGACTGCGCCGACTCCGACTGCGCCCTGGCCCCCTCGTGCCAGGGCGTCGACTGCTCCCAGTGCGCCAAGTCGGCCTGCTCCGGCCAGTCCTGCGGCACCGGCTGCCTGTGCTCCGGCACCACCCGCACCGAGGTGGTCTGCACCGACGGCATCGACAACGACGGCGACGGCCAGACCGACTGCGCCGACTCCGACTGCGCCAACCAGAGCTGCGGCACCGGCTGTCTGTGCCAGGGCGGCAAGAAGACCGAGACCGACTGCATCGACGGGCTGGACAACGACGGCGATGGTCAGATCGACTGCGCCGACTCCGACTGCGCCTCCAAGTCCTGCGGCGGAGGCTGCGTCTGCCAGGGCGGCAAGAAGACCGAGACCAACTGCAGCGACGGAGTCGACAACGACTCCGACACCTTGGTCGACTGCAAGGACCCCGACTGCGCCTCCTCTCCCTCCTGCCAGGGCAAGATCGAGATCTGCGACGACGGCATCGACAACGACGGCAACAAGGCCATCGACTGCAACGACCCGGCCTGCCTGACCAGCCCGCTGTGCGCCAACCTGTTGGACGGCAAGCCGTGCGCCGCCGATTCCCAGTGCAAGGGCGGGCTGTGCCTCACCGAGGGCGCCTCCGGCAACCCCAATGGTACCTGCAGCGCCCCCTGCACCACCGCCGGGGCCGCCTGCCCCAGCGGCGGGATCTGCGTGGTCCCCACCGGCTCCACCGGCAAGTGCCGCCCGTCGTGCGCCTGCACCGGCAGCCACTGCGCCAACAACGGCGGCTGCCGCGCCGGCTTCGGCTGCACCGTCGGAAGCGCCGCCGCCACCGCCGGCAAGGCCTACTGCATCGGCCAGTGCACTGCCGACAGCCAGTGCGCCAGCGTCGGCTGCAACCTGGAGTCGGGATTCTGCGAGCTGCCGCAAGGCAAGAAGGCGCTCGGCCAGGCGTGCATCGCGGACACCGACTGCGAGAGCTACTGGTGCCGGACGCAGACCGGCACGGGCTACCCCGGCGGCTACTGCGCCACCTTCTGCCTGACCACCGCCAACGTCTGCCCCGGGGACGGCGCCTGCTACTACTCCGCCACCTCGACCAGCAACTTCGGCGTCTGCTTCGACGGCTGCAAGGCCAGCACCGACTGCCGCACCGCCGAGAACTACAGCTGCTACCAGGTCACCAACGGCGGCCCGATCACGCCCATCGTCGTCTGCCTGCCGGTGTGCATGACCAAGGGCCAGACCTGCAGCGCCACCAACACCTGCTGCGCCCCCTTCACCTGCCTCGCCTCCGGCACCTGCGGCTGAGCGCCGCCGCAGCGAGGCCGCTAGATTCGCCCCGTGGAGAGCCGGCACCAACAGTGGCTCGAGAACCTGAGGGATGAGCGCGACGGCGCCGCCCTCTACGAGGGCTTGGCGCACCTGGAGCCGGCCGCCCAGCGGTCCAAGAGCTTCCTGGAGCTGGCGCAGGGCGAGCGGCGGCACGCCACCCTCTGGGCGCACAAGCTTGAGAGCGAGGGGATCCCGCTGCCGGCGGACGAGCCGTCGGCCCGGGTGCGGCTGCTCCTGTTGCTGGCGCGCCGGCTCGGAATCGGCGCGGTGATGTCGCTGGTGCAGCAGGCCGAGGCCACCGACGCCGACAAGTACGCCAGGCAGGGCGGAGACGCCGCCCCGCTCGCCCGGGAAGAGGAAGACCACCGCAAGGTGCTGGCCCAGCTCTCCGGGCCGGCCGCGGGAGGGGCCGCCGGAGCCATCGCCCGGCGCGAGCGCTGGCACCGGGGAGGGAGGGCCGGCTCGCTGCGGGCGGCGGTGTTCGGGATCAACGACGGGCTGGTCTCCAACCTCTCGCTGCTGCTGGGGGTGGCGGCGGCGGGTGCGCAGCAGGGGGCGCTGCTGATCACCGGGTTCGCCGGGCTGCTCGCCGGCGCCTGCTCGATGGCAGTGGGCGAGTTCGTCTCGGTCGCCAGCCAACGCGATCTGCTGGCGCGCCAGGTGGAGCTCGAGCGCAGGGAGCTCGCCGAGGCGCCCGAGGAGGAGGCCGCGGAGCTGGCGCTCATCTTCCAGCAGAAGGGGCTCTCCAGCGAGCAAGTGATGCGCACCACCGGCGAGCTGCTCAAGAATCCCGAGGCCGCCCTGGACACCCTGGTTCGCGAGGAGCTGGGGCTCGACCCGTCGGATCTCGGTTCGCCGTGGGGCGCGGCGCTCTCCAGCTTCTTCACCTTTGCCCTCGGGGCGGTGCTGCCCATCGTCCCCTTCCTCTTCGCCAACGGCTGGCTGGCGATGGCGGTGAGCGCCGGGGCGGCCTTCGCGGTGCTGGCCGGGGTCGGCGGGCTGCTGGGGTTCCTCTCTGGGCTGAGCCCTTGGCGGGCGGGCCTGCGGATGGCGGCGCTGGCGGCCCTGGCCGCCGGGATCACCGTGGGCCTCGGCCGGCTGCTGGGCACCCAGCTCGGCTGAGCCGCCTCCTCAGGCCTGCTGCTCGGCGACGCCGAGCACCCTGCGCGCCAGCGCCAGCAGCGCCTCGAAGTCCAGCGGCTTCTCCAGGTATCCGGCCACCGAGCTCGGCTCGATCCCCGCCGAATGGAGGCGCCGCTCGCTGCAGACCACCACCGGAATCCGCGCCAGCCGCTGGTCCTCGCGCAGCTTCTCCAGCAGCCCCCAGCCGTCGAGCACCGGCATCGCCAGGTCGAGGACCATCAGCGCCGGGGTGCAGCGCCCCAGCACCGCCAGCGCCTCGATCCCGTTGGAGGCGCCGACCACTTCGAACCCCTCGTCCTCCAGCGCCGCGTGCAGCGTGCTGCGCAGCCCGGCGTCGTCCTCGACCAGCAGCACCAGCGGGCCGGTGCCCTGAGCGATCCGCTCGACCACTGGCCGGCCGACCGGCAGCTCCACCGTGAAGGTGGTCCCCAGCTCGGGCTCGCTGTGCACCGAGATCTCGCCGCCGTGGGCCCGCACCAGCATCGAGGCGATGTGCAGCCCCAACCCCAGCCCCTCGGTACGCTGGGCGATGCGGCCGCGGAAGAACCGCATGAACACCCGCGGCAGGTCCTGCTGGGCGATCCCCTCTCCCTGGTTGGTGATGCTCAGGATCACCGAATCGGACCCCGGGAAGGCCTCCAGCACCACCGGCGACCCCATGGGCGAGTACTTGAGCGCATTGCCCAGCAGGTTGACCAGCACGCGCTCGAGCTGATCGGGGTCGGCGGCGAAGATCGGCAGTCCGGCGGGAATCTGCACCATGATCCGGTCTACCGCCAGCACTCCTGCCAGCCGCTCGCGCAGCTCGGCCCACCAGCTGCTCAGCTCCAGCGGGCGCCGGTGCAGGTGCAGCCCGCGGCCCTCGAGGCGGATCGAGTCCACCAGGTCGCGGATCATGTTGTTGATGCGAGTGGCACTGACCAGGATCGCGTCGGCCCGCCGCGCCACTTCCTCGAATGGCCCGGGCCGCCGGGCGATGAGCTGGGCCTGCAGCACCAACGTCGACAGCGGGGTGCGCAGGTCGTGGCTGATGGCCCGCAGCAGGTCCTCCTGCTGCTCCTGCAGGGCGTAGAGCCGGGTGACGTCGGTCAGGGTCACCACCGCTCCGCCGGCCCCGGTCGGGGCCGCGCTCACCGAGACGAACAGCCGCTGGGGCCCGCGCCAGCCTTCGGGGGCGATCTGCAACAGCACCACCTCGCCCCTCACCACTTCCTGCTGCCGGCGCGCCCGCGACCAGGGGGCCTGCTCCGGCGCCAGCGGCTTGCCCTCCGGGGTCTCGATCTTCACCGAGCCCAGCAGCTCCAGCGCCCCGCTCCCGCGGGCGGGGCGGAACAGCCGCGTGGCCAACCCCTCCAGCCGCACCGCCGCCCCTTCTCCCGAGAGGATGGCCAGCCCGTCGGCCGCCAGCTCTACGCAGCGCCGCAGCTCGCGCGCCCCCAGCCCTTCGAGGTCACCTTCGGCGAGCGGTTGGTTGCCACCTTCGACGGCCATACGGATGCCCCCCGGCAAAGCCGCATAAGACCGCCTAGTACAGCGGACCTCCGCGCCGAACGCCCGCCCGAATTCCGGCCCGGCGGCGGCGCTGCTCAGCAGCCAACAGATGCCGCCGCTCAGCCGGCGGCCGAGGTGCGCGCCGCCTCCCCCAGCCCGGTGAGCTCGATGCCCAGCTTCTTGGCGTACTCGAAGATCCGCTCGTCGCGGTAGAACTCGCCGAAGACGATGCGCCGGATGCCGGCGTTGGCGATCATCTTGAAGCACGGCCAGCACGGGCTGGCGGTGATGTAGATGTCGGCCCCGTCGATGGCCACGCCGTTCTTGGCCGCCTGGAGGATGGCGTTGGTCTCGGCGTGGATGGTGGCCACGCAGTGGCCGTTCTCCATCATGTGCCCGGCCTCGTCGCAGTGGGGCAGCCCGCGGATCGAGCCGTTGTAGCCGGTGGAGAGGATGGTCCGGTCGCGGACGATCACCGCCCCGACGTGTTTTCGGTCGCAGGTCGCTCGGCTGGCGACCACCCGGGCAATCTGCATGAAGTATTCGTCCCAATCGCTGCGCTGTCTCATGGCCTTTACCTCTCGAGAGTGGCGGCGAGTGTAGCCGATCCCGGCGGCCGCACCCGGGGCGATGCCCCCGGGGGCAGGGCGGGCCATCTTGGCTGCGTGCCCATCGGCCGGGCGGGCCTCGCGCAGGGCGGGGCCCGATGCGCTGCGGCCAGCGGCACCCCGGGGGAGCCATGAGCGGACGTCGGATGATGTGGGCGGCGGCGGGCCTGAGCCTGTGCCTGGCGCTGCCGGCCGGGGCGGAGAAGTCGCGCCCGGAGTCGACCTCGGGCCAGCCCGGGCTGCGCGAGGCGCGCGGCAAGATCAAGACCGTGGACAAGGCCAAGCGCCAGCTGGTGCTGGAGCAGCCGGGGCTGACGCTGCAGGTCGACCACACTACCACCATCTTCGTCGACGGGCGAACCGCCAGCCTGGACGAGGTCTCCCCGGGCCAGGAGGTGCGCGCCTCCTACGAGCACAAGAAGGGCCTGGACCGCGCCCAGTGGATCGAGGTCAGCAAGACCTCCAAGGAGCCGTCGCAGAGCCACGAGCGGCTCCCCGAGGCGCCGGGGGCGCCGCCGCCGGGCAACCCGTCTCCCACGCACTAGGCGGCGCGGCACGGGCGGCGCGAGCGCGTTGACACCCCGGGCTCTCGCGGAGTAGCAACAGGCCGCCTTTTGGCAGGGGGCCTGAACCATGCCGCGACAACCTCGCTCCGCCCGGCCGATCACCGTCGCGGTCACCGGCGCCGCCGGCTCTCTGGGCCAGCGGGTGCTGCCGCGGCTGCTGGCCTCCCCGGGCATCGCCCGGGTGCTGTCGCTGGACCTGTCGGCGCCGGCGCTGAGCGACCCCAAGCTGGACGCGCTGGAGCTCGACCTGACGCACCCGGCGGCGTCCCAGGCGCTGGCGGCGGCGCTGGCCGAGCGCAAGGTCCAGGTGGTGCTCCACCTGGCCTTCTTCTCCAGCTCGCTGCGCGACCCGGCCTACGCCCACGAGCTGGAGGCCATCGGCACCTCCCACCTGCTGGCCGGCTGCGCCGCCGGCGGGGTCAAGAGCGTGGTGATGTCCAGCACCACCATGGTCTACGGGGCCTCCCAGGCCAACCCCAACTTCCTCGCCGAGGACCGGCCGCTGCCCCAGCGGGCCCAGAGCCGCTACGTGGCGGACAAGATCGAGGCCGAGCGGCAGGTGCAGCACTTCCGCCGCAGCCACGCCGGCCTGCGCTCGACGGTGCTGCGGCTGGCGCCGGTGGTCGGCCCGAACACCGAGAACATCTTCACCCGCTTCCTGCGCCGGCCGCTGGCGCCGATGGTGCTGGGCTACGACCCGCTCATCCAGTGCCTGCACGAGGACGACGCCGCCGAGGCGATGCTGTGCGCGGTGCTGGCCAGGCAGTCGGGAGACTTCAACGTCGCCGGCCGCGGAGTGCTGCCTCTGTCGCAGGTCATCGCCCTGGCCGGCAGCCGGCCGGTGAAGATCCCCCTGCCCTTCGGCAGCGCCGCACTCAAGGCTCTGGGGGCGCTGGGAGTGGCCGCGGTGCCGCCCAGCATGCTCGACTACCTGCGCTTCTTGTGGGTCGCCGACGGCTCGGCGGCCTGGCGGGCGCTCGGCTTCAAACCCCGCTACAGCAGCCGCGAGGCGGTGCTCGCCTTCGCGATGGGACGCCGCGCCGCGGCCTGAACGGACTCGCAATGCCCAAGCTCCCGGTCCTCGGAAACGATCCCTTCCAGCGCGGCGCCGCCTCGCGCCCCGAGCCCGAGCCGCCCGCCCCGGTGCCGCTGCCGGTGGCCAGGCGCGCGGAGGCCGATCCGCGGCGTGACGCGCCGAAGAAAGCCCAGAAGAAGCAGGCGACTGCGCCCAAGGCCGCGGCCGCCCCCACGCGCGCGGTGA
>JBBIQS010000083.1:0-35301 GCA_037442205.1 Myxococcales bacterium
GCCGCCGGCCAGACCTGCTCCAACGGCGTCTGCGGCGCGCCGACGCCCACGACCTGCCGCACCAACGCCGACTGCGCCGCCGGTCAGGCCTGCACCGGCGGCGTCTGCGGCACGCCGACGCCCACCGCCTGCCGCACCAACGCCGACTGCGCCGCCGGCCAGATCTGCACCGCCGGCGTTTGCGGCTGAGCTCAGGGCTACACCGTGGGCGCCGCCGCCGGAAAGTGCCGGCCGGCGTGCCGCACCGACGCCGACTGCGCCACGGCATGACTTGCCCCTCCTCCCTCCTGTGCTCCTGAGGAGGGCGGGATAAACAGGCGCAGCTTCGGCGATTCGATGGAGGCGGTCGGACTTCGGTCCGGCCGCCTTCTTCGCATTTCGATTCACCTTCGCTTCCAGTGCCGCGCGGCCCTTCCGGACCGCCCGCGTCGAGCCGGCGGGCGCTGAGATCCGCCCCACAGTGCACTGAAAATCAGCCCTCAATCCGCAATCTTGGGGCCCCGGGAGTGCCTCCAGCCTGGGCTGGTGAGCTTGGTCACAACTTCACCCCCCGTCTGCGTGTAGTATGCCGCGCTGTTTACCGGGGACCCCAACCATGACCTTGCGAACCCTCGCCGCCGCGGCGCTCGCTATGAGCCTCGTCGCGTGCAGCCACGACGTCACCCTCCCGCAGCCTCCGCCCACCACCGGCTTCCTCTCCGGACGCACGGTGGTGGCCGTCCCCGGCTCCGACCAGAGCCGGGCGCTGGCCGGGGCCACGGTGACCGTGCTCAACAGCAACCTGCACGCCGTCTCCGACGACCAGGGCAACTTCGTCATCGGCCCGCTCCCCAAGGGCAAGTACTCGCTCTACTTCTCGGCCACCGCCAACGGCGCCCTGCGCCAGAAGCTGCTCTCCGGCCTGACGCTGACCCCCGGCGCCACCGGCCCGTTGGGCGACGTCTCGCTGCAGCAGAACGCCCAGCTCACCGGCCACGCGCTGATCCAGGGACGCAGCGGCGGGAACGCCGGGATCACCGTCTTCTCGCCCGGCACCGACTTCGTCACCGCCACCGCCGACTCCGGCTCCTGGCTCTTGGCCAACCTCCCCGAGGGCAACTTCCGCGTCTCCGCCTTCCGCCAGGGCTTCACCCCCGCCACCACCAACGACATCGCCGCCCAGGGCGGCATCGTCACCTCCACCGTCGATCTGATCCTCGAGCCCGAGCCGGCGGTGGTCGTCCCCGGCGCCATCTACGGCCAGGTGCTGGTGGTCGACGCCGCCCATCCCAACAACTCCGGCGTCACCCTGCGCGCCTGGTCGCTGATGTCGCAGAAGACGGTGGCCACCGCCCAGTCCGACGCGGCCGGCAACTTCTCCCTGGTCGGCCTGGCCCCCGACCTCTACACCCTCTACGCCGACCTCGACGGCCTGCCCTCGGCCCGCATCCCCAACCTGGCCATCGGCTCCGGCGTCGAGATCCACATGGCCGATCCGATCGTCCTGGCCGGCCTGTCGCCGACCAACATCCCCTACGACGGCGGCATCGGCGAGAGCAACGTCACCCCCGGGGTCGACGCCGGCCCGATCGTCGAGCCCGACGGCGGGGTCATCGGCGCCGAGTGCAACATCGACAATGACTGCGCCTCCGGCAGGCTATGCATCGACCACCGCTGCGTCGGCTGCTCGGCCACCACTCCCTGCCGCGCCGGCTACAGCTGCCACGGCGGCGACTGCGTCCGCGACTGCACCTCCAACGACCAGTGCCCCCACGGCCAGGCCTGCCAGGGCGGCCAGTGCGGCCCGTGCGTCACCAGCGCCGACTGCAAGGATCCCCTGCTGGTGTGCAACGCCAGCGGCGCCTGCGCCCACTGCCGCGATCGCTCCGAGTGCCCGGCGGGCAAGGCCTGCCTGGCCGCCGGCTGCGGCGAGTGCACCGACGACATCGACTGCGGCGCCGGCTCGCTCTGCCAGCAGGGCGTGTGCGTCCTCGGCGACTGCCACTCCAACGCCTTCTGCCCCTCGAACCAGGCCTGCATCGGCCGCTTCTGCTCGAGCTGCCAGAGCGACGGCGAGTGCCGCACCTACCAGCTGTGCCTCAGCGGCGCCTGCCAGGCCGGCAATTGCCGCACCGTGGCCGAGTGCGCCCCGGGCCAGGTCTGCCTGGGCAACCTATGCGGCGCCTGCGCCACCGACGCCGACTGCGGCGCCGATCACCTGTGCCTGCTGACCGCCAGCGGCCTGCGCTGCACCCCCGGCACCTGCCGCTTCGAGTCCGACTGCCTGGGCGCCAGCCTGGGCCTGACCTGCCAGGGCAACCAATGCCTGCCCTGCACCAACTCCAGCCAGTGCGCCGCCGGCGAGATGTGCAACAACCAGGGCCGCTGCGTGGTCGGCGATTGCCTCTCCGCCGCCGACTGCACCGGGGCCAAGGCCGGCTTCTCCTGCAAGGGCAGCGTCTGCACCCCCTGCGCCTCGAGCGCCGACTGCGGCCCCGGCCACGTCTGCGCCGCCGGCGGGGTGTGCAAGCCCGGCAACTGCGTGCTTCCCGGCGACTGCCCGCTCTCCGGCGAGCTGTGCGTCAACAACCAGTGCTCGCTGTGCACCGCCAGCAGCCAGTGCGGAGTCGGCCAGCTGTGCAACGCCCAGGGGCTGTGCGTCACCGGCGACTGCCTCTCCGCCGCCGACTGCCAAGGCTCCAAGGCCGGCTGGACCTGCAAGGCGAACCTGTGCACCCCCTGCTCGCTGTCCACCGACTGCGCCGCCTCGGGCTACGTCTGCGCCAGCGGGGTGTGCAAGGTCGGCAACTGCCTGACCGCCGCCGAGTGCCCGCTGGCCGGCCAGCTGTGCGTCAACAGCACCTGCACCGGCTGCACCACCAGCGCCAACTGCCCCTCCGGAAACGTCTGCGACGTCGATCAGCTGTGCCATCCCGGCAACTGCATCACCACCGCCGACTGCGCGGCGGGCTTCGCCGGCAAGGTGTGCCTCACCCGCCAGTGCTCCAACTGCCAGAGCGACGCCCAGTGCGGCGGCGGCAAGATCTGCGTCTCCGGCAGCTGCGTCACCGGGGTCTGCCACTCCGACGTCGACTGCAGCGGCGGCCAGCAGCTGTGCGACACCAACCCCGCCTCGGCCACCGCCTGGACCTGCAAGCCGTGCAGCCCGGTGAACGCCGCCAGCGGCACCACCTGCGGCACCGGCCGGGTGTGCGACCTGTCCGGCTTCTGCCACGTCGGCACCTGCGTCACCAACGCCCAGTGCTTCAACGCCGCGGCGCCGGTGTGCGTCGGCTTCAGCTGCACCAGCTGCACCGCCGACAGCCAGTGCAACGGCGGCCAGCTGTGCATCGGGGCCAAATGCGTCACCGGCAGCTGCCACGGCACCGGAACCGATCCCAACATCGACTGCGCCGCGACCAAGGGGGTGTGCGTCAACAACAACTGCGTCGGCAACTGCCGCGGCAACGCCGACTGCGCCCAGACCGGCTACTGCGACACCTCGACCCACCTGTGCGGCCCGTGCACCGGCGCCGGGCAGTGCGGCACCGGCAAGGTCTGCGCCAGCAGCGCCGGCGGCAACCTGTGCCTGGCCGGGCAGTGCTCGACGCTCGAGCCCAACTGCGCCACCGGCTACAACTGCGTCGCCAACCAGTGCCAGCTCATCGCGCCGGTCCCGCCGACGGTTACCAGCGGCTATCCCGAGCCGGGCGCGATCATGTCGAGCACCCAGTCGTCGATGGTGCTGTCGGGCAAGAACACCCTCTACTTCACCGGCCAGGAGACGGCCTCGATGAGCGGCTCCTACGCGGTGGCGCTCAATCCCGACCTGACCCAGCGTTGGCGGAAGCTGGAGGGGACTCAGAACAACAACCGCGGCGGCTACGTGGGCTCGGGACTGGTGCTGCCGGCGCCGGGCTATCCCGGCGGCGAGCTGTTCGTCTCCAACGACGGCAACGTCGGCTGGGCGGTGGCGCGCCGCTCGGACACCGGCGACAAGGTCTGGTCGTTCCAGCAGGGCAGCCGCGCCCTGGCCGCCGGCCTGGTCCAGGGCGTGCCCCACATCGCCTGGATCAGCGGCGCCAACGCCAACTGGATGCGCGCCGACGGCACTGGCCAGCGCTCGTCGCCCCTCAACGGCTGCACCTGGGGCGCCGACCAGATCGCCTTCGGCACCGCCGGCATCTACTATGTCTGCACCAACGGCTTCTACGTGGTCGATCCGATCAGCGGCACGGTGGTCTCGGCGCCGCACAACGGCAACGCGACCTTCAACGGCGGCGCCCAGGTCAACCAGATGGCCATCTGGCGCCCGCCGTCGAACTCCATCGTGCGGGGCGTCAACTCGGGCACCGTGAGCTCGGATCTGGTGATCTACGGCCTGCGCGCCACCGGCGACTGGCTGCTGTCGATGCGCGTCCAGGACAACTGGGTCGCCACCGGGTTCACGCCGCCCGCGCCGGGCTGGGCCGGCAACTCCGGGGTCGGGCTGACCAATGTGCCGCTGATGATCGACTCCACCGGCGCGGTCTACGTCACCGGCGGCAACCAGCTGACCAAGGTTTCGGCCCTCGACGGGACGACCCTGGCCAAGGCCACCGGCAACGGCGGCAGCATCGTCCCGCTCTACTACGTCAACCTGCTGGCCAACGATCAGCTGATCGGCATCCCTGGCCTGCAGCCCCCGACCAACGTCATCGGCGCCTACAGCTTCGCCGACGGCCAGACCTCGATGATGACCAACGTCTGGACCCTGCCGGCCTCGCCGATCGGCTACATGAACCTCTATCCCTCGGTGCAGGCCACCGCCACCAGCCCCGGGGCGATCCTGGCCTTCCAGTACGGCGGCGGCGGCCAGCTCACCACGCTGCAGCGGCTGCCCAACCAGAGCGGGGCCCAGAGCTACCTGCCCACCTGGCCGGCCTGGAGCCTCCTGGGCAACCAGGGCGGCCAGCTGACCGCCCCCTCTTACGACTGCACCAGCGACGCCCAGTGCACCGCCACCCAGACCTGCATGTTCGGCCGCTGCGCCGGCAACTGCCGCGCCGGCGCCGACTGCCCGGCGGGCCAGGGCTGCACGCTGGGCACCTGCGGCGGCTGCACCTCGAACGCCGGCTGCCGCGCCGGCGAGAGCTGCTTCGCCGGCAGCTGCATCGCCTGCCCGGCGGGCAAGACCTGTTGCTCCACCGCCGCCGACTGCAGCCCCGGCAACTACTGCGCCGCCGGCGGCTGCGCCCCGCTCCCGGCCCACGGCTCGACCGGGTCCTGGAACGTCCCCAGCCAGGGACTGTGGACCGGCCCCAGCCACTTCTCGGTGGGCTCGGACGGCACCCTCTACGTCGGCGACACCGACGCCCAGGTCTCGGGCAAGGCCTTCTGGCGCGAGTACTCGCCGGCGGGCGCGCTGATGACCACCATCCCGGCCACCGCCGCCCCCTCGATCAGCGGCCCGTGGGCGACACTGGTCCAGCTGGGCGCTGGCGGGGACACGATCTTCCACGGCGCCTGGGACACCGTCTACTCGGCGCCGGGGAGTACCACCGTCGCCGCCTGGAACAAGAGCACCTACAAGATCGGCACGCAGGCGGTGCGCATCTACGGCCTGGCCCAGGGCGTCTCCTCTCTGACCGGCAGCCCCAAGCCGACCCTCTTCATGTCGGTCTCCGCCGGCGCCTCCAACTACGTCATGGCCGTCGACGCGACCGCCGCCGCCAACACCCCGGGGGCCAACGCCGGCCTGCTCTGGTACGGCGTGCTCGCCTCCCCGGCGGTCTGCAACCTGACCTACGACAACGTGATGGTCGGCAGCGACGGCACCGTCTACGTGGTCTGCACCGACAGCACCATCGAGGCCTGGGCCCCGGACGGCGATCCGGCGACTCCGATGCCCTCCAAGACCGGCCTGATGAACTGGCGCTCGGCCTCCACGAGCTGGGGCGCCTGGGGCAACCGGCCGACGATCGGCGCCGCTCCCGGCGGCGACGTGATCTACCTGCCGCGCTCGAGCGCCAGCACCGTGTTCGGCTTCTCGGTCCTGCCCGTCTCCTACGGCCCGACCGGCACCAAGCCCATCGACATCGGCACGCTCGACGCCGTGACCGGCGGCGTGGTCACCGACACCGCGGGCAACGCCATCATCGCCGGCAACCGCTACGTGGGCGCGGTCTCGCCGACCGGGACCGTGCTCTCCAACGTCGCCAACTGGTGGGCCGGCGGGCACGGGTACGTGCTCACCGCCGAGAACCTGCTGCTGTTCATCGACCAGGGCCTATCGACCTATTCGCTGACCGCGGTGCAGATGGTGAACCAGAAGCCGGTGGCCGCCTACGCGCTGCTGGGCCCCGGCAACCTCTCGCTCGACAACAGCAGCGGCATCGCGGTGCTCTCCTCGGCCCAGGCCGGGCTGGCCGGCGGCGGCGGGATGCTGATCTGGGACCAGCCGGCGGCCGGCTCGACCGGCATGCCGCGCATGATCAACGGGCTGCCGATGGCGGCCACGGCCGGCGCCTCGCCGTCGTGGAGCGCGACCCTCGGCGATCAGCAGCGCCGCTCCAGCCTCAAGACCAAGTAGCCGAATCAGCCTCCCAACCCTCTCTCGACGGACCTGACGATGAACCTCTCCTTGGGATTGATGTTGCTGGCGGTTTCGGCGGCCGGGCCGCAGCCGAAGATCACCGTGCTCGACTTCCAGGTGGCCGGGGCGCGCCCGGAGCTGGCGGCGGCGGCGGCCGGGATGGTGGGCAGCGAGCTGTCGCGGCTGGGCGTGTTCCGGGTGCTCACCGCCGACTCGGCGCGGGCGCTGGTGGGCCTGGAGAAGCAGCAGGCGCTGGTCGGGGCCAACAACACCGCCGAGCTGGGGACCATCCTCGGCACCGACTACGCGGTGAACGGCAAGATCAGCAAGCTGGCCGCCGAGAAGGGCGCGGTCGGCGGCTACACCCTTGAGCTGAACCTGCTCAACGTCGAGAAGGGGCGGCGCGACTCGACCGATCTCGAGACCGCCAAGACCGAGGCCGAGCTGCTGTCGCTGGTGCCCAAGGCGGTGGTGAAGCTGATGGGCAAGCTGCTCTCCAGCCGCTCGGGGACGCTCCTGGTGGAGTCGAGCGAGTCGGGCGGGACGGTGAAGCTGGACGACGTGGTGGTCGGGACCACCCCGATGCCCGGGGCGCTGCCGGTGCCGGGCGGGCCGCACTTCCTGGCGGTGGAGAAGGAGGGGTTCGTCGGCTTCCAGAAGGAGATCCGCATCCAGCCGGAGCAGGTGACGGTGGAGCGGGCGGCCCTGCTGCCGAGCGCGGACTTCATCCGCGCCTACGAGACGAAGGCCAACCGGATGCGGGTCGGGGCGTGGATCGGGACCGGGCTGGCGGTGGTTGGAGTGATGGCCTCGGCGGGATTGCAGCTCAAGGCCGGGCAGCTCTACGGCGACGTGGCCACTCCGGGGACCTTCCAGTACGCGCGAGCCAAGCTCAACGCCGGCGTCGAGAGCGACGCCTCGGGCGACTACCGCGCCAGCGCCAACACCCTCAAGGCCAGCATCGGCTCGCTGGAGACGATGAGCTACGTCGGGCTGGGCGTGGCCGCGGCGGCGGCGGTGGCCGGCGGGTACTTCTGGGTCGCCGGCGATCCTCCGGAGCGCTACAGCACCTTCAAGATGGTGGGGGTGACCGCGGCTCCGACTCCCGGCGGCGCGGCGGTTTCGGTGGGCGGAACGTTCTAAGCTGGCGGCCGATCATCCTGCGCGACTGGAGCCCTTCGATGGCCGACGACAACACCTTCTCCGCCGGGCTGGCCTGGGCGATCGCCCAGCTCGAGAGGGAGATCCCTCCGATGGTCCGCGCCGCCAAGGGCGCCACCAGCAACGCCGAGCGCCGCGCCGCGCTGGAGCAGGGCGTGGACGTGCTCGAGCGGCTCAAGAAGACCTTCGCCGCCGAGAGCAAGCGGCGGGCGGCCAAGCCGGGGGCCTGAGCCGAGGCGGCAACCCATGCTCTCGAAACGTCAACGCGTGGAGGGCGGCCTCCTCGGGCTGCTGATCGGTGACGCCCTCGGCGTTCCGTACGAGTTCAACCCGGCCAGCCAGATTCCGCTCTTCGAGCTCATCGAAATGAGCCCGCCTCTCGGCTTCCCTCGGGCGCATCCCGGCGTCCCTCCGGGCACCTGGTCGGACGATGGCGCGCAGGCTCTGTGCCTGCTCGACTCCCTGCTCCGCAAGGGAAGGCTCGACGTCGACGACTTCGGACGTCGGCTGCTCGATTGGTACGAGCGCGGATACCTCGCGGTCGACGGCAAGGTCTTCGACGTGGGAATCCAGACCTCCTCTGCTCTGCTGGATCTCCGAGCCGGGGCACCCGCTTCGATGGCCGGGCGCACCGACGAGCGCGCCAACGGCAACGGGTCCTTGATGCGCGTGCTTCCATTGGCGCTCTGGCACACCGGCCCCGACGAGGAGCTGACGCCGGACGCCATGGCTCAGTCCCGGGTGACGCACGGACACCTGCGCTCGCAGGTCTGCTGCGCCCTCTACTGCCTCTGGGCGCGCCGTGTCTTGGAAGGCGCCGAGGATCCCTGGAACGCGGCTCTCTCGAAGTTTCGCGCGCTCTATGCCGGGGGAACGGAGGCTCGTCTCGAGCTGGAGACAAACATCGTCCGGCCGGATGCCAACGAGATGCCGCCGGGCCGAGGTTCAGGCTACGTGGTCGACTGCCTCAGGTCCGCGCACGATTGCGTCGCTCGCAGCAAGACGTACGAGCAGGCGGTCAAGGCGGCCATCGCGCTGGGCGATGACACCGACACGACGGCCGCGGTCGCCGGCGGCATTGCCGGGATTCAATACGGTGTCGACGAGATTCCCGAACGCTGGAGACTGGCGCTCCGGGGACGAGAACTCGTAGCGCCGCTGCTCGACGAGCTCCTCTCCCGGTTGGCTTGAGCGCCGAGTCCCGCCGACAGAGCCACGGGCAGGAGCGGCAGCCCAAGCCGTCGGGCAACCTTCTCGCTCGCCAGAATCCTCTTCCTCTCGGGTCCGCTCTTGAGCGCCGCGAGGTACTGAACGAGCTCCCGAGGCCTTCCGAAGACGGTCCACTCGGCCTTCACCGCCCGGGCGGTGGAGACAATCTGGAATCGAGCGCCCTCGGATTCATCCGGCGGGAAGCACCTGCACGACAGCCGGAGTCAGCGCGACGTCGCAGGCGACGTCCTGGCGAACGAAACCCGCCGCTATTTCCCCGCGGGCCATTGGACCGCCCGGTCCGGCCTGAGCAGGTCCGAGCCTCTCGGGTCGAAACCTGAGGCGAGCTCCGCCGCCCTGGCGAGAGCCTCGCGGGCCTCGGCGGCCTGGCCCGCGTTCTCCGCCAACCTCGCCAGGACAGCGTGGGAGTAAGCGTAGGCCGGAGCCAGGCGCGCCGCTCTGCGCGCCGAGGAGAGCGCTGCCTTGCCCTCTCCGAGCGCGTCGCGAAGGATCGCGGCGAGGCATTGGGCCTCTGCGCTCTCCTCGAATCCCTCGAGCCGACCGGCAACCTCCTGGAGCTTTTCCCTGTGCTGCCGGGGATCGGCCAGCAGCGCCACTCCAAGAGCCTCCCAGCCCAGGCGGCCCGCCGGCTCGAGCTGGACGGCGCGCTCGGCGTCCGCCCGGCGTTCTTCGGCCGAAGCCGGTACCAGCAGCGCCCTTCGAGCATAGGCCTCGGCGCGCTCGGGCATCAGCGCGATCGCCTCCTCGAGGAAGCGGCGCGCCTGGGTCGCCTTCGCACGCCCGTACAACCTCGCGACCAGCACCCGCCCATCGCTTCCATCGAGCCGCTTCAGCTGAATGGCGGGAGTGCCCGGAGGCGTCCAGGTGCGTCGAAACGAAACCGCCTCCGCCGAAGTCGACTGCAGCGGGTACTCGTTCGCCAGCCGCCCAAGGTCTGCCTTCGAGAAGGCCTGGGCAAATGCGGCTCCTGGCGCCTGACCCTTGTGCAGGCCCTGAATGAATCGGTTGAGCCGCTGCCGATCCTCGGCGTTCGAGTTGAGCGCGCTCGTGAACCAGAACGCCGACTGGTAGAGCAGACCCATGTTCAAGCCGCTGAACTCGGCCCTGGTAGACGCGAGCAGGGTTGTGAGTGGCGTCGGGGTCCGCGAGCGGTAACGCAAGCGCTGGGCGGTTCGGGTCTGCGCGGTGCTGCCGGCGGTAATCGAGCCCGTGTCGATCTCGGTCCACTCGTAGTACTGGGCGAGCCCCTCACTCAGCCAGGCCGGCAACCTGGGAGCGACCTTGCTGACCAGGCGGTGGGTGATCTCGTGGCGCAGCGCCTCGAACTGCCCCACGCCTCGAAGGACCAGCACGTCGTCTTCGCCGAAGCCCACCCCGGCTCGGAACTCGCCCCCCGACGTCAGAAGTGCCACCTGCGTGTACAGCTCGGAGCTGGAGATCACGAACAGGGTCATCGGACGGGCGTCGTCCACCACCGTTCCGAGGTTGATCGCCAGCGCCAGCCGCAAACCCTGGTAGGCCCGTTCGGCCTCCTCCAGCGCACGCTGCGCGACCGCCCGGCCGCCCTCGGTGTAGAGGACGAAATGCTCCGAGGATCCGGTGAGCCAGCCGTTGTCCTCCTCGGCCCGCAAGCCTCCGCGCAGACTCTCGATCCGGAAGATGACCGGGTGGACCACACTCAACGGCCTGTCCGAGGGATGGGCGGGAAACCGGAGCTTCCTGAGGTCGCCGAGGACGCAGCTCTCCACCCTCTCGTTGGCCACCGTCGATTCGATGACCTGGGCCGACACCACCGAGCCGCTGCCGTCAATCACCAGCCTGGTGGTCATGCGCCCAAAGAGCGAAGGGTCGCGCCGAAGCTCATCCTCAAAGCAGATCCAGAGTGCGCCCTCCTCGTCGCGAAGCCGGCGCTTCACGTCTGGCAGCCGAGCACTCTCTTCGGCGAGGGTCAGCGCGACCCGCGCGGGCCCGCTCTCGACGGCAAAGCCCAACTTGAATCCCAGCCCGGACGCAGAACGCGGAAGACGGACTCCTCGCAGCAGCGCATCCAGGCAGGGAGCGAAAGGCGCCGAGCTCGGAATCCCGCCGGTTTCGACCAGCGCTCCCGAGGCGTCGAACCGCGCGACCACCTCGTCGAGCCTCAGAGTCGTCGGCCGCGACACCGCTCCCGCGGAAGAGTCCGTGCACCTCGAGAGCGACTCGAGGGCGAGCCTCAACAGCGCTCGAGCGGCCACCAACTCCGCCGCCGAGCTGTCGTCGAGCGCGGCGACCGTCACCGAGCCTGGAACCAACCGCTGCCGGATGACCCTGACGGCGAGCGAACGCGAGTCGGGCTGCCCTGCCGAGCGAGGGTATGGCTCGTGACGCCTCAGCGCGGCGGTCCATTGCGCCTCGAGCGATGCCAGGGCCGGGTCGGCGATATCGAGCCTGATCAGCTTCCCGTCTGGAGCGAGGATGATCCTCGGCTCGAAGAAATCCCGCTCCTCCGGCGGAAGCATCAGCTCAGTGCTTGCCGCCGACAGGGCTTTGTCGAATTCGTCGCTGGCGGCATCGGCGACCGCTGGCGCGCTCCAGCCGAGCGCCGCGGCCACCGCCATCAGCCCGGCCAATCCGTGCCGTCCCGGCCTCAGCCGCTGCCGCGTCATCCGCTCCAGTCTCATAGATCCCTTCCCGCTCGATTCCGGGACGGGTTTTGCCCTACCTGCTGGGCCGCGGCAATCGGAGAGTGACAGAGTGGAAATAGCGAGCTCTGGTCACTGGCGTGAAGCAGGGCATTCGGTGGCTGCGACGCACCCGTCTTGGGGAAGCCACTGAAAGTCCGTGCCCGCCCACACCCGGGGTGCCGAAGCTCCGGCCGGCGAGCGGAAGATCTGGCATCACCAATTGCGCTCGGCCCCGGCGATTGGCCGGGCGCCAACCGATGCATAGCTACTGACCCTGGAGCGGCCGTCGCGCCGGGGGCGGGGGATGCAGCCGGAAAGACCGGGGAAATCGGCGCTTTGCTGGGGCCTGCTGGCGCTGGCCCTGCTCGGCTCGGGCTGCGAGACGATGAACCGGCAGTTCGATCACTGGGCGCTCTCCTACAAGGCGCACCTGGTGTTCCAGTGGGGCAAGCCGCGGGCCGCCGCCACCCCGCTGCCCTTCACCACCTCGGAGGAGCTGGAGAAGCTGACCCGCCCCGGCGACTTGCCGGAGATCTCGGTCGCCCCGCTGGCCCACCACCGGCTGGCCGACGGGCTGGCCATCCAGGAGGAGCTGACCTTCGCCAGCGCCATCCAGATGCGGCACCCCGAATCGAACCGGGCGCGGGCCTACGTCTACCGCCTCGGCCGGCTGGGCGAGCGGCCGGTGGTGCTGTGGGCCCCGGGCCAGTCCACCAACGACGCCGACCTGGTGGCCATGGCCCCGCTCTTCGAGCAGATCCTCGAGCGCCAGGTGGACGTGGTCTTCTTCGTGCCCCCCTACCACCTGGAGCGCACCCCGCGCGGCTTCGGCTCGGGCGACGCCTTTTTGGCCACCGACTTCCCCGACCACCTGCAGGTCTTCGCCCAGGGGCTGTCCGACCTGCGCACCCTCACCGGCTGGCTGCGGCAGCAGGGGGTCGCGGTGCTGGGCGCGATCGGCAGCTCGATGGGCAGCTCGCTGCTGCTGCGGATGAGCAGCTGGAGCCCGTGCTTCGACTTCCTCACCCTGATGATCCCGGTGATGCGCTGGGACCAGTTGCTGGAGACCCCGGAGATGGCCCCGGTCCGCGCGCGGCTGTCGCCGCAAGGGCTCTCCACCGAGCAGGTGGCGCAGATGTACCAGGCCCTCGACGCCACCCGGGATCAGCCGCGGATCGATCCCGAGCGGATCTCGGTCCTGTACGGGCGCTTCGATCTCATCGCCCCGCAGGATCCGATCGTCGAGTGGACCGAGCGCTGGGGAGTGCGGCGGGTGCGCGCCTTCGCCCGCGGCCACTCGCTGTTCGCCCTGGGGGGCAACAACCTGGGGCGGGAGCTCTCGAACGCGCTGGACGACGACCTGGTGGTGCTCCTGCACCTGCGTCCGGCGAGGCCGCTCACCCGCGGCGACCATCATGCGCGCGTCCCGCCTGGCTTCCCGATGGCCAACTGACGGCCCGGCGCACCGTCGCAGGAGGCGACAATGATCGACGTCGAGCTGAGCAAGAAGGACGTCCAGATCCTGATCCGCTCGCTGGAGCACTGCATGGCGACCTGCGAGAAGAAGCTCGCGAAGAAGACCGCGGTCTGCAAGGACTGCGACACCGCCGGCGAGCTCAAGAAGCGGCTGGCCAGGTCGCTCGAGGCCTGAGCGCCGGCTCAATCCACCCACAGCGTGCTGCAGTCCGGCCGGGCGCGGTCGTAGAGGACCACCACGTGGCGCGCCCCGGCGTAGGGCGAAAAGTCGGCGTGGTCGAACGCCTGCAGCGAGCCCTGCCAGGTCCTCCCTCCGGCCTCGAATTCCCAGGCGATCTTGAGGGGATGGCTCCCCTGCTTCCCGGTCGCCTGGTCCTCGCCGAAAAAGGTGACCCGGGCCATCACCGGCACCCCATACCGGTAGGCGCGAATCTCGCGCCGGTTGGAGCGCACCGCGAAGAAGACCAGCCCGAACCCGAGCAGCGGCAGGACCAGCGTGTAGGCGCCCGCGTACCCCATCACTGAGTAGTTGGTGCCGGCCACCCGCGCGAACCGGGGCGCCCAGCGCGAATACTCGACCGGGGCCTGGGCGCCGTTCTCCAGCTTTAGCGGGCCCAGCCAGCTCGACTGCCCTTGGAAGCGCTGGCCGTCGACCTGGTACTCGAACTCCACCCGCGTCGGGTTGCGCCTATTGATCCGCACGCTGGTGTCGACCGCCACCGAGGTCACCTCGCCGGCGGCCTCGCCCCGGGCCAGGTCGATCGCCAGCTCGCCCGGAATCCCTCCGGCGAAGACGTAGCCCAGGACCGAGCCCAGCGCCGCGAAGAGCAGGCCCACGTACAGCGCCCCTCCCTGCATTCCGGTGTAGGCGAACACCAACTTGCGCGCCCGCGCCGTGGGCTTGCGCGGCGGCGACGGCAGAGTGGGAAGGAGCGGATCCTCGCCCGAGCCGCCGGTCGCTCCGCTCGAGGGAAAGGGGGCCATCGGCTACGGAGCGTAGCACCGATCCCCGCGGCGCCGGCGCTTCCCCTCGAGAGCTCACGGGCGCCCGCAGGCGGAGGCTCGCTCAGGGGAGCAGCGCCAGCCCGTCGCCCGGGCCGGGGTTGAAGTCCGCCCAGCGGCGCGTGCCCACGGCGGTCCCGTCCGAGAGCCAGAGCTCGTAGCCGTCGGTTGGATCGGTGGCTCCGAAGTAGAAGCCGTCGAAGGTCTCGGCCAGCGCCGCGGTCCCCCAGCTCGCGGCGAGCTCGAGCGGGAGAGGCTTGGAGTCGGCGGTCCCGGGCGCGATGTCCTTGGCGAGCGTGGTCCCCTTCTCGGTGCCGTCGGAGACGTAGAGCTCGATCCCGGTGGAGGCGTCGTCCACGCCGGAGAAGAAGAGCTTGCCGCGGTGCGGAGTCAGCCAGACCTGCCCACGGCGCTTGTTGGGCAGACCGACGGCCTTGAGCTTCGTGGCCTGGCCGGCGCCGTCGAGCGCAAACAGCGCGCTGCCCGACGCGTCGCTGGCCAGCGCGTAGATCTTGTCGCCGAGGCGGGCGAAGGCCTGGGGCGTCGAGCCCTGGGCGCCGGGGTTGAGGTCGGCCAGCCGCACCGTCCCAGCCTCGGTGCCGTCGGTGACCCAGGGCTCGGAGCCGGAGCGCCCGTCGTCGGCGGAGAAGTAGATGCGATCGCCGATGAGGGTCAGGGTGTTGGGGTAGGAGTTCCCGCTCGGGTTGATCACCTTGAGCAGCTTGGTCCCGGCCGGCGTGCCGTCGGTGATCCACAGCTGCAAGCCCTGGGCGTCCTCGGCCGGGAAGACCATCTTCTCCCCGAGCGAGGTGAAGCAGCCGTTGCAGCCGATGGAGCCACCCGACGGTGCGATGTCCAGCAGGAGCTGGGTCCCGGCCGCGGTTCCGTCCGACGCCCACGGCTCCGTCCCGTGGACCGTATCGCCTGCCGAGAAGAAACAGATCCGGGCACCGCACCTGGCCAGGCCGTAGGCGTAGAGGTGGCCCCCGCCCGGCGCGGTGGCCTGGACCAGGACGGTCCCGGCCTCGGTTCCGTCGGTGACCCACAGCTGCTGGTCACCGAAGGCGTCGAAGAAGACGCGGTCGCCCACCGAGGTCAGATAGGAGGGATTGCTGCTGGCCGCGCCGGGCTCGATGTCCTTGAGCAGCTTCGTCCCGGCGGGGGTACCGTCGGTGATCCAGAGCTCGGTGCCGTGAGCGGCGTCGTAGGCTGTGAAGACGACCTTCTCGCCGAGCCAGGCGAAGCCGATCGGGTTGGAGCTGCCCCCGGGGTTGATGTCCGCCAGCAGGGTCGCCACCCCGTCCCGCAGTAGGTAGGGCTCCAGGCCGTGGCTTCCGTCGTCCAGCGCCAGGACCGCGAACGCGCTGCAGCGGTAGCCCGGCGAGGTGTTGACGCAGTCGGCGTGCACCTGGCAGGTGTCGGTGCGCTCGGCGCATTCGTCGATGTCCACGCAGCTCGGGCCGGCCCCGGCCCTGAACCCGGGATTGCAGGTGCAGCTGGCCGCGCCCTCGACCACGCTGCAGCTGCCGTTTCCCGAGCAGTCGACCCCGTCGCAGGGAGAGCCCGTCTCCGGCGGAGCGCTCGGCTTGGCGCAGCCGGCGGTCAGGAGGGAACCGAGGATGCCGGCGAGGAAAACGGAGCGTGTCATCGATCGACTCCAGGCAGGCGGCTGTGAACCGAATCATCGGCCAGCGAGACCCGACGCGTCAGACTACCGCGTCGGCAGCCCTGTGCGCCGCCCGAGCGCCTCTCGCACCAGGGACTGATGCGGCTCCTCGCGAGCTGGCGGCGGGCGGTCCCGTGCCCTTGGGAGCCGCCGGAGGTGCCGACCCTCTCCGCCCCTCGGCAAAACGTGAGCCACGGCTTCTGGGAGCAGCGGCGCGTGTCGAGATTCTGGGCCATGCGAACTCTACCGAGGGCGGCACTCTTCCTGGGTGCCATGGCGATGCTGGGCGCGACGGAGGCGCGAGCACAATCGACGCTGGGCGGCGACTGGCAGTTCGACGACGGCCATGGGCTGACGGCCGAGGACAGCTCCGAGAACGAGAACCACGGCACCCTGGTCGGGACCCCGCCGCCGGCCTGGACCGCGGGGAGATTCGAGGCCGCCCTCCAGTTCGACCAGGACTACGTCTCGGTTCCCGCAGCGGCGAGCCTCGAGCCGGCGACGGTGACCGTCGAGGCCTGGGTCAAGGCCGGCGCCAGCCCGGGCCCCTTCCGCTACGTGCTGGGCAAGGGCGGGCTGTCGTGCCTGGCCGCTTCCTACGCGCTCTACACCGGCTCCGGCGGCGGCCTGGCGTTCTACGTCTCCGATGGCTCCAGCTTCGTGGTCTCCCCGCCGGCGGGCGCCGCGCAGGTGTGGGACGGCGCCTGGCACCACGTCGCCGGCAGCTACGACGGCACCTCGGTGCACCTGTACCTCGACGGGCTCGACCTCGGCGGCACCTCCGGGACGCTGGCCATCAACTACCAGCTCGCCATCCGCGACCTGTTCATCGGCCAGTACCCGGGCCAGGCCTTCTGCTTGGATCGCCACGACTTCGTCGGGACGATCGACGAGGTGCGGGTCTGGGATCGCGCCCTGGCCGCGGCCGAGATCGCCGCCAGCGCGGCGATGGGCGCCGGCTCGGCCAACGAGCTCGAGGTCGAGGAGGAGCACCACGAGGAGCTGGTCTTCACCTCGCACTTCACCAGCGGCTCCAACCTGGTGATCAGCCTCGAGTCCTCCTCGGGGCAGCGCTTCATCACCTCGGTGACGGTCGAATCGGCCCGCCGCGGGACGGCGGTGCTCGGGCCGCTGGCCTACGCCAACGGAGGCCGCACCGTGTCCAGCTCGCTCACCGGCACCGCCCGCTCGGCCCGGCTGCGGGTCAGGCTCGACGACGGCTCGAGCTTCGCGGTCAACGTCGCGCTGAACCATCCCGGATCCAGCCGCGGCGAGCGCGGCGACGAGGACGAATCGGAAGACTGATCGCCGCCAGCGCGCCGAGCCGAGCCCCCGTCCTCCGCGGGACAGGGGCTGCTTGGCGGCGGCATGCCGCCCGCGAGCTCCGGGCGGAGTGCGATCGGCCTCGGCGCGCAGGAGCTCAAGGCCGGCGTCCGAGCTCTCGTTCGCCTGGCCGGCAATGCGATCGCCGGAGCGATCTCTCGACCTGCCCCCCGGCCGTCTGCCCGCTGCCCGGCTTGCGAGCCGGGCGCGTGAAAATGGCGGTGCCCATCCTTTGGCCACGAGCCAACTCAGTGCGCCGGTGTGCCGACCGCGCACCGGCGAGGGCTGGACAGGGGGAGGGGACAATAATGAAGACGCTCATCAAGCTGGCGACCGCGGCAGCAATGACGATGCTCCTGGCTTCGACCGCTCAAGCCGTTTCTCAGGCCAACCAGCAGGCCTGCTCGGACCTCAAGCAGCTCCAGGGCGCGATCTCGAACTTCAAGGGAATGAGCTCCGACGCCACCAAGGCCCAGATGCGGGACGGGGCGAAGTCGGTGATTCGCGACGCCCAGACCTTCGTCGATTCGGCTGAGCTGGCGGCCCCGAAGCAGACCAACGACGTGGTCTCGTCGCTGCAGAAGCTGCGCAGCGACTACCAGAACCTGCCGGCCTCGACCTCCATCGCCGAGGCGAGGAACCTGCTCCAGGGCGACACGGATCAAGTGCGCATGAAGGCCGAGGCGCTCAAGGACAAGCTGGCCTGCGGCCAGAAGTAGCGGCGCCGGCCCGACGATCGGAGCGCACGACTCCCACCGATCGAAAGCTCGGTGGGAGTCCTCATGCGCCCCGGGTCTCGCTGTGCGGCGGTCCGCGCCGGGGCGCGAAGGCGAGCCTGGCGCTCGCCATCCTGCTACCAATGGTCCTGCCCGGCCGCCGCCGGGCCCAACCCGGGGGCCTCCTTGAGCCGCTACTTCCTCGCCGCAGCCGCGCTTTTGACCGCCGCGCCCGCCGCGGCCCAGTACACCAACTCCTACGGCTACACCTTCAACAACCCCATCTCCGCCAGCATCAACTCGATGATGTGGAGCCGGCTCAACGACCGGCTCCTCTACAAGTCGATGCTCAAGAAGCAGGGCTACGGCGACGCCCAGCTCGACGCGATGAGCACCTCCGAGCTGGAGGCGGCGCTGACCGGCGGGGCCAAGAAGGCGACCGGCGAGGCGAAGAAGCCGGCGCCCCCCGCGGCGGCGCGCTTCAAGCCGGCGAAGAAGCGGCTGCTGCTCACGTCGCTGGCGGCGGCGCTGACCAAGGATCCGGCGCAGCAGCGGGCGCTGGTCGAGGTCTTCGAGGCCGGCCTCAAGGCCTACGAGGCCGAGGCCTCCAAGGACGGCCTGGCCAACGACCTGGGCGGCGCCACCGCCTTCTTCCTCGGGGTGGCCTGGTTCGTCTTCCACGACGGACAGGAGCCCGACTCCGACGGCCTGACCCGGGTCGCCCGCCAGCTGCAGCTGCTGTTCGACACCCCGGAGGTGCGCAAGGTCGCCGACGCCGACAAGCAGCGCTTCTACGAGCTGCTGGTGGGCATGGGCACCTGGCTCGGGGCGGCCTGGCAGCAGGCGAGCGCCGACGGCGACGAGGCCACCAAGGCCCAGCTCAAGGAGGCCGCCGCGGCGGTCCTCCAGGGCTACCTCAAGGTCGAGCCGTCGAAGATCCGGATTACTTCCGCCGGGTTGGAGCTCGACAAGTAGGCGGACCGGCCCGCCCAGGCCCGCTCGGCAAATCTCCGGCGACGGCGATGTCGATCTCGCGCCCCGCCGTTCGTGTAGTGGCCAGAAGGAGGAAGAATCCATGAAGCGATACCTGCTGACCATCTACCAACCCGACGGCGACCCGCCCCCCTCGGTAAACCTGGAGAAGATCATGCGCGACGTCGGGGCGGTGAATCAGGAGATGCAGAAGGCCGGGGTGTGGGTCTTCTCCGACGGCCTGTTCCCGGCCAGCAGCTCCACGGTGGTGCGGGTGAAGGACGGCCAGGCCCTGCTGACCGACGGCCCGTACCTCGAGGGCAAGGAGCACGTGGGCGGGCTGTATGTCATCAAGGTGCCGGACCTCGACGCGGCGCTGCAGTGGAGCAGAAAGGTCGCGCGCGCCCTGACCCTGCCGATCGAGGTCAGGCCGTTCCAGGGGCACAACGAGAACCCCTGATGGCGCCGACCCGGCGCGACGTCGAGCGGGTCTTCCGCGCGCAGTACGCCCGCGCGGTGGCGGTCCTGGTGCGCGCCTTCGGTGACATCGACCTGGCCGAAGAAGCGGTGCAGGAGGCGTTCGCCATCGCGCTGCAGCGCTGGCCGACCGCGGGGCTGCCGCCCAGCCCCGCGGGTTGGATCATCGCCACCGCCAAGAACCGCGCGATCGATCGCCTCCGCCGCGAAGCCACCCGCGCCCAGCGCCAGTCCCAGGCAGCCCTGCTCCAGGCGCCCGACGAGCCGGTCGAGGAGGAGGGTCCCGTGCGCGACGACCTGCTGCGCCTGATCTTCGTCTGCTGCCACCCGGCGCTCTCGCCGCAGGCGCAAGTGGCGCTGACGCTGCGGCTGCTCGGAGGCCTGACCACCGCCGAGATCGCCCGCGCCTTCCTGGTCCCCGAGCCGACGATGGCCCAGCGCCTGGTCCGGGCCAAGGGGAAGATCCGCGACGCGGCGATCCCCTTCCGCGTCCCCGGCGAATCGGAGCTGCCCGAGCGCCTGAACGCGGTGCTGGCGGTCGCGTACCTGATCTTCAACGAGGGCTACACCGCGACCTCCGGCGATCAGCTCTCGCGCGAGGAGCTGTGCGCCGAGGCCATCCGACTCGGCCGCCTGCTCGCCCGGCTGCTGCCGGACGAACCCGAGGTGCTGGGGCTGTTGGCGCTGATGCTGCTGGCCGAATCGCGCCGCGCAGCGCGCACCGATGACCGCGGCGAGCTCGTCCCCCTGCCCGAGCAGGATCGCTCGCGGTGGCATCGCGGCCTGGTCGCCGAGGGCCAGTCGCTGGTGCGCGAGTGCCTGCGGAGGAATCGGCCGGGGCCGTTCCAGCTGCAGGCCGCCGTCCAGGCGGTCCACTGCGATGCCGCCGACGCCGCGGCCACCGACTGGCGGCAGATCGTCCGCCTCTACGATCACCTGATGACCCTGGCGCCGAACCCGGTGGTGGCGCTCAACCGCGCGGTGGCGGTCGCCGAGCTGGAGGGCGCCGCCGCCGGCCTCGCCCTGGTCGACCGCCTGGGCCCCGAGCTCGACGGCTATCACCTCCTCCACGCGGTGCGCGCCGACCTCCTGCGCCGACTCGGGCGAGCTGCGGAGGCGGCGCAGGCTTACGACGCCGCGCTCGCCCGCGCTGAGAACGAGGTCGAGAGCGCATTTCTGAGGCGGCGGCGGAGATCGCTCGAGCCGAGCTGACCGCTGCCGGCGCACGGCCGAGGCAGCCTCGGTGCCGGTTCCAAGGCGGAGGGCGAATCGGCCCTCCCAAGCCCTCCGGCTATGGCGAGCCCGCGGTCCACGGCTCGGCCTCCACCCTCTCCGGCCGCAACGACGGCGCCTGGGCGAGCAGCTGGGCGAGGAGGTTCATGTCGGGCGGCTTGGCCAGGTGGAAGTCGAACCCGGCCGCCCTGGCCCTCTCGATGTCTTCCAGGCGAGCGTGTCCGCTGAGCGCGACCAGGGTGAGCTCCCGGAGCTGCGGGTCCGCGCGGATCGCCTGGGCAAGGTCGTGGCACTCGGTCCCCGGCAGCCCGAGGCCGCAGAGCACGAACTCCGGCAGGAAGGCGCGCGCCTTCGCCACTCCCTCGGCGCCGCTCTCGGCAACCTCGACCCGGTGCCCGCTCAGCTCCAGCGCCGCCCTGAGGCTCTCGGCCACGTCGCGGTCGTCCTCGATCAGCAGCACCCGCCGGCTGACGGGCGCCGGCGCGGCAGCCGGCACGGTGGGGCGCTCTGCCTCCGGCACGCCGAGCGGCAGCCGAATCACCAACTCGGCTCCCTTGCCGCTGCCCTCGCTGAACGCGCTCGCGCTCCCGCCGTGCAGCTCGACCAGGCTCTTCACCAGCGCCAGCCCCAGCCCCAGCCCGCCCCTGCTCTTCTCCAGCGTCTCCTGCCCCTGCAGAAACGGCTCGAACACCCGGGTCAGCAGCGCCGGGCTGATCCCCGCGCCGGTGTCCTGGACGCGCAGGATCGCCTTCCCGTCCTGTTCCTCGAGCGTGACGGTGGTCCGCCCGCCCTTGGGCGTGAACTTGGCCGCGTTGGACAGCAGGTTGCCGACCACCTGGGCCAGCCGGGTCGGGTCGCCGTTCAGCGGCAGCGAATGCCCGGCCCGCCGCAACTCGAGCGCGATCCCGTTCTGGGCGAACAGCCCGCGGTGGTCCTCCACCGTCCGCTGCACCAGCCGCTCCAGGTCGATCGGCTCCTTCTGGATGCGGATCTTGCCGCGGGCGATGCGGCTCACGTCCAGCAGGTCGTCGACCAGCTTGGTCAGGTGATCGACCTGGCGCTCGATGACCCCCTGGGCGCGCTTGGCCTGGGCCCCGCCCGGCGGCGCCCGGCCCAGGACGTAGACGCCGTTGCGCACCGCGGTGAGCGGGTTGCGCAGCTCGTGCGACAGCATCGCCAGGAACTCGTTCTTGCGCCGGTCGGCGACCTCGAGCCCCTTGCGCGCCAGCACGCTGTCGGTGATCTCCCAGGCCAGCAGGAGCACCGCCGCTCTCCCGCCCTCGGGCGGCAGCGGCAGGATCTCGGCGTTCCACCAGCTCTCGGCCTTGCCCGGGACCGGGGTCTCGAACTCCCGCAGCTGCGCCGATTCGCCGGTCTCCGTCGCGCGCCGGACCATCGCCTCGAGGCTGCGCCGGAATGGCTCGGGGAAGAAGGCGTCGGCGCTGCGCCCGACCAGCGGGGAGACGTTCCCGGCGATCGCCTCGAAGGCCGGGTTGACCATCACGAAGCTCAGGTCGGCGGCGTGGATGACCGCGATCGCCACCGGCGCATGCTCGACCAGCCGGGCGAGGAAGTCGGCTTGCCGCCGCTGCTCCTGCTCGCTCCTGCGCAGCGCCTCCTCCGTCCGCTTGCGCTCGGAGTTGTCGCGGAACAGGGCCCAGGTCCCCACGATCTCCCCGCGCTCGTTGGTGCGCGCCCACAGCCGCATGGTGATCGGGATCGGGGTGCCGTCCCTGCGCAGGTACTCCTTCTCGTACTCGTCGGAGAAGCCGCGGGCGGCGATCTGGTCGCGGCGGATGGCGGCGTCGATGGCGTGCCAGCGCTCGGGGGTCAGCTCCGGGTAGGTGCGGGCCCGCAGCTCCTCGAGCGTGTAGCCCAACAGCTGCTGCGCCGCCGGGTTGGCCTCGAGCAGCCGCCCGGTCAGGTCGCTGGCGAGGATGCCCTCGTAGCTCGATTCGTAGAGGTTGCGGTACCACTGTTCGCGCTGGCGAAGCTGCTCCTCGGCCTGCCGGCGAAGCTGGTCGGCGCTCTCGAGGCGCCGCGAGAGCGCCATGACGACGGCCCCGAGCACGAAGATCAGCACCAGCGAGTGCACCGCCGCGCCGAGGCGGGGCCCGATCCAGCCCGCGCTCTCGGCCAGGGCGGCCAGGATGTCGACCCCGGGCGGCGCCAGAATCGCCAGGAAGATCAGGCGCCTGGCGAGGTGTCCGCCTGCCCCTTCTGCCACGAGCACCCCGGAGATGCGTTCGCAGGCCGTGAGGAACAGCCCCACCGCGACCAGCAGGAAGGCGATCGAGGTGTTGGCCGCCATGCTGGTGGTCTTGGCGACGGCGAAGAGCTCGGGAACGGCGTAGAGGTAGCCGGCGAAGGCCAGGTAGTCCCCGGCGAAGACGAGCAAGGCCAGCACGCGCGACGCCTTGGGGGCGGCGCCCAGCAGCGCGATCCCGGTTCCCAGTAGCACCAGGAACACGGCCGTGTTGCCGCCCATCCGGCCCGGAAACTTCTCGCCGCTCAGCTCGACGGAGTGGGGGAAGAGGAGCCGATCGACCCCGAGGTTGGCGTGGAGGAGGTACTCGAGGAAGAAGACCAGGCCGATGGCGGCGGCGCCGAGGGAGAGGGCGACGGCGGCGGGCGGGGCGGCCTTCCGCTCGGACCAGCGCAGCGCCAGCGCCGAGGCCAACAGCAGCATCGCCACCGCGGTGAAGGGCATCATCGGCGTCTGGCGGGCGACGAACGACTTGAGCCCATCGCTGTTCATCAGCCAGCCGAGGATGTCGGCGGCCGCAATGAGCGCCGCCAGCAACGCGGCGAGCCTGACGCCGGTTCGAAACGTCCTCTCGGGTGCCAACAGAGCGCGCACGAGGACTGCCTCTCTTCCTGATGCTGCGTCCTCGGAGACGGGAAGATAAGCAGCGGCGATCGCCCTCCAAGCCCATGCCGCGAGGCGCCGGTGGACGGGGCCGGCCTCGACAGCCGCCCGGTAGAGACCCGCCCTGCCGCCCAGTCTCCAGCCCAAAGACGAGGAGCTGTGCAAGCAGCTCGATATGCGGCTGGGCGAGCGGAGGGCGATTGCGCGCGAGAACGCTCCGCCTCAGCGAGCGGCGCGGAGGGGGCAGACCCGGAGAGCTGGTCAGGGACGCTAGGCCGCCGCGCTCTCGCGATCCTCGGCCACCGTCTTGGCCGCCAGCACCGCGGCGGTGCGCCGGGGCAGGAAGCGCACGAACCAGGCGGTGAGGGCGTTGAGCCAGCCCGGCACCACGCTCCCCTTGCCGCGCAGCATCGCCTGGACCCCGATCCGCGCCACCTCCTCGGCGGTCATCTGCGTCGCCCGCTGCAGCTTGCTCGGCTTCTGGCCGGCGACCTGGAAGAACTCGGTCACCGTCACCCCGGGGCAGAGGGCGGTGCAGCTGACCCCGGTCCCGGCCAGCTCGACGTTGAGGGCCTCGGCGAACTGCAGCACGTAGGACTTGGCGGCGCCGTAGGAGGCGTAGCTCGGGCAGGGCTGGAAGGCCCCGATCGAGCTGACCTGCAGGATGCGCCCGTAGCCCCGGGCGACCATCGGACCGACGAAGAGGTGGGTGAGGTGGGTGAGGGCCACCACGTCCACCTCCAGCATCTCGCGCTGCCGGGCCCAGGGCAGGTCGGCGAACTGGCCGTGCAGCCCGAAGCCGGCGTTGTTGATCAGGATGTCCACCGCCCGGCCCTGCAGCCGCTCGAACAGCGCCTGGGGAGCGCCGGAGCGGCCCAGGTCGCTGGCGATCACCTCGCAGGCCACCTGGTGCTTCTCGTCGAGCTCCTTGGCCAGGGTCTGCAGGCGGTCCTCCCGGCGGGCAACCAGGATCAGCGAGGCGCCGCGGGCGGCCAGCTCCCGGGCGATCCACTCGCCGATGCCGCTGGAGGCGCCGGTGACCAGCGCCGTCCTTCCCTTCAAGCTCGCGTCCGCCATGGTGTCTCTCCTGGTGTGGGGCGCGGAGCATATGCCGGTTGTCGCCGGGCCAGAAACCGGCCCGGCGCGACTGACCGAGTCCCCGCCTATCGGCGTCGACGACTGCGCCGAAGACCGCCGAGGAGAACCCAGCCCACCACAAGCAGCCCCGGCGAAGCCTGGCCGGAGCTGCCGCAGCCGCAGCCCACAGGCGCCGCGGGCTGACCATCGACGCCCGCGTCATCGGAGGCCGGAGCTTCGGCGTCGGGCAGATCGACGCCCGTCCCGGTGTCGCCCTTCTGCCCGGCCGCGTCGGGAATCGAGCCATCGCGCCTACCGCCATCCATCGAGCTCCCCGAGTCGGCTGTTCCTCCGCCGTCGAGGCGGCCACCATCCCGAGGCGCGCCTGCGTCGACCGCCGCGCCGGCGTCAGCTCCGGCGTCCTTGGCGGCCCCGGCATCGACCGCCGCGCCGGCGTCAGCTCCGGCATCCTTGGCGGCCCCGGCATCGACCGCCGCGCCGGCATCCGTCCGGCCCGCGTCCACCGCGGACCCGGCATCGGGCAGCTGGCAGCTTCCCGCCGAGCAGGTGCCGCCGGCGCCGCACGCCTGTCCGTTAGGCACCGGGCGACAGATCCCATCCGCCGACGAGCCGGCGGCGACGCTGCACGCCAGGCAATCGGTCGCGCTTCCGCCGCCGCAGGCCGACTCGCAGCAGACCTGGTCCACGCAGAAGCCGCTGGGGCAGCTGGCGGCGCTGGTGCACGGGCCGCCGATCTGGGGCTCGGAGACGACGACTGCCTTGACGCGGTCGAGCGCGTAGCCGGCGCTCGAGTCCGTCTTGGTGTAGGCGATCAACCCGCGCCCGTTGCGGCCCCCGCCGATCGCCGGGGCCCAGTTGCTATCGCCCACCCGCCCGCTGGCGACGAAGATCGGCATGTCGAGCGCCGGGCCGGCGGGGCCGATTCGCGCGAAGCGCAGCTCCCGGGAGGTTACGTTGTAGCTGGTGTTCATCGTCTGGCGGCTCCAGGCGAGGCTGTAGTTGACGCCGTTGAAGGCCGCGACCGGGTATTCGGGCAGAACGTAGGTGGTGGTGGTGTCGAGGGCCACGTCGGCGGTGTCGCGGCGCGTGCCGTTGCCGTCCACGCGCACGGCCTTGATGCTGTGCGAGGTCTCCCAGGCCGCCAGGTAGCCGGTTCCGTCGGAGGCCACCGCGGGGTTGTTGGCCAGCGCGTTGGGGTCGTAGTTGAGCTGGAATCCCGAGGGATCGAGGACGGTTCCGTCGGTGGCCACCCGCGCGCCGAAGATGTCCTCCTTGAGGCGGTGGTCTCGCCAGACCGCCAGGAACCCGGAGCCGTTCGAGGCGACCGCGGGGAGGAACTGGCTGGCGGGATCGACGCAGATGGCCAGGCCGGGGGCCGCATCGAGGACCTGACCGGCGGGAGTCACTCGCGTCCCGCGGATGTCCCAAGCTCCGCCGGCGACGTCATTCCAGACCACCAGGTAGTTCGTGCCGTCGAAGGCCACCGCCGGCGTGCTGCCCGCCGCTGCGATGGGCAGGTCGGCGGAGTCGACGACGGCGCCCGCGGAGCTGACCCTCCGGCCGACGATCGCCGACTGCCGGCCGCCGAAGATGACCAGGTAGTTGGTCCCGTCCCAAGCCACCGCCGGCCGCTGGTATCCGACGTTGTCGGCAATGGCGATGGCCGGGGAGTCGAGCACGGTGCCGTCGGCCCTGACGCGCACTCCGACCACGGCCGAAAACCCGGTCCGGTTGTCGACCCAGGTCACCAGGAAGTCGGTGCCGTTCGAGCCGACCGCGGGCCTCTCCTCCTGGTTGAGCGCCTTCGACAGGAGCAGCGGGGGCTGGTCCTGAACCACGCCGGCCTTGGTCAGTCGCGAGCCCATGACGTCCCAGGCACCGGCGGCATTGGTGAAGGCAAGGAAATAGGCGCCGCCGCCCGCGGCGATCGCCGGATCGGTCCGGTAGCTGGTCCCCGAGGCGAGCGCGAGCCCGGCCGGGTCGAGCACCGTGCCCGCGGAACTCACGCGCGCCCCCATCAGATCCGCGGTGTTCGGACCGAGCACGTCGCTCCAGATCACCATGAACTCCGTTCCGTCGAAGGCCACCGCCGGGGAACGGGCGTTGGAGGTGGAGGCCGGCGAGACGGTCAGAGACCCGAGCACGGTTCCGCTGGGAGCCACGCGGGCGCCGAGGACCGCGGCGGCGGTGGAGTTCTGGGCGAAGACGACCAGGTAGTTCGCTCCGTCGAACCCGATCGCCGGCTTGACGACCCCGGTGGCGACCGAGAAGCCCCCGGTGTCGAGCGCGGCACCGGCGGGAGTCACGCGGGTGGCGTAGACGCCGACGCTCGCGCGGCTGTCTTCCCAGGCCACCAGGTAGTTGGTGCCGTCGAAGCCGATGGCCGTGTTCTGCACCGCCTGGGAGGTTGTGCCCGAGACGTCGGCGAGGAGCTTGGGGGTCGCGTCCAGGACCGTCCCGGATTTGCTGATGCGGGCCCCCATGAGCTTGCCGCCCCAGGAGCGCGAGTAATCGCCCCAGACCGCCAGGCAGTTGGTCCCGTCGCAGGCCACCGACGGCCCACCGCTCGGCGCCAGCGAGGCCGACAGGTCGAAGCCGGTGGCGCTCAGGACGGTCCCGGCCGGGCTCACACGAGTTCCGTGGATCTTGGTGGTGGCCCAGGCTGCGTCCTCTTCCCAGATCACGACGTAGTTGGCGCCGTCGAAGGCGATCGCCGGGCGGTTGTGGTGGATGTCGGTCGGGGTCAGCGGAATTCCGGCCGGGTCCAGGACCGCGCCCGCCGCGCCCACCCGCGTGGCGAAGATCCCCGAGCCATTGATGCCCGCGGCGTTGCCGCGTTGATCGGACCAGACCGCCAGGAAATTGGTGCCGTCGAAGGCGACCGCCGGCTTGGTCGCCCAATAGGCCGGGGCGGTGACCGGCACGTCCATCGCGATTTCCGGCGAAATCAGCGGGTCGAGCACTGCCGGGAAGCGCGAGCTCTCCAGCGTCCGGGCGGGCACGCGCAGGACGATCTGATCGCCGTCGACGATCGCCGCGATCGGCGAGGTCTTCCGATCGGCATCGACCCAGGTCGCCGCGCCATAGCGAATCCCCAATCCGCTCGGCTCGGCGAAGTGGAGCCCTCCGCCGGTCTGGCCGACGAAGCTCTGGCCGTCGAAATGGACCCGAATCTCCAGATCTCCGGTGCCAGCCGGGCGAGAAGCCAGGCGCCAGCGCTGCTCGAGCCCCTCCTCGGCGTTGCACTGCTCCTCGGCGATGCCTCCGAGATCGATGGCGACGCAGCTTTCGGGTGTCAGCCTCACCAAGCCCGGCCGCCGCGCCGGCTCGGACCCGCGCGCGATGCCGGCGGTCCGCAGGCGCAGGGGGCGGCCTCGGACCGCCTCACCTCCCGGAGGGCGGTGGAGCGGGGCGATCTGGGTCCCGCGCGCCGGGTCGACGGCGACGGAGTAGGTCCCATGGCCGCCCGAAAAACCGCTTCCATCCGGGCGGAAGGAGAAATGGACCTGCCGCATGACCGCGCCCAGATCGAGCGGGCTGGCGAGGGTGGGCTGGGTCGATTCGGCCGGAGCGCCCCCGGCCGCCTCCGTCCCCGAGCCCGCCCGCTGACAAGCCAGCACAGCGGCCAAGGCTCCCGCGACTGCCAGTACGAGGGCCGCCTTCGCGTTCCGCGGCGAGGGCCTCCGCGGAGAAAGATCACGGTTCATATTGGACCTCCCGGAGAGCGCGACCATCGCATCCCGAGGGAACGGGGGCAAACTTGCCCGCCTGTAGGTCGACCGAGCTTGGAAAGACGGGAAGTGGAGTGGGTGCCGGGCCAGGACTCCGGCCGCGATTCTTCAAGACGGGCGTCCGCCCCTGCGCGAGGCAGAGTCCCCGCCGGGCGGCCGTCCTGCGCGGCCCCGTGACCGGACCCCGGGACTCCGAGTCCGTTTACTGGCAGGATGTGTACCCGGGCAGCGCATCATGAGAGGACTCCTCTTCATGTCCCAGCACCCGTCCGGACCCCCGACCCTCCACCGCCGCCGCGAAGCACCCGATCAGCCCGGCTCAGGCCTCCGGTTGCGACTCGGCAACCAGGTGAGCCGCCGATGACCGCCCCTGCGCAGCCGGCCGGGCCGCGGATCGCGGTGGTGGCCGACGACGATCTCTTCCAGAGGCAGATCCTCGGCGACGTCCTGCGCGAGCGGGGCTTCGAGGTGGTGGAGGCCACCGACGGCGCCGAGGCGGTGGCGGCGACGATGCTCAACCTCGACTCGCTGGGCGTGGTCCTGCTCGACCTGACCATGCCCAACATCGATGGCTTCGCGGTCCTCAACGAGGTCCGCGTGGCGACCCGGGAGCGCAGGGTGCCGATCGTGGTGGTCACCGGGACCGGCTTCGAGAAGGCCCAGCAGGCGATGGAGCTCGGCGCCGACCAGGCGGTGATGAAGGGCGCCACCCCCGAGGAGATCGGCGCCCTGATCGACCTCACCCTCGAGGCCGCCGCCGGCTGAGCGCCGCGTGCGCAGGCCGCGCCCGGCCCGCGCTCCCGAGTGCGCCTCCCCGCCGTCGCCCTCCCTCGGGATCGGCGATCGGCGGCCCCCTCCGCTCAGCGCAGGTCGAACAGCCGGTAGTCTCCCGCGAAGAGGAAGGCCGTAGTCCCGTCGACGATGAGCCGCGACAGCGCTCCCGCGGTCAAGGGCGCGCCGAAGGGATCGGAGATCATCGGCGTGCCGCCGGTGGCGGTCGCGCTGATCAGCGTCGGCAGCGGCAGCGGCTTCTTCCCCTGCCAGAGCGGCCGCAGGTCGAACGCCGCCAGGCCGGTATTCATCCGCACGTAGAGGACGTCGCCGACCACCACCGGGCTGCCCAGCGACAGCCCCGACATCATCGAATCCATCTGCAGGATGCACGGGCTGCCCGAGCAGGTGGCGGTGGCCGTCTCCTTGCCGTCGCGGGTGGAGCCGAGGTCCACCACCATCATCGCGTTGATGTTGGGCGAGCCGACGTTCGAGGGGTCGACGGTCACGAACATGTAGCGCCCCCACACCGCCAGGCCGGTCGCCGATCGAAGAGACGGCCGGTCCCCCGGGCGGCTTGCCGGACAGTGATTCCTGAATAACGGTGCGCGGGGCCGGCGGTCTGTGACTCCGATCATCGGGGGACGGGCGCGCGGGCCTCATGCCTTCCTGCGTCAAGGAATGGCTCCTGGCCGGCAGTGGCCAAAGAGCTCGCGAACGGCCATGACCGCGAACCACAGCGCTGCAACCGGCGCCGCGTCGTGCCGTCTCCCTATCGACGGCTGCGGCCTTGGGTGCCAGGAGAGCGAAATGCGGAGTCGGAGCAGGCGGGTGGCATTGGCCGTCGTCTGCCTGCTGGCGGCGCTCCTGCTGTGGCGGCAATTAGCCAGTGATTCCGCGGAGGAAGACCAGGAGCTGGCAGTCCGGAGGGAGGCGCGGACTCCGGCGGGAGCGGCTGCCGATGAGCCGGCCGCCGGCGACGCGCCGTCGATGCCCGCCGACCTGCAGCCGATCCACGTTCGCGTCCTGGCGCAGGGACGGCCGGTGGCTGGGGCGCGGGTCGCGGTGTACGCCCAGGGGCCCGGCGAACAGGAGGTCGACGCGCTGGCCGCCGCCGAAACCGGCCAGGACGGCGCGGCGAGCTTCTCGGTCGCCGCCGATCGGCCGCTGTTCCTCTTCACCCATGCCCGCGGCTACGCGCAGGAGGTGCGCTCGCTGGAAGGGATCGGGGCGGAGCCGTTCCTGGTCGACCTGGCGCCGGGCCACGTCCTCGAGGGCCGGGTGGAGGTGCGCGGGACCGGCGCGCCGGTGGGCGGGGCGTCGGTCTACGTCCATCCGCGTGTCGCGCGGCCGATCCTCGCCGGGCTCGAACCCCCTTTCGACGAGATCGCGGCCGGAGCGGACGGGCGGTTCCGCGTCGAGGACCTGGCCGCGGGAACCTACGAGCTCTCGGCCTCGGCCGACGGCCGGCATTCGGAGGAGATCCAGATCGAAATCCCCTCGCGCGGGGAGGCGCTGCTCGAGGTCGAGGAACTGGTGGCGGTCGAGGGGCTGGTGCTCGACGTGTCCGGACTTCCCGCGGTCGGAGCCACGGTGGCGGCGAGCGAGAGCTGGTCGAGCCGGAGCGCGACCACCGATTCCAGCGGGGCCTTCCAGCTGTTCCTCAGGCCGGGGAGCCATCGGCTGAGCGCGGCGCTGGGTTCGTTGGCGGCGAGCGCGCAGCCGGTGACGGTGCTCGCGGGGCGGGCCGTCGCTGGCGTCGTGCTGAGGCTGGCGCACGGGGGCGAGCTGACGCTCAATCTCCGCGATTCGGCGGGCGCACCGGTCGCGGAGGCGGAGGTTTCGCTCGAGTCCGCGCAATTGGGAGGAGAGCGCCAAGCCACCTCCGGGCCGGACGGCAGCGTTGACTTCTTCGGCCTGCTCCCCGGCTCCTACAAGGTCACGGTGCAGGCGCCGGGGTTCGACTTCTTTCGCAGGGAGGGGCTGACGCTCCTCGAGCGCCAGCGCGCCGAATTCGACTTCGAGCTGGTTCGCCAGGGAGCGCTGGAGGGCCAGGTGCTCGACTCCCGGGAGCAGCCGGTTTCGGGAGCGACGATCCGGCTCGAGAGCGAGTACGGGACCGTCGAGGCGGTGGCGCGCAGCGACGCAAGTGGGCGCTTCTCGTTGAGGAAGGTCGCCCCGGGCCGATTCAAGGTGCGGGCGCGGCACGAGCCGTCCGGCGGCCTGGCGATGGCGGAGGTCCAGGTGGCACCGGGGCAGACCGCCGAGGCGAGGCTGGTGCTGGCCCCCTCGGCGATCCTCACCGGAAGGATTCTCGACTCCGAGGGGCGGCCTCTGCTCGAGTCGAGGGAGGTCGTCGCCAGCGCCGAGCCGGGGCAGGTCTGGACGGCGAGCGCCCACAGCGCCGACGGCCAGTACCTGCTCGAGCTGTGCCCGGGCGCCTACGAGATCGCCGTGGATGGGATCGGGCTCGACCGCGCCGCGGGCCGAGTCGCCCTGCGCGCCGGCGAACGCGCCACTCTCGACCTCCGATTCGAGACCGGCCGCCGAGTCCGCGGCAGCATCGCCGGAACGGTGTTCGAGCCGGACGGCGCGCCGTCGGCGGGCGCGACCGTGACGGTGTACATGGGAGGAAGCGGGTTCGCCGTCGCCGATCCGCAGGGGCGATTCCGGATCCAGCTCGAACACTGCGAGGACTGCGGTGCGGTGTCGCTGAGCGCCCGGAACGAGGGGCGCAACGGATCGGTCGATGAGGTGGCAGTCGGCAGCGAGGGCGTCGAGCTTCGGCTGTCGCCCGGCGGATCGATCGCAGGCCGCGTGCTCGGCGAACCGCCGGTGGAGGGCTTCGTGCTGTCGACTTCCTCGCTCGAGAGCGACGACTTGAGCTTCTTCGGCGATCGATTCCAGCTGCCGGAGCGGGCGCCTGGATCGGTGAGCCTCCGGGTTCGCGTGCACGACGGGAGGATCGGGAGCGCCCAGGTCGAGCTCAAGTCCGGGGAGCGCGCCAAGGTGGAGATCCGGGTCGGACCGGCGGCCTCGCTGTCCGGACAGGCCGTCGACGGGCGCAGCGGCAGGCCGCTGGAGCGCGAGGCGCTGTCGGTGGTCTGCCGCGAGCTTCGGCTCTCGCGCACGGTCCAGACCGACGAGAGCGGACGCTTCTCGGTCGGCGGGCTCGCGCCGGGCAGCTACCGCGTCGAAGCCGAGGGAAGCGACCTCCGGGGCGGGCGCGAGGTGAGCGTCGAAGCGGGTGGCGCGCTGGACATCGGCGTCCTCGCGCTCGAACCCGCCATGGCCGTTCACCCCTGCGGCAGATTCGCGACAGTCCGGAGCAAGCTGAGAACTGCCTGCATCGAGCGGCTGGATCCGGCCGGACCGGCTGCCGCCGCCGGAGTCCGCGTCGGCGATTGCGTGGCGTTCCTCGCCGAATCCGAGAATGCGCTCGCGCTTCGCATCGTCCGCGACGACGTGGACCTGTACTTCCGATTCGACTGTCCCGAGCCGGAAGTTCCCGAGGATCCGGCGGAACCCGAGGAGGCCGCCGAGGCGAGCGCGCCCGTGGAAGATGAACCAGGCGATGCGGCGCCCGAGGCTCAGGCCGGTGATTCTGAGGAGGAGGAGGCACTTCCGCAGGCGGCGGAGGAAGCGCCCTAGCTTCCCAGCCGGCTTGGTCTTGGATGTCCGGCGCACCCGCCCCTGCGCCCTCGATTGCCCCGCAAGACGAAGCGGGCCGCGATCCCCCGCGGCCCGCCTCGAGATTCCCCAGCGGTTTCGCCGGGCTAGATCTTGAAGCCGGCGACCACTCCCATCCGGAACCCGGCCTGCATCGCGCCATACGGCACCACCAGCGGACCGAGGTCCACCGAGCTCTCCAGGCCCACGGTGAATCCCGGCTTGGGGCAGACATCCAGCGCCGCCCCCAGCCGCAGCGGCAGCCCGATCCCCATGCTCCCCCGGTAGAACCCCAGGTTCAGCCCGGCCAGCGCGAACCCGCTCACCGCCAGCCCCGCCCGCGGCGCCTCGAAGAGAACGCCGCGAATCCCCACCGCCGGCACCACGTGCAGGATGTAGCTCCTCACCCCCAGCGACAGGTCGAGGTCGAGCTTGATGCTCCTGGGCAGGCTGGGCAGCACCTTCAAGAATCCCAGCCCCAGCTCGGCCTGGCTGGGCTGCATCTCGATCCCGCCCAGCATTCCCAGCCGCGGCCGAAGCTGATCCCCGGCGGTGGGATCCCGGTATCCCTGCGCCACCGTCGGCGGCTGCTGCGCCTGGGCCGCCCCAGCCAGCAGCACCGCCGACAACAGCCCCCAGCTCATCTTGCGGTTCATGGCTTTCCTCTTTCCCGAGCGCGCTAGCACGGTCCCTGGTAGCTGACGCCGGCCCCGGCGCAGCGCCGGTGGCAGTCGTTGAGGTAGGTCTTCTTGTTGTCCCCGCACACCGGGGCCCAGGAGTCGTCGCAGCCGCAGCGGGTACACGCTCCATCGTAGGCCCGGCCCACGCCCAGGCACTGGCGCTGGCAGGAGTTGGCGTAGCTGATCCCGTCCAGCCCGCACTCCGGGGCGAACTGAGTGTCGCAGCCGCAGATCGGCGCGTTGCACACCCCGCGGTAGCTCAGCGGCACTCCGGCGCAGTTGCGCTGGCAGTCGTTGGCGAAGGTCCGCCCGTCGAGCGCGCAGACGAAGTCGTAGGCAGTGCCGCAGCCGCATCCCGAGCTGGCGCCGCAGGGTCCGGCGTAGGCCAGGGACGCCCCGGCGCACTGCCGCTCGCAGTCGTTCTGGTAGGTCACTCCGTTGGTGCCGCAGGCCGGCGAGTATACCCCCGAGCACCCGCACTGCCCGGCGCAGCTGCCGTTGCCGGCCTTGCCCACCCCGGCGCACTGCCGCTCGCAGTCGCTGGCGTAGGTGACCCCGTTGGTTCCGCACACCGGCGCCCAGGCGCTGGCGCAGCCGCAGGAGGCGCCGCAGGTCCCGGGCGAGGACTGCCCGACCCCGGCGCAGCGGCGCTGGCAGTCGTTGTTGTAGGTCACCCCGTTGCTGCCGCACACCGGCGCCCAGCCGTTCGAGCAGCCGCAGCTCCACGGGCTGCCGGAGCAGGAGCCGTCGCGCGACTTGCCCACCCCGGCGCAGTCCAGCAGGCAGGTGTTCTGGTAGGTGAGCCCGTCGACGCCGCACACCGGCTCGGCCTGATCGCCGCACGGGCACTGCGCTCCCGGCGGCCGGTCGCTGCAGCCGGCCAGCGCCGCCACTGCCACCCCCAACCACAGCCACCTCCACAATCCGTTCGGCATGTCGCCTCCGCTGCAGTCTCCAGTCGCCGCCCAGTACGCGCCGCCGGCGACGGCGGGAGAAAATTTCCCTCCCCGCCCGGCGCTCGGGGCTGGGCCGCGGCGGCCAACCTGGCGATTTCTGGTAGCTTTCGCCGGCGGGCTGCCGCCGGGGCGGGAAAACTTCTCCCGCTGCTGGCGCCGGCGCGTATGCCCGATCGCGACCGTGACCCTGCCTGAGACCACCATCCATGCCTTCCGCGCCGGCGAGGCCGACGCCTTCGAGAGCGTGGTGCGCGCCCTGGCGCCGAAGGTGGCGGCGGTGGCCGGGCACTTTTTCCGCAGCGAGTTCGAGCGAGAAGAGGCCTTGCAGGAGATCTGGCTCCACGCCTACCGCCAGCGCGAGACGCTCGACCCGGGGCGGCTGGATTCGTTCGAGGGGTGGCTGGCCACCCTGGCCCGACGGCGCTGCCTGGACCTGCTGCGCCGGGCCCCTGGCGCCGGCGAGGAGCCGGCCGGGGCCGAGGAGCTGGCCGGGCACGGCCCCGACCCGCAGCGGCAGGCCGAGCTGGCCCAGGTGCGCCAGGCGGTCGACCAGTTTGCCGGCAAGCTCAAGCCGGGCTGGCGCAGCTTCTTCCAGCTCCATTTCGTCGAAGGGCTGGGCTACGAGGAGGTCGCCGCTCGGCTGAACATCTCCCGGCTGCGCTGCAAGTACATGAAGAAGGTGCTGGCAGCGCGGGCGCGGCGAAATCCCGGGCTGGCCGAGGCCCTGGGCCGGCGCAGAGAGAGGGGGGGCCATGCATAGTCGAGCCAGCATCGACCGCTTGTTGTGCGAGGGCCTTCCCGAGGAGGCAGAAGGCGCGCTGCGGGCGCACCTCGCCGGCTGTGCCGAGTGCCGCGGGTACTACGACCAGCAGCTGCGGCTGCTGCGGGCGCTGGCCGGCGATCCCGAGCTGCCCAGCGCCGCCGAGAACCGGCGGATGGCGCGCCGGGCGCTGGCGGCGGCGGGAGTGGCCGGGGCGGCGGAGAAGAGCAGTCGCTGGGCGCGGATCGAGGACGAGCTGGTGTGGCGGCCGCTGCGGCTGGCGGTCCCGGCGGCG
>JBBIQS010000084.1:0-35229 GCA_037442205.1 Myxococcales bacterium
GGCGGCGGGCGCAGCCGGAGCGGCGGCTGCAGGGGCGGGAGCGGGCGCAGGAGCAGGCGCGGCGGGCGCCTGGGCCACCGGCGCCGGAGCTTCCGCCGGCTGCATCTTGGTCTTCCAGAAGTAGAACCCGCCGCCGGCAGCCCCGGCCAGCACCAGCACCAGGACCACGTACTTGGCCTTGCCGCCGCCCTGGATCGCCCTCAGCTCGGCGTCGTCGAGATCGCCGTCCTGGCTCCACAGCGGCTCGTTGTGGCGAACCGGGGCCATCCGGGCCTGGCCCTCCCAGGCGGCGCTGCGCTGGGGAGGCTGAAGGATGGGCGCGGGCGCCGGAGCCGGAGGCGCCATGACCGGCGCCGGGGCCGGCGCCGCGGCGTACTGCGGCTGCGGCGGGGCAGCCATGGCCGGCATCGGCATCGGGGTGGGGACCGCGGCCATCGGCGCCATCGGCTGGGCGGCGGGATAGCCGCCATAGCCCATCGGCACCGGAGCGTAGGCCTGGGGCGCCGGCACGGCGAAGGCCTGCGGAGCGCTGGCGGCGGTGGCCCGGTCGGCCGCCTCCACGACCTGGAAGAAGCTGGCCAGCTCGGCGATGTTCCCCAGCCGCTTCCAGGTCTCGCCGGTCAGCGAGATCTCGTCGTCGCGGCTCACCTTGCGCTCGACGATCCATTTCTGCAGGGTGGTCAGATCCTTGAAACTGAAGATGTTGCCGTTCGACTGGCGCACCTTCCACTCGCGCGAGGCGGCGGAATTGTCGGCGCTGGGCGGGGGAAGAGACGGGGTTTCCTGAGCCCGCACCGGCTCGGTCACCACCATCGCCTTCTTCTTCACCTTGAAGACGCTGCCGCAGACCGAGCACTTCACCGTCACCCCGGCCTCGGTGATCTTGGCGTCGTCGAACTCGTACTCGGTGCGGCAGCGGTCGCAGCGTACATCCATGAGTCGGTCCCTCTTCGGCAGCCGCCGGGATCGCCCGGAACCCCGCAACGGCGAAAAACGACCATACGTTGGATGGTTAGGGGCCGCAAGCAAGGTCCGTGCGCCCCGCCGCGGGGCTGTCGCGCGCCGAATTCGCGCGACGCGGCGGGGTGCCGGCGACCGCCCGGCCGGCTTCCCTCCAGGCGAAACCAGGGGCGGCATTTTGGTGGTAGAAAGCGCGCCCGCCCTCCGGGCGAACTGCGCAAAGGTGCGACCATGGCTTCTTCCCGATCCGACCTGCTCGACGAGCTCGAGGCCGCCCGCGACCGCTGGAACAAGGACGTCTACCAGCGCTCGCTCGCCAAGGCGCCGGAGCGCAGGCCGCAGTTCGCCACCTCCAGCGGCGTCGAGATTCCGCCCGTCTCCACCCCTGCCGACCAGCCGGCAGGCGATTTCCTCGGCAAGATCGGCTTCCCGGGCAGCTACCCGTTCACCCGCGGGGTCCAGCCGACGATGTACCGGGGCCGCTTCTGGACCATGCGCCAGTACGCCGGCTTTGGAACTGCCGAGGAGTCGAACAAGCGCTACCGCTACCTCCTGGAGAGCGGCCAGACCGGGCTGTCGGTGGCCTTCGACCTGCCGACGCAGATGGGCCGCGACGCCGACCACCCCCGGGCCCAGGGCGAGGTGGGCAAGGTCGGGGTCTCGATCGGCTCGCTCGAGGACATGGAGATCCTGTTGAACGGCATCCCGCTCGACAAGGTCTCGACCTCGATGACCATCAACGCCACCGCCCCGATCCTGCTGTGCCTGTACGCGGCGGTGGGCGAGAAGCAGGGCGTCAAGCTGGAGCAGCTCTCCGGGACGGTGCAGAACGACATCCTCAAGGAGTACGTGGCTCGCGGGACCTACATCTACCCGCCGGCGCCGTCCTTGCGGCTGATCACCGACCTGTTCGCCTTCACCGCCAAGAAGATGCCGAAGTGGAACCCGATCTCGATCAGCGGCTACCACATCCGCGAGGCCGGCTCGACCGCCGCCCAGGAGATCGCCTTCACCCTGGCCGACGGCATCACCTACGTCCAGGCGGCGCTCGATGCCGGGCTGGACGTGGACGAGTTCGCCGGGCAGCTGAGCTTCTTCTTCAACGTCCACAACAACTTCCTCGAGGAGATCGCCAAGTTCCGGGCGGCGCGGCGGCTGTGGGCGCGGCTGATGAAGGAGCGGTTCGCCGCCAAGAAAGACCGCTCGATGATGCTGCGCTTCCACGCCCAGACCGCGGGCGCGACGCTGACCGCCCAGCAGCCTGACAACAACGTGGTGCGGGTGGCGCTGCAGGCGATGGCGGCAGTCTTGGGCGGCTGCCAGTCGCTGCACACCAACAGCCGCGACGAGGCGCTGGCCCTGCCCACCGAGGAGTCGGCGCGTCTGGCGCTGCGCACCCAGCAGCTGATCGCCCACGAGTCGGGAGTGGCCGACTTCGTGGACGCCCTCGGCGGCGCCTGGGCCGTGGAGCGGCTCACCGACGAGTTGGAGCAGCGGGCCGAGGCCTACATCCAGCGGATCGACGACCTGGGCGGGATGGTGGAGGCCATCAGCCAGGGCTACGTGCAGCGCGAGATCCAGGAGGCGGCCTACGAGTACCAGCGCCGCATCGAGAAGAAGGAGTCGGTGGTGGTCGGGGTCAACGCGCTGGTGGTCCAGGAGCCGGCGCCGGCCAACCTGCACAAGGTCGATCCGGCGGTCGAGGCCCGGCAGGCAGAGCGGCTCAAGAGGCTGCGCGCCCGCCGCGACCGGGCGGCGGTCGAACGCTCGCTCGCCGAGGTAGGCCAGGCCGCCCGGGGCAGCGACAACCTGGTCCCCTTCATCCTGGAGGCTGTCAAGCGCGAGGCGACCTTGGGGGAGATCAGCGACGCCTTGCGGGAAGTGTTCGGAGAATATCGGGAGCAGGTCGTCCTCTAGCCGACTGGTGCTATGGTGCGCCAAGACCCGCAGGCGCGACGGGACGAGGGTCGCTGACTCATGGCCGAAGAACCGCGGCAGTACTGGGTGCGCAACGACAAGGGCAAGGTGTGGGGTCCGCTGACCTTCGCCTCGGTCGAGCTGTTGGTCGGCAACGGGATGATCACCGGGAAGCTGCAGGCCTCGCGCGACGGCCTGAGCTTCGTCTATCCCGGCCGGCTCCCCGACCTGCGCGAGGCCTTTCCCCAGGAACTGTGGGGCGATACCAGCGAGCCGCTCGACGAGCCGGTCGACGCCCCCGCGCCGGCCGGGGCCGCGCCAGGGGTTCCGGCTCGCCTCGGGCGCCCGGCGGCGCCACCTCCCGGAGGGCCGCCGGTGCTCCGCAGCGGGCCGCCGGTGATCAAGCCCGGTGGAAGCTCTCCGGCTCCCGCTCCCGGCAAGCCTCCGGTGGTTGGCGGCCCGGCCCCGGCCGCGTCTTCCAAGCCTGCGCCTGCCCCGGCGGCCGTCGGCGCGCCCATCCCGGAGAAGGGCGATCTCGCCGAACAGTCGCCGTTCCACCTCTACTACCGGATCGCCGCCGCCCAGAAGACGGCCAAGCTGACGCTGACCGCAGCCGAGTCGAGCTACGAGATCTTCTTCAAGAAGGGCGCTCCCGAGGCGGTGCGCAGCAGCAAGGCCGACGAGGACCTGGGGGCCTTCCTGGTCTCGAAGGGGCTGCTCAGCCAAGAGAAGCTGGCCGATGCCCGCAAGGTCGCCGAAGGCAGCGGCGGCGACATCATCAACGGGCTGTTCGGGCTGCAGTTGCTGGCCCCCAACGACGCCGTCCGCTACATCGCCGAGCACGCCGGCGGCTTGCTGGCGCGCGCGCTGGCGCTGTCCAAGGGGAGCTTCGCGCTCGACTCCGCGGCGTCTCCGCCGGCGACGGCCATGCCCCTGGGCGACAAGTGGGCGCTGGTGTGCGACGCCGCCCGCGCGCTGCCCGCGGTGAGCATCCGAGGGCGGCTGGGCCCGCAGATGGACATGGCGGTGGTCAAGAGCGGCGGCCTGGTCGACGTCGCCCAGCTCAAGCTGACTCCCCAGGAGGCGCGGGCCCTGGCCAACTTCGACGGGGTGCGCTCTCTGACCGCGATGTGCGCGGCGCTCCCGGCCGAGGCTGACGCCATGGCCCGAGTGGCATTCCTGCTCTCGCACTTCGAGGCGCTGGCGTTCGCTCCGATCCGCGGGGGCGGAGCCGCCAGGCCCGCCAAGCCTGCCGAGCCACCTGCGGCCGCCGCCAAGTCAGCGCCCGCTGCCGCGCCGGAGCCACCAAAGATCGCCGCCAAGCCGGCGCCCGCCGCCGCGCCGGAGCCTCCCAAGATCGCGGCCAGGCCGGCTCCCGCGGCAGCCATCTCACCGGAGCCTCCCAAGATCGCCGCCAAGCCCGCGCCCGCGCCAGCCGCTGCGGCGCCGGGGGCGCCAAGTGCCGCCAAGCCGGCCGCGGCGCCGAACGGCAAGACTCCGACCGCCAAGCCCGCCGGGCCGATTCCGCTGGGGAAGACCCCGACCGGCAAGCCGCTGCCCTCGCCCCTTCCGCGGACGCCGACCGGCAAGCCGGCGCCCATCGGACGCACGCCGACCGCGCCGCCGCTGCCCGAGCTGCCTGGTGACGATCCGGCCAAGCTGAAGACGTTCGTCGAGGGGCTCAAGGGCAAGAACCACTACGAAGTCCTGGGGGTCAAGCAGGAAGCGCCGGTGGATCAGATCAAGGCGGCCTACTTCCAGCTGGCCAAGGCCTTCCACCCCGACACCGTGCCCTCGGGAGCGGCGCCCGAGGTGGGGCAGCTCAAGGCCTCGGTGTTCGGGATGCTGAGCGAGGCCTACCGGGTGCTGGGCGACGACAAGCTGCGCGCCAACTACATCGAGGAGCTCAAGGCTGGGTCGAGCGAGCAGGTCGACGCCATGGGGATCCTCGCCGCCGAGGAGTCCTTCCAGAAGGGCTGCATCCTGGTGAAGGCCCGCAAGTACGAGGACGCGGTGAAGATGCTGGGCGAGGCGATCAAGCTCTACGACAAGGAAGGCGAGTACTACGCCTGGTACGGCTGGGCTCGCTTCCTGGTCGCCAAGGACAAGGGCGGGGCGAAGCTCGATGCCATGCGGGACATCGAGAAGGCGATGAAGCTCAACGCGCGCTGCGCCCCGGCCCCCTACTTCGCCGGGCAGGTTGCCAAGCTGACCGGCGACGCCGCCGGCGCGCTCAAGTGGTTCAAGAAGACGGTGGAGCTCGACCCCAACCATATCGACGCCCAGCGGGAAATCCGCATGGCCAAGAAGTGAGGAATTCGTGAGTCTCAACGGGAAGCAGCGGCGCGCCCTCCGGGCGCTGGGCCATCACCTCGACCCGGTGATCCAGGTGGGCAAGGACGGGGTCACCGAAGCGCTGGTCCAGGCCACGGCCCAGGCGCTCGAGGACCACGAGCTCATCAAGGTGAAGGTGGGCGATTCCTCGCCGCAGGACCGGCACGAGGCCGCCGAGGCCCTGGAACAGGGGACCGGAGGCGAGGTGGCGCAGGTGCTGGGGCGGACGATCCTGCTGTTCAAGCGCCGGGAGAAGGAGCCAGAGATCGCCCTGCCCGGGCTCCCGCTGCCGCCCAAGCCGGCCAAGGCCCCGGAGCCGGCGAGCCCTCCGCGAAAGCGAAGCGCCAAGGCCAGACCGACGCCGCGGCGCCGGTAGAGCTCGGAGCCGCGCCCGCCGAGGACTACTCGCCGGCCGAGAGGATCTTCGCCTGGCCGGCCTGCTTCATCTCGACCAAGGCCGGGGCGGCCTCCAGCTGCCCCGAGACCTCGTAGGCCACCGAGCCCGAGGAAGGGAGCCCGCGCTCCTTGACCTCGCCGGGATCGAGGGCGACGCTGACCTCGAAGCGGACGTGGCTGGCGGCCTTGAGCACCTCGCCGCGGCCGACCGTGTCCTCGCCCAGGGGCTTGCCGCCGAGGAGGAGCTTCCAGCGCAGCCCCTGGAGCGTGACCGCGAAGGGATTCGGGTTCTCGACCATCAGCCCGGCGCTGACGGTGAGCCCGGACTCCGAGCCGAAGAGGACCTCGACCGAGTCCATGGACACGGTGGGCAGGTGGGGCGGTCGCACCTCGCTGGCGCGGGCGAATTCGATCTCCTGGCTGCCGACGGCCAGCACCCCGCGGACCGCATAGGAGAGGGGAGCTTTGCGATCGGCCAGGGCCTGCAGCTCCTCGGCGGACTGGGCGTACTCGAGCTCGGCGGGCACCTCGACCGAACTCTCGGCTCCGGCGGCGATCTCCGTGGACAGCGGCAGCTCGCCGCGATTCACCACCTTGCCGTCGAGCACCACCTCGAACCGGGCGGAGGAGACTCGCACCGGCGCCACCCCGGAGTTGGTCAGCGGAACCGTCAACAGGGCGCTCAGTCCGGACAGCCGCTGCTCGCGCTCATCGAGCCGCTGTTCCCCGGCAGTGACCCCGGCCTCGCCTCCGGGATTCGGCTTGGCGGTAGCGCAGGACAACAGCATCGCCGCGCAGGCGGCGCTCAGGATCCGGGACATGGGCGCTCTCCTCGAAGGAACTGCGGAAAAGGTCAGGGGGCCATGCCGCAGGGGATTTTGCCGTCGAGCTGACGCAGTCCCTGCAGCTTGTAGGTCGGAGCCGGGGCGGCGTCGTCGGTGGTGAAGTTGTAGACGATCTTGACGAAGCCCTCGATCGCCGACGGGTCGCCGGTGCCAGGGACGAAGGCGCGCACCTCCTGCCGTCCGGCCGGGTTCAGGGTGTAGGTGAGCGGGAAGGCGTTGACCGACTGTCCGATGGGAAGGTTCACCGGAACGGCGGAGAAGACATTGACCGACAGCGACTGCTGCTGCGGAGGATCGATCAGCAGCTTGCCAGCGCCGTCGCGCACCGCGGCGGTGCCCGAGGACTGCACCACGTCGCCGCCCCTGACCGGCATCTTCAGCAGGGTCAGCGGCGGGTTGTAGAGGGTGGACTTGGTGGCCGGGAACTCGCGCTTGTAGAGCTTGAGCTCGCTGCCCTCGACCCCGACGTAGTCCTTCATCGCCAAGCCGCCGGCCCGGTAGAAGATCACCGAGGTCTTGATGGTGCGATCGCCGAGCGAGAAATCGACGATCTCCTCGACCGCCACTCCCAGGTCCGGGACCGCCTGGGCGGTCTCCGAGGCCGAGTACTCGAAGCAGCGATCCTTCTGCAGCCCGAAGTAGGCCACCGGATCGATGCCGGCGTCGGCGCCGCCGGTGTTGCCCGGCGAGCCGCCGCCGCACGCCGCCAGCGAGACGAGGGTCGAGAGAAGAAGTCCGAACCGGCGCATCGGGCGCCCTCCAGCGAAAGGGAGGCGCAGTCTAGCCTGGATCGCGGGCGCATTCGAGGGCTTGCCCGCAGCCGGAAGGCCTCCGATCCCTCTCACCGCCAAAGTGCTCCGGACGGTCGCCAGCCTGGAACGGTCCAGCGCTTTCGAGCCCCCGAGGAGAGGGCCCGTTGACGCCACCGACGGGGGTTAGGTAAGGTCGCCTAAGTTCTACCGACCGAGAGACCGCTCTCGGCCGATCGGATCAAGGAACCCTGGTCGGCGGTCTCGATTCGAACTCTTCCTTAAGCTGGACCCAACGTGAGGTACACATGCGGCTGCTCGGCTATGTGATGGCTGTGACTCTGGGCGTGGGCGTGGCCTTCATGGCGAACTGCTCGTCGACGCCGCCGGCCCAGACTGACCAGGACAGCGGAACCGTCGATCCCTGCGCCAACGGCGGCTGCGCCGTCGACGCCGGTCCCGCCGACGCCGGTTCCATCGATGCCGGCAATCCCACCGACGCCGGCAACCCCGACGCCGGCGACACCTGCCAGCCCAGCAGCCCCGCTCGCGCCTGCGGCAAGGCGGCGGCCTGCTTCCAGAACTGCACCGCCGGCGGCGTGTGGGGCGAGTGCCAGCGCGGCACCGGCACCCTCAACCTCCAGACCGACCCGGCCAACTGCGGCGAGTGCGGCAACGCCTGCCCGGTGCCGCTGCACGCCGCCGCGGTGTGCAAGAAGGGCGTCTGCGGCCGCGGCGCCTGCGAGGCCGGCTGGTTCGACTTCGACCGCGAGGTCACCTTCGGCTGCGAGGTCAGCTGCACCGACAAGACCTGCACCCTGCCCAACAACACCACCGTCACCCTGACCGCTCCGCCGCTGCCGGAGAGCGGGCTGGTGTTCCAGGCGCTGGCCAGCGGCAGCTCCTTCGGCGCCAACCAGGGCCCGCAGACCAACAGCAGCCACACCAACTACGGCATCCTCGGCGAGTCCACTCCGCCGGCCGCCAACGGCTCCATCGAGATGACCGGCGGCAACCACAAGAACATCGGCGGCTTCATGGCCATCGACCGCAAGAAGTAGCCCGGTCGAGAGCTTCGATTGATCGACGGCCGCTCCGGGATGACCGGGGCGGCCGTCGATCTTGGATGGTCGCGAAGCGATCCCGGGGGCAGGAGGTAGAGCTCGCAGCGGGTGCCGTCGGGCGCGCGCAGGCACCCGGGGAATCGAAAGGACCTGAGGCCGCCGCCGGCCGAAGCCAGGCGGCGCGCTACGGTGCCGAAAGCCGCAGCCTCGCCTTGGGCGCGGCATCCACCCAGGCCGGCTTGAAGACCGCGGTCACCAGGAAGGCCTTGCCCTGAGAGGCCACCTTGGCGACGCGGCAGTCGGCGGTGCGGTCCTGCTCGGCATCGGCGATTTGGCAGATCCAATTGGCGCCCGGCTTGACCTTGAATGCCGCGCTGACGAAGCCCTCCGGTCCGAGGACGGTCGCCAGCTTGTCGCCCTTCTTCACCTTGCGCGGCGCGGTGGGCGCGAACAGGCCGGCCTTGGGCGCGGCCAGAGGCAGCTGCGCGAGGCGCTGCTGCTGCATCTGGGCGATCTTCTGCTTCTCGGACTCGAGCGCGGCGGCCTTGGCCGGGTTCTTCTTGGCCAACTTTTCGAGCGCGGCGGCGGCCTTCATCGACTTGATCAGCGCAGGCGCCGGCGGCTTGAGAAATTCGATGGAGCCCAGCGCCTCGCCCTTGGCGACCTCCGATCCGGCCGGTGCTGCCCAGGCGAGCTGGCCGGGCGCCGGCGCGCGCAGCTCGGCCAGGCTCGCCCGGCCGCGCTTGGCGATGGGAGCCTCGAGCCAGTGGCGTTCGGGCTCCTTGGCAGGCTCCTGCGGCGGGGGCGTGGTTGCCGCCAGCTCCCCTGCGTCCTGAGAAGCGGGCTCGGCGGCCGCCGTGGGCTGTGAGGCGACGGGAGCAGGCTGGGCGATCTGCTGCGGGGCAGGCGCGGGCGGCGCGACCGGCTGGGAATCGCGCATCAGGTAGAAGGCCAGCCCGATGCCGACCGCCAGCGCCCCGGCGCCCGCCCCGCCGTACAAGGCGGCCTTGCGCACCTTGCGCGCCGGGCTGAGCGACACTCCCGAGGCGGTGGTCTCGGTCTGCTCGTCGGAAAATCCGGCCAGCGCGGCGGCCTCCGTCTGCTCGTCGGAAGGATCGGCCAGCGCGGCTGTCGCCGAGGCGGCCTTGGCCGGGGCGGCCGCGAGCTGGGCCCGGGCCTGGGCCAGCATCTGCTCGGCCTCTCTGCTTCCAGGCTCCTGCTCGAGCATCGCCTGGAAGTAGCTCTCGGCCTCGGCGTAGCGCGACTCGCGGAAGTGCTTGAGCCCGCCCTGGTAGAGCTGGCGCACCGAGTCGTCCCACTTCTCGCGCGGCGGAAAGGTGGTGCCCTCGGCGCGCTCCGGTTGCGGCTCGCCCGGCGGGCGCACGAAGCCGTAGCGCTCCAGCTGCCGCACGAACTGCCCCAGGCTCTGGTAGCTGACCGGGATTCCCAGCCGCTGCCCGGCTTCGACCACCTCGCGGGCGCGCCGCTGGCCGTCGAGCATCCGCGCCAGGGAGATCTCGAAGTCGTAGAGCTGGAAGGTCTTGCCGCTGGCCGGGTCGCTGACGTTGAACAGCCCGTTCTCGGCCATGGCCGACTGCAGATCCGCGCGGAAGGCAGGGACGAGGTCGTCGGCCTCGAGCCAGGGCGGCGGCGCGCTGGGCTCGTCGGCCGGGGCGAAGTCGAAGTCGATGGCGATCTCGGCCGCTTCCGGCATCGGCTGGCCGACCGCCTCCTTCGGCCGGGCCCGCACCAGCAGACCCAGGCCCGCCAGCTTGCGGGCCATCGACTTGAGCCCGGGCTCCTCGGGATCGACGCCGCCGGCCTCGGCGCGCGCCAGCAACTGCACCTCGGAAGGGGACAGATCGAGCGAGTCGCCGGTGCGCTGGTGGACGACTCGCCCGCCATTGGGCGTGGAAACGACGCGGAATCCTTCGCGCAGCACGAAAAGCGCCATCGACTCTCCGGAGGGTCGGGTGCCCTGGCCGCCATCGTAGCTGCCGCTCGAGGGGCCTCCAAACTTGAGGCCGCTCTGGATTCAGAGGGTCGCCAGCGCGACGTCGATGGCCGACAGGGCCTCGAGCGCCCCGCACGCCAGGGACACCGAGCCCGCCGGGGCCTGTGCCTCGCGCAGATTGATGCGGATCAGCGGCACGCCGCGCTCGCGGGCCAGCTGCTCGCAGGCCCGGCGGATGGTGGGGATGGCGGTGCCGGCGCCGCACTCGACCACCGCCGGCCGCTCGACCTGGTTCAGGAAGCGCTGCAGCCGCCGCTCCTGGGCGTCGGTGCGCGCGGAGTCCCAGGAAGAGTCCCCGAACATCAGGATGTTGGGCCGCGCCAGCGCCCCGCAGCCCGGGCAGCGCGGCAGCTGGCCGACGGCGCGCAGGGTCTGCGGATCGATCTCCACCTCCTGCGGCGGTGCCGGCCAGATCGGCGCCCCGCACTCGGCGGTGCACTGCAGGTGCTCGATGGCCCCGTGCACCTCGCACACCGCCTCGGCGGCGAAGCCGGCGCGCTGGAACTGGCCGTCGACGTTCGAGGTGAGGGCGAAGGCGCCGAGCCGGGTCCGCGCCGCCCACTTGAGCAACAGAGCGAAGCCCGGGTGCGGCCTGGTCGCGCGGTAGAGCCTCAGCCGGTGGCCGTAGAAGCCCCAGGCCAGCGCCGGGTCCTCGGCGAACCAGCGCGGATTCGCCAGGGCGGCAAAGTCCAATCCGAGCGAGCGGTAGGCCGGGTAGGCGCGCCAGAAGCCCTCGGGGCCGCGAAAATCGGGCAGCCCCGAATCCACCCCCATCCCGGCCCCGGCCCCGACCAACAGCCCGTCGGCCTCGGCAATCGCCCGGGCAGCGGTCTGTAGCTGTCGACGATCGGGCATCGAGCGCGCTTTCTCGGGGGAAGGCCGTTCGGCAGGCGGCGGGGCGAGGGCAGGATGGGCGGGACGAGCGCCGACGCCGTGGACAGTTTTCAGGTAATTCGAAGAAGGGCCATGGACGCGAGCACCGACAACGCCTCACCGGCTTCCGGCCGCATGCGCCGGTTCATCTACTTCTATGTGACCGCGGCCATGGGGGCCAGCATGGCGCTGTTCCTGGCCACCGCCTGGCTGCACCTCGATTTCCCGCCGCGGGTGATGGTCTGGCTGATCCCGGGAGTGATGCCGGTGGCGGTCGCCGCCCTGAGGGTCGCCCTCGAGGACCGGCAGCGGGTGCTGGAGGAGCCGGCGGGCTGGATGCGCTGGGCCATCGGCGGAGCGCTGTTGTTCGGATTGTGGGCCGGCATCTACTTCCTGATCGGGCGGATCATCGACCCCACGCGGGTGCGCTTCCTGTCGAGTGCCCTCGAGTCGGGCATTCCGCTGGTGCCGAGCTACAGCTTCCTCTACATCCTGCTCTACCCGATCTTCCTGCTGCCCTTCTTCGCGGTGAAGGACCGCACCAGCTACCAGCGGCTGGTGGCCGCCGACCTGTTGATGTTCGCGGTCTGCTCGATCTTCTTCGTGGCCTATCCGGTGGCCTACGACCGGCCCCCGCTGCCGCCTCCGCCGCACGACATCGGGACCTGGACCCTGGGGCTGATCTGGGGCAACGACCCGGCCTGGAACTGCCTTCCCTCCGAGCACTGCACCGCGGCGATGATCGCGGCGCTGGCCACCTGGGAGGCCGACCGGCGCCGGGGCCTCTTCGCCATGGCGGCGGCCCTGCTGATCGGCGTCTCGACGCTCTTCACCAAGCAGCACTACCTGGTGGACGTGGTCGCCGGCTACTCGGTGGCCGTGGCCATCCACTGGTCGCTGCGCTGGAGCCGCGCCTTCGAGCCGGGGGCCGCCGGTTCGGTGCCGCGGGCGGTCAACCGCCTGATCCGGCCCTGACGGCTCGGGCCCCGTTCATCACGAGCTCAGGACGAGCCCGGCGATGCCGTCGGGGAGCCGGTTCTTCCGGCTGACCGGATTGCCGAGGTCCTACGGCGCTTTCAGAACAGCCGCTTGCTGTCGAGCAGCAGGGTCACCGGGCCGTCGTTGACCAGCGCCACCTTCATGTCGGCGCGGAAGACGCCCTCGCCGACCTTGGTCCCCAGCGCGCGGCAGGCCTGGCAAAAGGCCTGGTAGAGCTCGTTGGCCCGCACCGGCTCCATGGCGTCGATGAAGCTGGGGCGCCGCCCCTTGCGCGCGTCGCCGAACAGGGTGAACTGGCTCACCACTAACAGTTCGCCCCCGGCCTCGAGCAGCGCCAGGTTCATCTTCCCCTGGGCGTCCTCAAAGATGCGCAGCCCCACCACCTTGTCGGCCAGGCCGCGGGCGTCATCCTCGGAGTCTTCCTTTCCCACGCCCAGCAGCACCAGCAGCCCCTTGCCGATGCCCGACACCTGCTGGCCCCCGACCTCGACGCTGGCGCTGCTGACCCGCTGGACGACCGCGCGCATGTCTCAGACCTTCTGGCGCGCCAGCGCGCCGATCTTGGCCTTGGTGGCGCGCAGGTAGTCCGCGGGCGCCAACAGAATCTGGGTGCCGCGCACTCCGGCGCTGACGCTGACCACCTCGAACAGCTCCAGCGTCTCGTCGATGAAGACCGGGTAGTCCTTCTTGCAGGCCAGCGCGGTGACTCCGCCGCGGATGTAGCCGGTGAGCGGCTGGACCTCCTTGAGCGAAACCACCTCGACCTTCTTGTCGCCGCTGGCCGAGGCCAGCGCCTTCAGGTCGAGCTCGGCGTTGCCGGGGACCACCGCCAGCAGCACCCCGGTGCGATCCCCGCGGGCGACCAGGGTCTTGAACACCTGCTCCGCGGGAAGCCCGACCTTGGCGGCCACCGTCTCGGCCGAGAGGTCGTCGGGATCGACCTCGTACTCGCGCAGCTCGTAGCGGACGCCCAGTCCGTCCAGGAGCCGGGCAGCGTTGGTTTTCATGGCCGGCGCAGCTTAGCTCAAGCGCCCGGCTCCAGCCCTGGCACCGAGGCGCCTTGCGCCGCAGGCGGCTGCCCATAATGAATCGGAAGACCTCGGCCCCGGGGAGGAAGCGATGCGCCAGCTGCCGTTCGGATGGACAGGTGTTCGAGTGCCGCTGCTCGGCCAGGGCACCTGGGACCTGGAGAGGGGCGACCGGGCGACCGTGGTCGCCGCGGTGCGCCAAGGCCTGGACCTGGGCATGACGCACCTCGACACCGCCGAGATGTACGGCGACGGCGAGGTGGAGCGCATCGTCGGGGAGGCGATCAACGGCCGGCGCAAGGACGTCTTTCTGGTCAGCAAGGTCCTGCCGGAGAACGCCAGCTACCAGGGAATCCTCGAGGCCTGTGAGCGCAGCCTGCGCCGGCTGGGGACCGATCACCTCGATCTCTATCTGCTGCACTGGGAATCGCAGGTGCCCTTCGCCGAGACCGCCCGGGCCTTTCAGAAGCTGGTCGAGCAGGGAAAGACCCGGTTCTGGGGGGTGAGCAACTTCGACGTCCCGGAGCTGCAGCGGGCCATGGACGTCCTCAAGGGGACCGGGCAGGCCATCGCCTGCAACCAGGTTCTCTACCATCCGGCGCAGCGCTACCTCGAGGCGACACTGCTGCCTTTTTGCCAGCAGCACGGGATCGCGGTGGTGGCCTACAGCCCCCTCGGAGCGGGGAGCTTCCCCTCGGCCGCCAGCAAGGAGGGCAAGGCGCTGGCGAAGGTGGCCCGGGCCCGCCAGGCGACGGCGCGGCAGGTGGCGCTGGCGTTCGTGATGCGCGCCGGGGCCTTTGCCATCCCCAAGGCCGCCCGGCCCGAGCACGTGATCGAGAACGCCGGCGCCGGGGAGCTTCTGCTCAGCGCCGAGGAGGTTAGCTTCCTCGAGGACCAGCTGCCCAAGCCGTCCCTCGGAGGGGGGCTGCCGACGGCTTGAGCGCGATTGCGCGCAACTCCCGCTGGGCACGCGCATCAGAACGGGCGTAGGCAGTGAAGCAGGTAGAACGCAGCGGTGAGGCAGCACGGGCGCAGCGAACCCTTCGGACAGTGACGAGGCTCAAAGAGGTTGAAGCGCAAACCAAATCGAGCCGACAGATAAGAAGGGAACGAGCATGGGCACCACCGCAATCACTGTGAAGAACTTCAAGGAGTACGTCGACAAGGACGGCATCGTCCTGCTCGACTGGTGGGCGCCCTGGTGCGGCCCCTGCCGGATGTTCGGACCGATTTTCGAGAAGGTGGCCGGCAAGAACCCGGACCTCACCTTCGGCAAGGTGAATACCGAAGAAGAGCAGGAACTGGCGGCCGAGTTCGGCATCCAATCCATCCCGACGCTGATGATCTTCCGCGATCGGGTGCTGCTCTTCTCGCAGCCTGGGGCCCTGCCCGAGGCGGCGCTCGAGGACCTGATCAAACAGGTGAAGGGCCTCGACATGGACCAGATTCGGAAGGAAATCGAGGCCGAGAAGGCCAAGAAGACTCAGAGCCAGGCGGCACACGCCTGAGCCAATAGTACTCGTGGTCGTCCCCGGCGACGGGCAAGCGCTGGGTGATGGCCGAGCTCCTCGGTCTGTCAGGGGACCGAGGAGACGTGGGGCGCTCCATCGCAAGGGGAGCGCCCTACGTTTTTTTGCGGGTCGTTGATCATCTCCGACCCGCTTCTGGGGCGGCACCGGGCCTGTGGCACAATGGCCCGGTGCTCGCGCTCCTGCTCGCCACGCTCGCCGCAACCCCCGCCAGCGCCGACTACCGGATGACCGTGCGCGGCGCGGCGGTGGGCTCGGTCCACCTCGAGCTGCGGCCGGCAGAGTCGGGTGAGCTCCGGCTGCTCTACCGGTCGCGGACGCTCATTCGCCGCGGGCCGGTGCTGGCCGAGACCGCGACCCTGGTTGAGGCGCGTCTGGGAGCCGATCTGCACCTGCTGGAGATGCAGTCCGAGCGGCAGGAGGGCGGGATCCTGGTCAGCCGGGCGGGCAGGGGAGGAGGCGGGTTTGGGGCGAGCATCCCCACCGCGCTGGCTCCCGCCGCGCTGGTCGGGGCGGACCGGCGCTGCCTCCCGGTGATCGACGAGCTCACCGGCGAGCAGGGCGAGGCCTGTGGCAAGAGCGTCGGGAAACTGGTCGAAGGGGTTCTGCTCGGGCAGCGCTTCCGGGCGGCGATGGATGGGCCTCTCCCGCTGCGGCTGGAACTGCCTGATTCAGCGACGGTTTTCGAGCGCTCGACCGGGCCGGTAGCTCTTCTGGCGCCGCCCGATCTCTTCGGCGCCGCGGTCGCCACGCAGGGCAGCATCCCGGCGGGTGCGGATTCGATCGCGCTCGAGCTCATCGCCGGCGGGCCGATCGACCTGCCTTCATCGGCCTCCCAACGCGCAGCCCACTCCGAGAAGGGCGCCGCAATCCAGTGGCTGCGAGCCGCTCCCGAGGGCGACGCCCCGCGCCGGCCGCAAAAGCGCATGGGCGCTCCCCTCGATGCCGTGGCCCGCGAGGCCTGCGCCGAGATCCCCGACAGCTGGCAGGCGTCGCGAGAGCTCGCGCAGCGGGTATTCGAGCGGATTGCCGACAAGGCTTCCTCCGAGCAGGCGCGATCGCCGGAGATGTCCTGGAAGAGCCAGCGCGGCGACTGCTCGTCGCATGTGGCGCTGTTCTTGGCGCTGGCCGAGCGGTGCGGAATCGAGGCCCGCCGGGCGCAGGGACTGGTGATGGCCGAAGGTCGCTTCTGGGGGCACGTCTGGGCGCAGGTGAAGATCGGCAGCGCCTGGTACGACGTCGACCCGACCGAAGGAGAGGCGCCGGCCCGCTCGCCGCGGATCCTCTTCGGCGCCGGGAGCGAGGAGGCGAAGGCCGGCAAGCTCTTTGCCCGCTCGCACGAGCTGTCGGTGCAAGTCGCGCCCTGAGCGCGGCGCGAAGGCGAGCGCGGCTCCGGCCGTTCCAGTACAGTCCCGGCTCCATGAGCGAGCAGCTCGGAGGCAAAGGCATGTCAGCGACGGAAACGGTGATCATCGACGGGGTGAAGCTGCGGCTGTCGCACCCCGACGTCCTGGACATCCGCTGGGTGGGCCAGGACGAGGTGATGGACCAGCTGCTGGCGGCCTGGCTGGTGCTCGACGAGAAGGACCTGCCGCTCAACCCGCGGATCATCGGCAAGCCCGGCGTCGGCAAGACCACCCTGGCCTACGCCGCCGCCAAGAAGCTGGGCCGCGACGTCTACATCTTCCAGGCCACCATGGACACCCGGCCCGAGGACCTGCTGGTGACTCCGGTGGTCGGCGCCGGCGGCGGAATCGAGTACACCGCCAGCCCGCTGGTCACCGCGATGATCCGCGGCGCGGTGTGCATCCTCGACGAGGGCAACCGCATGAGCGAAAAGTCCTGGGCCTCGCTCGCCCCGCTGCTCGACAACCGGCGCTACGTCGAGTCGATCGTCGCCGGGGTCAAGGTCAAGGCCAGCCCCGACTTCCGCATCTGCGCCACCATGAACGACGACGCCTCGACCTTCGAGATCCCCGAGTACGTCCACTCGCGGCTGATGCCCCAGATCTTCCTCGACTTTCCGGACGCCGAGGACGAGCTGCACATCCTCAAGGAGAACCTGCCCTTCGTCGACGAGCAGGTGCTGGTCTACGTGGTGAACTTTCTCCAGCGGGCGCACGAGTCGGACGCGCCGTTCACCGTGCGCGACGGGGTGAACATCGCCCGCTATGCCGCCAAGACGGTGCGCGCCGGCACGCTGAAGACCACGCCCGCCCTGCAGCGGGCGATCGAGATGACGCTGGGCAAGGACGCCCTGCGCTACGACGGCAAGCAGGAGTTGTAGCCGGCGGCCATGAAGAAGCCGCACCTCATCGAGGCCGGGCAGGTGCACATCCTGCCGGTGCTGCACGGGCAGCTCGAGCTGGCCCAGCTGGTGGTCGAGGCCTTTCGCCAGGTCGGGCCCAGGGCCATCGCGGTGGAGCTGCCGCGCTCGCTGGAGAAGTCGCTGCTGCAGGCTGTGGCGCGGCTGCCGCAGATCACCGGGGTGCGCTACCGCAACGCCCGGCAGGAGCCGGTCTACTTCCTGGTCGAGCCGGCCGATCCGCTCTACGAGGCGGCGCGCCTCGGGCTGGAGCACCAGCTGCCGGTCCACTGCGTCGATCTCGACCTCGACGACTATCCCGATCGCTACGAGCTGCTGCCGGACGCCTATGCGGTGAGCCGCATCGGGCACGAGCCCTACTACCTGGCCTATCGGGTTGGCGGCTCGGAGGAGGAGGCCAGCCCCGAGGACCTGCGGCGCGAAGCGGCGATGGCGGCGCGGCTGACCGCGCTGGCGGAGCAGACCGGGCCGATCCTTTTCGTGTGCGGCATGGCTCACGCCCGGCGCATCGCCGAGCAGATCGGGAAGTCCAGCGCCGAGCCGCTCGACCGCGCGCTGCGCTCGCAGGTGACGGTCTTCAACGTCCATCCGCTGGCCTGCCGCGAGGTGCTCTCGACCTGGGGCTACCTCGGGGTCCAGTACGAGCGGGCGCGCTCGCTCACCCTGGGCAAGAACGTCCCGGCCGAGCCGCGCAAGGTCGAGGAACCGCGGGTGATCAACCTCTTCGATCGCAAGTCGAAGAAGGTCGCCGGCAGCGCCCCGGCGCCCCATCACCTGCCCATCGACCGGCAGAAGGTGCTGTTGGCGCTCTTCCGCGAATCGGGCAAGCGCTACCACCTGACCACTGGCGAAGAGCTCAAGCCCTACCACCTGCGCACGTACCTGAAATTCCTCCGCAACTGGGCGCTGCAGCAGGGGCGGCTGCAGCCGTCGATGTACCAGATCGCGGTCGGTTCCCGCGCCTGTGTGGATGACAACTTCGCCCACGAGCTGACGCAGCTGGCCACCGAGTGGCCCTGGCAGCGCGAGGAGGCGGAGATTCCCACCGAGCACGTCTCGCTCGAGGATCTGCGGCTGAATTCGGAGCGCATCCGCTTCCGGCCGCGGCAGGTCAGCCGGCGGCTGCGCTCGATGGCCGGGCGGCCCAAGCTCGATCGCGACCAGTGGATGCAGGGTTTCGACAACCCCTCGCACTGCAGCTTCCCGCCCGAGGACATGGCGCTGGAGGGCTTCTCCAGCTACGTGCAGAAGAAGGCCCGCGGGGTGCTCTCCGAGGAGAACAAGCGGGTCGAGCCGTTCAGCACCTCGCTGCTGGACGGGATCGACATGCGCGAGACCATCCGCAACTGGCACCAGGGGCGGCTCTACGTGCAGGAGCTGCGCAAGGGGCTGGGCGGGGTGGGCAGCGTGGTGGTGATCTTCGACGACGAGCGCGAGCGCTATCCCTGGGAGATGACCTGGCTCGGCGAGGTCGAGGAGGAGGGCGACATGGCGCTCTACTCCACCCATCCGCTGCAGCAGGTGGTGGGGCCGGGGATCTGCCGGGCGGAGTACGGCGGCTTCCTGCTCAGCTATCCGCCGGGGCGGATGAGCGACATCTGGACCGACGAGATGTACGAGGCGGCCCGAACCCGCGCCGAGCGGCTGCTGATGGCGGCCATCGAGTACAGCGAGCAGAAGCTGGTGGCCTACGTCGCCAAGAAGCCGCCCAGGGCCGAGCTCAAGAGCTTCGCCGCCAGATTCGGCAGGAAGATCGTCTACCTGCCGGTGGGACAGTTCTCACCGGACACCTTGAAGAAGCTGCGCGTCTTCCACGTGCTGTTCGGGCACGACAAGCGGGCGATCGCCAAAGATTACATCTGGTGAGGGCGCGCTGAACTGGACGTCGCTCGGCTGTAGTAAGGATCGAGAAGATGTACATCCACCCGATTCGCAACGACCGGGACCACGCGCGCGCACTCCGCGAGATCGAGAAACTGTGGGGGGCGCACGCCGGCTCCCCCGAGGCCGAGAAGCTCGAGGTCCTGGTGACGCTCGTCGATGCCTACGAGGCCAAGCACCACCCGATCGAACCGCCCGATCCCATCGAGGCGATCCGCTTCCGGATGGAGCAAGAGGGGCTCACTCGCGCCGACCTCGAGAAGCTGATCGGAAGCCGCGCCCGCGTGTCGGAGGTCCTGAGCGGCCGCCGCCCACTCACCCTGGCCATGATTCGCCGGCTTCGAGACGCCCTCGGCATCTCGGCCGATGTCCTCATCGGGCGCGAGCCGGTGTCTACCTGACGCCTGACAGAAGTTGCGAGGGGCGACGGCCAGTAACCCGCTGGCCTACGCCGGCCGCCCCTTGTACTTGATCACCCGCACCTTCTCCAAAGTTACCAGCCCGCCGCTCACCATCTCGTCAAGGATCGGCAGCAGCCGCTGGATGTGCTCCTCGGTGTCGACCACCTCGAGCACCATCGGCAAGTCCTCGGAAAGCCTGAGGATATCGGTGGTGTGCAGGACGCTGCTGGCGCCGAAGCCGGCCACGGCGTGGAAGACGGTGGCCCCGGCGAAGCCCTCCTTGCGGATGCGCTCCAGCAGCGCCCGGTAGAGCGGCTGGTGCTTCCACTTGTCCGACTCGCCGATGAAGACCCGCGCCATCACCTGCTCGCCGTCGAGGACGCGCATGTTCCCCTCCCGCTTGGTTCAGCCTCCGGAAATCGCCCGCGCCGCGAACAGCCCCAGCGCGCCCATCGCCAGGCAGCCGAAGATCGTCGCCGCCATGTTCAGCAGCCCTAACGCGATCGCCGACTCGCTGAAATACCTCAAGGTCTCGTAGTTGAACGACGAGTAGGTAGTGAACCCACCCATGATCCCGGTGGTCAGGAAGATGCGCAGCGTCGGCCCGACCGCCTCGGTGGTCAGGCTCAGCTGCATGATCAGCCCGATCAGGAACGAACCCGTCAGGTTCACCGCCAGCGTCCCCCAGGGGAAGCCGGCTCCCAGCGCCGAAAGGAGCCAGCCTCCAACCAGGTAGCGCGCCACACTGCCGATGGCCCCGCCGACACACACCAGCAGCAGCCGAATGGCGCCCTCCGAGCCCATCAGACGGTCGACTTGACGTTCAGCTCGGCCAGCTGCTTGCCGTCCACGTCGCCGGGGGCGCCGGTCATGAGATCGGTGCCCTTCTGCGTCTTGGGGAAGGCCAGCACGTCGCGCAGGCTGGCCGCGCCGGTGATCAGCATCGCCAGCCGGTCCATGCCCAGCGCGATGCCGCCGTGCGGCGGGGCCCCGTACTTGAGCGCGTCGAGCAGGAAGCCGAACTTGGCCTTGGCCTGCTCCTCGTCGATGCCCAGGGCCTTGAACACCTTGGCCTGCACGTCCGGCTTGTGCAGCCGGATCGACCCGCCGCCGATCTCGAAGCCGTTGAGCACCAGGTCGTAGCGGTAGCACTTCACCTTGCCGGGATCGGTCTCGAGGTACTGCACCGAGTCGTCGTGCGGGCGGGTGAAGGCGTGGTGGGCGGCGACCCAGGTCTTGGCTTCCTCGTCGTACTCGAACAGCGGCGGGTTCACGACCCACAGGAAGCGCCACTGCCCGCCCGAGCCGTAGGGCGGAATCATTCCGAAGCGCTTGCCCAGGCTCAATCGCAGATTGGCCAGCACCGAGTGCACCAGCGCCTCGCGCCCGAACTGGAACAGGATCAGGTCCCCGGGCTGCGCCCCGCAGGCCTGGTTGATCGCCAGCCGCAACTCAGGGGTGATGGTCTTGGCCATCGGCGACTGGGTCCATTCGCCGGTGTCGCCGAGCTTGGCCCGGGCCAGCCCCTTGGCGCCGTTGCCCTTGGCCTCGACCTCCAGGTCGTCCAGGTCCTTGCGGCTGAGCGGGTGCTCCTTGGGGACCCGCAGCGCCTTGACGATCTGCCCGGGCTGCAGCGCGTCCTTGAGCATCGGCACGCCGCCGCCATCGTGCTTGCGCACCACCTCGGTCAGGTCGACGTGCTCCAGGCCGAAGCGCAGGTCGGGCTTGTCGTTGCCGAAGCGGCGCATCGACTCGTCGAACTCCATCCGCGGCAGCGGCAGGGTGAGCTCGATCCCCAAGAGCTCCTTCCACAGCTTGGCGATCAGCCCCTCGATGGCCGAGAAGATGTCGTCCTGGTTGACGAAGCTCATCTCGACGTCGATCTGGGTGAACTCCGGCTGGCGGTCGAGGCGCAGGTCCTCGTCGCGGAAGCAGCGGACGATCTGGAAGTAGCGGTCGAAGCCGGCCACCATGAACAGCTGCTTGAAGAGCTGCGGGCTCTCGGCCAGGGCGTAGAACTTGCCCGGCGACAGGCGGCTGGGGACCAGGAAGTTGCGGGCGCCGCCCGGGGTGTACTTGACCAGGAACGGCGTCTCCAGCTCGAGGAAGCCGTGCCCGGCGAAGTACTCGCGGGTGTACTGGTTGATGCGGCTGCGGGTGATCAGCGCCTGCTGCATCGCCGGGCGGCGCAGGTCGATGAAGCGGTAGGCCAGCCGCTTCTGCTCGTCGGTGTCGATCTTGTCCTCGACCAGGAACGGGGTCGGCTCGGAGCGGTTGAAGATCTCCAGGTCGGTGGCGTGGATCTCGATCTCGCCGGTCTTGAGCTTGGGGTTGACGTTGGCGCCGCGCGACTCGACCACGCCGCGGATGCCGACGGAGTACTCCAGGCGCAGCTCGCCGGCCAGCTCGTGGGTCTTCTGGTCGAAGCGCGGCTCGAAGACCACCTGGGTCAGGCCGGCGCGGTCGCGCAGGTCGATGAAGACGGCGCCGCCGTGGTCGCGGCGGTTGTGGACCCAGCCGAACAGGACCACCGTCTTGCCGATGTCCTTGGCCGTGAGCTCGCCGCAGTTGTTGGTGCGCTTGAGCTCGTCGATGAACTTCGCCGCCATGGGAAAAAGCTCCTTGTCGCCCGGGTTTGCCCCCGTCGGGCGCGCGCCGGGACATTAAAGGGGCGGCAGGGGAGGGTCAATGGCGGCGCGGGCGTCGCCCGCAAGAGGCCCGCTCGACGCCGCCTGCCCCGGGGCTCTTTACAGGCCGGGGAGAGGTCGGCTACCCGTGTTCGCTGGCCCGAGCGACCAACGCCGGCAGGAGAATCCTCAATGAAAACCCGCATCGCGCTGATCGGGCTCGCCGCCCTTCTGGCCGTCGGCTGTGCCCCGAGCATCAAGCTCAAGGTGCTGGAGCCGGCTCCGGTGAACTTCGGCGCGGCCCGGCGCCTGTCGTTCGTCCAGGGAGAAGGGAATCGCAGCGCCCGGGACTGGATGCTGGCCGAGCTGGCCAGCCAGGTGCACAAGGCCGGCTACTTCACCTTCGCCGACCGGAGCGGGGAGGGATTCTCGGTCGCGATCGCCGGTCCGCAGGTGCAACTCTACGGCGGCCGGGCGCCCCAGGGCCCCGACGAGATCCTCCTGCGGGTGGACGTCCTCCAGTGGACCGCCTATCCCGAGCAGCGGACCGAGAACCACACCGACGGAAAGGGCAACGCCTACACCACCACCGAGATGGTGCTCACCGGCCGAGTGGTGCTGGGGGCGACGGCCGTGAGCCCGCAGGGCGCGGCGATGCTGGCGCAGCAGCAGTACGTCGGCAGCCGCTCCAAGGCCGGGATGGGCGTCCGGGCGGAGGTGATGCTGGAGGAGGCCGGGCGGGCGGCGGTCGCCGAGCTGCTCCGCAGCATCACCCCGCGCACGGTGCAGAAGTCGCTGCGGCTGGATGAGGACGACGACGCCCAGAAGCCGATGCTCGAGCTGGCCAAGGCCGGGGAGATCGTCAAAGCCACCGAGCAGCTGCGCGCCTACCTCGCCAGCCATCCCGACAGCCCGGAGGCGAACTACAACCTCGGGGTCTTCCTGGATGTTCAGGGGCGGTTCGGCGAGGCCATCGACCTGTACACCAAGGCCGATGAGCTGGCGGCCAAGGACTACTACCTCAAGGCGAAGGCCGACTGCGAGAAGCGCCTGGCCGACGTGCAGGCGCTGTCGCGGTAGAGGGTGTTCCGAAAAACTTCTCGCCAATGCGCAGGCGCGGTGAGGAGCCCCGCGCGTCAGCAAGGGGCGGACGTCGTGCCCTGCGCAGCGACCGCTGGTACGCGGCGCCGATTCGCCATCGGCAAGTGCCAATCCGCATCCCTGCGCTGCGCAGGGCCCAACGCCCACCCCTCCCTTACGGTCGGGGCTCAGCCGCCGCCCTTGGCGCGGGCGGCGGTGGCTTCCTGGGGAGACTCGAGGGCGATCTCGCGGAAACGGTGCAGCTCGCGGGCGACCCAGGCCGCGAAGAGCGAGACCACGGTCAGGGCGATGGACAGCAGGCCGACCCGCCGCCAGGCCGAGGCCCGCAGCAGCGTCGCGCGGCGCTCGTCGAGCAGCTTCATCTCGTCCTCTTGGTGCCCGGCCGCCAGGGTCGAGCTGTAGGCGTCGCTGGCCTCCAGGCTGCGCCGCTCGAGGGTCGCCGCCTTCTGCTCGATCTCCCGGGAGTGGAAGTGGGAGTAGCCGGCGGAGGCCGCGAACAGCCCCGACGCCATCAAGAGGTAGCTGCTCAGACCAAGCCGCATCGCCGTCCCTCGTTTGCGGTTGCGCCGACCAACACTAGGTGCCCGCGGGCGCGCTTTCAACGCCGCGAATAATGCCTCGATGGGAGCCGGACGCAATATCTGCTACAGGTCCGTAGCGCGAAAGGTGCAACCGTGTCCAAGCCCTACAACCCCAAGGACTACTACTTCCACAAGGCCAAGAAGGAGGGCCTGCGGGCCCGGTCGGCATTCAAGATCGAGGAGATCGCCGATCGCTTCCAGTTGCTGAAGCCCGGGCTGGCGGTGCTGGACCTGGGAGCGGCTCCCGGCGGCTGGCTGCAGGTGATGGCCGCGCGGATGGGCGGGCAGGGGACGGTGATCGGGGTGGACCTGGTGCCGATCGCCCCGATTCCCCGGGTGCGGACGGCGGTGCTCGACATCCGGGCGCCGGAGTTCGACCAGGAGCTGGCCAAGCTGCATCCCGGGCGCTTCGACCTGGTGACCAGCGACATGGCGCCCAAGACCACCGGCATCAAGCAGTCGGACGACACGCGCCAGCACGAGCTGGTGGAGCTGGCGATGTCGGTGGCGCTGAGAACGCTTGGGAAATCGGGCACTTTCGTGGCCAAGGTCTTCATGGGCATCGGCTTCGACGAGCTGATCCGCAACGCCAAGCGCTCCTTCCAGAAGGTGAAGGTGATCCGCCCCGAGGCGACCCGCGAGCGATCGATCGAGGTCTATATGGTGGCCACCGGGATCCGGACGCCGCCGCCCGCGCCGGCGCGCTGAGCCGGCTTCCCCGAGTTTCCGAGATCTCCGACCAATCCCTCGTCCCCAGCGCGGCGGCTGCACTGCCGCGTGACGCCGTGCAAAGCCGCGTTGCATCCGGAGCCTGTTTCGAACCGGTGGCACGGCTTGCATGTCTCAAGGGGACAAGGAGATCTCGCCATGAACCCCAGCCATCGATCCCTCGCGCTGTTTTCGGTCATCGCCTTCCTCGGCTGCGAGGAGACGGCGGAAACCAACGCCGCCGCCGAGTCGGCACCGAAGGCGCGGCTTCTCTCGGGCATCTCGCCGGGCCTGAACAACGCCTTCGGATTGAACGAAGCGGTGCTGAACGCGCCCCCGCCGCAGGTGGTGGCGGAGGGCTGGGATGGCATCGGCAAGCTCTTCGGGCAGCCGCACGAGCAGGCTCCCGACGACGCGGCGATTCCGCTGGAGCACGGCAGCCTGGTGCCGAGCGAGCCGCAGGAGGCCGAAGAGGACAAGGACGACGCGCCGGTCTCCTACGCGGCGCTGACCCGGTTCATCGCCGAGCGCAAGGCGGCCGACAAGCAGATGCAACTGGTCGAGCTCAGCGACTCGGTGGAAGGGCTCAGCGAGAGCGAGCGCGTCGAGCTCCTGGGTTTTGACCCGCCGGAGGCAGAGAGCGACGAGGCCGAAAAGCCGGCGCTCGCGGACGAGTCCGAGGCGACAAGCTCAGAGTCGGCCGAGGCCGAGCCACCACCGGTCGACGAAGAGCTCGAACGCCAGCAAGTCCGCGAGCAGGAGGAGGCTCGGCGCGCCGGCCAGCTGTGGGCCGAGGTCTGCCAGCGGCGGATCTTCGACGACCCGCGCGAGCTGGACGCCGACCTGCACGCGCTGATGGGCTCGGACCGCTCGATCGAGAGGAAGGCCGCTCGGCTGGCGCTGGCGCAGCGTGAGAAGGAGCGCGCCGAGGCGCTCGACGAGCTGCGCCAGCAGTACGGGGCGGCGAACCTGGAGCTGATTCGCCGCCGGATGTCTGAGCTGCGGACCCTCTCCTGCAACGGGTCAGTCGAGGAGAGGGAGGGCTACTCGGTCACTCTAGGGAAGATCGTCCGCCGCTGAACTGCCTGATTTCTCAGGCGTTCTCGGGCAGCGGCTCCGGTCCGTCGGAGGTGTCGGCGGCGGCGTCCGGCTGGGCCTTCTCCTCGGCGGCCTCGGCCTCGGCGCTCGGCCGGTGGGGCACCGCCCGGACCACCTGCTGGGGAGCGGCCCCGCGGTTGTGAAGCAGGGTCTTCACTCCGCCGGGGAAGGCGATGTCGATCTTCTCCAGCCCGCGCGCCGCCGCCACCACTCCCAGGCCGAAGGCCGGGTGAGCGATCACCGCCCCGACCTCGAACTTCTCCTTGGGGTTGTACTTGCGCGCGGTCGAGGTGTCCTTGCCGGCCATCGCCGCCTCGTAGCTGGAGACCTGGGCCTTCTCCACGCCCTTGGGCTTGGCCGCCGCCGCCTTGCGCGGCTTGGGGCTGGCGCTGCTCGACTTGCTGGTGGTGCCCGCGGCCGCCTTGAAGGCGTGCTCGCCCATGCACGTGTTGCAGCGCACCCGCTTGATCTGCTCGGCCCACACCGCCAACACCGTGTGGCCCAGCACCATCTTGCACTTGGTGCAGAAGGCATCCACCTCGCCGCCAACCTTGAGCTCCGCCATTGCGATCTCCGACCTCTAAGAAGTGACTCTTGGTGAAAAGGGAGGCACACCCTAGTACAGCGGGCCGGGTGCGCAAAGTTTCCCGTGATGTTTCAGCTTCCGGCCTGTCCGGCCGCTTCCAACTCCTGCGATCGAGCATCGGCTCGCTCGCCGCCCACTCTTTAGGGGATTGGGCGCCGCCCTTGCAAGGATGGCCCGGCGGACGTCCCCCGAACCTTGACCCCAGAGAGCGGCGATGCTACCGAACCCCCTGAGCTTTCTCGACAATCCGCGCTCGCAGGCGCGGGTCGCCAACCCCGGGACCGCGGCCGAGGCGCCGCAGCCCGCGGCCGACTGGAGGCAGCACACGAGCACCAGGCTGGCCATCTCCCGTTCGCAGATGGCGTTTGCCCCGGGCAACCGGTTCAACCGCCCCACCGTGGCCGAGGTCGACCTCGACGCCCTGCTGCACAACCTCGCCGAGGCCCGCCGGCTGGCGCCGCGCTCGCGGATCCTGGCGGTGGTCAAGGCCAACGCCTACGGCCACGGCGCGGTGCCGGTGGCGGTGGCGCTGGAGAAGGCGGGGGTCGATTTCTTCGGTGTGTCGCTGGTCGAAGAGGGCGTCGAGCTGCGCCAGGCGGGGATCGCCGGGGACATCCTGGTGCTGGGCGGGGCCTACTCCGATTACTCGGAGATCGTGGCCAACGACCTGATGCCGATCATCTTCACCCGCGAGCACGTCGAGGAGCTGCAGCGGGCGGCGACCCGGGCCAAGACGGTGGCCAGGGCGCACCTGAAGCTCGACTCGGGGATGGGGCGGCTGGGGCTGATGCCCGAGGAGCTGCCGGCCTTCCTGGAGAGCCTGTTCGAGGCCAAGGCGGTGGTGCTCGACGGATTGATGAGCCACCTGGCCAACGCCGACGCCGGCGACCACTCCATGACCCGGCAGCAGCTCAAGCGGTTCGTGGAGGCGGCGGCACAGCTCAAGGCGGCTGGCCACGACCTGTGCTGGCGGCACATCGCCAACAGCGCCGCGACCATGGACCTCGCCGAGGGCAAGGACGGAGGCGAGTTCAACCTGGTGCGCACCGGGCTGATGCTCTACGGCGAGTACCCGGCGGAGCGGCTGCGCCAGGTCGCCGAGCTGCAGCCGGTGCTGTCGTGGAAGACCTCGATCACGCACCTGAAGAAGGTCGCCGCCGGGGCGCCGATCAGCTACGGCGGGACCTGGACCGCGCCGGGCGAGTCGCTGATCGCCACCCTGCCGGTGGGCTACGCCGACGGCTACAGCCGGCAGATGTCGAACAAGGGCGTGGTGCTGGTGCGCGGGGTGCGGGCGCCGGTGGTGGGCACGGTGTGCATGGACATGCTGATGGTGAACGTGACCGCCGTCCCCGGAGTGAGCCTGCACGACGAGGTGGTGCTGCTCGGCCGGCAGGGCGAGCAGGTGATCAGCGCCGGCGAGCTGGCCGAGAAGTGCGGGACCATCCCTTACGAAATCCTGACCTCGGTGGGCGCGCGGGTGCCGCGGGCGGTCGTTCAAGGAAGGCGGTAGGCGAGCTCCAGCTCGAAGGCCTGGAGCGTCCGCGTCCTCGCCGGCCACCGGCCGAAGTCCGGAGCGGGCGCGCGAAGCCTGCCCGGTCGGCCAGAGGCCGGCGCTCTCTGGTCGCCGAAATCTGACTCGAAAAGCGAGCTGAACTAGGATTCAGCTCGCCCATGAGCGCCGAACCCCTCCAAGCCAGCCAGCCGGAAGTCCCGCGCCGCGCGCTGCGCGAGGGCCTGGAGTCGGCGCGCCAGTCGCTGGTCCGGTCGGTGGAGGACGCCGGGGGGATCGCGGTGATGGCGGCGCAGGTGGCGGTGCGGGCGGTGCGTCCGCCGTGGCGGGTCGGGTTGACCTTCGCGCAGATGGACTTCATCGGCGTCGGCTCGACCTTGCTGGTGGCGCTGACCGGCCTGTTCACCGGGATGGTGTTCACCAAGCAGTCGGCGGGGGCCTTCGCCCTCTTCAACGCCCAGAGCCTGGTCGGGCCGACGGTGATGCTCTCGGTGACCGAGGAGCTGGCGCCGGTCTTCACCGCGCTGATGATCACCATGCGCGCCGGCTCGGCCATCTCCACCGAGCTCGGGACCATGCGGGTCAGCGAGCAGATCGACGCCATGGTCACGATGGCGGTCGACCCCATCAAGTACCTGATTTACCCCAGGTTGGTGGCCGGGGTGCTGATGGCGCCGGTGCTGTGCATGGTCTTCGATGCCGCCGCCTTCTTCGGCAGCTACTTCATCGCCACCGCGGTGGAGGACATCTCGGCGGGCACCTTCCTGACCAAGACCCAGTTCCGGGTGGACCCGGGCGATCTCTTCATGGGTCTCATCAAGAGCGCGGTCTTCGGGCTCCTGGTGACGCTGATCGCCTGCTACAAGGGCTACAACGCCTCCGGGGGCTCGAAGGGCGTCGGCCGGGCGACCACCGAGGCGATGGTGATGACCGCGGTGGCGATCTTCGTCTTCGACTACCTGCTCGACGTGCTGCTGATCCCCTGGCTCGGCTGACCGAGACCCGCCTCGATGCCCGAACCCCGCCCCATCATCGAAGTGCGCGACCTGCACAAGAGCTTCGCCGGCAACCCGGTGCTCAAGGGCATCGAGCTGTCGCTGACCGAGGGGGAGACCACGGTGGTGCTGGGCGGCTCGGGCTCGGGCAAGACGGTGCTGATGAAGCACGTGATCGGGCTGCTGAGGCCGGACCGCGGGCAGATCCTGGTCGAGGGCGAGGACATCGCCCGCCTGCCCGAGCGAGAGCTGTCGCGGGTGCGGCGCAAGTTCGGGATGGTCTTCCAGGCCGCGGCGCTCTTCGACAGCATGACCGTCTTCGAGAACGTGGCCTTCCCGCTGCGCGAGCACACCAAGGCCAGCGAGAAGGAGATCGCCGACACCGTCCACCAGAAGCTGGAGGTGGTCGGGCTGCGCAACATCGACCACAAGTACCCGGCCGAGCTCTCCGGCGGCATGCGCAAGCGCGTGGGATTGGCCCGGGCCATCGCCCTCGAGCCGAAGATCGTGCTCTACGACGAGCCGACCACCGGCCTGGACCCGATCACCACCGACTACGTCGACGAGATGATCATCGGGGCCAAGGCCAAGCTGCGGGTGACCAGCCTGGTGATCAGCCACGACATCGGCAGCGCCTTCAACATCGCCGACCAGATCGCCTTCCTGCACCAGGGGCGAATCCGCCTCCACGGGCCGCCGGACGAGGTGCGCCGCAGCGACGACCCCGAGCTCAAGAAGTTCCTCTCCACCTGGCTCGAGAAGAAGTAGCAGCCGAGGCGGTAATCGCCTGGAAGGCAGATGTCGGCCTCGGGGTGACGGCGCGTTTGTTGGGCGGCGCGGCCTCGGGCGGTAGACTCGGGCGAGGTAGGACCGGCCGGCCTGCGCAAGGGTGCCTGTGAAACAGATCGTCACGCCATTCAAGGTGGGGCTGCTGGTGATCGTCGCCGGCGTCGGCTTCCTTGCGGCCTACGGCTTCGTGCGCAAGGGCGGGCTCGACGACACCTCCGGCCGCCTGGCCTGGGCCTACTTCAGCGACGCCTCCGGCCTGGGCCACAAGAGCAAGGTGACCATCGCCGGCATCAACGTCGGCGAGATCGCCGAGATCAGGCTCGAGGGCACCAAGGCCAAGCTCTTCCTGCGCATCCGCCGGGAGATCCCGCTCAAGAAGGACGCCGTCCTCTCCAAGCGCTCGGAGTCGATGCTCGGCGACTACCTGCTCGACCTGATGCCGGGCACCGAGGCCGCCGAGCCGCTGGAGGATGGCGGGCAGATCGTCAACGTCCTCGATCGCACCGGCCTCGACCAGACCTTCGAGCGCATGAACAAGATCGCCGGGGACATCCAGGACATCACCAAGTCGCTGCGCACCGTGCTCGGCACCGAGGAGGGCGCCGGCAACCTGCGGACCATCCTCGAGAATCTGACCGCCCTCTCGGCGGCGATGGACAAGACCATCCGCGGCTCGGGCGACAAGCTGCAGGCGGTGCTGGAGAACCTGGAGGGCTTCTCCTCCGACGTGCGGGGGCTGACCTCGGGCCAGGACGAGAACTTCCGCCGCATCGTGCTCAACGTGCGCGGGGCCACCGAGGACGTGCGCGACGTGCTGACCACCGTCAAGCAGGTGCTGGGCTCGGGCGAGGGCGAGTTCAAGCAGTCGGTGGCCAGCCTCAAGCAGACCCTGGTGCGCCTGGACAGCGCCCTGGAGAGCGTGGAGAGCGTGGTCAAGAAGGTCGACTCCGGCGAGGGAACGCTCGGCCAGCTGGTCAACGACAAGGAGCTGCACGAGAGCCTGCGCACCACCGCCATGGACGTCGGCGACTACGTCGGCCGGATGACCCACGTCATGGCCGAGGTCAGCCTGCGCTCGGAGTGGCACCTGCAGCAGGCCAGCTCGAAGAACTACCTGCAGCTCAAGCTGATCTCCAAGCCCGACAAGTACTACCTGCTGGAGATCGTCGACGACCCGCGCGGGACCACCACCGTCCAGACCGTGGAGCGGCTGCCGCCCGACGCCAACCAGCGCGAGCTGCAGACCCAGCTGGTGACCTCGCAGGGGCTCAAGTTCAGCGCCCAGTTCGCCAAGCGCTACTACTTCGCCACCCTGCGCTTCGGAATCATCGAGAACACCGGCGGCGCCGGGGCCAACTTCCACTTCCTCAACGACAACCTGCGGCTGTCCTTCGACCTGTTCGAGTTCGGCGCCCTCAACAAGGACTACCCGCGCCTCAAGGCCTACGCCAACTACGCCTTCCTCGGGCACGTCTTCGTCACCGCCGGCATCGACGACGCCTTCAACAAGACCCTGCGCGACCGCGACCTGTTGAGCGTCAGCTCCAGCGACACCGCCACCCGCCGGATCATCAGCGGCCGCGACTACTTCCTGGGCGCGGGGATCTACTTCACCGACGACGACATCAAGTCGCTGCTGCCGTCGCTGCCGGTCAAGTTCTAGCGGGCGGGCGGCCGCCCGGCGGGAATCGCCGCTTGAAAGCGCGCGCCCGCTGCCGCATCATCCGCGCCTTTCGCGCAGGAGACGCCATGGCTCTGAGCAAGGAACTGAAAGAGATTCTCGCCTGCCCCAAGTGCAAGGGAGACCTCGAGTTTCACGAGGAAAAGCAGGAGATTCACTGCCCGGCCTGCCGGCTGGTGTTCGCCATCAAGGACGACATCCCGGTGATGCTGGTCGACGAGGCCCGGCCGCTGGCCCCCTGAGCGCCGCGTGGCTTCCTCGCCGCAGCCCTCGCGGATCGCCGTGGTCCAGACGGCGTTCCTCGGCGACGTGGTCTTCACCTCGCCGCTGGTGCGGGCGCTCAAGCGCGCCTGGCCTCAATCCCAGCTCACCTTCGTCTCGACCCCCAAGGCGGCGCCGCTGGCGGCCTGCATCCCCGGGGTCGATCGCGTCGTGCCCTTCGACAAGCGGCGCGAGGAGCGCTCGATCTGGTCGCTGGGGAAGGTGGCGGAGAAGCTCGGCTCGCCGGACCTGGTGGCGGTCCCGCATCCCTCGCTGCGCAGCGCGCTGCTGGCCAAGCTGACCGGAGCCCGGATTCGCGTGGGGCCGGCGGGGGCGCCGGTGGGCTGGCTCTACACGCACCCGGTGCCGGTGCGCGGGCGCGAGCCGTTCGCGGAGCGGGTGCTCGACCTGGCGCGGGCGCTGGATCTGCAGGGAACGACTGAGCTTTCGCTGCGCGCCCCCGAATCCGAGCGGGAGAAGGCCCGGGCGCTGCTCGGCGGGAGGAAGGCGCTGGGGCTGGTGATCGGCTCGGAGTGGGAGACCAAGCGCTGGCCGCCGGCGGGCTGGGCGGCGCTGGCCGAGCGCGCGGCCCAGCGCGGCCTGGTCTCGGTGCTGCTGGGGGCTCCAGCCGAGAGGGAGCTGGCGCAGGCGGTGAAGTCCGCCGCACCCCAGGTCGAGCTCATCGACGCGGTGGGCAACTCCGTCGTCGAGAGCCTGGGCATCCTGGCCGAGTGCCAGGGGGTGGTGGGCGGGGACAGCGGGCTGGTGCACGCCGCGCGCGGGCTGGGGACGCCGACGCTGCTGCTCTTCGGCCCGACCGATCCCGGGGCGCACGCGCTGGAGGACCACGCCCGGGCGCTGCGGCTGGGCCTCGCCTGCCAGCCGTGCCACGCGCACGGGCCGCGGGTCTGCCCGCTGAGACACCACGACTGCATGCGGAAGCTCTCCGCGGACCGGGTTTGGGAGGCGCTGGAGCCGCTGCTCGCGATGGGCAGGGCTGCCTGAATCGCAGAGGGAGGGACGGATGAGACGGCTCGTGGCAGCGACGGCGATCGTCCTCGCGGTGGCCGCGGCGGCGCTGGCGGGAGAGGGCCCGCGGCCGAAGGGGAGCCCAGACGCCAAGGTTGCGCGGGGCTGCCCGGCGCCGAGTCCCGAGGAGGCCGTCCAGAGGCTGGACGAGGCGCTGGTGGCCGGCGACGAGGCGGCCGCGCTCTCCTGCCGGGACTTCCGCTGGGAGGCCAAGCTCATCCTCCAGCGGCTCAAGCGCCCCGACGAAGAGCTGACCAAGGAGATGGTCAACCAGACCGCCGAGCTGCAGGAGACCTCCTTCAAGCGCGAGCTGCAGACCGGCGGCTTCGACTGGCTGCGCACCGCGCGGTGCCAGTCCACGATGGCGCGCAAGCTCGCCGAGGACCTGGCGGTGGTGGAAGACCGCTGCCAGCGCGGGGACGCCGGCGAGACGCGGGAAGAGAACCACGTCGGCAAGAGCGCCGACGGCTGGCGGGTGATCCTGCGCTGAGCCTGCGCCTTGACGGGCGCCATGCCCAGCGCATAAACCGCCAGCATGATTCTCTCGATGACCGGGTTTGGGGCGGGCAAGGGCCAGTCGGGCGAGGAGGAGATCTCGGTCTCCCTGCGCTCGGTGAACCACAAGTTCTGCGAGGTCAAGGCCCGGCTTCCCTACGAGCTGGCGCCCCTCGAGGCGGAGCTGGTCCGGCAGGTCAAGGACGGCCTGGCCCGCGGAGCCATCGAGGCCAGCGTGCGCCGCACCGCCGGCGGAGGGCGCTCGGCCACCACCGCCAAGGTCGACCTGGAGCTGGCCCGCCAGTACGTGTCGGCGCTGAACGAGGCGGCCGACGCGCTCTCGCTGCCCAGGAACCTGGGAACCGCCGAGCTGGCGCGGATCGAGGGGCTGGTCCAGATCGAGGCGAGGGCGCTCGACGTCGACGCGGCCCGGGCGGCGATGAAGCAGGCTACCGAGCAGGCGATCAAGGCAATGGTCGCGATGCGCGAGCGAGAGGGGAAGGCGCTGGCCCAGGACCTGCTGTCGCGGGTGGCGTCGATCCGCGAGGCGGCCAAGAAGGTGGCCGAGCTGAGCCCGGCCAGCATCGAGCACTACCGCGAGCGGCTGGAGGCGCGGGTCGCCGAGCTGTCGCGAGGGGTGGCGGTCGATCCGCAGCGGCTGGCCCAGGAAGTCGCGCTCTTCGCCGACAAGGTGGACATCGCCGAGGAGCTCACCCGGCTCGAGAGCCACCTCGAGCAGCTGGAGCAGCTGGTCCACGGCAGCGAGCCGGCCGGGCGGCGGATGGACTTCCTGGTGCAGGAGCTGCATCGCGAGGTCAACACCACCGGCTCCAAGAGCCAGTCGGCGGAGATCGCCCAGCTGGTGGTGGGGATGAAGGCCGAAGTGGAGCGGATCCGCGAGCAGGTGCAGAACGTCGAGTAGCGCTTCCCTCGGGAAGGAGCGGGCGAATGTCCTCGGGCTTGATGCTGATCCTCTCCGCGCCCTCGGGCGCCGGCAAGACCACCCTGGCCCACCGGCTGCTCTCCGCCCACCCGCACTCTGCCCTCTTCTCGGTCAGCTATACGACCCGGGCCCCGCGCGGCAGCGAGCAGGACGGGGTGGACTACCACTTCGTCGACCAGGAGCGCTTCAAGGCCATGGTCGACAAGGGCGAGTTCCTGGAGTGGGCCGAGGTCCACGGCCACTGGTACGGCTCCCACGTCAGCTACGCCGAGCGGGCGCGCAGCGGGAAGATCGTCGTCTTCGACATCGACGTGCAGGGCGGGACCACGATCAAGGGCAAGCACCCCGAGGCCACCAGCGTCTTCATCCTGCCGCCCTCGATGCAGGAGCTCGAGCGCCGGCTGCGCGACCGCAAGACCGACAGCGAGGAGGTCATCCGCCGCCGGATGATGGCCGCCCGGGCGGAGATGGAGCGCGGCTGCGCCAGCTACGACTACATCGTCGTCAACCAGGAGCTGGACCGCGCCTTCGCCGACCTGGCCGCCATCGTCCAGGCCGAGCAGTGCCGCCGGGGAAGGGTCGAGGTCGACAGGCTGCTGCGCCTGCCGTGAGGTCGCCGACGCGCAATGTTGTTGACAGCAGGACGGAGTTCGCTTAATTTGGGCGGCCTTTGCTGCTGGTGCCGGTCGGGCGGGTTCAGGAAGTCGGTGGATGGTGTGGGCAGCCGGGTGCTCCCAAGGGAGCCTCGGAGACGGCGCAGCGGTAGAGCGAAGTTCCTGATGGTTCTTTGGTAGAAGCAGATCTGTTCGGGCGCGATGCTCGCTGTCGCTGCTGTGCGGTGCCGAAAGGCAGACCCGGTGGCCGCCGAGCTGGCGCCGTCCCGACACGAAGTCTCGCAGCCGAGACACCGGCGACCTCCAAGGAGGATCGCCACCTGGCCTTGCGCCTTCTTGTCGGGAGTCGGACATCCGAAGTCAGGGTGCCGAGCGAGAGTTTGACAGGCAGGGCGGCTTCGACTACAACGCCGCGCCACTGAGCGGCCGGGAAGAAGTCTGCGGCTCGCGAAGTTCTTTGAGAATGAGATGAGAGGTTTTCGGCGGTGGTGTCGCCGCTTCGAGAGGCAAGCCCGCGAGGGCTTGACAAGCTTGAAGGAAAAGAAGTAGAAGGCGCCGCGAAGTGAGCTGCCCGGAGCAAGGGGTGGCGGCCAAGCGGTTCCGAAAAAGACCTCTTGACAAGCGGTCGGCAGCTCGGTTATAAGCCGCCGCCGCAAAACGAAGTCGCTCTCTGAAATCTGAATAGCAGATCCGCATGAAAGAAGAAGTGCGGAGCACGCAGTTACTTTGAGGGAACCGCCTGCGAAGGCCTTCGGGCCGGCAGGCAGGCTTCCAACAACCGGAGCATCTCTAAGCCAGATGCTCAGGTTGCCACGGATTAAGTGGACCGCTCTTTGACGGTCCATCTCCAAGTTCAATTGGAGAGTTTGATCCTGGCTCAGAACGAACGCTG
>JBBIQS010000085.1:0-34620 GCA_037442205.1 Myxococcales bacterium
CCTCGACCTTGACGGTGAAGTCGCCGTCGCCGAGGGCGGTGGCCAGGGTGGTCAGCTTGCGGACCGCCGAGGAGACCAGCGAGGACAGGTACCAGGAGACGAAAGCCGCCAGGACGACAAGGGCCAGGAGCAGTAGGACGATCTGCTGCCGCACCTCGCTCTGGACCTTCTCCGCCTCCTCGAGGTGGGTCTGGCCGTCCTTGAGCGCGGCCTGGGACAGCTCCTCCAGCTGCGGGTCGACCTGGTGGATGGCGTCGCGGAAGCGGCCGTAAGACTCCTCCATCTTGCGGCCGTGCTCGACCACGTCCATGAAGGTGCGCTGGAACGCGTCGAGGTTGCGCAGGGCCTCCGACTGGCCGGAAGCGAGCTTGGCCTTCTCGAGGCCGGTGCGCAGGTTGCCCATCAGCTGGGTGAAGCTCTCGAGGTACTTCTTGTCCTTGCGGATGGTGAAGTCCTTCTCCGCCCGCCGGGCGTTGAGCAGCAGGATCTCCAGGTCGGTCGCCCCGTTCTCCTTGAGGATCCGCTCGACGTCGTGAGCGGCCTCGATGTCGCCCTCCTTGCCCTGGAACTGGATCGCCAGCCCGGTGAACTCCTTGAGGCCGCTGGCGTAGGCGTCGAGCAGCGCCTCGATCTTCTTCACCCGCTCGGCCATGTCGTTGCTCAGGCTGAGCTTGCGCATCTCATCGAGCAGCTTGCGCGCCGCCCGCTGGTGCTCGGCGTTGACGTCCAGGTACTTGGCGTCGGAGCGCAGCTGGAAGTCCTTCTCCGAGCGCCGCATCTCCAGCACCTCGACATCCAGCTCGTGGACGGCGAGGGCGATGGCCTCGGCGTGGGCAAACTCCTTCGAGGCCTCGTGCTGGCGGGACAGCCCGTTGATGGCCAGGGCTCCGAGGACGACCATCAACGCGATGGTCACTCCGAATCCGAGCAGCAGCTTGTAGGTCAGCTTTAGGTTCTTCATTTCTCCTCCTGGGCAAGGGCTTCGTTCGGCTGGGTCAGGGTGGGTACTGCGGTTGAAGAGCTGGGAGCGGCGGCGTCGGCCAGCGCCTCGTCCTCGGCGGCCAGGGCGGCGCGCATCAGGTTGGGGATGTCGAGGATCAGCGCCACCCGGCCGTTGCCGAGCAGCGCCGAGCCGGAGACGCCGGGCACCCGGCGGAAGAGGCCGGCCAGCGGCTTGATCACCGTTTGGCCCTCGCCATAGAGCGCGTCCACCGCCAGCCCGGCCCGCCCCTCGCCATGGCGGATCACCACCACGCTCTCGCGGCCGTCGCGCGGCCCGGTCAGGCCGAAGAAGTCGCGCAGCCGCAGGTAGGGCAGCGGCTCGCCGCGCAGGCTCAGCACTCCGGTAGAGCGGCCCTGCTCCGACTGCGACCGCGGCAGCTCGATGCACTCCACCACCGACTCGATCGGCAGCACGTAGGTCTCGTCGGCCGCGCCCACCGTGAATCCGTCGACGATGGCCAAGGTCAACGGCACGCCGACGATGAACCGGGTCCCGTGGCCCGGCTTGCTGTCGATGGCCAACGAGCCGTGGAGCGCCTGCACGTTGCGGCTCACCACGTCCATGCCCACCCCGCGGCCGGAGACCTCGGTCACCTTCTCGGAGGTGGTGAATCCGGGCAGCAGGATCAGCCGGGACAGCTCCTCCTCGCTCAGCCGCTCGGGGTTTTCGCAGACGCCGGTCTTCCTGGCCCTGGCGGCGATCCGCTCGCGGTCCAGCCCGGCGCCGTCGTCCCAGACTTCGATCAGGATCCGCCCGCCCTCGCGCCGGGCGGCCAGGGTGACGGTGCCGACCGGGTTCTTGCCCTTGGCCTGGCGGACCTGCGGGGTCTCCAGGCCGTGGTCGACCGCGTTGCGCACCAGGTGGGTCAGCGGGTCGCGCAGCCCCTCGATGATGGCGTTGTCCACCTCGACTTCGCCGCCCTCGATCACCAGCCTGACCTGCTTGCCCTGGGCCACCGCCAGGTCGCGCACGGTGCGCACGTGGGGCTTGAAGGCGGTGCTCAGCGGCACCATGCGCGCCTTCATCAGCAGCTCTTGCAGGTCGAGGTAGAAGCGGTCGGCGTCGCGGTGGGCGTCGCGCAGCTGCGAGGGGCCGGCGCCGGAATCGAGCAGCCCGCCCAGCCGGCCGCGGGCCACCGCCACCTCGCCCATCAGGTCGAGCATCCGGTCGAGCTTGTCGATGTCCACCCGCAGAGTGCGGGCGCGGCGGTCGAGGGCCGAAACCTGGCGGGCGGCCTCCTTCTCGGCCTCCGGCTCGGGCTCGGGCCCGGCGGGGGCCGGGGCCAGCGCCTCGCCGGCCAGCCAGCGGTCGATGCTGGCCTGGGACTCGGGGACGGCCAGCTCCTCGCCGTCGACAGCCGAACCGATCATCTGGCGCAGGGCGTCCACCGCCTCCAGCAAGAGCGAAGCGGTGGGGGCGTCCAGCGTCCGGCCGCCGTCGCGCAGCCGCTCGAAGGCGTCCTCCACCCGGTGGGCGAAGGCGGCGACCTGCTCCAGCTCGACGCAGCGGGCGGCGCCCTTGATGGTGTGGGCGGAGCGGAAGGCGGCCTGCAGCAGCTCGGCGTCCCGGGGCCGGGCCTCGAGGGCGACCAGCGCCTCCTCGAGGCTGTCGAGGTGCTCCTCGGCCTCGGTCTGGAAGGTCCGCAGAATCGTGTCGAGAGAGATCTCCACGCCCGCCTCCGATCAGAAGTAGGAAACCAGCGCCACTCCGTCGTGGGTCTGGAAGAGGAGCTTGCGGCTGTGCGCGCCGCCGACGTCGCGTCCGACGACGGGGATCCGCTTCTCGTCGAGCAGCCGCTCCGCCAGCTCGGCGTTGCGGGCCCCAAGGTCGTTGCTCAGGCTGGCCCGGCCCTGCATCCCGCCGAAGACCTTGGCCTGCAGCCGCTTGCGGCTGGCGCCGAGGCGGTCGAGCTCGGCCAGCAGCAGCTCGAAGGCAGTGGCCCCGAAGCGGGCGGTGGCGGTGCCCGACCCGTGCCACAGCGGCAGCAGATAGTGGTCGATGCCGCCGACGCGGGCCTTGGGGTCCCACAGGCAGACCGAGACGCAGGTGGCCAGGATGGTGGTGACCAGGGTCGGCTGGTCGGAGGCGAAGAGGGTGCCGGGAAACAGGTAGTGGGCACCCAGGGCCGGAGCGCCGCCGCTCGGGCTGGGAACGGCCGATGCGGCGGCCGCAGCCGAGCCTGTGCGGCGGGAGCTCACGCGCGGACCTCCGCCGCCCGCGCCACCCGCTCGTGCAGCCGGGCGCAGTAGAGGGCCCGGGCCGCGTGCTCGCCGAGCAGGCGGAGGATCTCGCGATCCACCGGCTCGAAGGCCGCCTTGTGGGGAAGCAGTCGGAAGACCACCAGCGCGCCGGCCAGCTTTCCTTCCTGGCGCAGCGGGACCACGGCCGCCGGGCGCTCGGGGTCGCCGGCCGTGTTCAGCTCCATCAGCCCGGCCCCGATCAGCTTTCCGAGCGGCCCCTCGCCGGGGCGCAGCACGCGGGCGCGGCTCGCCTCGGAACCCATCGACGAGATCTGGCGCAGCTCGCCGCTGGCCGGGTCGGTCTCGTAGAGGGCGTAGTCCTCGGAGCCGACGATGTTGATCACCGTCTCGCAGATCGAGGCGATCAGCTCCTGGCGGTCGAGCGTCTGCAGGAGCTGATGGCTCGCCGAGTAGAGGAACGAGAGCTTGGTGGCCTGCTCCTCGAGGAGGACGAAGCGATCGCACAGCCGGCGGTTCTCGGCCTCGATCTCCTCGACCCGCCTCTTCAAGGCGCTCTGCTGGCGGCGCGAGGCGTCGAGCTTCTGGCGCATGCCGGCCACCTCGTCCTGCCGGTGTTCAGCCTCGGCGCGGGCGCTGCCCACCTGGGACTTCAGCTGCGTCAGCTGCCGTCCCAGGTTCTTGGTCTGCGGGCGCACCGCTCGCGCCGCTGGCGCCTTGCGGGCGCCGCGTTGGGTCGTCTTGGCCATGGGTCGCTTACTCTCCGAGGTAGTGGCGCAGCTTCTCGACCAGCTCCAGGTGGCTGAAGGGCTTGGTGATGTACTCGCTGCAGCCGGCGGCGTAGCCCGTCTCCACGTTCTTCGGCTCGCTGCGGGTGGTGACCATCACGATCGGCGTGTCCTTGGTCTCCGGGTGCGCGCGCAGCTCGCGGCAGGCCTGGAAGCCGTCCATCACCGGCATCACCACGTCCATGAAGATCAGCGCCGGCCTCTCCTTGAGCGCGGTCTGCACCGCGTCCTTGCCGTTCTTGGCGGTGAAGATCTCGTAGCGCCCGTCATCGAACATCGTCCGTTCGGTGAGCAGCACCGTGCTCGAATCGTCGACCAGCAGGATCTTTTTGCGTTCCATGTTCACCCCACTTGAAGCCATCACTCGTTGGCGTCGCCGCGGCACGCCTGAATCAGGTGCAGCAGCCGCTTCGACAGCGGCATCCCGAGAAACTCGACCCCCATCCCAACCAGCACCGTTCCCTCGCCGCCCGGCCAGCAGTTGGACCAGGCGGTGACCCCGGTGGCCGGGATCTGCTCGGAGGTGGTGGTCAGGTGGAGGCGCAGCTCCAGCGCCACCTTCTTGCGGGCCGGCACCAGGGTGCGCACGAACAGCCCGCCGGCGCTCAGCTGGAACGAGTAGCCGGTGGACCACTCGCAGTCCTTGCCGGTGCCCCACTCGCGGAACTCCACCGGGCAGAAGAAGGGGATGCTCGCCTCGGCCAGCAGGCTGCGGCACGGCAGCTTGAGCTGCGAGTGGACCTGCGCCACCACCTTCGCCGGCGTCATCGCCGACCGGCTCAGCCAGGCCAGCGTGCCGCCGGGGAGGGAGTACGGGCGCGGCAAGCTGGTGACCGCGATCGCCATCTCCGAGGAGGATCCGAGCGCGTGGACCAGGCAGGCCGGCTCGTCGCAGATCACCACCGACAGCGACCCCGGCTCCGGCGCGGTCATCTCGGCCTTGCCCGCCTCGAGCCGCACCCGGTAGCCGTGGAGGACCAGCTGCTCGGTCAGCCGCTCTGCGAAGTCCGACCGCTCCTGGGTCAGCACCCGCACCGGCTGGACGGCTCGAGTGGCCGCGCGCAGGGCGGCGATCCGATCGCGCAGGTGGTTCGCCCTCAGCGGCAGGATGATGCAGTCGGTGAGGCCGACCTGGCAGGCGCTCTCGAGCAGCTCGGCCGGAGTGCTGGTGGAGACCAGCAGCACGGTGGGCACTCCCTTGTTCGTCAGCTCGGCGACCAGCTTGCCGCCCTCCAACTCGGCGGCCCACAAGGCCTCCGCGTCGAGCAGCGCCAGGTCGGGAGGCGACTGAGCGAGCAGCTGGAAGGCGGCCGCGGCGTCGGCGATGGTGACGCACTCGCCGTCGGCAGTTCCCACCGCGTTGGCCACGTTCTGCTGCGCCACCGGAGAGCGGGACAGGAGCATGACCCGTGCGCTGGGTGGTGCCCAAGCGGCTGCTCCGATGGCTGAGCCCATTGAACTCTCCTGAAATTCTCCCGTGACGCTGGACTTTCACGTCCCGTGCCGAACCCCCCGGCCGGTGCAGTCCAGTGATTCCGGGGTGTTGAGTGAGGCGTCGGTCGGCGAGGGCGTGGGTTCGGCGCGACCGGGGCGTGGAATCCACGCGCCGGCCGGAGTCGGTCCGAGGGCGGTGCAAAAAATGCTGCAAAATCGCGTAGATGACAGTCCGGCCGCCGGGGAGGCCGAGCGCGCGCGGCGCGCGCGGGGCACGGAGTGCATGAGCCGGCTGGCCAGCGGAGTGGCACACGAGCTGGCGAGCCTGCTGATGGCCGTCTGCGCGGAGGCGGAGATGGCCGAGGAGGAAGCGGGCGAGGGGAGCGCGGCCCGGGAGCACCTGGAGGCGATTCGAGGAGCGGCCACGCAGGCGATGGGAGTGACGAGGCACCTGCTCCTGGCCTGTCGCCCGCAGCCGCTGCAACCGAGCGAGATCGACCTGGGGGCGGAGATCGCGGCGGCGGCCGGGCTGCTGCGCTGGGTCGCCGGCGAGGGGCTGGCGGTCGAGCTGGCGCTGGGCGCTGCGCTGCCGCGGGTGACCGCCGATCCGCTGCACCTGAACCAGTTCCTGTTCCTGGTGGCCGGGCACGCCGGGACCAAGCTGCCGGAGGGCGGGCGGCTGGCGGTGCAGACCTCGAGGCTGCCGGAGGGAGTGGGGCTGGCGGCGGTGGTGGAGGGGCCGCGGCTGAGGCCCAGCCTGTTCGGCGCGGCGGCCGGGTTCCGGCTCGAGCGCGCCGAGCAGATCGCCCGCGACCACGGCGGCGCGCTGAGGATCACCTCGCAGCGGCAGCGGGTGACGCTGCAGCTGGCGCTGCCGATCGCGGAGCGGTGAGGGAGCGGCCGGCGGCCGCTCCGGCTACTCCTCGAGGCCCAGCGCCTTGAGCTGGTGGGCCAGGGCGTGGCGGGAGATCCCCAGCAGCCTGGCGGCGTCCTGGCGGGTGCGGCCGCGGCGCAGCGCCTCCTGGACCAGGGCGCGCGCCACGCGCTTGAGCACCTCGTGGAAGCCCTCGCTCTCGGGAAAGGCCAGGGTCAGCTGCCAGTCGCCGGGCGGCGGCGGACTGGCATCGGCCGGCGCGGGCAGGGTCCTGGGGCGCGGCTCGCCCAGGTGCAGGTGCTCGGGGCGGACCTCGCCGCCCTGGCAGCTGATCGCCGCCCGCTCCAGCGCGTTGCGCAGCTCGCGGATGTTGCCCGGCCAGCCGTAGGCCTCGAGCGCCGCCACTGCCTCCGGGGAGATCGACGGGCAGCTGGCGTCGCCCAGCTCGCGGCTGAGGGTGTCGAGCAGGGTGCGCGCCAACTTCGGCAGATCGCCCTGGCGCTCGCGCAGCGGGGGCACGTGGATCGGGAAGACGTTGAGCCGGTAGTAGAGGTCGCTGCGGAAGCGGCCGGCGGCCACCTCCTCGGCGAGGTTGCGGTTGGTGGCGGCCAGGATGCGCACGTCGATCTGGATCGAGTGCTCGCCGCCGACGCGCACGAAGGTCTTGGTGTCGAGGAAGCTGAGCAGCTTGGCCTGCAGCCCCAGGTCGAGCTCGCCGACCTCGTTGAGCAGCAGCGTCCCCTTGTCGGCCAGCTCCACCAGGCCGCGCTTGCGCCCGCGGGCGCTGGTGAAGGCCCCCGGCTCGTGGCCGAACAGCTCCGACTCCGCCAGCTCGCTGGAGACGGCGGCGCAGTTGACGGCGAAGTAGGGCCCCGGCGCCCGGCGCGAGTGGGCGTGGAGCCACTTCGCCAGGTGGTCCTTGCCCACCCCGCTCTCGCCCAGCAGCAGCACGTTGCACTCGCTGGCCGCCGCCCGGCGGGCGTGGGCCAGCGCCTCGCGCATCGCCGGGGAGAAGGCCTCCAGCTCCTCGCCCCCGTCGTCGTCGCGCGAGCGCAGCCGGCTCAGCCGCTCGCCGTTCAGCCGGCCCTGCAGCGCGTTCTCGATCGAGAGCTTGATCTGCTCCAGCTCGAAGGGCTTGGGCAGGTAGTCCACCGCGCCGCGCTGGGTGACCTCGACCGCGGTGCGGATCGAGCCGAAGGCGGTCATGACGATGAACTGGGTGTCGAGGTACTCGGCCCGCAGCTCGCGCACCAGCTCGCCGCCGTTGCCGTCGGGGAGATGGAGGTCCATCAGCACGATGTCCGGCCATGACTCGGCCATGCGGATGCGCGCCTCCTGGCAGGAGTAGGCGCACAGCACGCGGTAGCCCTGGTGTCCCAGGTAGTGCTCGAGGGAGCGGACCAGGGCCTTGGCGTCATCGACGATGAGGATGGTGCAGCTCATGAGGGCCGGCCCTCTGCCGCCGGAGCGTCGAGCAGGCGGCGAACCTGGTGGGCCAGATCGGCGGGGAGGAAGGGCTTCTGCAGGAACTGGAAGTGGGGGCGCTGGAGCTTGGCCTCGTGGGCCGGCTCGACCCCAGCGCCGGAGACCACCAGCACCCGGAGCCCGGGCGTCCGATCCTGGGCCTGGACTGCGGCCTTCCATCCGCTCAGGCCGGGCATCGTGGCGTCGATGAGCAGCAGAGCGGCGCCGCTCTCGTCGGACAGCCGTGCGAGCGCCTCTTCGCCGTTGCGGGCGACGACCGCCTGATATCCGAGACGCTCGAGGATGCGGACCATGACCGAGCGGGCGAAGGGCTCGTCGTCGGCGACGATGATCCGCTCGCCGCCGCAGGGCAGGGGCGCCGCGGGGCTCGAGGGGACGGCGGTGGGGGCGGGCTTGGCCATGGCGTCGGCGAGGCGGATGGTGGCGGTGCTGACCCGGCGGAGGAAAATGACTCGGCTGCGTGGAAAGCGCGCGCTCTTGGGCGACGGTGGAAAATTATACGCCGTTTACTGGGAGTCGAAACCTTCCGGCGCGCCCTTCTGCTCGCTGGACTGGGGTGCAACTAGGCGTTTGGACAGGGCTTTCCGGGATTCGCCCGCCGGGGCGCGCGAAGTCGGGCGCTGAGTCCCGCCGGCGGTGGAACGGGGGAGCGACCTACCGCCTTGGCGTGAAATGCGCGCGTTCGCAGCCGTGAGTGAGCATGCGGCAAGCCGCTTGAGCGCCTGGAAGGCAGCCGCGCCGCTGGTGTGCGACTTCGCGCGCCGATCGGCGTTCGCCAGATGCCAGCCTTTGATCGCCCGTTCGTCGAGCGGCATCCAACCGCGCCATTCAGGAGGTGCCAATGCGCGGTTCTGCGCTGCTGCTGGCCATCATGGTCGCCACCCCGAGTTGGGCGCGGGGCGAAGAGATCGCAACTGCGAATCCGGCCGTCGATCGCTCGCGGCTCGGGGTGATGGCTTCGTACTTCGGCGAGACCGGCACCCATCCCGGCCTGGCTTTCGGGGTGGACTACGGGCTGTTGCGAATCGGTGAGCCGCACGAGCTCTTCGCCCGCGGACAGCTCGGCAGCTACCTCCACCCGCGGCTCTACTGGGGCGCCTTCGCCGGCGGCGAGCTGGGCTGGCGGTCCACCGCGAGCTTCGGGCTGCGCGGCGAGCTCGCGCTGGGCTTCGCCTACCTGCACACCCTGCTGGCGAGCCCGGTCTACGAGGTGGGCAGCGACGGCCGGGCCAGAGCCAGCACCGATTTCGGCCGGCCCAACGTCATGCCCTCGATCTCATTCGGCGCCGGTTGGGATCTCGGCCGGCGGACCGGGGTGCCGCTCGCGGTGATGCTGCGGCCGATGGTCTTCTGGCAGCTCCCGGTCAACCACGCCGCGCTGCTGCACGCCGCCGGCCTGCTGAGCTTCACCTACTCCCTCTAGCCTCGGGATCCGACCATGCGCGCCTTCGCACTCTCGCTGGCCGTGGCGCTGCTGAGCGCCTGCGGCCCGTCCTCGAAGCTCGACGACACCTTCTACGTCCGCTCGCGCGGCGCCGACATGCCGGTCTGGGTGCGCGGCGATCTCTCGACCTCTAACGTGATGCTGGTGCTGATCTCCGGGGGACCGGGCGGGCCGGGCATCTTCTTCGCCGACTCCCCGGGGTTCGTGCGCCTCTCCAAGAAGTATGGAGTGGCGTTCTGGGACCAGCGGCTCTCTGGCAGCTCCACCGGCACCGCCGGCGTCGAGACCCTGACCCTCGACCAGTACGCCGAAGACCTCGACGCAGTGGTGCAGGTCCTCAAGCAGCGCCACGGCGACCCGAAGATCGTGCTCCTCGGCTGGAGCTGGGGCGGGATGGTGGGGACGGCCTATCTCTCTTCGGCCGCGCGGCAGCAGGGAATTGCCGGTTGGATCGACCTCGACGGAGTTCACAGCTCCCCGTCCGCCATGTCGCTGGCGCGAGCTTGGGCGATGGCCAGGGCACGCGAGCGGGTGGCGCAAGGCCAGGACGTGGAGAAGTGGAATGCCGAGCTTGCCTGGTACGACGCCCACTCGCCGCTGAGCATGGCGGACATGGTGCGCCACGGCCAGAACGTCGCGGCGCTGGGCGGCTCGATTCGGCACCCGGAGAAGGATCCCGGCATCGGCTCGGCCTGGATGAACTTCAGCGGGCCGTTCAACGGGATGCTGACGATGTCCAACCAGGCGACGGTGCTGGCCGAGGCGATGAAGGAGGGCTCGGCGATGAACCAGGCGATGCTCACCGACCAGACCGGAGCGTTGCCCAGCTTGACCCTGCCCAGCCTGCTGCTGTGGGGCGAGTACGACGGCCAGGTGCCGCTGGCGCACGGCCAGGAGGCGTTCCAGAAGCTCGGGACCCCTGCCGATCGCAAGTCGTTGGTGGTGATGCCCGACGCGGCGCACGGCTCGCTCCTCGACCAGCCGGACGGATTCGCCGCGGCGGTGGAGGGCTTTGCCGACGGGCTATAGATGATGCGGGCCTCTCGCAGGCGACTTCTTGGCCCATTTCTTGGGGCCGTGGTTGGCCGAAAGAGGCCAGCCCGCAGCCAGAAGTACCGCGGGACGGTCAGCCGGCGATCAGCTTGTCGAAGCGTTCCACGGTGACCGCTGGCCGGGTGCTGAACGAGATCCCGAGCAGCTTGGTCAAGCCGACCCCGACCTGCATCGCCCGCTCGGTGTCCGGCAGCTCGACGATCGACACCAGGTCCACGTCGCCGAGCAGCGCGTAGGTCGCCTTCACCTCGCCGCCGAACTTCTTCACCAACGCGATCGCCTCCTCGGTGCGCCGGGGGCTGATCGTCTTGGTTGCCTCGGAGGAATACTTGCCGAACATCAGGAAGGTCGCCATGGAGCTTCCGCCTTTGTCATCCGGACAGAGAGCACGTTAGGCATCGCGATTCCCCAGGGCAGGCGATTCCCTCTGCGCGGCATGGCGCTGCGACCGTCCAAGGCCGGGGCAAGGGCCTTCCTCTCTTCCCGTGCGGCCGGCGAGCGATATCCGAGTTCGGCAGGCGCCGCGTGGCTTGGAGACGGGTCCTGGGACGTCGGCCGGCCGAGCGCTTTTGCGTGAAAGGTGGGCTCCGGGGGAGCATGAAGTTCCAGGGGATCGGAGCGAGGTGACCGTTGGGCCAGGTGCTGGAGGTCGAGATTCTCGCCAAGAGCTACGGCGAGCTGCGGGCGGTGGAGGGGCTGAGCTTCTCGGTGGCCGCGGGCGAGATCCTCGGGCTGGTGGGGCCGAACGGCGCCGGCAAGACCAGCACCCTGCGTTGCCTGGGCGGGATCCTGCCGGCGACCTCGGGCGCGATCCGCATCGCCGGCCACGACCTCTCCGCCGACCCGGTGCGCGCCAAGTCCGCGCTCGCCTTCCTGCCCGATGAGCCGCGGCTCTTCGACTACCTCACCGTCCGCGAACACCTGAACCTGGTCGCCCGGCTCTATGGAGTTGAGGACTGGGAGCGCAAAGCCGACGCGTTGCTCGAGGAGATGGAGCTCGCCGACCGCAAGGATGCGCTCCCCTCCGAGCTGTCGCGCGGGATGAAGCAGAAGGTGGCCATCGCCAGCGGGCTGCTCCACGACCCCAAGCTGATCCTGCTCGACGAGCCGCTGACCGGTCTCGACCCGCTCGGAATCCGGCGGATGAAGGCCTCGCTGCGCCAGCGCGCCGCCGCCGGGGCGGCGATCGTCCTCTCCTCGCATCTGTTGCCGCTGGTCGAGGAGCTCTGTCAGCGCGTGTTGGTGATCGCCAAGGGCCAGGCGCGGGCGCTGGGGACGCTGGCGGAGATCCGGGTGCTGAGCCAGCGGGCCGAGGGCGCTTCGCTCGAGGAGCTTTTCCTGGAGATCACCTCCGAAGCGCGCGGGAGCGCGGCGTGAACCTGCTGCGGGCGGGCGCGTTCATCCTGCTGGCCTCGGCCAGGAACCGGCTGCTGCGCCAGCTGCGGCGGCTGCGGCAGCCGCGCTACCTGGTCGCCACCGTGCTGGGCGTCCTCTACTTCTGGGCGGTGGTGCTGCGCTGGCTGGTGACTGGCTTCGAGAGCTTCCGGGTGTCTGAGGCGGCGAGGCCGGTGGCGGTGCTGGCGATGGTGGCGATCTCGCTGCTGACCCTGGGGAGCAGCTGGCTCTTCGGCGGCGATCCCGGGGCGCTCGAGTTCTCCGAGGCCGAGGTCCAGTTCCTCTTCACCGCTCCGGCGCGTCGCCGGTGGCTGCTGCACTACAAGCTGGTGCGGAGCGGCGTGCTCACGCTCTTCGGCGCCGCGGCGACCACGTTCTTTGTCGGCCGTCGCATCACCGCGCACCCGATCATCTTCGCGTTCGGGACCTGGATCGGCTACGCCACCATGGCATTCCACGGCGCCGGGGCGTCGTTGGCCCGGGCGAGCCTGGCCGAGCAGGGGCTGCGCGGCGCGCGTCGGCAGCTCGCCTCGTTCGTGGTGCTGGCCGGATTCGCGGTGGCGATCTTCTGGCTCGTGCGATCGATGGACGCGCCGCCGGATCTCGACCTGACGGCCTCGCTGTCGGTCTACGGCCCGTGGGCGCAGAGAGTTCTCGACACGCCGCCACTCGACTGGATCCTGTGGCCGGTGCTGGCGCCGATCCGAATGGCGATGGCGCAGTCTGCCGCGGAGATGCTCCCGCTGCTGCCCGGCGCTCTGCTGGTGCTGGTCGCTCATTACCTGTGGGTGCTGACCAGCAAGGTGCGGTTCGAGGAGGCGTCGATCGAGCTGGCGGCGCAGAACGCGCAGTGGGTGAAGAACTGGCACAAGGGGCGGACCTCTCCACTGCGGCGGTCGCGGCCGCTGTTCCGGCTGGCGGCGAGCGGGCGAGGCGAGGTGGCGCTGCTGTGGAAGAACCTGCTCGCCGCCTCGCGCGGGATCTCGGTGCGCGCCTGGCTGCTGTTGCTCGGCGGGGCGGCGGCGATCGCCCTCGAGCTGGAGTTGCTCGACCCGGACGCGGCCAGATTCCCGGTGGTCACGGCGGTGTGCGCCGCTGGGACTCTCTATTTGGCGCTGCTCGGGCCGCAGGTGCTGCGGATCGACCTGCGGCAGGACCTGGCGCACGTCGAGGTGCTGAGGGCCTGGCCGCTGAGCGGGGCGCAGATCGTGCGCGGCGAGCTGCTGGCCCCATGGCTGCTGCTGACCGCGGGGCAGTGGCTGCTCTTGGCGCTGGGGACGGCGCTCTCCTCGGGGCACGCCATCCTGCACACCAGCATGTCGGAGCGGTTCGCCTGCGCCCTGGCGCTGGGGTTCCTGCTGCCGGCGATCACCGCGGGGAGCCTGGTGATCCAGAACCTGGCGGCGCTGCTCTTCCCGGCCTGGATCTCCGCGGAGCGGCGGTCGACGCGGGGAGTGGAGGCGGTGGGGCAGCGGCTATTGATTCTCTTTGGCAATCTGCTGCTGCTGGTGATCGGGTTGTTGCCGGCGACGCTGGTGTTCAGCGGGGTGTCGGTGGCCCTGGCGACAGTGCTGAAGGTCTGGGCGCTGCCGGTGGCGTCGGCGGCCGGGGCCGCGGTGCTGCTGTGGGAGGCGTCGTTGGTGGTGCGGAAGGCAGGGCCGGCCTTCGAGAGGCTGGAAGTGGGGCGCTGAACCGTGACCGGAGGTCCCGTGGGGGACCGCAGGGAGCGGACGGCGCGATCCAGAAACGTCCACCACGGTGTCGGTAATGCCTCCGCGCGGGAAGAGACCGCAGGCCCAGGCGAGGGCGCAGAAACTGCCTGGGGCGTGCGAGCGCTCCTCGAACAACACCCGCGAGCGTGAGCTGCTCCCGGAGCAGCTCCTCGGCGACGTTTTCGACTGCCTGCCCAGCCAGCCCCTCAGCGAAATCGCCTGAGCCTCTTCCTTTTGTGATCGAGCGCACGCCCTCGCGTCCGACCCCGACATCCTTGTCGCGCCGCTGCCCCCGGAACGGAGCGCGCACCGGACTGACTTCCCGAAAACGCCGGCCGCGGCGACCAAAGAGTCATGGCTCGGCAATTGAAATGGATGCGGCCAAACCGACGCACGTTGAGGTGAACAATGAATCGCCCCGCTTCCCGCATCGTCTCCCTCCTGCTCGCCGCGCTTCTCGCGCCGGTCTCTGCACACGCGGCCTTCGGCAAGCGCGACTCCAACGAGGCTCGCTCGTCGGGTACCCACCAGGCGGTTCCCGCCAGCGCGCCGCGTTCGACCCCGACCGCGTCGTCGGGCTCCTTTGGCCGCCGCTCCAGCCCGGCCCCGACCTCCACCCCAGTCGTCAGCTATGCGGCCGCCGCGCCGCGGCCCGCGCGGGTCGTCGAGCCGGTCACGGTGACTCCGCCTCCGGTCTTCGCCGAGCCGGCGGTCGTCTACATCGGCGCGCCTCCTGTCCCGCCGGTGGTCGTGGTGGAGCCGGCGCCGATCGTGCCTGTTGCGCCCGTCGTGGTCGCCTCGCCTCCGCCGGTGGTCGTGGTCGAGCCGGCGCCGGTCGCGCCGGTCGTGGTCGCCCCGGCTCGGCCGGTGGTCGTCGAGCAGGCTCCGCCTCCGGTCCACTACGTTGTCGCCGCGCCCGAGCCCACGGGAGTGCCCCACGTGCTAGTGGGCCTCGACGGGCAGGGCTTCGTCGGCGGCGGCAGCTTCGGCTTCCATTTGCTGGCCGAGGGCGAAAAGCTCGGCTTCCAGGTCAACGGCGCGAGCGTGCTCACCTCGCTGCCCGACTCGGGCGAGGTGGACCAGATCCGCGTCTTCGACATCCACTTGACCTACGCCGCGCTGGCCTCGGAGCGGGCGCGGCTGCGCATCGAGATCGGCCTGAGCGGCGCCTCGGCGGTGGATCTGGCGGTGGTGGGGCCCGACTTCGGCGTCTCCGGGGCGCTGAACCTCGACGGACCGCTGGGCCTGCAGGCCTCGATCGCCTCCACGCCCTTCCCCTACCGGCGCGTGGACGCCACGGCGCTGGTGACCCTGACCTTCAGGCCCTTCGAGGTCCACGGCGGCTGGAAGTACCTGCTGCTCGACGACGCCGGGCTGATCGGCGACCGGCACGTCAGCACCTTCAACGGCCCATACGTCGGTTGCGGATTCGCGTTCTGAGCCGAGCGCCAAGGCAGAGGAGGCATCGCGCCACAGGCGGTCGGCCGCTGGGCCGCCGGGCAAGTCCAGCGGTCCGCGAGCGCGCCTGTTATTCTTCGGCCGTGGAATGGTTTTCTCGCAAGCCCAAGACGCGCTCTGAGATCGTGGCCGAAGCCGACCGCGCTCGTTCCCGCGGCCGAGTGAAGAAGGCGATCGCCGGTTACCGCAAGGCGCTCGAGACCGACCCCAGCGATCCCTCGGTGAACCTGAAGCTGGCGCCGCTGCTGGCCAAGATCGGCGATGCCGAGGGCGGCGTGCGCTGCTTCCAGGTCGCGGCCAAGAAGCACCTCGACGCCGGGTTCACCGACCGCGCCGCCGCGGTGAACCTGACCGCGACCACCGTCTTCCCATTGGACGAGAGCTTCTGCCTCGAGGTGGCGCGGCTGAACTTGCTGCGCGGGCGCAAGCAGGACTCGGTGCAGGTGCTGCTCAACGGCGGCCGGCTTCAGGCGAAGGCGAAGCGGCTGGACGTCGCCGTCCAGCTCCTGACCCGGGGAATGGAGATCGAGCCCTGGCACCTGGAGACCGGACTGGCGCTGGCGCCGGTGATGGTGCGCAGCGGCCGCGGCGAGGGAGCGCGGAAGCTGATCGACGGGTTGCTGCAGCGGCATCCCGGGCCGGTGCGTCGAATCCGCTGGCTGGCCTTCAAGCTGTGGCCCGGCATCGGCACCTTCTGGCGGTGGCTGAGGGCCTGAACCGTGACCGGAGGTCCCTTGGGGACCGCAGGGCGCGGCCGGCGCGATGCAGAAAGCTCCACCCCGGTGGCGGTGCAGCGGAGAGCAGGAGCCGCGGAAGCAGAGCTCAAGCGGAGCGCGCGACGGTTGGCCTGGCCACGGTGACGCGGTCGCGGCCGTCGCGCTTGGACTGGTAGAGGGCTGCGTCGGCGCGTGCCACCAGCGCGTCGGCGCCCTCGGCGGCGTCGTGCTCGGCCACCCCCATCGACAGCGTCAGGGTACCGCCCTGACCTCCCGGGACGATGGGGATGCGCCGGGCGGCTTCGAGAAGTCGGGCGGTCACAACCCCGGCATCGGCGAGTGTGGTGTGTGGCAGCAGCACCGCGAACTCCTCGCCGCCGTAGCGGGCGGGGAAGTCGTGCCTGCGCACCGTGGCCTTCAGGCTGATCGCCAACGCCTGCAGCAGCGCGTCGCCCGCCTGGTGCCCGTGGGTGTCGTTGGTGCGCTTGAAGTGGTCCACGTCGAGCATCACCAGGCACAGCGGAAGCCCGTGCCGGGCGGCGCGGGCCACCTCGGCCTCCAGCCGATCGAAGAACGAGGCGCGGTTGGCCAGGCCCGTCAGCGCGTCGGTGCTGGACAGCCGCTCCAGCTCGGCCTGTCGCGCCATGAGCCGCCGCATCAGGCCGATGTGGATGAACAGCACCACCCCGACGGCGAACATCGTGGGCAGGCCGATGGACACCGCCCATCCCGGGTGCAGGCGCCCGTCGGCGTAGGGGGGCTGGCCGACGAACGGCGCGTAGGGCGCCAGGCCCAGTGCCGGCAGGGCGATGCCCAAGCCGGTGCCGATCGCCAGCGTGGCCAGGCCCAGGTGCATGGAGCAGGCGTCGAAGAGCTGGTAGCCGATGATCGGCAGCGCCAGCACCAGCACGCCGAACGAGCTGGTGAAGGGGCCCAGCGCGTACAGCGAGAAGGACATGCAGAGGAACCAGAACTGCACCTCGGCGTGAACCAGCGCCGGCGTCCTCCTGCCGCCGCGGCGGCGCAGCAGCAGGGCCGCGGCGACCAGGGCCACGTGGCCGGCCGCCTGCACCACCAGGAACGGCAGCAGCGTGGGCAGGAAGGCGCGGCTGACGTACGGCGAGAGCGCGGGGTCGGTCCGCAGCAAGACGGTGCGGGCCAGCCAGGCGAGGGCGAAGGGCAGCGTCAGCGCCGAGACGAGGAGGACTTTGTCCGGGTCGCTCCAGTGCTCTACGTCCCAGCGCGAAGGCGGGCGGCCGGGGCGGGGAAGCTCGGAGGGCGGTTGGGGCGGGAGGCTCACCTCAGCAATCTAACGGCGGCGGGGGGGCCCTAACAGCCCAAACGCCTGGCCACTGGAGGCGGGGCTGAGGGTCGCCTCGAGCACAACGCCCGGTTTCCGTCGACGCGACGCCATGGGATCGGAATGGGCGGCTCGCCTGGGCTGGGTGGTCCCGCGACAGGGCATCGGGCAGGTCGAGCCACTCCTGCCGAGGTCGCGCCCAGCGTCCACCGTCCCGAAGCACGCTCAGGGAGCCCGGCGCAGCACCGCCCCGCCGTCGCCGACGACCCACAGGGCGCCGTCGGGCCCCAGCGCGAGGCTGTACAGGATCCCGCTGCTGCCGCTCTGGTAGCGGGTCCATTGGCCGGCCTGGAGCGTGGCGACCGCGCCGAACAGGCCGGAGAAGAAGAGCCGGCCCGAGGCGTCTCCGGTGACGCGGGTGAAGCCGACGGTCGTGGCGACGCCCGCGGGCACTGCGATCTCCCCCCAGCTCGTTCCGTTCCACCTCAGCAGGATGTCCTGGTGCCCGACCGCGTAGACCTCGGTGCCGGAGGTTCCCCACAGGCCATTGAGGTTCTGCCAGGTGGCTGGGCTCGCGTAGACCGTCCAGCTCGTTCCGTCGTAGTGGCTCATGGCGGGGCCGGAGGTGGTCGTCGGCCGGGCCCCGACCGCCCAGACGTCGGTCGGCGAGACGGCAAAGATGGCGTAGAGACTGCTCGTGCCGGTGGCGGTCTGCGACCAGGCCGAGCCGTCGAAGTGGTAAGCCGTGCCCGAGTAACCGATCGCCCAGAGGTCGGTCGCCGAGCGCCCGTGGAATCCGGTGATGGTGTCAGCGGTGTAGTCGTTGCGCCAGGCCGTGCCGTCGAAGTGCGCCAGGATGCCGGTGCCGCCGACCCAGACGTCGTTTCGGGAGAAGGCCCAGACGGCGAAGAGATCGTTGTGGGTGTAGGGCGTAGCCACCGGCGCCCAGCCGGCGGCGGTCCGCTTGAGGATCGCGCTGTTGAGCCCGACCGCCCAGACCTCGTCGGCGCTGACGGCGCTCACCGACTGCAGCCAGTCGTTGCTCACCGCGGTGTCGCGCCGGGTCCAGGAGGTGCCGTCGAAGCGATGGAGCTGTCCCGCCTGCCCGGCAGCCCAGACTTCGCCGGGGCCGCTTCCGGCGAGGGCCGCAAGCCGCTTGAATCCCGAGGTGAGGGAGGCGCCCCAGGCTCCGTTGGCGTAGCGGCGGATCGACCCGTTGGCGATGGCGAACCGGTGGGTCGCGGAGGTTCCGAAGAGGTGCGAGATGGTGCCGGTGGTCCCGGAGCTCTCGGGGGCCCAGGAGGTGCCATTCCAGTGCAGCAGCGTCCCGCCGTTCCCTCCGGCCCAGACGTCGCTCGGGCTGCTTCCCCACAGGGTCAACAGGCCGGGGTTCGCGGGCGCCGTCATTTTCTGCCAAACGCCGGAGAGGCCGTGGGCGATGTTGCCGGAGCGGTCGACAACCCAGGCTTCCGTGTCCGAGGTGGCCCACAGGGCGCTTGCGCTGAAAGGGGCGGTGGCGGTGGTCCATCGGGTCCCGTCGAAGTGGGAGACCGCGTTTCCGGCGAAGGTCCAGATGTCGTTGGCGGCGCGGACCTGCACGTCCGCCGCGAACTGAGGAGCGCCGGGCTGCGCCGCCCATGCCGAGCCGTTCCAGCGCCACAGCCCCGCGTAGCCGCACGCCCAGAGCTCCGAGCCCGCCCCCGAGATCCGGTCCATGCGCTGGGAAAGCCCCTGGCTCCGATCGGTCCAGGTCGCGCCGTCGAAGTGCCGGGCGCCGTTTCCGACCGTCCAGATATCGGTCGGCGAGCCGACCCAGATGCCATTCACGTCGTCGCCGTGCGGGCGCGGATGGTCCCAGCAGAAGCCGTCGGTGCTGCACAGCACGAGAGGCGGGCTGGTGGCGGCATCCGCCGCGCCGGCGTCGGGAGCGGCAGCGTCGGGGCGTGGGCCCGCGTCGGCGCCGGCGTCCGCGACGGCTTGGGCGGCATCGGGATGCCCACCGTCGATCGGGCCAGCGTCAATGGCGCCGCTGGCATCCGGTTCGGCGAGCGAGCCGACGTCGGCGGACTCGCCAGGGTCTACCTGGACCGACGTGACGCCACAGGCGAGCACGCCCAGCGCCACCAGCAGGCCCGCGATCATGTGCAGCGGCATCCGGCGAGAAGTGAAGTCCACGGGTGTTCCTCTGGGAATGGGAAGTATCAGCGGGCTCTTTTCCCGCGAAGCGCGCCAGGAGTCCAACCGCTGCGTGCAACGCACCGGTTGGCCCGGGCAGGACGCCAGGAACCGGGCGGCAATTCGACCCAATGGTCCTCGTTCCGCGCAGACCCGACCGCCGCCGACGCGAGGGCACCGGCGGTCGAATAGCCCGGACTCGACGCCCGTCCCGGGGCGATGTCGCCGAGCGGGAATGGGTCCGCCGGGAGAGTTCTGCTATCTGGAGCGCCATGAAGATTACGCGCCTGGCTGTCGGCATCCTGTTGGCCGGTCTGCTCACCGCGGCGGCGCCGCCCTCGCCGCCGCAGCGGTGGGAGCGTCTGGCCCGCCCTCCTTCTCCGCCATCGATTGTCGATGTGGCGGCGTCGGATCAGATCGTCGCCGCTCTCCTCGAAGGCTCGGGGACCGGCACCGGCGCGCTGCTCGTCTCGCCCGATGCCGGGAAGACCTGGGCGCGGCGGACCTCCGAGAACCTGGGCCTGAAACCGCAGGAGGGCATTCGAAGCCTCTCCGCGCTCGGCGCGGCTCTCTTCATCGGCACCACCCAGACCATCCCCGGAGGCGGGATCAAGACCTGGGTCCTCCGAAGCCAGGACGAGGGAAGGAGTTGGGAGCGGTCGGAGACCCCGTTCGCAAAGTACCCCGCCCATAGCTTCATTCAGCTTGGCGATGCCGTGTTCGCCGCGAGCCGCGATGGGATTGCTCGATCGACGGACGGCGGCAAGACCTGGGCGCTCACTGACACGCGGCAAATGGTCTCCGAGCGCGTCGTCGCGCCCGCCAACGGCCGCCTCTACGCCTGCGACAACGAACTCTGGCGCCTCGACGAGAACGGCAAGACTTGGGAGCGTCTGCGGCAATTGCCTTGGTTGTGCCATTCGCTGGCCGAGGACGGCGGCAACTTCTACGCCGGAACGGAAAATGGCCTCTGGCGCAGCCGCGACGAAGGAAGGACCTGGTCGCAGGTGAGCCAGGTCCCCGACGCAGTCATCACCAACCTCCGCTTCGTGGGAACCACGCTGGTCGGCCTCAGACGGCAGGGTACGAGTCTCGAGGCGTTTCGCTCGGCGCGGGCTGGCAAGTGGCCGCGCATGCTCCCCGGGACGCCACTTAGCCTGCTCGCCGTTGGCGGCGGTGTGCTGTGGGCACTCACCGATCTCGGAGAGGTTTTTCGCTCGGTGGACGGAGGCCTCGGCTGGTCGCCCGCCGGATTGCCCGATGAGCCAGGGCTGCCGTTCCTGGTGACCGGCGCGAGCGAGGCGTCGATCCAGGTCGGGCTCGTGCTTCGCGGAGTGCCTGAGCCCGGGCGCGCCAGCGATTGGCGCCTCGCACAAGGCCTGGTTTCCCCAGACCAGGGCAAGAGCTGGAGCATCGAACGCGATCATCCGTTCTGCATTCGCGTGACGCCCACCGCCTGCCGGTCGACGGATGGAGGCAGGCACTGGCAGGCGACCTCCTTTGTGGATCCCTCGTTTTCCGTGACCTTGCATGAGGCGGTCGCCGGACGGCTCGCGTTTCGCGCAGCGGACGTGGAGCAGCAGGGGGAGCGCAGCTGCCACTTCTCAATCTCGCGGAGCGCGGGCGCGACCTGGGACACCGTGAGCGCCGAGTTGCCGTCGCGCGAGCGCCAGGAGGACCCCACGGCTGGCAATGAGGATGGGCAGTCGGCGACCGACGAGGGCGACGCTCCCCAGGAGGCCCCTGGGCCCGCGCCCTTGAAGGTGGAAGACGCCCTGATCGCCTCCAACGGCCGGATCCTGGTGGCGACAAACCGGGGATTGGCGCTTGCCGAGGCCGACGGCCTCCGCTGGTGCTGGTCCGAAGAGGGGTTTGGCGCTCCGGCCGAACAGCCGGCCACCGTGATCTCGCTCGCCGGCGACGGGCGGCGGGTCTACGCGCTCACCGCGGCCCTGCTGTGGCGGTCGGACGACTCAGGCGCGACGTGGGAGGCGCTTCCGGCGATCGCCGCGCCTACGGGATGCCCTCTCTTGCGCGTCAGCGCAGCCCACGGCGAGTTGCTTCTGGAGGCCGGGGCGCTGCCGAACGCGATCCACGTCTTTCGCTCTCTCGATCGCGGGCAGACCTGGGCCGAGCTCAAATTGCCGGCGCCGGCCAACCCGCTGACCACCTTGCTGGCGCCGGGAAAGAGCGGCTGGTACTACGCCGGAGCCGACGCCCTGTGGCGACTGCCGTTCCAGGACTCCGGGGGCAAGCCCTGAGTCGGCGAGGCGCGACTCATTCGGACCACCGGCGAGACCGGTCGCGACCGAGCTCCGGTTGAGCTCATGCCCGTGCCGACGAACGAGAAGGAGAGACACGGGGGCGGCGCGAGTCGGTAAGCGCCTTCCGTGCCGATTGACCTGTGCTGCAGAACAGAGGCTACAGCTACCGCGAGCAGATAGGCCCCGAGAGCCGAGGGCTGACGGTGCTCGACTACCTGGCGCAGCAGTATCGCCATTCATCGCCGCAGGTATGGCGCAGCCGTCTAGAGGCGGGCGAAGTCGAGCTCGACGGCGAGGTCGCAGCGGCGGACGCGGTGCTGTCGAGCGGCCAGATCCTGGTGTGGCACCGGCCGCCGTGGCTGGAGCCGGAGGTCCCGCTCCATTACTCGGTGATCCACGAGGACGAGCAGCTGCTGGTGGTGGACAAGCCCTCGGGACTGCCGACCGCGCCTGCCGGCGGGTTCTTCGCTCACACGCTTCTGGCGCTGGTGCAGCAGCGCGATCCGGCCTGGACCCCGATGCACCGCCTCGGCCGAGGGACCTCGGGGCTGGTGGTCTTCGCCAGGGGCGAGTCGGCGCGCGGCGCGCTGCAGTCGGCCTTCCGCGGGCGCGAGGTGGAGAAGCGCTACCTCGCGCTGGCGCAGGGCCGCCTCGAGCCCCGACGAATCGACGCTCCCATCGGTCCGGTGAAGCACCCGCGGCTGGGCGAGCTCCACGCCGCTTCCCCGGAAGGCAAGCCGTCGCAGACGATCGTCGAGCGCTGCGAGGCGCGCGGCCCGGCCACCCTGGCGACGGTGCGCATCCTGACCGGGCGGCCGCACCAGATCCGGATCCACCTCGCGTACGCCGGGCACCCGCTGGTCGGCGACCCGCTCTATGGACCGGGCGGCCAGCCGCAGGGCGAGCTGCCGGCTTTGCCGGGAGACATCGGCTACCACCTGCACGCCTGGAAGCTCTCGTTCGCCCATCCAGCGAGCGGGCGGGCGATGGGCTTCGAAGCCGAGCGGCCGGCGGCACTGACGTGAGATGCTTCGGGCGAACGAGCCGATAGAGCGGAGAGAGCCATGACAGCGAGCCCCCAGGCAGCCGCGGCGCAGCGCGCGCCGGACCCCAAGGAGATCCGCCCGGCGCAGATCCTCGCCGAGATGCAGAAGGGCGTGCTCGGCCAGGACGAGGTGCTCAGGCAGGTGGCGCTGGCGGTCTACAAGCACTGTACCGGCAAGGTGCCCGGGAACCTGCTGCTGATCGGCAACTCCGGCTGCGGCAAGACCACGATCATGGGCGCCATCCAGCGGCTCTATAACAGCGCGCCGCACTATCGGCCGTTCCGGGCGATGTCGATCATCAACGCCAACCTGCTGGTGGATCCGGATCGCCTCGAGTTCCGGCCCGATCGGCTGCTGGCGGCGATCGAGCAGCAGGCGCGGGCGACCATCGGGCGCCCGCCCACCGCCGAGGAGCTCAAGGCGGTGATGGATCGGGCGACGGTGTGCATCGACGAGGTGGACAAGCTGTCGACAGTGATCGCCGGCAAGAGCAGCCCGGTGGGCATCGTGCTGCAGCAGGGATTGCTGACGCTGATGGAGGGCAGCTCGGTCCCCTACCGGACGCGGGTGATGGAGGGTGGGGCCGAGCAGCTGCGCACCTTGGACATCGACACCCGCGGGATGATGTTCATCTGCGGCGGGGCGTTCGAGGGGCTGTACCAGCAGGTCTACAACCGGGTCACCGCGCCCACCAGCACCGAGAAGCTCAAGTCGCAGATGGTGCGGCTGGCCGACGGGCGGATGGGCTTCGAGACCCGGTTCTCGCTGCCGGACTTCTTCAGGATCGAGGACCTGTTCGACTACGGGATGGCGCCGCAGTTCACCGCCCGCTTCGACAGCGTGCTGCTGTTGGCAGAGCTGACTTACGTGCACCTCAAGGAGATCCTGCTCAAGTCGCTGGACTCGCCGCTGGCGCGGTCGCGGGTCTTCTTCGAGTCGCAGGGGATTTCGCTGGAGCTCGAGGATCTGGCGGCGGCGCTGATCGCCGAGCAGGCGGCGAAGCACACCCGCACCGGAGCGCGGGCGCTGCGGCCGATCTTCTCCAAGGTGATCAACGAGCTGGAGTTCGACCCCTGGGCCAGCGGCGAGCTGACGCCGCTCGAGGGCGACAAGCTCAAGCTGCTGGTGACCGCCGAGCGGGTGCGCAAGGTGCTGGGGTTGGCCAAGCCGGCGGGGACCTAGCGCCCGCGGCCCGCCGGCCGATTCGCGCCGGGCCGGTGCGAGCCCGCGAGGAAGCCTGGTCCGGCTACCTCAAGTCGAACACCCGATATGCGAACTGGACCAGCAGGCGCGCGAAGGGCCCGTCGACCGAGAGCTGTGCGCCGCCCTTGGCCTGCATCTGGGTGATTCCCTGGCTGGCGAGGAAGGTCGGCATCGCCTCTTCCTGGAACAGCGGCAGCAGGTCGAAGGTGGCGATCCCCGAGCTGTGGCGAACGAAGAGGGTATCGCCGGCGATCACCGGATTGGAGAGCGGCAGCGGCGAGGAGTAGCTGCCGAGGAGCCTGGCTCCCGCGCCGTCGTGAGCCGAGCCCAGCTTCCACACCTGCAGTTCGTAGGGCCCGATGCCGCCGACGGCCTCGGTGGTGACGAACAGGTAGTCGCCGGCGATCGCCAGCTCGTTCAGGGCGCGCGGTGCGCCGCTGATCGGCAGCGCGACCTTCACGCTCGGCGCGGCGGGCGTGGAGACGTCCAGCACGTTCACCTGGGCCGCGCTCGTGGGCGGATAGTCGGTCGGCACCTGGTCCACGAAGACCTTCTGGCGGTAGAGCATCGCCCCGCGGACGGTCGTCTTGGCCGGTGCGGCCACCTTGGCCACCTCCGTCATGCTGTCGGGGCTCTTGACGTCGATCGCCCGAACGCTGCTCTCCAGCGGCGCCCACGAGATGTTCTCCACCGCCGCGAAGAGCCAGCGGCCGTCCTGCGAGACCTGCCCGGCGCAGCCGGAGCTGTTGTTGGCGTTCATCAGCTGCAGGCTCCCCCTCACCGGCCAGCTCACGGCCGGGGCGGCGAGATCGTAGGAGACCAGGGTGCGCGCGGACGGCGAAGTCGCCTCGCAGGAGAAGAGCGTGCCGTCCGACGAGTAGCTGAGCTGGTCCATCATCCCCAGCGGGGAGACCGTGTTCCTGGTCAGCCCCTGCAGCGAGCCTCCGCCGGCCAAATCGTGCTCGTCGTCGTAGAAGGACCGGCCGACCCAGTTGGGGCCCACGGTCTCCCGGCCGCCGATGAAGGCGAACATGCCGTCGCTGGCCAGCGGCCCTGCACGCCAGAAGCTGTCGACCTCCTTGAGCACCTTCCCGCCGGTGGGGTCGACCGGGGTGCCGATGAAGACCCCGTTGACCCCGCAGCTGGCGAAGTAGACGCCGGAGGAGGAGGCCAAGGAGCTGTAGAAGCCGCTGCAGGCTCCGAACGGCACCGAGCCGTCGAGCGCGCGCGAGCCCACCGGCTGGAAGGTGATGCCCGCCTCCCGGCTGTAGAACGGGGCCATTCCCACCAGGTACCCGCCCTGCTGCAACACCGGCCCGCTGACGAAGTACTGGGCGTCGAAGACCGGCGCGGCGGCGGGCGCTCCGAGCGCGAAGACCTGCGAGCCGTTGTAGTCGCTGACCACCGCCGTCTGCCCCCGCACCGAGAGATGGGCGGGGAAGCTGGTCTGCAGAATCGAGGGCAGGGTCGCCGCCGCCGACAGACTCCCCAGGGCCATCCCGTCGAATCCGTAGCTCTGCAGGGTGCTGGCCCCGGCGGCGAAGACCGTGGTGCCGCGCACGTCGAGCGCATAGACCGGGAAGGTGCCGCCGGTGGTCAGCAGGACCGGGGTGGCCGGAGCGGAGACGTCCCAGACACGCACCCCCGACGCGGCTGGGCCGAGGCCGGCGAACAGGTAGTGCCCGGAGACCGCGAAGTCGGAGGCGGTCACCGCGATGCTCGAGGCTGGGGTCAACGCGCCGTCGGGGCCGATCCGGAAGATCTCGATGGCGTCGCCGGCCAGCGTGTAGAGCAGCTCCCCATGCACCAGGAAGCGCTTGTAGAAGGTGCGCGCGCTCGTATAGAGCGACACCGTGCGCGGAAGCAGGGGGTTGCTGACGTCCACGGTCCAGATCAGCTCGGGGGCGCCCCAGTTGGTGGCGGCGGCCAGGAACAGGTAGTGGTCGGCGAAGGCGAAGATCTGCCCGCGGGCGTCGTGGAACGAGGGGGCGGCGCTCGCCGAGGCGCCGAGATCCTTCCAGCGCCGAAGCGGCCAGTTGGGGCTCGGGTTCGGGTCCCCGGCCATCCCTCCGCCGGCCGAGGCCAGGAGCCGATCATTGCCGCCCACGGTCGCCACGCCGGCCATGGCGAACCACTCGGCCGAGACCGCCGCCGGCGGAAGGTCGTAGCGCTTGCTCAGTGCAGCGAGGTCCACCGCCCAGCCCTGTTCGGCGGTGGGAAGGTTCAGCGCGAACAGGTAGCCGCGGGTTCCCGACCAGGTAGCGGCCGTCAGGGAGATGTCTTCGTTGGCGAAGTTCTCCTCGTGGAAGACCAGGGTGGCGTCCGGCGCCGGATAGCTTCCCGCCCCCGGGGTGTAGCGGCTCAGGACCAGGGCGCTGTACGGGGTGGCGTAGTCGAGGATCTTGTAGGCCAGGAACACCCCTCCGCCGAAGAGGCCGAAGACCCCGCCGGACAGGCTCTGCCCCTTGGCATCCAGCGGAACCGCGTAGGCGGCGGCGGGCAGCCCGGCGGCGGGGTTGGAGACGTCGAAGCCGATGATTTGCGGGGCGCCATTCACCTGCGCGAGCAGGTAGAGCGTCCCGCCCACCCGGCCCATGGAGAGCGGGCTGACCGCCCCGGACACCGGGTAGGACGCGCTGGCCACCAGCGCCGGCGCCAGCGGGTCGGCGAGCGAGTAGACCTTGAGGCCCGAGGCGTGGGCGGCGTAGAGCAGGTCGTTGGCCGGCGACAGGGAGAGCAGCAAGGCGCGCACAGGCACGCTCGCCGCCTTGACGCCCAAGACCGGCCTGGCCGCGGTCCCGCCCGCCGGGTAGAAGACCACGCTGATCCCGGCGTGGAAGGCGACCGGATCGGCCGACCACTCGCCGGCCAGCGTGTTGCCGGAGATATACACGCACTCGCCGGCCACACCGCCGCGGCTGCACGGCACCGCGACCGGGGCCACGTTCTGGTTGGGCACCAGGTCCGGGAGGTTGGCCCGGCCGATGGTGGTCGGCGCCGCCGCGTCGTCCGAGAGGTCGAGCTGCAGCATCGCCAGGCGCTGTGCCAGGTACCCGTGGGCCCCCAGCGAGCCGACAGCCACCGCCTCCCCTCCCAGGCTCGACAGGCTGCGCACCTCCACCTTGTCGGGGATCACCAGCCGCGGCTCGCTCGGGTCGCTCACGTTCCCCGCGGCGTCGTAGGCCACCACCGAGATGTAGTAGGCGGAGCCGCGGCTGAGCCCGGTGAGCACGAACCCGCCGGAGCCGCCGGCGTCGACCGGCGACATGCCCTGGGCGGCGCCGCTGCCGCTGGTGTCCCAGGGCGAGGGCCCGTAGTTGACCCGGTAGCCGACGACGTCGCCGCTCGGGCTGGCGTTCCAGGAGAGCTGGACCGTGTCGCCCCGGGCGCGCACGCTGGTGACCACCGGCGGCAGCGGGGCGAGGTCGTCCTGGACCAGCTGGATCAGCGTGCCGGCGCTGACGTTGTAGGCCGAGTCGCGGGCGCGCACTCCGAGCAGGTTCGTCCCGGGCTTGAGGTCGAAGGCCGGCAGCGAGGAGGAGGTGCCGCAGGCGGACCAGGCGAGGTACTGGCCGCCCAGGCACTCGTAGGCGACCTGCCCCCCCAGGTTGTCGCTGACCGCAGTGACCCCGAGCGGGCCGGCGGCCGGCGCGGTCTTGGCTCGGGTGGTGCCGGCGGCGACGTTGGTGAACGAGGGGTTGGTCGGCGGAGTGGTGTCGAGGACGATGTTGGCCTCGGCGACGGCGCCCAGGTCGACGTTGCCGGCGTCGTCCTTGAAGACCGCGCACAGCTTCTTCGGGCCGTCGGCGCCCAGCAGCGGGAACAGCTGCGACGGGGCGACGGGCACGAACCCGCTCCCGAACAGGCTCGCGCCGCAGGCGCCGCCGGGCGCCTGGACCAGCTGGTAGGAGACCGCGTCCGCGGGGAGGTTGCCGAAGCTGGCGACCACCACCGGGGTCTGGGTGATCGCGCCGCTGGTGGTGTTGTTGCCCAGCGAGCCGGTCACCGCCAGCGCCACTCCCGAGGGCGGGGTGACGTCGTAGCGCAGCCGGGCGCTCGCCTCGGCGCCCTCGACCCAGGTGTCGGTGCGGAAGCGGACGGTCACCGTCTTGAGCCCCTCCGGCGCCGCGAACGGGACGGTGGTCGAGGTCGTGTAGCCGACCCAGCCGGTCACCGGGACGCTGTCGACGAACAGGCGCATCTGCGCCGCGTCCTGGGCGCCGAGCAACACCGGGACGTCCTGGGCATTGGTGGCCGAGGCGCCGCCGGCCACCTTCAGCGTCCCCACGGTCGGCGGTGAGGCGTGCAGGGTGATCGCTCCCTGGGCGGCGGCGAGCGAGACGTTCCCCGCCTCGTCCTTGAACCTGGCGAACACCGTCTTGGGGCCGTCGCCGTCGGTCAGGTCGAAGCTCAGGCTGGGGAGGTACGGGCGCCAGGTGGCGTCGCCGAGGTCGGAGCGACTGGAGACCAGCAGCTCGGCGATCTTGCTGGCGTCGGTAGGGTTGAAGGTGAGGGTCACGGTCCGGCCGGCAGTCAGGGAGTTGGCGCTGGGGAAGGCCGCGCCGTTGGCGTAGGTGCCCTGGATCGCGATCGAGCCCGGCTGGGGCTCCAGCGAGTCGATGGAGACCGGAGCCGCGAGCGGGGACCCGGCGAAGGAGGAGGGGGCCACGTTGCCGGCCGCGTCGCGCAGGCAGACGTAGACCGCGTGCGCCCCCTGGGTGGTGAAGGTGACGGTCTGGCGGGCCCGGAACGGCCCGTAGCCGACCGCCTGGCAGTCGGGGGCGGCGTCCTGCTGGACGAACATCCCGGTCACGTCCGGCGACGCCGACACCGACAGCTCCAGGTCGAGCGCGCGCTGCAGCGGCGCCCCGTCGCCCAGCAGCGCCAGGCCGGTCGGCGGGGCGGTGTCGAGCCGGAAGGTCGTGGAGGCGGTCGCGAGGTTGCCTGCCTTGTCGCGGGCCCGCAGGAACACGGTCTTCGGCCCGTCCCCGGCCGAGAGCGGGAAGTCGCGGGTCGGCTCCAGCGCGGTCCAGCTCGCCCCTTCGAAGGTCGGGCTCTCGGAGAGCTCCACCGCCAGCGCCGCGAGGCCGCTCTCGGCGTCGCCGGCGGCCACCGAGAGCCGCACGGTCTGGGTCGAGGCGAAGCCGTTGGCGAGGCCCGGCGCCGAGACGCTCGCCGTCGGGGGCGCGGCGTCCAGCTCGATGGTGGCGCTGGCGTCGACCTCGTTTCCGGCGAGGTCGGCGAAGCGGGCCCAGATCGTCTTGCGCTCGTTGACGGCGGGGTCCTTGAGCAGCACGGTCATCGGGCTGGAGAGCGGAGCGTAGGAGGCGCCGCTCAAGGCCCCCTCGCTGTCCGCCAGCTTGACCAGCACGGCGCTGCCGCTGGGCTCGGTCGCCGAGAGGCGCACCGCCACCGCGGCGCGGTCGGTGTAGCCGGCCTGGGTGGCCAAGGGGCCCTGATCGATGGACACCTCGGGGGCGCCCGGCGGCAGGGTGTCGACGGTGATCGAGGCGTGCGCGCCGGGGTCCGAGGCGTCGCTGAGGTTGCCGGCGCCGTCCTCGAAGCGGACCCAGAAATCCTTCTTCCCTTCCCCGGCCCGGCCCGCGGGGAGGAGGAACAGGAGATCCGGGCGGTAGTCGAAGACCTCCTCGCCGAGCAGGTTGCCCTGGCCATCGACGCCGTCGAGAGAGAGGTGGACCTTGGAGAGGCCGCTGGTGGCGTCGACCCCCGCCGCCGGCGCCTCCGAGGCCGAGAGCGTCAGGGCGAGCGCGGGAGCGCGCGAGGTGAAGGAGGCGCCGTTCTCGATCCGCACCTGCGGCGAGGACGGCCCGGTCAGGTCGACCACCACGCTCTCCGAGAAGACTCCCGAGGGCGTTCCGGCGGCGTCGCGGACCTGCAGGTAGATCCGGTGTGTGCCCTCTCCGGGCGCGAGCGTCAGCGGGTAGCGCGCCTGGAAGACCTCGAAGGCCTGGGCGCCCGACTGGAAGGTCGGATCGCCGTCGCTGGCGCGCAGCTCGGCGGCGCCCGGGAAGTCCATCACCAGCTCGACCCGGCGGCGCCCGGCGAAGCCCGGCCGGTTGCCGGCGATGCCGTCGTCGATCGAGAACGCGCCGCGCAGCGGGACCAGCCGCAGCGGCGGCACGGGGGTCAGCCCCTGGTAGCTCACCTGGACCGTGCCGCCGTTGGCCGCCACGTAGCCGGGAGAGGTGGCGGAGACCTGGTAGCTGCCGACCGGGAGGCTCTCGAAGCGGAAGGTCCCGGTGGAGGCTCCGACCGAGGTGGGGACGACAGGGGCCAGACGCCGGGTGCCGAGCAGCTGCGCGGCGGCTCCGTCGATCGGCCCTCCGTCCGAGGTGGAGACGACGCCGGCGATCGCGCCGCGATCGAGCGCGAGGACGATCGGATCGGGCAGGACCGTGAGCCGCCCGGCGGACAGCAGCACCGGCCGAGCCCCCGCGGGGTCGTGGTAGCCGCCGTACGACGCGCGGAAGGTGTGGCTGCCGCCGAGGAGGCGACCGAGGCTGAAGCTCCCCTGGCCGTCGGCAGTGGTGCTCGAGCCGTCGTCGAGGGTCACCGAGGCGCCGCTCCCCGGCTCGGTCGGAGAGGCGTCGGTCGCATCGGGCTCGCGCTCGAGCAGGACGGTGCCCTGCAGCGTCGCGGGGTTGAGTTGGAGGAGCAGCGTTCCCGCATCGGCGACCGCGCTCGCGGCCACCCGCACGCCTTTGGTGGAGCGCGGCAGGTAGAGCGGGTGGGAGGCGGTGACCGCGAAGCTCCCGGGCTTGACCGCCAGGTGGAACGCACCGTCGGCCGCCACCGGCAGCTCGGCGACGAAGGCCTGGCTGCCGTCAGACAGCTCGCGCTCGACCAGGACCACGCAGGCGGAGGCGTCCCCGCCTCCCTCGAGCGCCACCGCGCCGGACAGCGCTCCCTCGATCTCCTGGCCGGGCCAGGGCAGCGGGGTCAGCACACCGAGGTCCAGCGTCTCTCCGGCGACGACCTTGAGCCCGGAGCGCACCACCGGCTGGACGCTGGGCTCGCGCAGCTCGACCGAGTAGACGGCGGGCTCCAGCTCGTCGAAGGCGAAGGCGCCATCGGCCCCGGCGCGGGTGGCGCGCGGAAGCCCGGCGCTGTCGAAGAGCAGCAGCTCCGACCCGCCGCTGGGAAGGACCGCGGTGTCGACTCGGCCGGCGATCCGGCCCCGGGCCTGCTGGCTGGGCGAGGTGTCGGGATCGTAGGGATTGGAGTGAGGCAGATCGGGACTGCAGGATGCCAGCAGCACGGCCGCGGAGAGGAGGATTGGACCGGGTCGCATCATGGGAGCCCTCGAAAGTCGAAGGAGATCCCGCGAACGATCGCCGAGCGTCCGCGGACAGGTAGAGGCCCTCGGGCGTCAGGAGCCCGGAGCCGAACGCGATTGAGCGCGGCTACCCGAAGAGCATCGCTTGCCGGGAGAGGGCGGCGCAAGCCGCGGCTCCTGGTGAGTGCTTCGGCGCCGGACGCCGGCCCAAGGCGCCGGGGACCAGTCGACCACTGCGGCAAACGCGGCGGATTCGAGGTGTTTCCGGGGAGGCTGGAGCTCCCCTGCAGGAACCGATGAACCGCCGTGCCCGGCTTCTCCGGAGGTGGTCGTTGGCCCGCGGCCCCGCGGCGCGGGTGCGCTTCAACGAGGGCGACAACCCCAGGCCGCCGGTGACCGCCGAGCGGGTGCGCAAGGTGCTGGGGTTGGCGAAGCCGGCGGGGACGTAGCGGTCGAGCCGCGCGCCGTCAGAAGGAGACGGCGAAGGCCCGCTGGATTCGCGAGGGTCTGACGAAAGGCGAGCCGAGAGTGAACAGGTTCCACCGCAGCCTGCTGATGCTCGGCTCGGGCATCTCCGTCACCGAGCCAAAGCGGATCGCGAACCCGCCGGAGATCCACCGAGCCGGTGGCGCTCCGAGAACGCGCTATGGATTCGGGCGAATGACGCAAACGCCCTCGTTCGACAGCCAGGTGTTGGAGAGGTAGTCGCGCAGGGGAGCCTCATTCACAACGCCGTAGAACGGATCGGCGTGGAGAAAGGCATTCTCGCTGGAGCCGGTGAAGAGCCCCATGTGCCAGACCCAGGCATCGTGCCCGTTCAGGCTGCACAGCGGCGGCTCCTTGGGGTTCTCTTGGAAGCGAAGGATGAGGATGATGTCGCCGGGCCGCAGCAGCGCGTAGTCGAGCCGCTCACGACCGACGCACTCCAATCCGGCGACCGGCTTGCCCAGGGTGCCCTGGGCCGCGAGCCTGGACGGAAGGTAGCTGTGCCGGCGCCATGGCGTGCCGGTCACTCGTTGATAGGCGACGAACACCAGGCCCATGCAATCGAGCCCTGGTCGATCGGGGTCGCCGCGGCCGCCGAAAACGTAGCGCTCGGCCGCCAGTCGTCGCGCCTCGCGCACCAGGGCGTGGCTCGCAGTTTCCGGCGCCCCAGGCCTCCCACGCGGTGGAAGGCAGCTGGACGATGCGGTCAGGAGGGCAAGACACAGCAGGCGTCGCGCCATCGGCCCAGTCTCGAACATCGCCGATTCGCCAAGCGCAGCGGATTCGAGGTATCTCCCAGGTCCCTGGAATCCCTGGAGGAACCCCATGCAGCGCCTTGCCCTGCTCCTCGCCTTGTCATCGTTGGCCTGCAGCCCCGCGGCGCAGGTCCGCCCCACCGAGCCCGCGAGTTCTCCCGCCGCACAGCCGGATCCGGCGCTGGCCGATGCCGGCGCGAGCGTCGCCGAGCCGGTGCCCGCGCCGGTTGCGCCCGCGGCCGAGGCCGCAGCGCCCGACGCCGGGCCGAGCAAGGATCCCGAGCCCAAGCTGGCCGAGAAGAGCGAGCCCGCCAAGACCGCCGAGGCGCCCAAGCCGCCGGCCAAGGTCGAGGAGAAGCCCGCCGCCAAGGTCGAGTCCAAGGCCGACGAAAAGCCCGAGCCGAAGAAGCCGGCGGCGGTCCCGGCCTCGCAGAACAAGGGTCCGGTCCAGGTGCGCTTCAACGAGGGCGGCAAGATGGGGCTGGTGACCTTCGCCCACGAGTCCCACCAGCAGCGCGGCGCCTGCGCCGACTGCCACCACATGATGAAGTCGGGCGCCAAGCCCCAGGCCTGCCGTTCGTGTCACACCGACGCGGCCCAGGACAAGAAGCCCTCGCTCAAGGACGCGCTGCACAAGACCTGCAAGGACTGCCACAAGGCCAAGTCGGTGTCGGCGAGCTGCAACCACTGCCACAAGAAGTAGCCGCGCTCAGAAAAGCCGAAGCGGAGCCGAGGAATGCCCTCGACTCCGCTTCGAATTGGGGCGAATGGCCTCGGGCTACTGTTCGCCGGCCTCGCGCCACAGCTCGGCTTCAGCCTGATCGGCGTTCTGCTGCGCCTGGGCAATCAGCGCGGCGGCATCGTCGTTGGAGGCCGGGATCGCGGAGCCCGGGCCCGGGTAGGTGGACCAGGCGTCCTCGGGGGCCGGCGGCAGCGCGCCGGCGCTCTGGTTGGTGCGCATCTGGTTCAGCCCCGAGTCGAGCTTCTCGCGCATCGAGTTCTGCATCTCCTGCAGATCGCTGATCGAGAGCATCGGCATCGAGCCGGCCTGGCAATCGAAGGTCTTGCTGCTCAGCACGCGGACGGTTGCCGCCATCTCGCCGGGCTGGGGCGCGGCCTCGAGCCGCAGCACGTCGCCCTGCGACAGCGCGCAGCGCTCCTCGCCGACCAGCACGTCCACCGGCGTCGAGACCACGAAGATTCGCCCCGGCTGCAGGAACGAGGGGATCTCCTCCTGAGGCGCGACGTAGCCGGGCTGGGCGTAGGCGGTCGCCTGCTGCTGCTGCTCGGCCAGCTCGCGCTGCACCTCCTCGGCGATCGCCTGGCGGACCTCGGGGGTGATCGGCGCCGCCTGCGGCTGCTCGTAGTAGTAGGTCGGCTCGGCGGCGCGGGCGTACCAGGCCTCGCGCAGCGACTCGGCCACCATGTAGTCGGTGAGCCACCACCACGGCGCCGGATAGTGGACCAGCGGGGTCCAGTAGTAGCCGTAGTACCCGTACCAGGGATCGTTCATCCATCCCCAGGGATAGACCACCGGCTGAGTCCAGGGCTGGTAGTAGGTCCAGTAGTAATAGGAGGGCGAGTAGTAGACCGTCGGGGCGTAGCTGTAGATGACGCTGCCGCCGTAGCGGTAGGGGCGGTAGGACCGGTAGTAGACGTGGTTGTCGACCACGTAGGTGCGCTGGACGTAGGTGGCGTTGTGGACCACCACCGGGCGCTGGACGTAGCCGTAGCGCGGGCCGGAGCTGACCACCACCGCCTGGTGTGGCGCCTGGCGGACGACCATGCGGGCGCCGTCGGGGGCGCGGCTGATGTGCAGGGTCGGGGTGCGCAGGGTGGCGATGTGGCCGTCGGGGCGGAAGGTCGCCGAGTGCGACTTGGAGGCGAAGGAGGCCAGGGTGCCGTTGGGTTGGACGGCGTAATGGCGTCCGCGTGAAGCCTCGACGCTGAGTCCGCCGTCGGGGCGGACCGAGATTTGGCCCTGGGGAATGGGCCGGGAGTTGATCCCGGGGAGGGCGGTGCGGTTGCCGTTGAGCTGGCTCAGGACCGTGCGCGACTCGTCGCGGCGCAGCGGCTCGGGGCGGGCGCCGCGCAGGGGCATGCGGCCGTCGGGAAGAGCGTAGGCGGGGCGGGTGGGCACCGGCGGCGGTCGCTGAGTCTGCGGACCGCGGGCGTTCGCCGGGACCGGAGGTGGGCGCTGGGCTTCGGGCCGCCAGTCGGCATGCGGGCGGCGGGGATCCTGATCGAGCGGGCGTTGGTGATCGGGAGTGGGCCGCAGGCGGTCCTGCTCCCGGCGCTGCTGATCCTGAGCCTGGCGGAACCGGTCCTGCTCATCGCGCTGGCGCTCCTGAGCCTGGCGCATGCGGTCCTGCTCATCGCGCTGGTGCTCCTGGGCCTGGCGCATGCGGTCCTGCTCATCCCGCTGGCGCTCCTGGGCCTGGCGCATGCGGTCCTGCTCATCGCGCTGGTGCTCCTGGGCTTGGCGCATGCGGTTCTGCTCATCGCGCTGGCGCTCTTGGGCCTGGCGCATGCGG
>JBBIQS010000086.1:0-34487 GCA_037442205.1 Myxococcales bacterium
TCGCCGCAGGAGCGGAAGTCCTTGCCCGCCAGCTGGATGGCCCGGACCAGGATCTCAGCGGCGGCGAGCTCTCCGTCGCAGCGCGACCGCGCGTAGCGGGGGGCCGTTTCTTGTCTCGGCATTTGAGGCTGTTGCGTTTGGTGTCGCCGCGAATCTCGCCGCGTGGCCGGCTGGTTCCTTGTCCGGCGAGGCGTCGCGACGCCAATCACCCTCCCGAGCGCCAATTGCGTGAGACGCCGGCGGGAGCGCGGCCGGTTTTGGCTGTAAGAGAGGTGCTGCCGCGACTTGGACCGAGTCGCTTTCTGAAAGGCGGCGCGCAGGCCCCCGACTCACCGTTGGAAAGGCCCGAGTCAACCAACGAGAGGAACTGGTAGCATGGACGCACTCCGGGGAGGGGAGCCCAACGTGCGCCCATCTTGCCTTGCGTCGGTCCTGGCTGTCGTGGCTGCAAGCAGCGCTGCGTGCATCAGAACGGTTGCCGAGGGCGGCCAGGGGTGTCCCTGTCCTGCCGGCTCTGTCTGCTGCGGGGACGCCCAGGTTTGCGCGAGCGACATGACGAGTTGTCCCAGTCCCGCCGATGCCGCGGTCGCGCCAAAATGTCCCTGCGCCGCGGGCTCGGTGTGTTGTGAGGGCTCCCAGGTTTGCGCGAGCGCCCTGTCGAGCTGCCCCGGCCCCGCCGACGCGGCGATCGAACCGGCATGTCCCTGTGCCGCGGGATGGGTGTGTTGCGAGGGCGCCCAGGTTTGCGCGCGCGACCTGTCGAGTTGTCCTGGTCCTGCCGACGCGGCGGTCGAGCCGACATGCCCGTGTGCCGCGGGCTGGGTGTGTTGCGACGGCGCCCAGGTTTGTGCGCGCGACCTATCGAACTGTCCCAGCCCTGCCGACGCGGCGGTAGAGCCGGCATGTCCGTGCGCCGCAGGCTGGGTGTGTTGCGAAGGCGCCCAGGTTTGCGCGCGCGAGCTGTCGAGTTGTCCCGGTCCCGTGCAGGCGGCCGACGCCGGAGCTGACGCTGGTGCTGGTGCTGACGCCGGGGCGGTCTGTGGGAGCGCGATCGACGGCGGGACCTGCGCCGCCGGCAACTGCTGCAGCGGGCGGTGCGTAGACTTGGCCTTGGATTTCAACAACTGCGGCGCCTGCGGAAACATCTGCCCAGCGGCGCAGCGATGCTGGAACGGTTTCTGTCAACCTTGCTCCGCGTCGCTGGGGGCAGTCACGAACTACAGCGTTGGAGTGCAGATCTGGGCAGCGGCGGTTGGAGATCTCGACAGCGACGGCGCACCCGACCTGGTGGTGTCGAACACCGGCGCGGCCACGGTGAGCGTATTGCTGAACCGGGGTGGAGGCACCGGGAAATTCAAACCCCAGGTGGCCTACCCCGCGGGCAACGCGCCGGGTGGAATCGCCATTGGCGATATCGACGGTGATGGGAAGCCCGATATCGTTGTCGCCGACGGCATATCCCTCGGCGGGCAGGGAACGCTCAGCGTGCTGCTGAATTCGGGAAAAGGAACCTTCGCGGCACCGGTGCAGATGCCCGCGGGCGTCACCCCGCGGGCAGTGGTCATCGGAGATCTCAACAACGATGGCTGGAACGATTGCGTGGTCGCCAACCAGGGCGGCACGCTCAACGTGCGGCTGAACAACGGCCAGGGCGCTCTTGGCCCTTCGAACGACATTCGGACCGATGGCTCCGCGGAATCGATTGTCGCTGGCGATTTCAATGGGGACGGCAGGCTCGATCTCGCGGTCGCGTTCGATGGCGGCCACGGTGGAGTGACCGATGGGGTCGCCATCTACCTCAACAGCGGGAACGGGACGTTCGCCAAGGGCGGTGTGTACGCGACCGGAGTATCTCCTTGGCAGGTCGTCGCCGGGGACCTCAATGGCGACGGGAAGCCGGATCTGGCGGTGGCCACCCGGTACGGTCGTTCGGCGTCGGTTCTGCTCGGCCGCGGGGACGGGACCTTCTCGGCCAGAGTCGACTACCCGGCGGGCGACGTGCCGGAATCGGTGGCGATGGGAGATCTGAACGGGGACGGCAAGGTCGACCTGGCGGTCACCAACTCAACCGCCAATCTGATCTGCATCCTGCCGGGGCGCGGCGATGGAACCTTCGGGTACTTGGTGTGCCGTCCGCTTGCGCTCGCGCCCAGGTTCGTCGTGGCAGCCGACTTCAATGGAGATGGCCGGCTCGACCTTGCGTCGCTCACTGGCGGCTATTGGTCGACCGACGCGGTGAGCATGCTGCTGCAGGAGTGCAACTGATCCCAGCGGGTGACGGGGCGTGATCGCGCGCTGGTCCTGGAACCTGGCTCAGCCTTCCATGATCGGCACCGGGGGCATGTCGAGGCGGAGCCGAGCCTGGGCGATCTGGCTACGCACCCGGCCCTTCGCTCGCCCGCCGCAGCCTGAGTGCTTGCCAGCCGTTGCTCAGTATGAACGTGGATCCTGAAATCACGCGTACGCAGGTGCCGGATCTCACACAGGGCACGGGGCCTCCGGGGACACCCTCGATCCGGCCATACGGGGACGGGTCAAACCCGGCCAAAGGAAAAGCCGCCCCAAATAGACCTAACCCGAGGCCAACACAGGACTTTCGCCCCACCAGGCGGAGTCCTGCGTTGGCCGGATTTCAGGTGTCCCTCTATGGCCGGATCGACCCGTCCCCTGAGGACGGGGCACCACGAGTGCGTGGGCTACTTCACCAGTACGACTAGTCGTCGTCCCGCTCGTCGCTTTCGTCGACGGCGGCGGCAGCCGCGGATGCAGTCAGGGAGTTCAATGGCACGCCGCCGAGCAAGGACGAAGCGTGAAACCTGATATGGGCTGCGAGCCCTTCGGCTTCGATCACCACTTCCAGCGGTACGAGCGGGCCCGCTCGTGTGCTCGCGGTCGAGTAGCCGCGCGTCTCGGCACCCTCGATTGTGGCAAGCTGGTCCCACTTCGGATTCCAGAGCTCGGTGTAGGCCAGTTCGATGCTGCCCCCCACCTCCGATGGTGCGTCCTTCGCTCGACTCAGAGGTTGCACTTCGGCTACCAGCGCACCGCCCATGGAGATGAGCGCGCCTCCGCTGGGCAGCGCTACCACTTCCCGCTTGGCCATGGCCCGGCGAAGCGCCATCCACACGAGCGCCAGGTCGCGGTCGGCCCTGTCAAAGTCTCCGTCCGAGAAGGTCAGAAGTTTGCTCTCTCGACTCGACCACCGAAAGGGCAGCAGGGGCACATCCATTTCCGCGCGCTGGTCGACGCCCCTGGCCGAGGTACTGGATTTCCACTCTTTCTCGCGGAAGCCACCGAGAGCGCTCGAGCCCTCCAACAGGGCGAGCCAGAGCGCGGCATCCGCCCCGCGCGACTTCTCAGTTGTGAGCAGCACGTCGCTGCCCTGACCGTACTCTAGCGGCCTCAAGGTCACTCCTGCGAGACGGTCGCCTCGCGAAATCACCACGGGCGCGATGGGAGGCACTAGAGGACTCGCCTCGTTGAATGTCGCGTCCTCTGGTCGAGCAAGAAAGCTGAAGCTCGCGGCGGAGCCAGTCCCAGGGAGGTGCGCAAAAGCCCCGGATGCCATCGACACCCGGAGCCGGGCCGCCGGAGGATTTCTGGATAGAGTGCGTGACAGTATTTCCGACCATTCCGGCACGAACTTGGTAGTCGCTTTGGGGAGGGCGCCCGAGACGATCAGGTTCGCTGCAGCGTGGCGGTAGATGGCCCGCTCGAGATTGGCCGAACTCAAGTTGTTGATCGTTTTCTCTAGGAAAGGGTCGGCAGAACGCTCATCGACCGTCTGCTCGGCCAGTGCACTCAGAAGACGGCTCATCGCGGGAGCCCGCGCCGGAATGACGTGGACCTTCACGTCGGTCCGGCCGCGCAGCGCGTCGGCGAGCGGCGGAGTGGGATTGAGGACGTGGAATTCCTCGGCGACCGCGATCCCGACATTGGCGGTCGGTCGGTGGTACGCGGCCAGGAGTCGGGACGACAGGCGATTCGGTCGGTCGCCTAATTCCCAAGTTCCACCGTGCCTTTCGACCGTGAAGCGGACGAACGACCTCTGCCAGTGCTCGCGCTCGTCCTTGGTCGAAGTCGCCGGAGCCCCGAGCGCACGGGCCCAAGCCAGTCGCCTCTCTGGCCCCCATTGCGTGTGCCCGTAGAACTCAGCTTGCAGTTTGGCCACGCCGTCCTCTGTCCCAAGGCCTGCGCGAAACCGATGCTGTACCACGGGGTCGTCGGCCGGTACCGCGGGCTGCACCTCGTTCGCCACGATCTCCGCCAGGTCGTGCCCGACCGAGTCGGGGAAGAGCGGTTGCCCTCTGCGCAGTCGGTCTAGCCCATCTGTCGGCACGAACTCGAATTCCCGGTGACGTCGATGTGCGAACAGCCACCTCCTCCAATCGGCCAACGGCCGATTCGACACGACGATGGAGGCTGCCTGGGCGAGCCGCTCGACCTCGTTCCAGGCGTCGGACCTCGAGACGGCGACGAGCTGAAGCTGGTCGCCCAAGTCATCGAACGATCTCGGCACTCTTTCGTATTGGTCCTCCGTCAGCACGATGGCCATGGGGAGGAGAGAGGCATCGGCGAGAAAGACTCGCTTGATCTCCTTGAACATCTCTTCGTCGGCTTCTCTGGCAATGGAAGCGGCGTCGTCTTCAAACGGGCGATGTGAGCGGGGCATCGACCATTCCGCCGCGTACAAGACGATCCGCGGACGCATGGGGTCGGCCCGGAGCGCCTCGGCAGCCATCGCGAGCAGCTCGTCGCGGCCAGCCCCAGGGACTTCCAGGGCATCGAAGAGGTGCTGCGCCCGCTTCGCGTCCCCGAAGAAGAACTCCACTCCTTCGCGCTTGTCGTTCAGGCACCGGCTCAGCTGGCTCACCGCAGTGGTCTTGGCGACTCGGTTGGATCCGGCCTTCTCCCACCGTGCGTGCCAGTCCGCTGCGATCGCCTCTCTCTTCTTGCCCTCGACAAAGCCTTTGAGCCGTTCTCCCAACGTCATCGCGTTCGCCCTCCGTGTGCGGTTCGGTCGAGACTCTAGCGAACTGCTTTCTCCAGCTGCACCAGGAAACCATTGCGGCATCTTGCGTCACCGACTGTCCTCGCCACCCGACCAGACGGCGGCCTCGCTCCCGCTTGCGCGCAAGAGGCACAAGCGCCCGGCGTCACAGCAGGAGTTCGTTGTTTCGACCTGGATCAGCGAAAGGCACGCCGAGCGCGAACGCCGGTGCGCGCGCCTCCCGGGTCGCCGGCAAGGTCGCTTCTCCCGGCAGTGATGGGCGCTCCCCGCTCGACAGGTCGCGCACTAGCCTGATTCGAGGCGCGCGGGACCGTGCGCAAGGGCCAGTGGCGCCCGCCCCCCCGGGCTCACTCCTGGCCCGGGAGAGGCGCGCCGGCTCGTCGATCCGCGAGTTCCGGCGGGGAGGGGACCATGGATGCCTTGATGCTGGCCCGCGTGCAGTTCGCGGTGACCATCGGGTTCCACTTCATCTTTCCCCCGCTCACCATCGGGCTCTCCTGGGCGCTGGTGCTGGCGGAGTGGTTCGGCTGGAGGCGCAACGACCCGATCTGGACCTCGGTCGGCAAGCTGTTCGGCAAGCTCTTCGCCATCTCGTTCGCGGTCGGGGTGGCCACCGGCATCGTGATGGAGTTCCAGTTCGGCACCAACTGGGCCCCCTACTCCAAATTCGTGGGCGACATCTTCGGAGCTCCCCTGGCGGCCGAGGGCGTGTTCGCCTTCTTCCTCGAATCGGGGTTCCTGGGGCTGTACCTGTTCGGCCGCGGCCGGGTGTCGAAGCGGATGCACTGGTTCTCGGCGCTGATGGTGGCGGTCGGCTCCACCCTGTCGGCGTTCTGGATCATCGTCGCCAATAGCTGGCAGCAGACCCCGGCCGGCTTCACCGTCCGCAATGGCCGGGCCGAGCTGACCAGCTTCTACGAGGCGGTCTTCAACCCGTCGACGATGCCGCGCTATCTGCACACCGTCGACGCCGCGGTGGTCTCGGGGGCGTTCGTGGTCGCCGGCGTGGCCGCCTACTACCTGCTCAAGGACCCGGCCTCGGGCTTCGGCCGCCGGGCGATGCGGCTGGGAGTGGCGCTGGGCGTGATCTCGGCGGTGGCGGAGCTGATGCCCTTCGGCCACCTCCACGCCCAGCAGGTGGCCCGGACCCAGCCCGAGAAGTTCGCCGCGATCGAGGGTCTCTACACCAGCCAGACCGCCGCGCCGCTGGTGATCTTCGGCGTGCCCTTCGGGCCGCCGCCGCGGGTGCGAGCCAAGGTCGAGGTCCCTTCGCTGCTGTCGTGGATGGCCTTCGGCAATGCCAATGCCGAGGTCAAAGGCGCCGACGCCTTCCCCAAGGAGGATTTGCCGCCGCTGTGGCTGACCTTCGTCTCGTTCCACAACATGGTGGTGATCGGACTGTGGCTGATCCTGGTGATGGTGCTGGCGACCTGGCACTTGCTGCGCGACAGCCTGTGGAAGAAGCGGTGGCTGCTGAAGGCGCTGATGTACTCGATACCGCTGCCGATCGCGGCCTGCGAGCTGGGATGGATTGCGGCCGAGGTCGGACGGCAGCCGTGGATCGTCTACAAGCTGATGCGCACCTCGGAGGCGCACTCGACCACGGTCAGCGCCGGCGAGATCTGGTTCTCGCTGATCCTGTTCACCGCCATCTACACGCTGCTGGTGGTGCTGTGGCTGTTCCTGATGTTCCGCAAGGTGCGGCAGGGCCCCGAGCTGCCTCCGGCGCAGCCTCTGGAGAAGCGCGCGTCGGCCGCTTAAGGAGGACGCCATGGACCTGAACACCATCTGGTTCATCCTGGTGGCGGTGCTGATCGGCGGGTACGCGGTGCTCGACGGCTTCGACCTGGGCGCCGGGGTGCTGCACCTGTTCAGCCGCAGCGAGGGCGAGAGGCGGGCCACCCTCCAGGCCATCGGCCCGACCTGGGACGGCAACGAGGTGTGGCTGCTGACCGGCGGCGGCGCGCTGTTCGCCGCCTTCCCCGCGGTCTACGCCACCGTCTTCAGCGGCTTCTACCTGGCGCTGATGCTGCTCCTGGTGGGCCTGATCCTTCGGGCGGTGTCGATCGAGTTCCGCAACGTGATCGAGTCGGCCGGCTGGCGGAAGGCCTTTGATCTGGCCTTCGGAATCGGCAGCCTGGTTCCGGCGCTCCTCTTCGGGGTCGCCGTCGGCAACATCCTGAGGGGCGTGCCCATCGACTCGGCCGGCCGCTGGACCGGGACCTTCCTCGGGTTGCTCAATCCCTACTCGCTGCTGGTGGGGGTGGTGGGCCTCTGCTTCTTCGTGATGCACGGCGCGCTCTACCTGCGCCTCAAGGTCGACGGTGAGCACTCGGCCCGGCTCGCTGGCTGGGCGAAGGGCAGCTATCTGGGGTTCCTGCTCGCCTTCGTCGGGGCCACCGTGGCCACCGGCTTCGTCTCGCCGCACCTCTTCAAGGCCGGCAATCCGCTGTTCTGGGTGTTCGCGGCGCTGCTGGTGGTGGGGCTCGTCGGAGTGCCGCTGGTGCTCGGGCGCAAACCCGGGTTGGCATTCCTGGCGTCGTCCCTGGCGATCCTGTCCATGATCGGGCTGGCGGCAGTCGGCCTCTTCCCGCGGCTCGTCCCGTCGATCACCTCCCTCGAGAACAGCCTCACCATCTACAACGCGTCCTCCAGCAAGCTGACGCTGACCGTGATGCTGGTGATCGCGCTGATCGGGATGCCATTGGTGATCGCCTACACCGCGATCATCTACCGTGTGTTCAAGGGCAAGGTCAGGGCGGGGGCCGAGGGGTACTGAGCGATTCCGGCGACCCGGGTGTCCGATGACCCGGATCGCCGCCGAGATGGACGATCGACCGTCCTCACGTGCCTCGGTTCGAGCAGGGACTATCGATAGTCCCGCACGAGCCTCGAAGCCGCCCCGAGGACTATCGACCGTGGCCCGCAGCCCCCGCCAACCGACGGCGGCACCCTTCAGCCGGTCTGCGCTGCGCCCGCCGGGCCGATTGGGGACGGTCGATGGTCATACAGCGCACCAAAATGGATCGTCCGACCTGCACAAGCGTGCTTTCTGGCGCTGGCGGCGCATTGGCGACACGCTCAGATGGCCCAGACGGGGTATGTCTGGCGGTCGATCGGGACGGTCGATAGTCCCGCGGCGGACCCGAGGGCGTTTGCGGGACGGTCGATAGTCCCTCAGGGGACTCAAGCGGGCTTGGAGGGACGGTCGATAGTCCCGCGGGGGACTCGAAGGGGCTTGGAAGGACGGTCGATAGTCCCGCGTCGGACTCGATCGGGCTTGGAGGGACGGTCGATAGTCCAGCGCCGGACTCGAGCGGGTTGGGAGGGAGGCTCGATGGTCCCACCAGACTGGCGCGCCGAGGCAGCTGGCCGGGTCGAGTGCAGCTTCTCGCCGCGCTGCGTCACCGCGGGAGCGTTGAACCATCGAGGGTGTCTGAGCCCATGCCACGGGAGAGCGTCTCGACCGTCCAGGATTGGCGGTCGGGCCTCCAGCCAATTCGCACCGCCCGCTCGAATTGGAGCCGGTCGAGGGAGCTAGGCGTTCGGCGCCGGAGCCGGGCCGCAGATCCGCCGCACCATCGCCACCATCTCCTCGAGGCTGGTCGGCTTGCGCAGCCACTCGGTGCCGATCTCCGCGGCGCGCCGGGAAGCGGAGCAGGCCACCACCGGAATCGAGGCCAGCTGCGAATCGCGCAGCTGCTCGGCGCGGAACTCCCAGCCGTTCATCACCGGCATCATCAGATCCAGCAGCACCAGCCTGGTCCGGCCCGGCTCCCTCCTGAGCTGCTCCAGCGCCTCCCGGCCGTTGGCCGCCACCGCGGTCTCGAATCCCTCCTCCTGCAGCACGCTCGCGGCGATGTCGGAGAAGTCGGGATCGTCGTCGACGATCAGGATCTTCTTATCCCGGCTGTTGGGATCCACGAGGCAGTTCTCCTTCCTCGGCGAGCGCGGACTCCAGCGGCAGCTCGACCTTGAAGGTGGCGCCGCGGCCGGGAGCGCTGGCGACGCGGATGGTTCCGCCGTGGGCCTGCAGGATGTGGCGGGCGATGTACAGCCCCAACCCCAGGCCGCCGTAGTGCTGTGAGGAGACCGCCCGCTCGAAGCGCTGGAAGATCCGGTCCAGGTCCGCCGGGGCGATGCCGATGCCCTGATCGCTGACGGTCAGCCGCGCCACGTTTCCCTGCGCTTCCACTCGGATGTCGACCGGCCGGCCCGCGCCGTACTTGCAGGCGTTCGAGAGCAGGCTGGCCACCACCTGAGCGATTCTCCCAGGGTCCCAACGTCCGAGCACCCGGTCGTCGGCCTGCACGCGCACCTCGCAGCCCGAGCGCGACAGCTCGAGGCCCGACTGGTCGATGACCTCGCGCACCACCGCCGCCAGGTCCACCCTCCCGCGGTGCAGCTGGAAGCGGTCTTCGCTGATCCGCGTCACGTCGAGCAGGCTCTCGACTTGCCGGGTGAGCCGCTGGACCTGCCGGCGCGAGCGCACCATGCCACCCAGGACGCGCTCTGCGACGCCGGCGCCGGAAGGATTGCTGCGCAGGAAGCGCAGCAGTTCGTCCAGTTGCAGGGTCAGGGTGGCCAGCGGCGTGTTCAGCTCGTGGGAGGCGATGGAGAGGAATTCGTCCCGGGTCTGGATCGCCTCGCGCGCCTGGCGGTACAGGGCGGAGTTGTCCAGCGCCATGCCCGCTCGAGCGGCAAGCTCGGTGGCGAAGTCGAGGTTTTCCAAGCTGAGCCGCTGCCGCGGGGAGGCGCGGACCAGGGTCATGGCGCCCAGGCTGCGGCCGCGAGCGACCAGCGGGAGGCAGAGCCCGGAGTCGAAGCCCAGCTCTCGGACCAGCGCCGCAGCGGCCGGAGCGTCTGCCGCAGAGCCGACCAAGGCGGCGTCGGGGGTGAGCCATTCATACTGCCGGGTGCGAATGACCCGAGCCGCGCCGCGCTCGGCGAGCGGGTCGAGATCCAGGTTGTCGAGACGCTCCTGCGCTCGGTCCTCCAACGCCGAATCGACGTGGCCGATGGCAGTCAGCAGCCTGGGGCCGAGCTCGGCGAAGGTGATCAGGCACCAGTCGGCAGCCTCGTGAAGAGGGACGTGGGCTGCCGTGGCCAGCGTCTCCTCGAAATCCAGCGAGGCGGCGAGCCGGCCGCTGGCCTCGGAGAGAAGCGCAGAGCGCTGCGCCAGCCGGTGCAGCTCGGACACGGCCTGCCGGCGCTCTCGCCGCACCTTGGCCTCGGCGAGCTCTCGCGAGACCGCCGCCCCGAGCCGGGTGAGGTTGCTCTTGGACACGTAGTCGTGCGCGCCGGCCTTCATCGCCTGGACCGCGGTTTCGTCGCCGATGGCCCCGGAGACGATGACGAAGGGGACGTCGAGGTCGTACTGCTTGACGATCCTCAGGGCGGCCAGGCCGTCGAAGCCCGGCAGGTTGTAGTCGGCGATGATCACGTCCCAGCTGGACCGGGCGAGCGCGGCGGTGAGTGCCTGCGGGGAGTCGACGCGCTCGCTCTGGACCTTGAGGCCTCGCCGGCTGAGCTGGAGCACGACCAGCTCGGCGTCATCCGAGGAGTCCTCGATGATCAGGACGCGCAGCGACTCCTCCATGAGCAGGCAGCCCCCGTTGGCAAGGTAGGTCCGGCGCTGCGCCCTTCCACCGCTTTGCCCGGACATCGTACCGCGAGGCGGCCCGGAAGCGTCACTGGCGGTGTGGCCTGTGGACGGACCGGAGGTGCTGCTCGGACGGCAAGAAAGCGAGCCGGCGGCGCTGTCGCCGGGCGAGCACGAAGGGCCGGGCCGACTCAATTTGGCAGAGATGGAGTGCCCGCCCCTCTTCGGCGGACAGGCCCTCGGAGCCTGGCCCCTGACGGCCGGCGCTGGCAGCTGGGAGAGCGAGGAGGTTGGGATGGCAGCGGCTTCGGCCCCCGGGATCCTGACTCGATTCGACCTCAGGATCGAGGCGGCGCGACAGCAGGCCCGGCAGGTCTCCGTCGATCCCCTGCTGCAAAAGCTGGCGGAGAGCCTGGTCCTCGGCCGTGAAGAGGAGATCCAAGAGCTCGTCGCGCAGGCCCTGAGGACCAAGGATCCGATGCAGGTCATCGCCCAGGGCCTGCTGCCCGGCATGAAGGAGGTCAGCCGCCTGTGGAGTGAAGGGGCCTACTTCCTCCCCCAGGTCATCCTCTCCTCCGACGCGATGATGGCCGGCTTCGCCCTGTGCGAGAAGAAGCTGGGCCGGTCGGTGGAGAAGAAGGCCAAGGTGGTCACCCACACCGCCGAGGGGGACATCCACGACATCGGCCAGGTGATCGTCAACGCGCTGCTCAACGCCGCCGGCTTCGAGGTCGTCAACCTGGGGGCCGACGTGCCGGTGGAGACGGTGGTCGAGGCCTGCCGGCTGCACCAGCCGATCATGGTCACCGGCACCGCGTTGATGACCACCACCATGACCGCCTTCCCGAAGATCGCCGCCCGGCTCAAGGAGCTCAACCTGCGCATCCCCTTCGTCTGCGGCGGCGGGGCGGTCAGCGAGGACTACGTCACCAGCTTCGACTTCGGCATCTGGGGCAAGGAGGCCAGTCAGGCCCCGGGGATGGCCGAGGACGCGCTGCGCGGGCTCGGCTGGGAGGCGATGCGCGACAAGTGGAACGGATGAGCGATCCGCTGGTGGAGGCAAGGCCGACATGAAGCTGACTGGCACCATGGCCTACCGCAGCTCCGAGGAGATGGTCTTCGGGAAGGCGCTCAAGCCGGTGGAGACCCGCGGCGGGCTGCGCATCGGCGGCGGGATGGTGATCCCCGAGCTGGTGCCGCACCCGCGGCCCGGCAGCGAGATGAGCCTCAAGACGCTGCTGCGCGAGTTCGAGCGCGCCAACCAGGACGCCCTGGAGCGGTGCGTGGCGGTCGGCCACCCGCAGGTGGAGCTCGAGAACGAGCACGTGTTCCAGATGACCCACAACCCGAGCTGGGGCATGGAGGTCGCCTCCCAGACCGCCCGCCAGCTGCAGGAGTTCCGCGAGAAGTACGGCCTGCAGGCCTCCTACCGGGCGACCATCGCCGACGTCCGCCGGCCGGAGATGGTCGACCTGCGCACCTCCGACCGCGCCCGCGAGGTGCTCGAGTCCTTCGAGGCCTGCGCCCCCTTCGCCGACATCGTCTCCATCGAGTCGCTGGGGGGCAAAGAGCTGTTCGACCACTCGCTCATCCGCAACGACCTCACCGGGATGCTCTTCGCCCAGGCAGTGCTGGGCGGCCGCGACATGGAGTGGCTGTGGCGCCAGATCGTCAGGATCGCCGGCAAGCACGGGTGCATCGCCGGCGGCGACACCGACTGCTCCCAGGCCAACACCGCCATGTTCATGGCCGGCGGCTACCTCTCCAAGGACGTCCCGCAGACCCTGGCGGCGCTGTGCCGGGCCATCGCCGCCAGCCGGACGCTGGTGGCCTACGAATGCGGCGCCACCGGGCCGGGGAAGGACTGCGCCTACGAGAACCCGATCGTCAAGGCCATCACCGGGGTGCCGATCTCCACCGAGGGAAAGACCGCCGCCTGCGCCCACATGAGCTTGTGCGGCAACGTCATGGCCGCCGTCTGCGACCTGTGGTCCAACGAGGCGGTGGAGTACCACCGGATGTTCGGCGGCACGACTCCGGCGGTGTTCGTCGAGATGCTCGGCTACGACGTCGCGGCGATGAACGCCGCGGTGGCGCTCGGCTCGCAGAAGCAGTACCAGGCCTGCCTGATCGCCTCCGACCGCTATCGCGGTCCGCACGGCTTCATGCTCTGCCCCGACAGCGCCTGGGCCATCGGCAAGGCCATCACCGACAACAACGGCAGCTTCTACTCCCGTGCCCGGGCGGCGGCGCTCAAGTGCGGCGAGCTGCTGCAGTCGGACCCGAAGCTGGAGTTCACCGCCTTCGAGCGCCAGTCGCTGCAGGGCTACCTGCTGGAGCTCGAGGGCCTGCCCAGCACAGAGGAGGACTTCATCGACCTGTGCCTGGGCAAGTACGGGAAGGTCAAGGGGTTCAGGCCGGCGTCCTACGGCTTGTAGGCCCGGCTCGGGCGAGGAGCTTCATGGCCGGGTTGGCCATCGCGATGGACCTGGGGACCAGCGGGTTTCGGGCGCAAGCCATCGACCGCTCCACGGGATCCGTCATCTCGACGGCGATCACCACCCGCCATCCCCTGCCGGGCGCGAACGTGATGGACCACGTTCACTTCGCCCTCGACCTGGGAGTGGAGACCGCCCAGCGCCTCATCATCCGCGCGGCCAACAGGGTGCTGGCCAGCCTGGGCGTGCCGCTCGAGGAGGTGGGGCGGCTCGCCCTGTGCGGGAACCCGACCCAGCTGGCGCTGCTGCAGGGAACCGAGATCCGCGACCTGGCCTTCGCCGGGAGGCGCAAGCTGAGGGCGCTGGGGGTGCTCGACCAGGTGCGCGAGGCGCGGGTGCTCGAAGCGCGCGCGCTTCCCGACCTGGACCTCCCGGTCGGCTGCGAGGTGCTGATCCCGCCGGCGGTGCGCCACGAGGTCGGCGCCGACGCCCTGGCGATGATCATCCAGAGCGGAATCCTCGAGCGCGACGAGACCGCCATCTCCACCGACTTCGGAACCAATGCCGAGATGGCCATCGTCCATCGCCGGCAGGCCACCACCGGCTCCAGCGCCGCCGGCGCGGCGCTCGAGGGGCAGCACCTGACCTTCGGAATGCTGGCGGTCCCGGGAGCCATCTCGGACCTGGAGCCGGAGCCGCCGCACCACCGCATCGTCCAGCTCGACGACAGGATGCTTCCCATCGCCGGCTCGAGGATCGACCTCGAACGGCCGGGGCCGATCGAGGCCGGCGCTCCGAGGCCGGCGGGAATCACCGGCACCGGGGCGCTGGCCATCCTCGAGCAGGCGATCGATTCCGGGCTGGTGGAACCGCCGCGCATCAGCACCGCCGACGCCCGGCTGCACCTCGGGGAGGAGATCTATCTGTCGGAGGAGGACGTAGTCGAGGCGGGGAAGGCCATCGGCGCAGTCCGCGCCGGCCACATCACCTTGTGCCATGAGGCAGGGATCGCGCTCGACCAGGTCCGCACCGCCTACATCTCCGGAGCCTCCGGCACCTACGTCGACGCCCGCAAGGCGCAGAGGCTGGGCCTGATTCCGCCGCAGGTTCGCACCGTCTACCAGCTCGGCAACACCTCGCTGGCGATGGCCCGCGACCTGGCCCTGGTGCCCGGGACTCTCGAGCGGATGTCCGCGCTCGCCCGCCAGCTGCGCCAGCGCCACTGCCTGTTCGGAGCCTCGCCGGTCTTCAAGCGGGTCTTCCTCCTGGAGCTGGCCTACTGGGTGGAAGGGATGCCGCTGTCCCAGTATCGGGAATTCCTGGCGAGGTACGGCCTGCCGGCGCTGCGGCCGCCGAGCGCGCTCCCGCAGGTCGTTCGCACCGTGGAGCGCGACCTGGGCGAGCTCGGGCGGCTGGGGCTCAAGACGGTCTCGGACCCGGCGAGGAGCGTCCAATGGCGCTTCCCCGGCTGCACTGGCTGCAGCCTGTGCCTGGCCGATTGCCCGGAGGGCGCGCTGTCCCTGTCCGGCCGCGGCGCGCAGGCGCTCATCTCCCTGGACCCGTCGCGGTGCGACGGCGTGGGGTGCCGGCGATGCGAGCGGGCCTGCCCGGAGAAGGTGTTCCGGCTGGACGAGCTCTTCCGGGGATAGGGGGCACGACGAATGGAGCCCGGAAAACTCGAGGAAATGGCGGCAAGGTCGGAGCAGGCAGCCGTCACCAGGCTGAGCTCCGACGATCTGGCGCGGCTGCCGTGCATCCACGAGGGGCCGGACTTCCTGCTCTTCCGCAGCGACGCCAATGCCTACCGGCGGCCGGTGGTGATCAAGGTCCTGCGTCGCGTCGCCGGAGCTCGGGAGGCGGCCCGACTGGAGAACGAGCTGCGGATGACCCGCGACCTGGCGCTGGAGGGGGTTCGGCGCGCCTATGACCTGCTGAGGATCGACGACCGGCCGGCGGTGGTCCTGGAGCTCATCGAGGGGGAGACGATCTTCGACGCCTACGTCGGCCGGCGCCGGGCGCTGCCGGAGATCCTGGCCATCGCTACCTCGGCCGCCGCGGCGCTCAGCCGCCTGCACCGGGCAGGAGTCGTCCACGGGAGCCTCACCAGCTTCAACATTCTGGCGAGCGCCGGCCAGCCGACGGCGACGCTCGTCGACTTCGAGCTGGCCTTCCGCGAGGAGCGGCCCGCGCGCGCCGAGCCGTCCGAGGCCTTCGAGGGCTCGCTCTCCTTTGTCGCGCCCGAGCAGACCGGCCGGATGAACCGGCCCGTGGATAGGCGAGCGGACCTCTATTCGCTCGGTGTGGTGCTCTACCAGATGCTCACCGGCGGTCTGCCTTTCGAGGCGGCGACCTCAGCCGAGCTGATCCACAGCCACCTGGCGCTGATTCCGGCCGCGGTTCGCGAGCGGAACCGGCAGGTCCCGCGGGCGGTCTCCGACCTGGTGATGAAGCTGTTGTCCAAGAGCCCCGAGGACCGCTACCAGACCGCGGACGGAGTGAGGGCCGACCTCGAGCGCTGCGCCAAGCTGCTGCGGGAGCGGGGCGAGATCCGCCGTTTCCCGCTGGCGGAAGAGGACCTCACCGACACGGTCCGCACCCCGCAGAAGCCCTATGGCAAGGACCAGGGGCTGGCCGAGCTGAGGAGGGCGGTGGCGGCGGCGGAGAAGGGCGCCGGGCAGCTGGCGGTGGTCTCCGGGAGCGCCGGCGTGGGCAAGTCGTTCCTGGTCGGCGAGCTGCGGCAGTCGCTGGTCGGCGGGCCGGGGTCCTTCATCGCCGGCCGCTTCAACCCGGAGCAGCGCGAGATCCCCTATCACGCTCTGGTCCAGGCGTTCACCGCGCTGGTGGACCAACTGCTGACCGAGAGCGCCGAGCGGCTGGCGGAGTGGAGGGCCGACCTCGCCCACAGCCTGGGGGCGGAGGCGGCGCTACTCTCCCAGGTCATTCCCCGGCTCGAACTGGTGGTGGGCAAGCTGGCCGTTCCCAGCCTCGGGCCCAGGGAGGCGCAGGGCCGCCTCCACCGGGCCTTTCGCGGCTTCGTGGAGACGGTGGCCCGGCGCCGCCCGCCGCTGGTGCTCCTCGTCGACGACCTGCAGTGGGCCGACCCCGCCTCGCAGAGCCTGCTCGACGCGCTGGTGGCCAGCCTCGAATCGCTTCCGCTGCTGATCATCGGGGCCTGCCGCGACCAGGAACTCGACCCGGCGCTGACCTCGCGGCTGGAGACCTGGGAACGCCAGGGGAAGGCGCGAGCGATTCGGGTCGGCAACCTGCCGCCCGAGGCGCTGGCAAACCTGGTCGGCGAGGCCTTGCGCACGGAGGCGGCGACGGTCAGCCCGCTGGCGAGGCTGATCCACGAGAAGACCGGCGGCAACGCCCTGTTCGCCATCCACTTCCTGGCGTCGCTGCACGACGCGGGGATGCTCCGGTTCGACCTGCGGTCTGCCGCCTGGCGCTGGGACGCCGAGCGAATTCGCGGCCAGAAGATCACCGACAACGTGGCCACGCTGATGACCGAGCTGATCCGCGAGGTGCCGCCGGCGGCCCAACGGCTGCTCTCCTACGCCTCGGTCATCGGAGGAGCGTTCGGCCTGGCGGACCTTGCCGCGCTCGCCGACCAGAAGCCGGAGGAGACGCGCCAGGGGCTGGAGAAGGCGCTGGGCCAGGGGCTGGTCGTCGCGGTCGCGGAGGGCCGGCCGGGGATCGAGCGGCCGGCGCCGGGTGAGGAGCGCTTCGAGTTCTCCCACGAGCGGGTGCGTCACGCCGCCTACGCCCTGGTGCCCGCCAAGCAGCGGCGGCAGCTCCACTATCGGGTCGGACGGCGGCTGCTGGAGGGCGTCGGCGAGAAGGAGAGAGAGGAGCGGGTCTTCGACATCGTCAACCACCTCAACGCCGGCTTCCAGAACATCGCCGAGGAGAGGGAGATGCTCGAGCTGGCCGAGCTGAACCTGCTCGCCGGGCGAAAGGCCAGGCGAGAGGCGGCGTTCGACGTGGCCATCTGGAACCTGAGCATGGGGATCGGGATGCTGCCCCGCGACCGCTGGACCTGCACCTTCGAGCTGGCCTCGGCCCTGTACCTGGAGTCGCTGGAGGCCGAGTACTCCAGCGGCAACTTCGAGCGCGCCGAGTTCCTCTCCGCCGAGCTGCTGCAGCACCTGGGCGACCTCTTCGTGAAGCTGAGGGTCTACGAGATCCTGATCGAGTTCCACTCGGCCCAGAACCGCAACGTGGAGGCCATCCAGGCCGGGCTCGAGGCGCTGGCGAACCTGGACGTGAAGCTGCCCAGCGAGCCGGAGGAGATCGAGCGCCAGGCCGGGGCGCTGCAGGCGGAGGTGGCGGCGCGGACCGAGCGCCCGGAGGCGCTGGCCGAGCTGCCGCCGATGAGCGACCGGCTCCAGCTGGCGCTGATGCAGCTGCTGGCCAGCCTGGCGGCACCGGCCTTCCGAATCGAATCGCCGCTGCTGCCCCTGGTCGTCGCCAAGATGATCCTGCTCGCCCTCGAGCGCGGCAATTCGCCGGCCGCCGCCCTGGCCTACGCCTGGCAGGCGGTGCTGCTGTGCGCGAGCTACGGCGACCTCGACAAGGGGTACCGCTTCGGCCAGGTCGCCGGGCAGGTGGCCAGGGCCTTCGGCGTCAGGCAGGCCGAGTCCGTGGTCGAGTTTCTCTTCAACGTCTTCGTCCGCCACTGGCGGGAGCATGCCCGCGAGACCCTGCAGCCGCTGGACGAGGTCCATCGCTCCAGCTGGGAGGCGGGGGACTTCGGCTTCACCCAGACCGCCGCCGTCCACTTCGCCGGCTACCTCTTCTGCACCGGCGGGCAGCTGGACTACCTGCGCCAGCGGCAGGCCGAGCACCTGGAGCGGTTCGAGAGGATGCGCCTCGTGCTGCCCGGCCTGCTCGAAAGGATCTGGGCCCAGACCGCCTTCAACCTGACGGAGGGGACGGGAAACCCGACCCTGCTGCGCGGGCCGCTCTTCGACGAGCGCAAGAGCCTGCCGCTGCTGCGCGAGCAGAGCGACCCGCTGCCGCTGTTCACCGCCGCCTGCTGCCGCACCGTGCTGCTCTACCTGTTCGGCAACTATTCGGCGGCGGTCGAGTCGGCGTCCGAGGCCGAGGAGCACCTGCCGCGCGCCGAGGGCTACCTGTACCGGGTGGAGCACGACTTCTACTCGGCGCTGGCGATGCTGGCCCACTACCGCGAGGCCGGGCCGGAGACGCGCTCCCGCTACGACCGGCAGCTGGCCGCCATCGAAGAGCGGATGGGGCGCTGGGCGCGGGCCGCCCCCATGAACTGCCAGCACAAGCTGCTGCTGATCCAAGCCGAGCGGGCGCGGGCCGCCGGGGACGACCGGCTGGCGCTGGCGCTCTACGGCAGCGCCAGCAAGGGCGCCCGGGAGCAGGGCTACGTGCACGAGGAGGCCATCGCCTACGAGCGCGAGGCCGAGGTGCAGGCAGCGCTGGGCCGGGAGGACCTGGCCGGCTTCTGTCTCAAGCGCGCCGCCGACGGCTACCGGGCCTGGGGTGCCAGCCGCAAGGTGCAGGCGCTCGAGGAGCGCAACCGCTACCAGCTGCGGGAGCGCAAGGTGGCGCTGGACACCGAGGCGATCATGGCCGCCTCGCGCACCCTCTCCCAGGAGATCCGCGTCGAGCAGCTGCTGGAGAAGCTGATGCACCTGCTGATGGAGAACGCCGGCGCCGAGAAGGGGATCCTCCTCGAGAACCAGAGCGGCAGCCTGGTGGTGCAGGCCCAGGGGCGGGCCGGGCGAGTGGCGGTCAAGACGATGCAGGGGCTGCCGCTGGAGCGCAGCGACGAGCTGCCGCTGTCGGTGGTGAATTTCGTCGCCCGCACCTTGACCCCGGTGGTGCTCAACGACGCCTTCCGCGGCAGCACCTTCGCCGCAGATCCCTACATCGCCGACAGCCGCACCAAGTCGCTGCTGTGCATGCCCATCGTCCACCAGGGCAGCCTGTCCGGCGTCCTGTACCTGGAGAACAACCTGGCGACCTCGGTCTTCACCGCCGATCGGCTGGAGGTGCTCAAGGCGCTCGCCTCCCAGGCGGCGATCTCCATGGAGAACGCCCGGCTCTACGCCAACCTGCAGAAGGCCATCGACGAGTCGCGGCGGGCCGCCGACGAGCTGCGGCGCAACGAGCAGTTCCTGAACAACGTGGTCGAGAACATCCCCGACATGATCTTCGTCAAGGATGCCCGCGACCTGCGCTTCGTGCGCTTCAACCGGGCGGGCGAGGAGCTGCTGGGGTACTCGCGCGACCAGCTGATCGGGAGGAACGACTACGACTTCTTCCCCAAGCAGGAGGCGGACCAGTTCACCGGCAAGGACCGGGAGGTGCTGCGCAACAAGAGGCTGGTCGACGTCCCCGAGGAGGCCATCCAGACGCGGCAGGGCGAGAGGGCGCTGCACACCAAGAAGATCCCCATCCTCGATTCGCAGGGGATGCCGCAGTACCTGCTGGGGATCTCCGAGGACATCACCGAGCGCAAGCGGGCGCTAGAGGCGCTGCGCGCCAGCCAGGAGCGCTATCGGCGGCTGTTCGAGTCGTCGCCGATCTCGCTGTGGGAGGAGGACTTCTCGCTGGGCAAGCAGTGGCTGGACTCGCTGCGCGCCCAAGGAGTGAGCGACTTCCGCCGCTACTTCCGCGAGCACCCGGAGCAGCTGGCGCGCTGCGCCGGGCTGGTCCGAATCGTGGACGTGAACCAGGCCACCCTGGAGCTGGTGGGCGCCAAGGACAAGCAGGAGCTGCTGGCCGGGCTGCCGCGGCTGTTCTCCGACGAGTCGCTGGAGGTATTCCGCGAGGAGGTGATCGCGCTGGCCGAGGGGAAGAGCCAGTTCGAGAGCGAGGCGGTGCACGGCACCCTGCGCGGGCCGCGGCTGTCGGTGCTGTTGCGGCTGGCCATCGTCCCCGGGTACGAGGACACGCTGGGGCGGCTGCTGGTCTCGCTGCAGGACATCACCGACCGCAAGCGGGCCGAGCGGCAGGTGCGGCAGCTGAACGTGGACCTGGAGCGGCGGGTGGAGGAGCGCACCGCCCAGCTGCAGGCCGCCAACAAGGAGCTGGAGTCGTTCAGCTACTCGGTGTCGCACGACCTGCGGGCGCCGCTGCGGAGCATCGACGGCTTCAGCCAGTTGCTGCTCGAGGACTACTCCGCGGCGCTCGACCCCCAGGGCCAGGACTACCTGCGCCGGGTGCGCGGGGCCAGCCAGCGGATGGAGCGGCTGATCGACGAGATGCTGATGCTGGCGAGGGTGACGCGCAGCGAGATGGTCCGCAGCGAGGTGGACCTGAGCGCGCTGGCCCAGGCGATTCTCGACGAGCTGCGGGAGCACGACCCGCAGCGTCAGGTGGAGACGGTCGTCGCCCCCAAGCTGGTGGCCAGGGCCGACCCGGGCCTGATGCGCATCGTGTTGTCGAACTTGCTGCGCAACGCCTGGAAGTTCACCAGCAAGCACCCGACGGCGCGGATCGAGTTCGGGGTGTTGCCGGCGCAGCCGGACAGCTTCGGGCCGCCGGTGTACTTCGTGCGCGACAACGGCGCCGGGTTCGACATGGCCTTCGCCGGCCGGCTGTTCGGGGCCTTCCAGCGGATGCACTCGGCGCAGGAATTCGAGGGCACCGGAGTAGGGCTGGCCACGGTGCAGCGCATCATCCAGAGGCACGGCGGCCGGGTGTGTGCCGAGGCCGCCGTGGAGCGTGGCGCGACGTTCTTCTTCACGCTGCCGGAATGAGGGGAAGGCGATGGGAGATGACCAACCGAACGATCCTGCTGGTCGAGGACAACGCCGATGACGAGGCGCTGACCCTGCGGGCATTTCGCAAGAACAACATCGCCAACGACATCGTGGTGGCGCGCGATGGCGCCGAGGCCCTGGAGATCCTGCAGCGGGCGGCACCGACGTTTGCGGTGGTGCTGCTCGATCTCAAGCTGCCCAAGGTCGACGGGTTGGAAGTCCTGCGGCGGCTGCGGACCGACGAGCGCACCAGGTTGCTGCCGGTGGTGATCCTCACCTCTTCGAAGGAGGAGCAGGACCTGGTGGACGGCTACAGGCTGGGGGCCAACAGCTACATCCGCAAGCCGGTGGACTTCGAGAAGTTCACCAAGGCCATCGGGGCGCTGGGGCTGTACTGGCTGGTGCTCAACGAGGCGCCGCCAAGCCTGCCGATGACCTCGAAGTAGCGGGTGGGGCCCGGAGCTCGAGGTCGCTCAGAGTCGATTGTCGGCCTGAGCCTCGTCCGATCTCGGGCGGCGCAGGTCGAACAGTCCGCGGATCGTCTTCTGGAGCCCGGGCCCGCTGCGCCCGTTGAAGAGCAGCAACAGCCCGTCGCGCAGCTGGTCGGATACGGCTCCCTTGGTGGCCATCCGGAACATTCGCGGCGTCATCTGCTGAATTGCCTCCTGGGCGAGCGCCGCTGCAGCCGGGTCGTCCCTTCCCACGACCCCGCGGGCCACGACGGCTGCCACCCGGAGCAGCGTCCTGGCCAGCCACGAATCCATGTCTCCGAGCGGAGTGTTGGCGGTGTAGAGACCCTTGGCATCCGGCGCGTTCTCCTCGAGCGGTCTGCCGAGGAGCGCTTCGAACGGTCTTCTCTCGAAGCGGCGGCCGAGGGGCAGGTCGCGGTAGGCCGCGGCCACGGCAGGGGATTCGGCGACAGGCACGAAGCCGGGATCGCCCTGGACTTCGATGGCGGCGGTCGCTCGGATGTCGCGCGACGAGGCTCCAATGCGGATTTCGAACGCCCCTCCTTCGACTGCCCAGGCGTGGGCGCGGATGTCCCAGAACGCGAAGGCACGCCGGCCGAGATCGATCTGTACCTGCCGCGACTCTCCCGGCTGCAGCCACACCTTGGCGAAGCCCCGGAGCTCCTGCGCGGGCCGGAACAAGCTGGACTCGCGGTCGTGCAGATAGACCTGCACGACCTCCCAGCCCGGGCGCGACCCGGTGTTCGTCACCTGGACCGCGACCGACGCTCCCTGGCCGTCGTCCGCGGTGCGCACCTCGAGATCGTCATAGGCGAAGGTGGTGTAGGAGAGGCCGTGGCCAAACGGGAAGAGGACCTCGGTCTTCGCGCTGTCGTAGTAGCGGTAGCCGACGTAGACGCTCTCCCGGTACTCGGAGAACCGCGGTCCCAGGGGAAGCTCGTGGACCGGATTCTCCTCCCAGCGGATCGGGAAGCTCTCTGCGAGCCGGCCTCCGGGGTCAGCGCGGCCCAGCAGCACACGGGCCATCGCGCTGCCGCCCGCCTGGCCGGCCAGGTACCCCTCGACGATCGCCGGAACGCGGGCGGCCCAGGGCATCTCGACCGGCCCGCCGTTGGCGAGCACCACCACGACCCTCGGGCTGGCCTCCAGAACCGTTGCGATGAGCGCCTCGTGCGCGGCCGGAAGGCGAAGGTGTTCGCGATCGCTGCCCTCCGAGTCGCAGCCGTCGGTTAGACCGACGAATGCGACGACGACGTCGGCGGCCCGGGCTGCCTCTCGCGCCTCGGCCAGGAGCTCCGCATCCGGCGCCTCGGAGGCCAAGCGATAGCCGGCGGCGTACGAGAGAGAGCAGGAGGTTCCGGCGATACGCTCGAGCTCGGTCCAGGCGTCATCCAAACGGTGAGGCGTCACCTGCGAAGATCCGCCGCCTTTGAATCGGGGCTCCTTGGCGAAGGCGCCGATCACGGCAATCTGGCCGGTGGCCTGGAGCGGCAGCAGGCCTCCCTCGTTCTTGAGCAGGACGACGCTCTCCTCCGCCGCACGTCTTGCCAGCTGGTGGTGGTCGTCGATGCCGTAGGTGCGACCCTCTTCGCGGGCCCGCGCCGTCCGAGCCGCGAGCGTCCGAATCCTGGCCGCGGAGGTCTCCACCTTCGCCTGGGTTAGCTGCCCGCTGCGGATTGCCTTGAGCAGGAGCGGGTCGCTCAGGCCGTCGTATCCGGGCATCTCCAGATCGCAACCGGCATCGGTCGCCGCGGCGCGATCGCCCGCGCCGCCCCAGTCCGAGAGCACCACTCCGTCGAAGCCCCACTCGCCGCGGAGGACGTCGGTCAACAGCTGGCGCTGCTCGCAGCAGTGCGTGCCATTGAGGCGGTTGTAGGCCCCCATCACCGTCCACGGCCGGCCGGCCGTCACCGCCTCTTCGAAGCTCGCCAGGTAGATCTCGCGCAGGGCTCGCTCGTCGACGATGGCGTCGATGGACATCCGCCGCGTCTCCTGGTTGTTGGCGGCGAAGTGCTTGAGCGAGGCCCCGACTCCCTCCGACTGGATCCCCGAGATCCAGGCGGCCGCCAGGCGCGACGACAGCAACGGGTCCTCGGAGAAGTACTCGAAGTTGCGGCCGCACAGAGGGGTGCGCTTGATGTTCGTTCCCGGCCCCAGCACGACGCTGACCCCATTGGCGGCGGCCTCGCGGCCGATCGCCGCGGCGACCCGGGCCACGAGCTCGGGGTTCCAGGTGGCGCCGAGCGCGGCGGACACCGGGAAGCAGGTCGCCGGGACGGCCTTCCCGAGGTTCACCGAGTCGCTGGCGATCGCCTTGCGCAGGCCGTAGGGGCCATCGGTCAGGAACAGCGACGGGATGCCGAGCCGCGGGATCGGCCAGGTGCTCCAGATGTCGCGACCCGACAGTAGGCGGACGCGCTCCTCGAGGGTCGCTTCGAACATCGCTGCGGGATTGGGAGACAAGGTTCCTCGGTGCAGGTCTGGAGGGTGGCGGCCACCGACCTCGCGGGCAGGACGGTGACAATCCCGGATTATGCCGGCTGGCGCGGAAGCTCAGGCGGGAATCTGGTCGGAGCTCGGCACGAGTCGCGGGGCAGCGCTGGATTCCCGAGGCCGGGCGCGGGGCGGTGCGGCACAGGCGAGGCCGCCTCCTATGGATATGGGATTGGGGGAGGTTTGCGCGCTGCTAGCGTGGCCGAGATTCGCGGAACCTCTCTCGGAGGTTAGAGCGTGCGCACGTCGTTCATTCCGACCCCGGTTGCGCTCCCGCTGCTGGTCATGTTCGGAGGGAGCGGCTGCGGCGCCCTCGGAATCCAACTGCCCGGCCAGGACAGGCAGACGCCGGGACTGCCGGTCAGCCGGGCGAACCTCCCTTCAAGCTGGTCGAGACGCTGCAAATTGCTCCCGACGGCGTGGTCGACCTGGCCGGCTCCGATACCCACCTCTACGTCGCCGACGCAAAGCGGGTGCGAATCTTCGACGGCCAGCCGCTCTCGGCGGGTCCGGTGGGGATGCTCGAGGTGGCCGAGCTCCCCTCGCTGAGCGTTCACGCCAACCGGCACTACTTCGGCGGCAGGGCCTGGGTTCTCACCGCCCCGGCCAACTTCACGAGGGACATCAACTCGACGACCACGCTGAAGAGAAGCTTTCGCGGGTATTGCCGGTCGGCGGTTCGATCAAACAAGGCATCCACCGCTGCCGCGTCGAGCGCGTGCTCCCTCGTCGCCCGAGTCATCACGGTGAGCGGGCTCCGCTTCACGAATCGGTCAAACACCGCATCGAAGACCATGGCTTCCTCGGGTCAAGACGACGCGAAGTCGGTGCCATATTTCGAAATCCCGCACAATGGGGTCGAAATACCTCGGCAAAGCCAAATGCGTATGACCTTGGAAAGGGCGGCGCCAAGAGCCCTCGGGCGCCGGACTTCAAGCGCCTTCCTCTGCGTGCCGTCGGCACTCCGACACCCGAGGACCGTCTCGCTGGCGGCGTTCGAACTTTCCTTGGCGCGCCAGAGTTCGGACGGGGCCTGTCCACCAAACTTGGCTCGGAGCGTCCCGATTCGGCCAACTGGCGGTCGCGTCGGCCGCGCGGTCAAGAGCGGAGTTGGCGGTCGCCACCGAATTGGAGCCGAGGCCGGGGCCAAGTCTCGACTAGATGACTTGCCCTGGTCCCTCTTCAATGATTTCGCGGACTTGGCTCTGGCCCGATCTCGATCCGTCCGAACTCTGGCGCGCATCCGAATCCTAACGTTATACCTGCGAAAGTGTGGAAAATTGAAAATCCGTGGGAGAGCCAAGTGATCAAGCGCGGACATGTGGTCTGGTTGTCGGGGTTCATGTTCGCTGCGTCGCTTGCAGCCTGTAGCGGCGGAAGTTCCGCCGGCACGGCTCCTGAGGCGACGCTGCAATCCATCGCCGTGACCCCGGCCGACCCCAGCATCGCCAAAGGGCTCACCCAGCAGATGGTGGCAACCGGTACTTATTCGGATGGCACCTCGCAAGACATCAGCGCGACCGTCACCTGGAGTTCGGGAACAACGACGGTTGCCACCGTGAATGCATCCGGCCTTGCCAGCGGCATGGCCGCGGGCACCTCAGTTATCACGGCAACCTCGGGTGACATCTCCGGCAGCACCACGTTGACCGTCACCGCGGCCGTGCTGCAATCCATCGCCGTGACCCCGGCCAACCCGAGCGTCGCCAAGGGGCTCACCGCGCAGATGACGGCAACGGGCGCCTATTCGGATGGCAGCACGGAAAACGTGACCGCGACCGTCACCTGGAGCTCCGGAACAACAACGGTTGCCACGGTGAACGCATCCGGCCTTGCCAGCGGTGTGGCTGCGGGCACTTCAGTTATCACGGCAACCTCGGGCGCCATCTCCAGCAGCACCACGTTGACCGTCACCGCAGCCGTATTGCAATCCATCGCCGTGACCCCGGCCAACCCGAGCGTCGCCAAGGGGCTCACCACGCAGCTGACGGCGACCGGCGCCTACTCGGATGGCAGCACGGCAAACCTGACCGCGACCGTCACCTGGAGCTCGGGGAACACCGCCGTTGCCACGGTGAACGCATCCGGCCTCGCCAGCGGCGTGGCAGAGGGTGCGGCTGTGCTCACCGCAACCTCGGGCGCCATCTCCGGCGACACCACGTTGACCGTCACCGCAGCCGTGCTGCAATCCATCGCGGTGACTCCGGCCAATCCGAGCGTTGTCGTGGGATTTACCCAGCAGATGACGGCGACCGGCACCTACTCGGATGGCAGCACGGCAAACCTGACCGCGACCGTTAACTGGAGTTCGGGTAATACGGCCGTTGCCACGGTGAATGCTTCCGGCCTTGCCAGCGGCGTGGCAGTGGGTGCGGCAACCATCACGGCCGCCTCGGGTACGATCTCGGGCAGCACCACACTGACCGTCCCCGCCCTCGCCCTTTCCCTGCTGGCCGGCAACCCCACTGGCCCGGGCAACGCAGACGGCACAGGGGCGGCGGCTGCGTTCGACTCTCCCCTAGGCGTCGCCACCGACAGCGCGGGCAACGTCTATGTGGCCGATACCAACAACCAGACCATCCGCAAGATCACCCCGGCGGGCGTGGTCACCACCCTGGCGGGCAAGGCGGGTACCTGGGGCAGCGCGGACGGCACGGGGGCGGCGGCTTCGTTCGCCTTTCCCCACGGCGTCGCCACGGACAGCGCGGGCAACGTCTATGTTGCCGATACCAGCAACTGCACCATCCGCAAGATCACCCCGGCGGGCGTGGTCACCACCCTGGCGGGCAAGGCGGGTGTCTGCGGCAGCGCGGACGGCACGGGGGCGGCGGCTTCGTTCTTTGGTCCCCAAGGCGTCGCCACCGACAGCGCGGGCAACGTCTACGTGGCGGACACCTTTTTCAGCACCATCCGCAAGATCACCCCGGCGGGCGCGGTCACCACCCTGGCGGGTAAGGCGGGTGCGCCCGGCAGCGCCGACGGCACCGGGGCGGCGGCTTCGTTCTACTCTCCCTCTGGCGTCGCCACCGACAGCGCGGGCAACGTCTATGTGGCGGACACCTTTAACCACGCCATCCGCAAGATCACCCCGGCGGGCGCGGTCACCACCCAGGTGGCGGGTACGGGGGCGGCGCCTTCGTTCTTTCTTCCCTCTGGCATCGCCACCGACAGCGCGGGCAACGTCTATGTGGCCGACGGCTTTATCTACAAGATCACCCCGGCGGGCGTGGTCACCGCCGTGGGTGGGCAGGCCGGCATCGCGGGTTTCGTTCCGCAGGGCTATCCTGCGGGGCTGGCCATCTATGGCCGCACCTTGTACGCCACGACCAACAACGCCATCGTGCAGGTGACGAACGTGCCCTGATGGGATGCAGCCGGGGCGCCTTCGTGGCGCTTCAGCCCGCTGACACGCCCCGCTGGAGCTGGTCGCGCTCCCGGGTTTGCTCGGCGGCCTTCTCGCGCTCGGCGGAGAGCGCCGCACTTACGACGGCCAGCGCCGACGGCGAAGCGGATGGAACCCAAGGTGGCGGCGGCGACGCCGGACGAGAACCCCTACGCGGAAGCGATGACGCCGTCGTCGGCGCCGGCGCCGAAGGCGGGCGGCCCGTCGGGCTCGCGCCGCATGCAGGACGATCCCCAGTTCGCGCGCCTCAACGACGAGCTGCTGGAGCTCGACCAGGCCGAGAAGGACTACCGGAAGGCGAGCCGCCTCGAGCTGAAGAGCGCGTGCGCCAAGCGGCAGTGGCGAAGGCGTGCGAGCTGCTCGAGCGCCGGAACCACAACGCGGACGCCCGCGCTGGAGAAGAACTACCGCTCCAACGCGGGCTGAAGACGCCCCGCTCGCGCGGAGCCGGACCTACGGGTGCTTGACCTCGCCGGTCCCGCCGCCGTTGTCGTACACGATGATCCGGCAGTCTTGTCCGGAGGCGCCGATGGAGGTGACGTCCCGGCGCGTCAGCGTTCCGCCTTCGTCGACGGTGAAGACGCCGTGCCACGGCCAGGTGCCCTGATAGCTGGTGTTCGGAAACGCGTTGTCCTGACCTCCGGAGTTGTAGGCGAGATCATGGAAGGCCAGCAGGGGCTGCCCATCGATGGCGACCGTGGTGCGGACCGTGCCCGCGGTGACGGCCGGATCCGACGCGGAGAAGAAGGCCTCGTTGTCGCCGGCGGCGCCCTAGTTGCAGCTGACGTGGAGTTCCACGCGTCCGTTGGCCGTGGGGAGCACGAGGTAGCCGCCGCCCGAGGTGCCTCCCGACCCGGGAATGGTGTAGGCGGTCCCGACCGAGCCCGGCCCCGGGTCGCCCTTGTCGCCCTTCGACCCGGCGGGGCCTTTTGGTCCCTCGTTGCCGGCAGCGCCGGGATCGCCTTTCGGGCCGGTCTCGCCCGGGGCACCAGGATTCGTCGTCTCGCCGCTATACCATCGCGAGCGGCGGCCGAGCGCCTGCCCCGCTCGGAGGTTAGAGCATGGGCACGTCGTTCATTCCGACCCCGGTGACGCTCCCGCTGCCGGTCGTGCTCGGAGGGAGCGGCTGCGGCGCCCTCGGAATCCAACTGCCCGGCCAGAACAGACAGACGCCGGGACCGCCGGTCAGCCGGGCGAATCTCCCTTCAACCTGGTCGCGACGCTGCAAATTGCTCCCGACGGCGTGGTCGAGCTGGCCGGCTCGGATACCCACCTCTACGTCGCCGACGCCAAGCGGGTGCGAATCTTCGACGCCCGCCAGCCGCTGTCGGCGGGTCCGGTGGGGACGCTCGAGGTGGCCGAGTTCCCCTCGCTTCGCGTTCACGCCAACCGGCTCTCCTCCGGCGGCAGAGCCTGGGATGTCACCGCCCCGGCCAACTCTGCGACAACTTTCCGGAGCTCCTGTCACCTAGGTAGGAAGTGAGTCCATGACCAATGAGAAGACGCTGAAAGCGAAGCTGCCGAAGTCGGAGGTCGCCAAACTTGCCAGGACCGCGCATACGGTCAGCCCGGCAAACTTTGCGACAACTTTCCGGAGCTCCTGTCCCCTGAGCAGGAGGTAATTCCATGATCAATGAGAAGACGCTGAAAGCGAAGCTGCAGAAGTCGGAGATCGCCAAGCTGGCCCGGACCGCGTACACGGTCAGCCCCAAGAAAGGAGATTCAGCCTCGTCCGTGTCGAAGACTGGCGGGACCGCGAGGCTGCTGCCTGATGAGACGTGGCCCGCTTGCCACTCCTGCAAGGAGCCGATGCCGCTGTTCTTGCAACTCGACATGGCCGTCGTGCCGGAGAAGGCCGCTCCAGAGCTGGTTCAGATCTTCCATTGTACCCATTGCGCGGAGTTCGAGACGGGTGGGGCAAGCGCGGAGGATACCCACCTCGTCCGCAGTCTGGACGCCGCGGCGGTGCGGAGCTCCCGGGCGCAGACGCCCCCGGAATTCAAAAGCCCGATCAAGCCCAAGCTCCTCGTCGGATGGAAGGAGATCGCCGACTACCCCGACGTCATGGAAGACCTGGGGATCGATATTCAATCCGTCAGCCAGCAGTGCGGTTTAGGAGAAGAGGACTACCACTCCCTCGCTTGCAGCAGGGAGGACAAGCTCTTTGGGTGGCCGCGATGGACCCAGGGCGCGGAGTACCCGTCCTGCCCCGACTGCGCGACCTCGATGACCGAGATGCTGTTCCAATTTCGCTCGGAAAGCCTCGTCAACTGGCTCTGGGGAGACGGCGGCTGGTCCTATGTGTTTCGTTGCCCGAAGCATCGAAACAGGCTGGCCGTGGCATTCAACGGGTAGAGGTCTCGGCCGGCGGCGCCGGGTCGAGATTGGTCCGCGTGAGGTGGACCGGTACCGAGGAGTCCTCGCCGGAGGGGCGACGCCGCGGTAGGGCGCTCACTATTTTTGCGACAACTTTCCGGTGCCCCTGTCTCCCCAGTGAGAGGCGGAGGAAGCCCGGGCTCCGCCTCTCGTTTCCAGAGCCCTGAGTTTGATCCAGAAACACCCCAAGGAGAGATCCGTGAAGACGAAAATGACGAAGCTCATCTGGCAGTTGTCGATCCTGGCGCTGCTCGCCCCGGCGCAGGCCTGGGCCCAGCGGGCGCCGGACCCTGCCAGTGCCAAGCTGCTGGCGAGTGTTCCCGAAGGCGATAAGGAGGCGATCCGGAAGCGTTGGTGGGCCCGGCCAGACCGCTGCAGGTCGGGAGAGGCGTGGGACAAGGCCAACGGCGCCGGCGCGGAGCCGGCGAAGTCGGCCGCGCACATCGCAGGGCTGGAGGACGCGGGGCTTGACGCTCGCAAGGCGACCCACGACCGGGTCTTCGTCCGGTCCGGGGACGGGAGGCTCACGGCCGGAATGAGCCCGGACGAGCACCTGGCCCGCCAGCTCTGCGGCTACGAGGTGGAGGGGATCGATGAGCATCCCGACCTGTACAACATGCAGTTTCTCGAGAACGACAGCCGAACGGCGCTGGGCGCGGCGATCCTGAGCGGCAAGGCCGACGAGGCGCACACGGCGCTCTACAAGGCTGCCTTGACCTACCTCTGCTTCGCCGGGAGCTCCTGGAAGATGGATCAGGGCTATCTGGCCTATCGCTACTGCTCCGAAGCGCTGGGGCAGCCGCCGGAGACGGCCGACGTGGAGAAGGCGCTGGAGCAGCTCTTCCCCAAGCGAGACTTCGAGCGGGCGAACCTGCTCTACCAGCTGAAGCGCGGGCTGGAGGCCTCGGGGCCGGTGAAGCAGGCCTTCGAGGCGATGGAGCTCAAGTACCCGCGCATGAAGGCGGTGTTCCGGGATTCGGCGGACCAGGCCCGCCAGCGCATCGCCGAGCGCCGGGAGCGCTATGCCGATTACTTCCGCGTCCTCGACCCCATCACCCAGGCGATCTTCGAGGACCCTCAAGGCAAGCCCGCGCCGGACTGCGAGCAGACGCTGCTGGGGTTGCGGGCGAAGCTGGCCCAGGAGGTCCCGCCCCACGACGAGGAAGGGGTGCGCACGCTGCGCGTCGGACATCCGGTGGGCTACCAGATCACCGAGGCGCTGGCGCACTGCTACCTGGGGCTGGGGAAGAAGGCCAAGGCCAGCCTGGAGGCCGAGGCGCTGCGCCTGGCCAACCGCAGGCTCACCCTGGATGAGGAGATGTTCTACAGCCGATACGAGGCCTTGAACGCCGCCGAGCAGGAACTGGGCACGGGCGAGAAGATGCTGATGGCCATTCCGAATTATGCGCACCGCTTCGAGTCCCCGGTCCCCTTGACGGTGCTCCGCACGCCTCACTTCAAGGAGATGATCGGCGGCGGCATCGAGTCCCGGGGAATGTCCCGCGAGAAGCCCGCCGTGGTGGCGGCGATCAAGAAAGTGGCCGAGGGGGTCCAGCTCACCTTCAAGAAGTTCAGCACCACCACCAAGTACCGGGACGACGAATGCAAATCTACGAACAAGATTGCCCGCTTCGACATCGAGGGAAACAGGGTGGTGCCGGTCTACGAGAAGATCTGTCACCCGGTCGGACCGGTGAAGTCCTATACGACCACCTACCAGGAGAAGCCGATGGTGATCCCGGCCTCGGACGCCTCGCTGGTGAAGGAGGGCATGCAGGTGGCCGTGCTCGTGAACGTGCATGACACCAACGACACCGCGCTCGAGAGCCTGTTCTGGCCCAAGACCGGCATCAAGGAGGCGATGGTCCTGCAAGGGGTCCCGCTGCGGAAGGAGAAGTAGGCCTCGAGGGAAGAAGCCCGGCGCCTGGCGAAGCTTGGACGCCATCGCTGGCCGGTCCGGGACCCGGTCCGGGACCGCTCTACATCGCAGCCCGGGCGCCGGCGTCTCCAGTTCAGGACCGCGCCAGAGAGCTCGAGGGAGAAGACGAGGCCCGGGACAGCCACTTGCCCGCGCCATGAGGCGCTGCTCTGGCCGCGCTTTGACGCTGTGATCCCCGGCGGCGTCTTCGTCGAGGATGCTGATGGCAACCGGTCTTCGCCGCCATCAGGCCCAAGGACGAGGACCTCCAGGCCATCGCCGAGCGGATCGCGTGGAGGGCCCAGCAGCTCTTCCCGAAGATCGAAGGATTGGATCCGATCCCCGATGTCCTCGACCCTCCGTCGCGGGATGCTCGCCTCGCCGATGGCGTTCCCATTTCCTATGCGCTGGCGCTCGAATTTCTCTGGCGCTAGGTTGCCTCGGCCTTCTGGGACCAACTGGAGACTCGAGATGAACCGCCGCCCCTTCGCCGCCGCCCTGCTCGCGCTCGCGCTGGCCGCCTGCAACAAGAGCGTCACCTCCGACGGCGCCCCCGGGGCCCCGGTTGCCGGCGGCAGCAGCGGCGCGGAGAGCTCGGTGGTGGCCACCTACGACGACAAGCGGATCGCGCTGGGCGAGCTCGACCAGTCGCTCGCGCACCAGCTTTACGACCTGAGGCGCCAAGGCCTCGAGTCGCTCATCCTCGAGCGCCTGATGGAGCAGCAGGCCAAAGCCCAGGGCAAGTCCGAGGAGCAGCTCCTCAAGGATGTCGAGGAGCAGGCGATCAATGGCGTGTCGGAGGCGGAGCTGCGGCAGCGGTACCAGCAGGACAAGGAAAGCTTCGGCGGCCGCGACTTCGAGCAGGCCAAGCCGATGCTCAAGGCCGCCATCGGCGAGCAGGCGGTGATGGCTTACCTCGAGCAGCTCAAGCAGCAGCACAAGGTCAGGATCACGCTGCCCGAGCCGCGGGCCCAGGTCGCCGCCATCGGCCCGTCCAAGGGCCCGGCGGACGCGCCGGTGACCATCGTCGAGTTCAGCGACTTCCAGTGCCCCTACTGCGCGCGCGCGGTGCCGACCATGGAGCAGCTGGTGGCCAACTACGCTGGCAAGGTGCGCCTCGTCTTCCGCCACTTCCCGCTCTCGTTCCACGAGAGCGCCGGGAAGGCCGCCGAGGCCGCTCTCTGCGCCGACCAGCAGGGCAAGTTCTGGCCGATGCACGACGTCCTGTTCGCCCGCCAGGCCTCGCTCGAGGTCGACGACCTGAGGAACTACGCCAAGTCCGTGGGGCTGGACGAGGCGAAGTTCAACCAGTGCCTCGACTCCGGCAGCCAGGCCGCCAAGGTGCAGCAGGACCTGGAGGCGGGCCGGCAGGCGGCCGTGGAGAGCACGCCGGCGTTCCTCGTCAACGGACGGCTGGTGATGGGGGCTCAGCCGTACGAGCGTTTCAAGCAGCTCGTCGACGAGGAGCTGGGCGGTAGGAAGTAGCGGGTCGGTCACCTCCGCGCGCAAGGCCCAGGCGCTCTTCCCGCGGGTCGAAGGAAGTCGAAGCGCTCGCTTCGGAATCCGAGCGGGCCGATGCCCTGGGGAGACGAGCACCTTCCCGCCGCCGGAGATCCCTCTAGGGCGACGAGGTCTGCTCGGACGGCGAGCCCACCGGGAGCTGCATCCCCTGGGCGGAGCTGATGAAGAAGTCGTTCGGGAATCGGGGTCGATCAACGCCGCTGCGGCGGCACTCTGCGGGCGGTCAACGAGGTCACCGAGCCGGCGAGGATCGCCAGGATGCTCGACGGACTGGCAGCAGCTCGCCGGGATGGCCCGTCCCGCGGTTCATCGAGCCGCCGGTTTCCGGTTTGCGCAGTCCGTTGGGGCCGTCGCTCAGGAGCGGCGAGGGAATGCCCAGCCGTTCGAGGGGAAAGACGCGCCTCCTGTTCCTGGCCCGAGAGCAGGCGGACGAGATTCTCGAGGGGCCGTCCTGGGGAAGCGCGCGCTCAGCGGTGTGAGCGTCCCGACCGCCGCCGCCCCAGTCGCTGCATCGCCTCGTCGTAGTCGCGCGCCAGCTCGGGATCGGCCCAGCGCATCAGTGCCTTCTGCAGCCGCTTGGCCTTCACGTCGCGGTCGACGTGGAGCGGCTTCATCGAAGCGGGATCGATGCCGCTGTAGAACATGTCGGTGGCCAGGTCATCGGGGTGGGCATGAAGTCCTGGACCTGCTGCGGCTTCCAGTGGTGGGCGCGCAGGCGTGCAGCTCGGCGGCGTCCTCCAGGGTGCAGCCCGGGTGGCTGGAGATGAAGTAGGGCACCAGGTACTGCTCCTTCCCGGCGCGGGCGTTGATCGGCACGCCCTTGAACGCCTCGCGGCAGCGCTGGCGTAGACGTTGGTGGCGCGGTCGGGGCCCAGGCCGGCCTCGGCCTCGGGAGAAGTAGGCGTCGTGGGAGCGGCGGCGCTTGTGGGCGGTGTAGTGGTTGACCATGGAGTCCATCGCGCCCGAGGTGATGCCGAAGAACAGGCGCGGACGCCCCAGGGCGCGGAAGGACTCGGCGGACTTCCAGTCGGGCTGCGGGAGGATGCCCACCCGCCAGCCCGCCGCCTCGAGCACCCGGCCGATGACCGAGGCGCCGAAGGAGAGGTGATCGACGTAGGCGTCGCCAGTGACCAGCACCACGTCGAGCTCGTCCCGGCCGCGCCGGCGCGCTTCCTCGAGGGTGGTGGGGAGGAACGTGCGCTGCCGGAGGGGAACGAATCGGGCGGCGGGCAGCTCGGCGAGCGTGGAGGTGGACATGGTGTGCGGTGCGTCTTCCAGCGCCGGCTGGAGTTGCTCCCCGACGGCCACGTCCTCTTGGGCTTCAAGAAGCACTGTAACTCCTCGCCCCGCCCCGTCTTGCAAGAGGTTGGAGAGTCGCAGTCGGGTAAGCGCGAGCTACTTGGAGGCTGAAATCGCGACGGCGTACTCGTGGGGCAGCGGCACCGCCAGTCCGCGAATGGCGGCGATCACGGCAGCCCTGAGGTACTCCTTGGGCTCGACGCCGGCGAGCTTG
>JBBIQS010000087.1:0-32940 GCA_037442205.1 Myxococcales bacterium
CGTCGGAGGACCTGCGGGAAAGGTCTTCGGGCACCAGAACTGGTCGTGCAACGCCGAGCGCGCCGGGGCGATCGTTCCCGGCGGATACGCGATCGAGGTCGCCATTCCCTGGAACTCGCTGGCCCCGGGCCGGACCGCGATTCCGCCCAAGAGCGGCGACGTGTGGCGAATGAACCTGTACGCCTTTCGCGATGGGCAGAGCGTCGCCAACGCCTGGTCGCCGATCAAGCGCCAGGGGAACTTCCACAAGAGCTCGCGCTTCGGCCGGGTGAAGTTCGAGTAGGAGGCTTCTCCGCCCGGAGCCATTGACCTCCGGGCGGAGAGAAGCTGCTACAGGAAGTAGTACCGCAGCCGCACGCTGGCGCCGGTGAAGCCAGTGCTCATCGACGAAGTCGTAGTGACCGAGGGACCCGGCGTGGGATTTGGAGGCGGCGCCGGGGTGACCGTGGTCGTGTACTTCGGCGTGCCGAAGATCTGGTAGCCCCCTTCGACGTCCGCGCCCAGGCTGAACCAAGGAACGAAGAAGTACTCGGCTCCGGCGGCCAGCCCCATCGTCCAGTTGATTTGAGAGCTCTCGGAGACCGTCCTGGTGTCCGCTCCGGTGTCCCAGGCCGGCACCGTCGAGTCCCTGGTCATCGAGAGGACGCTCAGCCCAAGTCGCGGACCGGCATAGAAGCCGAGGTTCCCCATTCCAGGAAGGCGGTAGAACGCCGAGAGCCCGGCGTTGGTCATGCTCGACGAGCGAGAGTCTGAGGAGGACTTGGGCTGGCCGGTGATCGAGCTGGTGGTCGAGCTCGCGGCGGAGTACCCGAAGTAGCCAAGTGAAGCCTCGATCCGCAGGAAGGGAAGGACGTTCACCGGGACGTAGAGGGTCGCGCCGCGGTAGCGGTCCATGATTGAAGAGGACGAGGAAGAACTGCTCGAAAGCGCGGCGAACGTCGCGAGAAACTGGTCTCCGATGAGTTGAAGTGGATCGACCCCGATACCGACCCGGGGCTCGTGAACCGGTGCAGTCGCGGATTCTTGAGCAGCCACCGGCATGGCAATCGACAGCATGAGCAACAGCGCGCACAACGGCTTCATCATCACCCTCCTGGTGATTTGCGGATTTCCCCCTCACGTTCCCGAGCGCCTGCGCGGGACCGTCGACGGCTCGGACGCGGCCTCCGAAGCTCGTCGGCGAGCACCCTATCAGCCGCGCTCGCTCTGGCCAGAGAACTTTGTCGAAAATCGGTCGGAAATTTCCGCCCGGCCGAACCTTTCCTTGCCCGCTACAATCCCCGCCGAGGAACGGACCATGGGACTCATCGTCGAGACGGTCGTCAACGCTCCCTTTATGGAGAACAGCTACGTGGTCGGGGACGAGGAGAGCCGCGAGGCGCTCCTGATCGATCCCGGAGGCGACGCCGAGGCCATCGCGGCGGTGCTGGCGCGCCACCAGCTCAAGCCGATCGCCATCGTCAACACCCACGCCCACATCGATCACGTGGCCGGAGTCGCCGAGGCCAAGCAGCGCTTTGGCGTCCCCTTCTACCTTCACTCCGCCGACCGCGACTGGCTCCAGGCGCTGCCAACACAGGCCCGCATGTTCGGGTTTCCTGCGGCGGCGATTCCCGACGTCGAGCGCTGGCTCGGCGATGGCGACGAAATCAGGCTGGGGTCGGTCCTGTGCCGCGTCATCCACACCCCGGGACACACTCCCGGGGGCTGCTGCCTCTACTTCCCCGCCCAGCGCTTGCTGATCACCGGCGACACCCTCTTCCAAGGCTCCATCGGCCGCACCGATCTCCCCGGCGGATCGCTGGAGGAACTGCTGTCATCGATTCGCACCAAGCTCTTCCCGCTGGGCGACGAAGTGGTCTTCCACTCCGGCCACGGCGAGCCCTCGACGCTGGGCGAGGAACGCCTCCACAACCCGTTCGTCGGCGCTGCGGCCTCCGATTGACTGGTGCGCTCTGTCCGCGGTGTGACAGTGGCCCCCGTGGGCTGATAGAACTGCCGACGCCATGGGCAAGCCCGAGGTCCTCCCGCTCACCGGCGGGGTCGAGTGGATCGTCGACGCGCGCGGCTGCGATCCGCGCCGGCTGCGCGATCCCGCGGCGCTGCGGGCTCTGTTCGATGCGCTCGTCGCCGAGCTGTCGCTCAAGCCCTTGGGCGCGCCGCAGTTCCATGTCTTCCCGGAGCCAGGGGGAGTGACCGGGCTGCTGATGCTCACCGAGTCGCACCTGGCCTGCCACAGCTTCCCCGAGTCCGGGTACTGCGCGCTCAATCTCTATTGCTGTCGCCCGCGCCCGGAATGGCCTTGGGCCAAGCGACTTCAAGAGCTGCTGGGAGCCAGCGAGGTGGCGGTGCGCGCGCTTCGCCGTCCGGAGAGAGGGGACTCGCGCACATGAGCGTGGACTACAACGCCATCGCCGCGCAGTGCCCAGGCTGCGGCGCGCCGCTCGAGTTCCGCGTCGGAAGCTCGCGGGTCATCGTCTGCGACCATTGCCAGTTCAGCGCCCTGCGCACCGACAAGGGACTGGAGAGCCTGGGCAAGGTCGCCGATCTGGTTCCCACCGGCGCCCGGCTCACCCTGGGCGCGCGCGGCCGGTACCAAGGCGCGGGCTTCGAAGTGGTCGGGCGGGTGCAGCTGGAGTGGAAGCAGGGCGTCTGGGACGAGTGGTACGCCACTTTCGAGGATGGCCGCTTCGGCTGGCTGGCCGAGGCCGCCGGCCACTACTACTTCACCTTCGCCATCAGCCCGCGCCCGGTCCCGCGCTTCGAAGCGCTTTGGCCGGGCCAGAAGATCTTCCTGCCCACCACGGGCCAGGTGGTGATCTCCGATCTCAAGAAGGCCCGCTACCTCACCGCCCGCGGAGAATTGCCCGAGCCGATCCCCGTGGGCGAGGAAGTGGCCAGCGCCGACGTCGCCGGCCAGGGCGGCGTCTTCGGGACCATCGACTACGCCGACGACCCTCCGCACATCTACCTCGGGCGCGAGGTCCAGTTCGACGATCTGAGGATCGACACCGAAGGCTTGCCGCCGCCCAAGCTCCAGAAGGTCTCGGCGGCAAAGCTGATCTGTCCCAAGTGCCGCGGGCCGCTGGAGTTGCGCGCGCCCGACCAGACGATGCGGGTCACCTGCCCGCACTGCGCCGCGCTGCTCGACACCGCCGAAGGCAACCTGCGCATCCTCGCCGAGCTCAAGCGCCGCCAGCTGGCCATTCCGCTGGGCAGCAAGGGCACCTTCCATGGAGTGGAGTACCAGGCCATCGGCTGGCTCGAGCGCGAGTGCGTCGTCGAAGACGTCTCGTACGACTGGGAGGAGTTCCTCCTCTACGACCAGGAGCGCGCCGCCTTCCGCTGGCTGGTCTGCTCCGAGGGACATTGGTCGCTGGTGGAGAGCATCTCCGCCGGCGAGGTCGAGGAAGGGCCCAAGGCCGCCCGCTACCAGGGAAAGCTCTACAAGGCCTTTTCGTCAGTCACCGCCCGGGTCACCGGCATCGTCGGCGAGCTGTATTGGGCGGTGAAGCTGGACGAGAGCGCGGTCGCCACCGACTACGTTCGGCCGCCCGAAGGGCTCTCCTGCGAAGCGACCGCCCAGGAGACCAACTGGTCTCACGCCGTCTACCTCTCGGCCGAGGAGGTCTTCCAGGCCTTCGGCCTCGAGAAGCCTGAGAGCGCGGCCCGCGGCATCGGCTCGATGCAGCCCAACCCGCACGCCAAGGCGATGGAGAAGGCCGGGCCCACCGCCCTCTACGGCCTGCTCGCCGCGGTGTTGCTGCTGATGATCTTCCTGGTGCGGGCCGGCGAGAAGGTCGTCTACCAGGCGCAGCTGCCCAGCCGCGACGTGGCGGAGGCCTCATCGGGCTCGGGCGACACCAAGGAAACGTCGTTCGACACCGCGGGGAGGTCGGACTTCCACGCGGCGGCGCCCAGCGAGCCCTGGACCTCGGTCACCGGATTCAGCGAGCCCTTCGTCATCGAGAATGGCAGGCGCAACCTGGAGATTCAGCTGGCCTCGGACGTCAACAACAGCTGGGCCTTCGTCTCGGGCACGCTGATCAACGAGGACACCGGCGAGGCCGACGAGTTCAATCTCGAGAGCGCCCACTACTCGGGGACCGACTCCGACGGCGCCTGGACCGAGAACAACCGCGACAGCAGCACCTTCCTCTCCAGCCTGCCGGCCGGGCGCTACACGTTGCGTACCGAAGCCGGCTGGGAGCCCGGCAAGCGAGCGCCGCGAATCACCCTCACCCTAGTCAGCGGGGTCGCGCGGATTGCCCACTTCCTGTGGGTCGCGCTCGTGGTCGGCCTCTTCCCGTTCGTGATCCTCTGGCGCTACGGAGCCTTCGAGGGCCGGCGCTGGGAGGAGAGCAACCTGCAGCCGTCGAGCTCTTCCAGCGAGGACGACGAATGATCTTCCTCTATCGACTCATCGCCATCGCGGCGGTGGCCACCTACGCCGGCGCCGGCCTGTTCGGCTGGGAGCTGCAGTCGGAGGGCCGCCGGCAAATCCCCACCAGCGTCCGGCAATCCCCGGGCGGCTATCGCTCCTTCCACTTCTGGCACACCGGCTTTCACGGAGGGAAGTAAATGACCGAGCACCTCACGCAGGGCATCGTCCAGTCGCTGATCTTCTCCTTCATCGGAGTCGCCGTCTTCGGCGTCTCCTTCTGGATCATCACCAAGCTGGTGCCGTTCTCGGTGCGCAAGGAGATCGAGGAGGACCAGAACACCTCGCTGGGCATCGTGCTCGGCTCGGTGATCATCGGGCTGTCGATCATCATCTCCTCGGCGATCCGCTGAGCGCCACGTGACCGGGCCGCTGCTGCTCGCCACCGTCCTCGTCATCGCCACCTGCGGGCTCGTCTACGAGCTGCTGGCCGGGGCGCTGGCCAGCTACGTGCTGGGCGATTCGGTGACCCAGTTCTCGACGGTGATCGGGGTCTACCTGTCGGCGCTCGGTCTCGGCAGCTACCTCTCCAAGTTCGTGGGGAAGGGCCTGCCGCGGCGCTTCATCGAAGTCGAGCTGATGGTGGCGCTGATCGGCGGGGTCTCCGCGCCGCTGCTGTTCTTCGCCTTCGCCCACCTCTCGTTCTTCCGCCTGGTGCTCTACCTGGTGGTGGCGGCGATCGGAGCGCTGGTGGGGCTGGAGATCCCGCTGCTGCTGCGCATCCTCAAGGACCGCTACGAGTTCAAGGACCTCATCGCCCGGGTCCTGACCTTCGATTACGCCGGCGGGCTGCTCGCCTCGCTGCTGTTCCCGATGTTCCTGGTCCCGCGCATGGGGCTGGTGCGCACCAGCATGGTCTTCGGGCTGCTCAACGCCCTGGTCGGCCTGGCCAGCACCTGGCTGCTGAAGCCGGCGTTGGGACGCACCGGATTCCTGCGCGCGCAGGCCTTCCTGGTCATCGGCCTGCTGTGCGCCGGGGTGGTCGCCTCCGAGAGACTGACCAGCCTCGCCGAGGAGGGGCTCTACTCCGACGAGATCGTCTACGCCCGCTCCAGCCCCTACCAGCGGATCGTCCTCACCCGCGGGCGCGGCAGCTTCCAGCTCTTCCTCAACGGAAATCTCCAGTTCTCCAGCGCCGACGAGTACCGCTACCACGAGTCGCTGGTGCACCCTGCCCTCTCGCTGCGACCTGAAGCGCGGCGCGTGCTGGTGCTGGGCGGCGGCGACGGGCTGGCGGTGCGCGAGCTGCTGCGCTATCCGCAGCTGGAGCAGATCGTCCTGGTGGACCTCGATCCCGAGATGATCCGCGTCGCCAGGACCCATCCGCTGCTGCGGACCATCAACCAGGGCTCGTTCGAGTCGCCCAAGGTGCAGGTGGTCAACGAGGACGCCTACGTCTGGATCCAGGAGGATCACGGCCAGTTCGACGCGGCGATCGTCGATTTCCCCGACCCGAACAACTACTCGCTGGGGAAGCTCTACACCACGCGCTTCTACCGGATGCTCAAGAAGGCCCTGGCCAAGGGCGCGCCGATCACCGTTCAGAGCACCTCGCCGCTGATGGCCCGCGCCTCCTTCTGGTGCGTGGTGCGCACCCTCGAGGAAGCCGGCTTCGTCACCCGCCCCTACCACACCCCGGTGCCCTCCTTCGGCGAGTGGGGCTACGTGCTGGCGATGGACGAGCCGTTCGAGGTGCCCGCGCATCTATCAGTGACCGGTCTGCGCTTCCTGACCGATTCGCTGATGCCCACCCTCTTTTCGCTGCCGCAGGACATGGCCCCGGTCCCGGTCGAAGTGAACCGGCTCAACAACCAGATCCTGGTCCAGTACTACGAGTCCGAATGGCGGCGCTGGAACTAGTACAATGTTTCCCGATTTGCATTTCAATGGAACCGGTCACCCCGAGCGTAGGCGCGCAGCGCCGAAGTCGAGGGGCGCCCTCGACTTCGCTTCGCTACGCTCGGGCCGAACGGATTGGCACATCATTTTGGGATCGATCTACTAGAGGGGATGCCGATGAATATCCGCGAGATGATCGTCGATGAGCGGCGCAACGTTGCCGCGCTGCTGGAGTCGTTGACCGAGCAGCAGCTCAGTCTGCCGAGCTTGATGCCGACCTGGACCGTCAAGGACGTGGCCGCGCATCTGACGCTCGCCTTCGACGTCTCCGCCCCCAGGATCCTCTGGGCGTTCCTGGCCGCGCGGGGAAACATCGGCAAGGCCATCGATGAGCTGACTTGGAAGCACGCCAGGCGGCCGGTCGGCGAGCTCGCTGCCTCGCTGCGGAAGAATGCCGACCGGCGCTTCGCCATGCCCGGCGCTCCGCTGGAAGTTGGGCTGGCGGAGATACTGATCCACGGCCTCGATCTGCGCTGGCCTCTGGACCAGCGCGGCCGGATGTCGCCAGAGCGCGGACAGATCGTCCTGAACTTCCTCTCCACCACCAAACCCGGCGGCTTCACCCGCAACGCCTGGCGAGCGGGACTGCGCTTCGAGGCCACCGACGTCGCCTTTTCCCACGGCGACGGCCCGCTGCTGCGCGGTCCCGCCGAGGCGCTGATCCTGGCCTACTGCGGACGCGTGCCTTGCCTCGAGCACCTCGAGGGAGATGGCGTCGCGGTGCTGCGCGAGCGGTATCAGAAGAAGCACCAATGACTTCTTTCCTTCTCCTCGCCTCCCGGGCCGCGCGGCGCAGAGGTGGGCCTTGGGCCTGACTCGCCGGGAGTTCCTGGCCGCGGTGTTGGGCGCCCCGCTGGCGGCCAGCGCCTGCAGAAAGTCTCCCGCTCCCCGCCGGTTCTCGGGGCGCTTGCTCGGACAGTCCGATGCCCTCGGCCATCGCCTGAGAGCCGAGCCACCTCGCGCAAGCGGAGAGAAGAAGACCACCGGCGTGTTGATCGTCGGCGGCGGCATCGCTGGGCTCACCGCCGGTTGGCGGCTGCTGCGCGCCGGCTTCGATGACTTCACCCTGCTCGAGCTCGAGCCGGTGCTCGGCGGCACCGCCCGCGGCGAGGCGACCCACGCCTGGGCGGCGCACTACGTCCCGACGCCCGATCCCTCGAATCGCTCGCTGGTCACGCTCCTCGACGAGATGGGGCTGATCGAGTCGCGCGCCCCCGACGGCCGCATCCACTGGGCAGAAGAGGCGCTCTGCCGGGCGCCCCAGGAGCGCCTCTTCTACAAAGGCGCCTGGTACGAAGGGCTCTACCTGTTCGCCGGGGCCAGCGCCGAGGATCTGCGCCTGCTTCGCGCCTTCAATGAGGCGATGAACCGCTGGGCCGCCTACCGCGACCGCCAGGGCCGGCGCGCCTTCGCCCTTCCCATGGCGCACGGCTCGGACGATCCGGAACTGGTGGCGCTCGACCAGCTCTCGATGGCGGCCTGGCTCGACCAGAACGGCTTCACCTCACCGCGGCTGCGCTGGTTCGTCGAATACGGCTGCCGCGACGACTACGGCCTCACGCTCGACCAGATCAGCGCCTGGGCCGGCATCTTCTATTTCGCCGCCCGACTAGAGAAACCCGGCGACAAGCCGAGCGAGTTCCTCACCTGGCCCGAAGGCAACAACCGGCTGGTGCGGCACTTCGCCGCGGCGATCGGAGCCCGGGCCCGCGCCGGCTGCCTGGTCACCGACCTCGCTCCGGCGGGCGAGGGAATCGAAGCAATCTCCTTCGATTCCACGCGCGGCGTCGTCGAGAGCTGGCAGGCGCAGGACGCCATCTGCGCGACCCCGGCGCTGGTCACTCGTCGCATCGTCGCGCCCTATCGAAAGGATCCGCCGGCTCACCTGGCCGCCTTCGAGTACACGCCGTGGGCGGTCGCCAACATCCAGCTGCGCTCCCGTCCCGGCTCGAAGGGCTTTCCCACCGCCTGGGACAACGTGCTCTACGAGAGCCGCTCCCTCGGCTACGTCGTGGATACCCATCAGACCGGCCGCGATCACGGGCCGACCAGCTGGACCTGGTACTGGGCGCTGTGCAACTCCGATCCGTCGGTGCCCCGCCGCGAGCTGCTCGAGGCCAGCTGGGATCGCTGGGCCGACGCCGTGGTTTCCGATCTCGACCGCGCCCACGAGGGTTTCCTCGACGCGGTGGAGAGCATCGACGTCTTCCGCTGGGGCCACGCCATGGTCCGACCGCGGGTGGGCTTCATCTGGTCGCCAGCGAGGCGCAACGCCCAGGGACCTCTCGGGCCGATTCACTTTGCCCATACCGAGCTCTCCGGAAAGACGCTCGTCGAGGAGGCGGTCTGGCACGGCGTTCGCGCCGCCGAGGAGGTCCTGCGCAAGCGCGGGATCTCCTTCGAAAGCCTCCTCTGATCGCTCCGCCGGCAATGGCGCTCATGCCGTTTCGTAGAAGAGAGCGATAGGCGAGGAGGAGCGGCCACATGAGCAAGCCCGGTGTCGCGGCACTGCTGAGCTTCGTCGTCCCAGGCGTGGGGCAGATCTACAACGGCTGCATCTGGCGCGGCCTGTTCTGGCTGGTGGTCACCCCGGGGTTCTGGGTTGGGAGCGGGGGCATGCTCGGCTGGGTTTGCCACCTGATCGCCGCCGGGACCGCCTACTCGTTCGCCGAGCACCGCGAGCGCGGCATGCTGCCGTCGTGGCATAACGTCTAGGTGTGTCCGAACCTACGCTCGACAACGAACCGAACCACCGATCAGCCCGAGCGTAGGGCCGGAGGCCCGAGTCGAGGGCCCCTCGACTTCGCTCGGGGCGAACGGAGGCGAATCCTCCTCCCAAGGGACAGTGACCTCTCAGTGCGCCTGGGCCTCGCCATCCTTCTTTTCTGCGGACTGCTCTCCGCCTGCGACGAATCTCCGCAGCTGGCCGAGGCGCGCCGCCTCCAGTCGGACATCAAGCGGGCCATCATCACCACCAAGAACCTGGGGCGCTTCGGCGCGCTGGCCCTCTTCCAGGAGGACGTGCAGCCGATGCCCTGCACCGTTCCCCTCTCGCCGACCCAGCGAGTGTGCGAGGTCAAGCTGGTGGGCCGAGGCATCGTGCGGGTGGGGCTGGCGGTCCCCGCGCTGAACGACGCCGGGCGCGTGCAGGCCGACGCCGCGCTCTGGATCCGGTACCCGGCCAACTGCGAAGACCAGGCGTTCGACTTCAAGAGCATCGACCACGCCCTGCCGCGCCTGCCCTCGCCGAGTGCCGATCTCGCCTCGTGGCAGGACAAGCTGGTGCGCGTCACCTGGCGACGCGATTCGGGCCAGGAAGGTCCCCGCTGCTCGATGCTGGTCGAGGTCGCACCGGCCTTGCTGGAGCGCCTCGGCGCCGGGCTCGCGCTCGACGGCGGACTCGGGCCGCCGCCGGGGTGAGAGCGCCGGCCTCCTCTGGCCAGCATCCGCAGCCGCGATGGTCGGCCAGCTCCGGCCCGACCATCCGGAATTGGTTCGCGGGAGCGAAGCGCATAAAATTGGGCCGACCATGCGCCTCTCCCGCATCCTCTTCGCAGCCCTGGCAGTCGCCGGCACCTCCGCCGCGGCAGCGGAGGGCGCGGACTGGGAGCAGGTCTCCTCGTTCCCGCAGGGGCGTATCTTTCGCCGTCAGGATCCGGGGGCCTCGGTGGTCACCGTCCAGGCGCGCGGGGTGATGGCGGCTCCGCCTTGGGCCGTGCGGCAGGTGGTCCTGGCTCCCGCCAAGTACGAGGGCGTGCTGCGCGGCATCGTCGAGGAGAAGGTTCTCTCCTACGAGCGGTGCGAGCCGGGAGCGCAGAGCCTTCCCGGCTGCAAGGTGCAGCTGGTCTACAACCGGCTCGATCTGCCGGTCGTCAGCCAACGCGACTACACCATCCGCGTCGAGTTGGAGCAGGACGAACTGCTCTCCGGAGGCGAATTCCGCGAGAGCTGGTCGGTCGCCGCCGACCAGGGTCCGGCGCCCCGGGACGGAGTGGTTCGCATCCGCATCAACAATGGCGGCTGGGTGCTCAAGCCCGACGGTTCCGGAACCGACTTCACCTACACGGTCGGCACCGATCCCGGGGGCATCATTCCCAGCTGGGCCGCCAACATGGCCAACAACCGCGAGCTGCCCAGGATGATCGCCGCGGTGGAGAACGCCGCGAAGAAGCTGGCGGCAGAGGCCTTGGCGGCGAGAGGCGGCGCCGAGACCGCTGCGCCGCAGGTCGCGGCAGAGAGCGCGAAGGAACCGGCAGTCGAGCGCCGCGGCTCGCCCCCTGCGGCGAGCCGCGAATGCGGGGCCAACGAGGCGCGCTAGCGGGACCGCCGCCTCCGCTCGTCAGCACTCGAGTTGTTCGACCTCGCTGGCGCCTGCTCGATCGGTCCGCGCCGGCTCGAACACTCGCTTGCCCTGCTTGGCAGCTACCCGCTTCACCTGCAGGCAGAAGCTCTCGAACTTGGCGATGAGCAGCTGCGGAAACGGGTTGCCGTCGACTTCGATGGTCAGAAACGGAATCCGCTCCTGCTCGTCGAAGCGCCGGCTCGTCACGTACCGCTCTCCGGCCTGGGCGTAGGCCTCGACCTTGTCCTTCATCTCCAGGTGGTTGGTCACCACCGACTCGGTGAAGCGCGTCACCATGCAGCCGAAGGGGCCGATGTTGATGAAGCCGGCAAACTTGTCGAGGCCGTCCTTGAGGACCTTGCCGGTGCTCAAGCCCGGCTCGCCGGTGAGCCGGTGGGAGATGAGGTGCTCGGAGTAGCGGTCGTACTCGGAGACGTCGAGCTTCTCCGGGTCATAGAGCCCGGACTTGACCAGGCACTCCTTGATGCGCCGCTCGATGGCCAGCTGCACCACGTCGGAGACGCCGAACTCCACCCAGTCCTTGAGCTTGTGGTTGGGTTTCCAGACGCCCTTCTTGATCAGGTAGTTGTTGTAGAAGAGCCACTCGTGGACCGAGGCGCTGCGGCCGATGATCCCCTGGCGCGCCAGCATCCGGGCGATCTGGCGATTGGACCACTCGTCGCGCCGGACGAAGAACTCGCCGCCGATCATCACCTGCGGCGCCTCCTCGAAGGACATTCTCAGCTCGAGGGTCGAGAGCCGCTGCGCGCTCTCCTCGAGCTGGCCGTAGAGGTCGGTCACCAGCCGCTTGCCGGAGACGATGCCCAGGATTTTGCGGTACTCCTGGTCGAAGATCTCGAGCGCGGACCGCTGATCGACCGCCAGGGTGAACAGGGCGTTGCGGATGTCGTCCATCACGTCCGCGATGACGATCGCCTTCCAGGCGGTCAGGGAGAACTCGACCCCCAGGCCGGTGTAGCCGACCTCGCCGGCGAAATAGAACGGCACCGCATCGGGGATTTGCTTCTCGGCGATGAGCAGCTCGGTGGTGGGGAAGTACTGGCCCAGCCGGCAATAACCGTGGGCCTTGGGCAGGAAGATAGCGACCTTCTCGCCCTCCTTCCGCTCGTGCTTCAGGTACTTGAGGAACGATCCCAGGATCGCCACCAGCGGGATGCACTCCTTGCCGGTCAGGACCGACCGACCCAGCCGCCGCATCTCGTCGTCGCCGATCGGAAGCGGCACGGCATTCAACCCCACCTTCCGCAGCGCCGCGGCGAAGGCGGGCGTGCCCAGCTCGCCCATCGGCGGCACCAGCACCTTCACCGAGCGATCCGTGAAAGGCGTGCGCGCTCCCTCCGAGTCCACGAACACCAGCTGTTCGCCAACCGCCTCCAGCCTCGCGGGGATGAATTGGCCGCGCGCCACGGGCGGCCGCTGCGCCTTCTGCACCTGCAGGTAGTTGCGCACCACGTCGAGGAAGGCGTCGATGCGGGTGTTGACCCCGGCATCGGCGGTGTGGCCGTCGAGCTCCAGGGTCAGCGACGGCTTGTCGCCCATGATCCGCCGCATGTGCGGCACCAGGAAGGAGTCGAAGGCGCAGAGGAAGTTGGTGATGTAGACGGCGAAGAGCTGGTTGTCGCGGCGCACCAGCTGCGCGGCGCGCAGCAGCTCCTGCCCGATCCCCCAGTGCATGCTCGACTTGAAGGGCTCGGGCAGCTCCTCGCGGCCGAGGTCGAGCATGTCGTAGGGGATCACATAGTGGCCCCGCGTCGCCAGCTTGCGCGGAATGCCCTTGTTGGCCTCGTCGGTCAGGGCGTTGTGAGGGCGGCCGAAGAGGATCGTCGCGCTCGCCAGCGGATTGGCGCGGATCTCAGCCAGCGCCCGCCTGCCGATCTCCCTGAGCTCGGCCTCGAAGGCCTCTTGGTTGGCGACCGCGGCCGCGAAGGCCTTGATGGCCCTGGCCTCGGCGAACCCGAGCTTCTTCGCCAGTTCGACGAAGACCGGCCGCTGGCTGGCATAGCCCTGGCGAAAGTTGAGCGTCGGGTCGAGGACGCGGTCCTTGAGCTGCTTGTCCTTGAAGAGCGCGCTCATCCAGTACGGCTCGCCCTGGGAGAAGAGGCAGGTGGCGCAGAAGTCCTGCTTGTCGTTCCCGTTCTCGACGTAGAGCTCGCGCAGCTGCGGCATGAAGTAGTAGTCGGGGCACTTCTCGGTGAGCCGGTCGAAGAAGCCGATGGCCAGCTGGGCCGGGTAGCACATCGAGGTCGTCTGCCGATTCAGCGCCGTCTCGTTCATCCGGTCGGGCACCACCACCCGGCAGCCCAGCTCGCTGAAGAAGCGGTGGTAGAGCGGGAAGACCTCGTGGGCGAGCAGCGCTTTGTTGATCCCGATGGTCGGCGCGCCCGGAGCGCTGGGGCGGGCCGGGGTGTACTTCTCGAACATCAGCCGGGACCGCACCTTGACCAGGTCGTAGTCCTCGGCGCCGATGTGCCGCCCGCGGTGCAGGTCGTAGTACTTGTTGCAGGCGCCGCCGAAGGGGAACACCCGCTCCTCGATCACCACCCGGCTGATGCGGCACTTGAGATCGCACTTCTCGCGCCCGCCGGGACAGGTGAACGGCTCCTTCTGCGTGACCTCGCGCGCCACCAGCTTCCGCAGGTCGTAGGGCTGCGGCGCGACCAGCCCCAGCTCGATGCGCTTCTTGAGCTCGAGCGCGACGCCGAAGGCGCCCATCAGGCCCGGCTCGGGCGGCACGACGATCTTCTTGCCCAGGACCGTGGCCATCGCCAGCGGCACCGCGGCGTTGTAGCAGACGCCGCCCTGCATGAAGACCTTCTCGCCCACCGGCCGATGGCCCTTCACGCGGTTGATGTAGTTCAGGCAGATCGAGTAGACGAGGCCGGCCAGGACGTCCTCGCGGGAGATTCCCTCGTGGATGGCGTTCTTGATGTCGGAGGAGATGAACGCCGCGCACTGGTCGTTGAAGTTCGGGGGCCGGGTGGCCTTTTGCGCCAGCGAAGCGATCTCCTCGGCCTTGAGATGGAAGGACTCGTAGGCCGATTCCTCGAGGAACGAGCCGGTGCCCGCCGAGCAGGCCTCGTTCATGGCGTAGTCGGAGGCGACTGAGTTGGTGAGGTGGGTGTACTTGGCGTCCTGACCGCCGATCTCGAAGATGGTGTCCACCTCGGGGTCGAAGAAGGCGGCGGCCGCGGCGTGGGCAATGATCTCGTTGATGATGCCCTCGGTCAGCGAGTAGAGCCCGACGATGTGGCGACCGGAGCCGGTGACGCCGATCCCGGCGATCTCCACCTCGACTCCCCCGAGGCGGTCCAGCAGCCCCTGGTAGCAGGCGCGCGCGGCCTCGACCGGATTGCCGTTGGTGCGCAGGTAGACCGACGCCAGGAAGCGGTTGTCGGCGGCCCTGAGCAGCACCGCCTTGGTGGTGGTGGAGCCGACGTCGAGGCCAACCAGGCAGCGGTCGCCGGGCTGGGCGACGGCGTAGTCGAGCTGGTTGAAGACCACCAGCGAGCTGGCCTCCGCCAGGGGCGGCAGGAAGTCGAAGCTGGAGTGCTCGGCCTTGATCAAGGAAGCGCTCGGCGACAACGGCGCGCCCTTGTCGAAGGCGGCGAGGGCGGCGCCCAGGGCCTCGAAGTACGGCGCCTGCTCGGGGACGCAGAGGTGATCGAGGTGTTGGGCGAGATTCTTGAGCACCGCCCGATTCAGCGAGGTCCCGCCGACCATCATCACCCTGCGGTGAGGCACCTTGGCGAGCAGCTCGAGGAGCTTGGCGGCGATCATCTCGCACAGCCCGGCGGTGACGTTCTCGACCGGCTCGCCCTTGTTCAAGGCATGGGTGCAGTCGGACTTGCAGAACACCGAGCAGCGGCCGGACACCGCATAGGAGGCTCCCCGCTCGCCCAGCTCAACCGCCTGCTCGAGGGCGAGATCCATCCGCCGCGTCTGCTGCAGGAAGAACTCCCCGGTCCCCGAGGCGCACTTGTTGCCGGTGTGCACCCCGCTGATCCGCTGGTTGCGGTCGAGCGAGTAGACCATGAAGGTCTCGCCGCCGGCGGAGACCAGGGTGTCGAACTGGCCGTCCTTGGCGACGAACTGCAGGGCGTACTCGCTGGCCTCCGGCTCGGTGATCGAGGGCAGGTTGACGAAGGTGCGGAAGTTGCGGCCGGTGACCAGCAGCGGGGCCTGACCGGGAGCGAGCGCTTCGACCATCCGGGCGAGCTCTTCCTTCGGGTTTCCCTCGTGGTGGCGCCTTGTGACCTGGGCAATCCGGATTCCGCCCGCGTCGCGGACGACCTCCACCGCGGTGATGGTGGAAGCGCCCAAGCAGATTCCAACGGCTTTCGCGGCGTTCGCGACCGGCATCGGATCCCCTCGTCGGCAAGCTGGCCGCACCCGAATCTATCAGGCGGACCGCGGGCTCGTCTGAACCAGGGCGAGCGCTATGGCCTCGCTGGATTCGGTGGACTTCGTCGCGACCGCCAGGCGCTCCCCAATGTCCAACAAGGATGCAGATCCCCGCGTCCGAGCCCGGCGCCAAAGCCCAGCGAGGCCTCTCGAGAGAAATCGAGAGCAAGCTTGCCCCGGCGGATGCTCCTCCCACCAAGATTCTGAGAACGGCGGGGCTGACCGGCTCGAACGCTCGCCCCCGCTCCAGGTGGCCGGAAACGCCGCGGCGAGGCTGGGGCGGCCTGCGGCGCCCTCAGGCGGCCGGGGTCACCGGCCGCGCACCGCCGCGATCGACTCCGCGCAGGGTGTAGGTCGGATCGTTGATGAAGGCGGCGAAGACCACGATGAAGGCCAGGGTCATGCGAATCAGCCGCTCGCGATCCTCGAACAGCGCGGTGAGCATCTTCTTCTGATCGGCCTTGGTCCCAGAGGTGAAGGCGACGAAAACCCCGTCCAGTGCCCCGGCGGCGCCCTCGGCCCGCACCGCGTCGATGCCTCCGCTGGAGCAGTAGCTCATCATCTCCAGCAACAGTTCCCGCTGGCCTCGGACGTCCTTGTAGACCGTGTTGAACATCTCCAGCGCCAGCCACTGCGCCTCGCGGATGCCCGCCACGGCCAGCCCGACGAACAGGCGCCGGGTCGCCTCGTCGCGGGAGTCGAGGCGGTGGTTGCGCAGCATCGCCAAGAGCAGCGTGTCCTTGAACAGCTGGCTCAGCAGCATCACGCCCTCGGGAGTGTCGGGCATGAAGTGGAAATCGCCCATGCTCACCCCGCGGAAGGTGGGCAGGAACAGGATGTCGAAGGCCGCGCGGTAGAAGTTGTAGCGCGACACCCCGGGGTGCTGCAGGTGGATGTCGAAGGTGTTGTCGATGCGGTCGGCCAGCTTGACGTAGAGCAGCTCGGGCAGCCGCGGGGCGTTGTCCACCAGCTGGCCCAGGTAGGCCGAGTAGCTCGGGCAGTGATTGGAGAGGCTGTCGATGGCGTCGTCCAGCCGCGCCCGCTCCGGCGGCGCCAGCAGGGCCTTGGTGGCCTCGAAGTGCGACTGCATCCGCGCGAATCGCTCCGGGCCGACGTCGGCCTCGGTCAGGTCCTCGCCCTTGTCATGGAACAGCGCCGCCAGCAGCGCCGGCAGCGAGGGATCGGGGAGCGTCCGCGCCAGCAGCGCGGCAGCGCGCAGCGGGTGGAGGATCCCCGGCGTTCCCAGCCGGCGGCGGTCCTGGTCGTAGCCGGCGCGCAGCGCGTGAAAGGCCTCCAGCAGCACCTGCTGCCCGCGCTCGTCGATCCGCGCCGGACCAAGGACCAGCGACAGCAGCACCGGCGGCTTCAGCGAGCGCGCGCTCAACTGGTAGTTGATCTTCGCCGACAGCGTGAGAAAGGCCTCGATGGTGATCAGCTCGCGGGTGTCGTTGGAGAGGTCCATGGTTCCACCTTCGCCGCCGGGCCGGGCCGCCGTCAATCGCACCGGGCGGCAGGAGCTGCATTCCGAGCCGCACTGGGAGCGCGAGCGAAGCGCCCAGACCTTCACCAACAGTCCGTTGATTTGCGCCGGCCGACCTCCCTGGGAACTCAAAGCAGTCTTTGAGAGCCACCCCGAGATGTTCTGCGATATGCATAAGGGGCATGGCCGAGGGGGAGAACAGCGGAGCCAGGCCTGAGGGAGCGAGCGCGCGGCGCTGGCGGGTCTATGCCTGCGCCAACTGGCGACGCGAACTCGCGGCCATCGTCAGCCGAGGCAATGGCGAGGTGACCGCCGAGCAACTGGCCATCGCCTGCGAGCAGAGATCGACTGCCCTGCGGCTGGCCCTGGCCGACGGCCGCGATGCCGGAGCGGTGGTGCTGGCCTGCGAGCCCTGCGGGGACGGCGTCTCTCGCGAGTGCCCCCGGGCCTGCATCCACCACGTGAGCCAGTGCAGCGAGCTGGCCGCCCCCAAGGCGCTGCTGGACGATCTGCGCCAGGCCAAGGCCTGCGTGCTGGTGCCCGAACAGCTCGCCGCGTGGGCGGAGCGGATCCGGCTGGGCGAGGTGGAGGCGGCGCGAGCCTTCTTCGGCGGCCATTCGCGGCTGGTGGCGCTGGACACCGGCGTCCACGGGGACCTGGAGCCCAAGTTGAAGGCGGTGAGTGAGATCGCCGGCCTTCCGGCGGAGCGGATCCCCATCGGGCTTGATCTCCTCGAGCAGCGCATCAGCCGGACGATGGCTGAAGCCGGCCATCACGCCGAAGCGGCCGCGCTCGGGGAGCCCGAGTTCCCGGATGCCAGCTGGGCCATCGACCTGATGGCGGCGATGAGCGAGATGCGCTCCGAGCGCGAGGCGCTGGCGGGAATGCTCGAGGTCTTCGCGGCGGTGCTCGACCCGCGCCAGGTGCTGTTTCTGCCGGTGGAGGCGGGAAAACCGCGCGAGCCGATGCGCTGGCCAGCGGGCCCGGCCTCCGAGGAGGAGCGGGCGCTGCTGATGCGAGCCTGGACCGACCCGGCGTCGCTGGGACTGGTGGACGGCTTCGTGGGGACGGTGGAGAGCCACACCGAGGTGGTCGGCCTGCTGCTGCTGGACGGGCTGGGGTTTCCCACCTGGCGCCGGCAATCGACGCAGCTGATCGAGGGCATCGCCCGGGTGTGCGGATTGGCGATCGGCAATGCCCGGGCCTTCCAGACCATTGGCCGCCAGGAGAGCCGGGCTCGGCTGCTCAACGATGCCGGGCGGGCGCTGGTGGGGGCGCTGGCCCCCGGGCCGGCGCTGATGCAGGTTGCGCGGCTGGCAGCGGGCGATCTGGCGGAGATGATGACCATCGACCTGGTGGAGCCGGAAGATCGGCTGCGGCGGGTGGCGGTGGCCTGCATCGACCCGGAGGCCGAGACCCGACTGCATTCCCATGAAAGCGGTCCGCCCGGGTTGCTGGCGGTTCAGAGGCGGGCCTTGTTGAAGCTCGAGCCGCAGGCCGGGACGGCTCCGGAGGATCTGTCCTGGCTGCTGGCCCCGGGCGCGGTGAAGATCCGGCGGCCGATGCTGACCATCCCGCTCGTCTCCGGAGAGCGGGCGTTGGGGGTGATGGTGCTGGTCGGGGCGGCGGGGGCAGAGGAGTTCACCAGCGACGAGCGCAGCCTGGCCGAGGAGTTGGCGCGCCGCTGCACGGTGGCGGTGGAGAACGCGCGCCTTTACCAGCAAGCGCGTTCGGCGCTGGCCAGCCGCGATCAGCTGATCGCCGGCGTCTCCCACGACCTGCGCAACCCGATGGCGGCGGCCATCGCCCGCATCGACCGGCTGGCGATGAACACCAAGTCTCGCGGCTGGCCCGCCGCGATCCTCGACGAGTGCGCGGCGCTGCGCGCCCGGTTCTGGAAGGTGGTCGAGCAACTGGAGGAGTTGGTGGAGCTGGCGCCGCTGTCGGCGGGAGCGCCGCTGGAGCTGGCGCGCGAGCCGATGGACCTGGTGAAGCTGGTGCGGGAGCTGGCCGAGGAGCAGGAGGAGAGCGTCCGGCAGCGGCTGAGAGTCGAGGCGGATTCGCCGAGCATCATCGGCGAGTGGGACGCCGGGCTGCTCGAGCGGCTGTTGGCGAACCTGGTGCACAACGCGGTGAAGTACAGTCCGGAGGGCGGCGAGATCCAGGTGCGGGTGCGGATCGAGGATCGGCGGGCGCTGTTGTCGGTGCAGGACCACGGCGTGGGGATTCCGGCGGCCGACCTGCCCAACATCTTCGAGGGGCTGTTCCGGGCCAAGAACGCGCTGCGCTTTCCCGGGACCGGCCTGGGGCTGGCCAAGGTGCGGCGCATCGCCGAGGCGCACGGCGGGACGGTCCACGCCGACAGCGCCGAGGGGAACGGGACGACCATCACCGTGACGCTGCCGTTCGCCTGACGGGCATCGGCGGCCCGGTCGAAGGGACTGCTGCGCTCAGCCGGCCTTCGGCGGAGCGCCGGGCCCGCGGGACCCGTGAAAATTCCCTGGGAACTCAGGTCCTTTGCCCTATGGGCGCGGCGGGAGTCGGTCTCGCGCCGTCGCAGTGGGAACGGCGGCGGCGAACTTCGATCGCGCGTCGCAGGCAACTCTTCGGCGGCGCTTGCGATAATGAGAGCAGCCGAGGTCCAACTCCAGGAGCCCCAATGAAGGTCACCAGCCCCGCCACCCCGAAGCCGAGCTCGACCCAGCGCGCCTCCAAGTCTTCCGCGGCCGCTCCCGCCAAGCCTGTCGCGAAGGCCCCTGTGTCGCACGACACCTTCAAGGCCGCCGGCGGCAAGCCGAACAAGAACGCCAACGTCCTCGCGGGCGCCGACAGCTATGCCGTCGGGGCGCCGCAGTCGACCAAGACCAACAAGATCCCCGAGCACTTCGGCGACGAGGTCAAGGAGTGGGCCGCGGTCGCGCTCGGCTATGTGGAGGTCGCCGCCGGGAAGGTCGGCATCGACCACGTCTACCCGGTGCAGAGCTACCAGTTCAAGATGTCGAACGGGCTGATGCGCGGCTCGCGCATCGACACGCTGGAGGGCTACCAGTCCCTGAGGAACAACGGCATCAAGTCGATCATCGACCTGCGCGAGGAAGGGCGCGGCGACGAGGGGTTCGGCGCCAAGAAGGCCGGGCTCAAGACCCTGCGCATCCCGGTGATCGACAACACCACGCCCAAGCCGAAGCAGGTCGTCCAGTTCCTGGACTTCGTCTCCAACAAGGCGAACCAGCCGGTGTACTTCCACTGCGAAGCGGGCAAGGGGCGCACCGGGGTCTTCGCGGCCTGCGCGCGCATGGCGCTCGAGGGCTGGACCCCGGAGGCGGCGCTGGCCGAGGCCGAGAAGTTCGGCGCCTCGCTGGTGGACCAGCAGAACTTCATCCTGCAGTTCGGGCGCGACCTGAAGGCCGGCAAGTACCCCGGGTATCCGGTCAAGCAGTAGCCGCCTGTCGCGGACTTCGTGGAATCAAGTTGGACTCCGCTCGGCGACGGGCGGGGTCCTTCTGCTTCAGCGGCGAGGCGCGGCCGACGAGCGAGGGGACTGTCGGCGCGAGTCCGCGGCCGCCGACAAGTCCGGTGCCAGCGGTTGGCTTGGCATGGCGTGCAGCCGGACGGTGAAACTTCAATCGCCCTGGCGCGGCGGCGGCCGGGTGGCACGGCGGTTGAGGCGCGAGTCGGCGCCGGCGAGGAGCTACGCCGGCGTTCAGGTTCCGGTTCGCCTTCGTGGCTTCGGCGCGGGCCGGGAGCGATCCGGCCATCGATTCGCCCGACCGCGACCTGGCGATTCCAGTCCCACTTGAACTCCCCCCGGAACGCGAATGCAGATTCTTTGCATTTACTTCGTCTTCTGCGCTTGCTTAACCCAAAGACGAAGGTCGCGAAGAGTTCTGACCGCTCCCGACGCCAGGCTTTTAGTGTTTTGCTTCCCGGTGCGGGTCCGCGAGCCAGAATTTCGAAGGTTCGGATGAGTTCGTCCGGTAGCGACCGGCAGAATCGATTCACTGCTCAACTCTTCGAGCCTCTCGAACGTCCGCACTTACAGCGTGCTTGAAATCTGGTCCTTAGCTAACGGGAAAAACTCTCTCCGACTTGATCCTGGGCGTTAGCGTCGCCGGAAGACGAATAAAACCTTAAATTCCTTGCATCGCCAACCGGCGGAGTCGATCGAAACTTGGTCTTTTCGGCTAGCGAAGCACTCCGGTGTTCAAATCAGTAAATATTCCGGTGAACGTAAGCGCCAGGATCAAGCCGGCGGTGAGTTTTGCCGGTACGCGAGGGCCAAAGTCCTTCTGGACTTGAGTTTCGGCGAATCGCGGTGCCGCGGCGCTCTGTTCCGGACCGGTTGTGCGTGGGGCGAAGCGGCAAGACCAGGGCGGCATCGAGATTCCGCGGTCGGCGACGGCTTGGCGCCGGTCTGGAGTCGAGTTCGGCCGGTTGGGCGACGCGGGGCGTCAGTTCGAAGTGATCCCGGGCGGCGAGGTGCGGCCTGAGGCGCATGCTGGCCATGCCCACGCCGCTGATCGAGGAGCGCAAGCCGGTGCCAAGCTGGGGTCCGGCGGCGGCGTGCACCTCGAGCGTGATCGATGGTGCCGGCCTCGCCCGGAGAGCCCGTCCTCGACGAAGCGTTCACAGCTTCTGGTTGTCGAGTACAGCTCACGGCGCTCTGGGCGTCGGGCCCTGGGTTGATGACACCGCGGGTGTAGTGTCGTGAATCAGCTGCCCCTGATCGTCAGCCCCTCCACAACTCTCTGTTCACCGCGTTGGCGTCGAAGCCCTCTGGATCGAAGAACCCGCCAACCCAGGTCACCCTCTCGTCGTGCTCCTCGTGGTCGGGGTCGGCCAGGATCTCCAGCAGGTTCTCGTAGCCACCGGTGCCGCCACAGTCCTCCGGAGGACACGCTCGTGCGCCGTCAATGCACAGCGGCAGGGACAAGCGCTTGTCGGGCTTCTGCTCCTCGACCACCAGGATCTCATGGTGCCAGCAGTCGCCGAAGTCGTAGAGGTACATGAGCGTCTGCCCGACACCGACGAGTTGGTCGAGGTGGATTCGGCGCTCGTCTTCCACCTCGGGGCCATCCTCCTCGTTCATCCTGAGGTCGCCGATCAACCGGTCTCGGATCTCGAACTGGTGCAGGTGGCTGTTGGTCCAGCCGAATGCCTTCTGGAGCGTCGCGTGGAGTTTGCCGAGGTCGAGGCTCGACGGAACCAGCAGGCACCGCCAGACCGGCGGGTTGGTCTCCAGCATCGTGACCTTCAGCTTGTAGACCTTCGTGGGCTTGGGGGACTTGGCGCGTGGCATGTTCGGCAGTGGAGCAGATGACGTGGGGCGGTGGCAATCGAGTCGAGCTTCCGAACTCCGAGGCAGGTGGTGCCGCCAGGCAGTGGGCAAGGAACGCCCGAGACTGCGTTCGACGCCCGACGTAGACTCACCCGATGGAGACCGAAGAGTTCATCGAGAAGTGGTCCGCTTCCGACGCGTCCGAGCGCGCCAACACCCAGCCCTTCCTCTACGACCTGTGCGAGGTCCTGGGCGTCGAGAAGCCGAAGCCCGCGACCGGCAACGTCGAGGAGAACAGCTACTGCTTCGAGAGGGACGCGGTCCTGCAGCACGAGGGCGGCGGCGTGTCGATTGGCAAGATGGACCTCTTCAAGGCCGGCTGTTTCATCCTCGAGGCCAAGCAGGGCTCCGAGGCCAGCAGCGGCAAGACCGGGACGGCGAAGAGGCGCACGCCCGGCTGGCACCAGGCCATGCGGGATGCCTACGGCCAGGCCCTGGGCTACGCCGCCACCCTCGACGACCCGCCGCCGTTCATCGTGGTGGCCGACATCGGCTTCTGCTTCGACCTCTTCGCCTGCTTCAACGGCTCGGGCACCTACCACCCCTTCCCGACGGCGCAGTCCAATCGGATCTTCCTCACCGACCTCGCCCCGGGCTCGGAGAAGAGCAAGAAGCACCTGGACGCCCTGCGGACCATCTTCACCGACCCGCTCTCGCTCGACCCGTCCAAGCACGCGGCCAAGGTCACGCGCGAGGTCACGGCGCATCTGGCAGAGCTCGCGCGCCAACTGGAGAAGGACGGCCACGGCGCGGATGGCCTCGCGGTCTCCTATGAGACCAAGGGCCAGACGCGATGGCGGGCGGCTTCGCGGATGGCGGCGTAGGAGCGGGGCCTGGGGCGTTGTCCAGTTGGAGCGGCTTTCAGGCGGCAGGGAGGCGGCATGGAAGGGCCAGAGCGACATGCGAGGCTCAGCTTCGAGTTCCAGGCGGGAATCTGGATTGCCTACTTGCCAAGCCAGTACGGTCCTATCGAAGTCATCGTCGATGGTAGCGACAGGGAGCCGAAGCAGGCCCACTTGCAGGCGCTGAGGCAATTCCTGTGCGCGTACCCTGAGGTGCTCACCCGCATCCGCAGGGCGCTGAAGCCGCCGTTTCTGTTTCGGCCCATCAGGATTGCCGTCAACGAAGCGAATCGCGTAGGAGTTCAGTTCAGGAACAAGCTCACAGGAGCACAAACGAGGGCGTTCTTCGGCGACGAGTGCCATGACTAGCGCTCGGCTCCAGCGGCTGATCGACAGCGCCAAGCTCCTCTCTCGTCCTCCAGAGGAGCAGTTGGCGACGCTGGCATCCATGGGCGTGCCAGGCGTTGTCGATGAGTTGGCATTGAACTTCGACGACGATTTTCGCCCCTTCCACTCGATGGTAGAGGACGGAGAGGTAAGCCCAGCCACACAGGTCGCCGCCGAACAGCTGGACACGCAACTCCAGAGAATGAGCGGTCAGAAGAACGCGCACCTCTGGACGCCGGAAGCTCTTCGCTCCGCTCCCGAATGGTTGGTGGTGAGACGGCTCGCCAGCTACCTGCTCGAAGAAATCGGCAGTCGCCCTTGAAGACAACTAGCCTAGGAGGCGAGTCCGGCTTGGCTGATAACCCGGTCGTTCCTCTCTCAGGCGGCATCCTCCTCATACACAGGTTGATGGTAATTGCAGACGACAAGCTCGAACTTGGGTTTGGTCAGGAGATCACTGTTCTCGGTTCTGAAATCGAGCAGATGGTGGCTGACGCGAAGAAGCGGGCAGCGAAGGCGTAGCGTTGCGGGTGGGCGGTTCCATTCCATGACAACCGCGCGGAGAATTGGGCTATGCGGAAGGACTGGCGGTTGCGCGAAGGCCGAGTGTCCGCCTGACCGGGCGAGCGGCACTGATCGTCCGCGAATTTCATGCCCAGACTGTCAGGCCCGGCCAAAACCAAGGAATGACTTGAGTTTGCCGCCCCATCGGCGCTCGTAAAATGGCTTGACCTCGCTGACAAAATACTCGCTCAACCCGAGCGTTTCGCGCTCGACTTGCACGAAATCAACAGGCTCTCCATCTGGCGCGGAATCTCCGGCCACCACGCCGGCTTCGCGCATGATCTGGGCGAGGTCCGCTTCCCCTTCAATGCCAACCACGAGGTGAGGCTTTTCGTCTTTGGAAGCATCGTGCATCAGTGTGAGATAGGCCGCCTTCACCTGGCCATGTTTCGAGAGCAGTGTGATCAAAGAGTCGACCATCTTCGACGGATACTTGGCCGGCTGTCCCAGCAGGACCTTGGTCTCCTTCTGGATCACTCGGCGCTCAGGCAGACGGTTGACGCCATCTGTCAAAAGAGCGTCGATCTCACCGGGCAGGAACTCTTTGCCATGTCGCGATTTCGGGTTGAGCACAAGAGAGGCGCCCCTGGTCATCTCGAACAGGGCGCGCGCGGGAAGCGCCAGGTAGGACGTCTCTGCTTCGATCGCACGCTTCAGCGCCGCTAGTGACGTGAAGAACGGGATGACCGGTGAGCCATCCGTCCTGACCCAATTCTGAATGGAGATCTTCTCTCCTGCGCTCAGGGTTCTTGCCTCGCCGGCGGTTCCTTCCGAGTGGCCAAGAACGTACACGGAGGACTCGAGCAGAAGTCTGTAGAACTCGGGGCGGTGAGCCGGTTCGTCGGCCGCCAGCCTCAGCGCCACTTCAACTGGGTTCTCTTGTTCCTCAATCATGGGACCCTCCAGCTGGATGACACTACCTCGAAAACCTGCGTCGCGGACCGCTCTTGGATTCCCCGGCAACCGCCAGGAGGCTGGGCGGGAGAAAGACTGGCGTCGCGTGCGCGGAGGCCAACCGACTGCCGGCCGTACGAGCGCCAGTGCACGTCCTCAACCAACGGCTGAGACAGGTCCCCGACCGACAACGGGATCCTCGAGCCGGCGATGCGCTCATCAGAACTGGGCGACGAAGACCACGGCCGGCGTCGACATCGCTCCTGCGCGGCTGTTTCCGCTGCCATCGGCACTTGCGCCGCCCGAAGCCCTCGCCCTCCGGAGCGGCTGACGAACGCCAGTGCTGGGTCGCGAGCGATGGTGACCGGTCCCCGCCCCCGAATCGACCGCCCCCTACATCCCCGGCAACCGCGGGAACATGCCCTTCTTCGAGAGCTTGAAGTACGCGCCCCAGCCCTTCTTCATCCAGTGGCCGTAGACCGGCATCGACCACAGGCGCTGTTTGGCCTCGGTGCGCGAGACCCAGGCCGCGCCGTTGCCCATGTCCATGACGCACAGGATGTTGACGTGCGGCAGGTAGCTCTGGCGCTCGGCCCGCCCCGCAGCGTGCGCGACGATGTTCGCCGCCGCCACCCGCGCCATCGCTTCGGTGACGTGGCCTTGCTTGGCGCGAAACTCCGGCCCTTCCAGCGCCGCCGAATCGCCGATGGCGTAGACGCCCTCGAATCCGGGCACCGCGCAGCCGGAATCGATCTGCACGAATCCGGCGGCGTTCACCGGCAGCCCGGAGGACTTGAGCAGCGGATGGCCGTCGCCGGCGGGGATGAACATCACCAGATCCGCCTCCAGCCGGCCGCCCACCTCGAAGAGCACCGCCCCGCTCTCGAAGCCGACGATCTTCTTGCCGTAGCGCTGCCCGATCCCGAGCTTGCCGAACAGCTCGCCGACCGCCGCCACTGCCCGCTCGCCCATCCGCGCCCCCGGCACCGCCATCGGGGCAAAGAAGGTCAGCTCGAACTGCTCGCGGAGGCCGCGCTGGCGCAGCAGGTTGTCCACGTTGAACATCATCTCGAAGCCGGGGCCGCCGCGGACCGCCGACGGGTCGTTCGGATTGCCGCCGAAGCCCATCGCGATGCGCCCTTTGCCCGCCTGGATCAGCGCCTGCAGCGCGTCGCGGAACTTCTCGGTGTCCTCGGGCGCTCCGCAGATGGTGTGGGTGTGCTCGCTGCCCTTGGGCTTCATCTTCCCCGCGCCGATCGCCAGCACCAGGTAGTCGGCGGTCAGCACCTCGCCGTCCACCGTCGCCGCGCGCTTGGCTCCGTCGATCGACTGCACCGCTCCTTGGCGAAACTTGAATCCGTTGCGCCGAGCGAGGTCGGCCAGATCCACCTTCACGTCCTCGAGCCCCACTTCGCCAGTCGGCACCCAGATCGAGGTCGGATACAGGAATAGGAAGTCGCGGTTCGAGACCAGCGTCACCTCGATTCCACCCTTCGCCAGGTGAATCGCGCTCTCCAGGCCGCCGAATCCACCGCCGAGCACCAAGGCCGTCTTTGACATGCCGCCTCCGTCGTAGATGCCGATGGGAGCCTGCCAGCCCCCGCGCCGGTTCGGCCGACGGAACCGATCGTCGGCGGCCGGGCTCCAACGCGGCGACAGTCGATGGCGAAAGGCGCAGTGACTGGTCGGCCCGAGCTCAGGGCTGGAGCCCCTCGACTTCTGCCTCGACAAGCTCGGCCTCGGCCTCCGCTCGGGCGAACCGAGGCGAACCGTCTCCCGCGAAGACCGCGGCGGGAGGTCAAACCTGGTCCGGCGCCCGAACCGTTTGCACGCGCTGCGGCTCCCAACGCTCAACCTTCGCCAAGACAGGAGACTCGCATGCCGCGGAACCCGCGCACTCCCGTCGCATTCCTCGCCGCCCTGGTCATCCTCGCCAGCGGCTGCTCCCGGGTCGAGGCCACCCAGCCACCGGCGGCCAAGGCCCCGACCGCTAGCCACTACCGCTGACCCTGCAGGCGATCGCCTCGCGAGATTACTTCGAGGTCTTGCAGGATCTCGAGCGTCAGCGCTTTGCGGATGCTGGCCATCACCCGGGGCATATCCGCCGGGACAAGAACCCGTGTAGCGAAGAAGCGCGGGCCGGCGGCGGTCTCGACCCAGCCCACGTACCAGCCGACGTTCGGGTCCGTCCTCGCCGCCCAGCCGGTCTTCGCGTAGAGGCGGTACTCGCCCGTCTCCTCGATCTTCATCGCCTCCTTGACCAGGTGAATGTGCTCCCGTTTGAACGGAAGGCCATTCTCCAAGTAGACGCGCCGAACGAAATGAGCCGCCTCGAGCGCCGAGATGGTGAGTGGTCCCTCCAACCAGAACGTGTCGACCACGTCGCCGATCTCCTGGTTCCCGTACTCGAGGCGGCGGACGTACTCGCCCATGCGCTCGACTCCAACCCGACGCGCCGCCTCCTGGAAGCAGGGCACGCAGGACGCCCGGAACGCCTCTACGAGTGAGAGGTCCCGCTCCCAGTCCTTGACCACGCGCGGTTGGCCATCCCAGCGGAACACCTCCTCGGCGGAGATCGCTCCCGTCTCGAGGCTAATGAGGGTGTTCGGAATCTTGAAGGTCGAGGCCGGCAGGCGTCGAACGTCGGCGCCATCCCCGTGTGACAGCACGAAGGGAACCGGGTTCGACTCTGGTTTCGCCGGGTCACTCGGCGTGAGCATTACGAAGCACCCCGACACCCCATGCTCGGCAAACCGATCAGGGTGCGATCCTGCTCCGGAGGCAACACGCGCTGAGTCCGGAAGACCTGGCAGCGGACGGGTGCTGCTCGCGCAGCCGTTAGCGAGGGAGGAAACAAGGCCGACGAGCGAGGCGATTCCAGGGAGCCAAGAAGCACGCCCAATCGCTCGCCTGTCTTCAAGCATTCGCCCCTCCGCGTCCAGAACGCCTGCATACGCCGCCGCGAGAAGTCCCGCAACCGGACTGCTCAGCTGCGTTTTCTCGCCCTGGCTGCTCTGGCTGCCGCCCGCGAGGTCGGCGATACCGCCGCTGCAGCCGCCGCTCGACGAGTCATCGAGGTGGCCGCGGCGCCTCCTTGATTCGGCGAATCCTCGCCGCTCGAGCAAGGCTCCCACCGGCGTGAGGCCCGCCATGGACCGATTCGAGCGCGTCGATCGCACGCTCCCACGCGGAGAGCATCCCTTCACCGCGCTGCTGCCGATGGCGGCCAAGAGCCCGGCCCTGCGGCGCATCGCTCCGCTGGCGCGGCGCCGAACTGAGCTGCTCTCCGGCGCGGTGGTGCGAATCTGCGGTCCCAAGGGCTACGCGTTCGTTGACGTGACGACCCCGGCCATCGTCCTGTCCGAGCGCTATTACCGCAGCGGCGATGACCTCGACCTCTATCTCGACCTGCTGCACGAGCTGACGCATCTGCGGCAGATCGGCCAGGGCTACGACCTCTGGGACGAGCGCTTCGACTACGTTGACCGGCCCACCGAGGTCGAGGCCTACGCCGTCGCGGTCGAGGAGGGGCGCCGGCTGGGGATGACCGAGGGCGACGTCCTGCACCACCTGACCAATCCCTGGATGACCAAAGCCCAGGTGCTGCGGCTGCTGGGGCACATCGACACCTTTCTTGGCGGCGGGCCGCTGCCCAACCAAGCGCAGGCGCTGGTCGGCGCTCCTTTCAAGGTGCATCACCCGTGGCGCTGTCCGCGGCTCGCGCCAGTGCCGCGCCGGCCGAAGGCGCGCGCTTGCGGGAGGGCGAATCCGAAGTCGTGATCGCCTCGGAAGGGGAAATCGCGCCCCCTCTCCGCTTCGCTCCGCTCGGGGCGAACGGAGGCGGCCCTCTTCCGCGGCCGACAGGAAGCAAGCGAGGGCGTGAACCGATTGGCTATGCTCTCGGCTCGCACCGGCATTGCCGGAGAGGTGTCCATGTCCGACGTTCCCGCCTGCGGGCTCTACAAGACCACGCGTCCCCTCGCCGACAAGGTGCCGGCGGGCCGGCTGGTCTACTTCCACAACCACGGAGATCCCGGGCCGGGCGTCTACCTCCCGGAGTCCTGGAACCTCAATCGCGCGAGCTTCACCGCCAAGGGATTTCCCATCCCGGCGCTGGAGTGGGCGAATAGTCTCCAGCCGCTGCCGGCCGAGGGCTTCTACCGGGTTCGAGAACCCTTCCACTGCTGCAAGGATCGATGCCGGCTCTTCGAGGCCGAGCTCTTCGTGCAGCTGGGCTACGACGGCGCGGCGCATCCCATCCTCTTCGTCCCGGAGTGGACCGAGCAGGGCCTGGCGATTCCGGAGACTGGAACCGTGGTGGATGCCGACCGACTGGCCAAGCTGGCACCGCTCAAGCTGGCGCAGGGAGTCTTGCCGCCGGAGGCGGAGCTGGCGTAGCGCGGGCCCAAAAAGTCGAAGGGCCGAAGCCCCAGGATCCCTGGAGACTTCGGCCCTTCTCTCTGTGGGCGCGGCGGGAGTCGAACCCACGGCCTTTGGCTTCGGAGGCCAACGCTCTATCCAGCTGAGCTACGCGCCCGTACGAGGCCGCTACGGATAAACCATCCGAGGGCCGGTTGGCAAGGGTAGAGTCGCTCAGAGGGCATCTTCGCTGCGGCAAGTGCTGCGGCGCTTGCCTCGAACCTACCTGAGCGCCCGGGAGCCTCATGGTCCTTCGACGTCATCGAACGGCAGTCTTGCAGGCTGCCGCCTGCCTTCTTCTTGCCGGCGGGTGCGCCCACCGGCGCATGACGCCGGAGGACTACGTCGCCCGCTACCACGCGACCTGTCCACCGACGGAGGATGCTCTTTGGATTCGTCCCGACCAGCTCGACCCGACCTCAAGCACCCCGGGGTTGGCAGCCCGCGCCGCAGGCCTCATCGCGCGTCTCCGCTCCAGCCGCACCGAACTCGATCGCTGTTCAAGCCTTCCCGCCGAGCATGTGCCCACGCTCCTGGTGAGCAATGCGGGCGTCTCTCTGCGCGCCAGCAGCGACGAGACTGCGCCGGGTGAAGCAGAGCGTTGCCTGCTGGAGGCCCTCAAGGCCGCCAGGCTCGAGGAGACCTCGCCGCCCGCCGTGGCCCTGACCTTCGAGACCGTGACCCCGGCGCCCCGCGCTCCCACAGCCAGGACTGGACTGGTGGAGAAAGGGACCGTCGGCCGAATCATCAAGGCCCATTCGAAGAAGATTGGCGAGTGCTACGAGGCGGCGATGGAGACCTGGGGAAAGTTCGAAGGTCGGGTGCTACTGCGCTTCGAGATCACCGCTGAAGGGAAGACGGCCAACGTCCAGATCCTTGAGGACGACACTCCCGTGCGGCCGTTCGCTTGCTGCATCGTCGCTCAAGTCGAAGCCTGGGGTTTCCCCAAGCCGATTGGCGGCGGGTCAGCGGTGATTCGGTTCCCTTTGGCATTCCGGATCGCCCCTGCCTCAAAGCAGTCGCGCTAGTTCTCGAAGACCGTGATCAGCTTGGCATCCTCGAACATCGCCTGCGGCGAGATGACGGTCTCCTCCGGGTTGAAGGCGGCCTTGCCGCCGAAGCGCTCCTTGATCTTGCTCTGCACCTCGGGGCTGGAGAGGCTGAGTTCCTTGGCCTTCTGCAGCTTGCCGACCTGAACACCGGCGGCGCGGTCGAGCAGCTTGTAGGCCAGCTCCGAGCAGTAGAGCCGCTCGTCTCCCCACTGGAAGAGCAGGTCGTAGGAGCGGCCGAGCCAGCTGCGGCCCAGCTCGCGCATCCGCGCGCGGACCTGCGGGGTGAAGACTTCGCTGGAGTTGGCGAGCCGCCTCACCACCACCCGGCCCCCGACGCCGCGCGCCGCCCAGTCCTTGAACGGCGTCAGCTTCACCGGCTGCACAGCCTCCAGCACCAGCGGCTTGCCGTCCTCCACCAGCACGATCCCCATGTGCGTGTACTTGCTGCGCGTGGCTGCCGCCACCGCCGCGCTCTGCGAGGAACGCGATTGCTGGAAGACCAGGTCGCCGTCTTTGAGCTGGAGACCTGCCGGCGGCGGCGCATGAGCTCGAATCTTTGAATCGGCGCAAGCCGCCCCAGTGGCGATCAGCGCCGCCAGAACCAAGGCAGTGGATGCCAGCCCTCTCATCGCTCTCCTCCGGGTTCACCAAGCTAGAACCCTTTCCAATCGCGACGGTTAAAGGCCATGCCGTAGGATGGGCTCCATGCATCGCATTCCGCTCCTCATCATCCTCCTGGCCTCGAGCTGCGCCTCGCTGCCGACGGCGGGCGGCGCACGCCACGAAGCCAGCATCGACGAGCTTGCGCCGGTGACCGTCGGAGGGGTTCGCCAGTGGCTTCTGCTGCGCGGCGAAGATTCGCGGCGCCCGGTGCTCTTCTTCGTCCACGGCGGCCCGGGCTCGACGTTGATGCCGTTCTCGCGCGCCTTCGACGGCGACCTGGTGCACCGCTTCCTGGTGGTGCACTGGGACCAGCGGCAGGCGGGAAAATCGTTCGATCCGGAGATCCCCGACAGCAGCATCCGCATTCCCCGCTATGTCGAAGACTGCCTGGAGGTCCTCTCCTACCTGCACCGTCGCTTCCCAACTCAGGCGATCATCTTGGTCGGCCATTCCTGGGGCACGGTGATCGGGTCGCTCGCCGCGGCGCGAAATCCACCCGGTCTGGCGGCCTACGTCGGAGTCAGCCAGGTCGTCGATTTCGTCCGCTCCGAGCAGCTGGCCTACGCCTGGGCCCTGAGCCAGGCCCAGGGGACCGCATCCGACTCGGCCACGGCCGTGACGAAGCTCGGGCCCCCTCCCTACCAGTCTGTCGACGGAGTTCTCGGGCTCTCGGCGGCCCTGATGCAGCTCGGCGGCGTCGTCCGCCGCGTCCCGCTGGAGCGCCTGGGCGAGGCGGTGAGCTCTTCGCCGGACTACACGCCGCAGGATCTAGACCAGCAGGAGAAGGCGGCCATGCTTTCGATCCGCCTGCTGCTTCCGGAGCTCAACTCCTTCCGCGCCGAGAAGGAAGTGCCGGCGTTGCCGGTTCCAGCCTGGTTCATCCAGGGAGCCGACGACCGGATCTGCCCGAGGAAACTGTTGGCCGATTTCCTGGGAAAGCTGCAGGCGCCGCGCGGGAAGCACGAGGTCACCCTCGAAGGACTCGGGCACTTTCCGTTCTGGGACGACCCGCAGGGCTTCGCCCGTGAAATCGAGCGGATTGCCCATTCAATCGAAGCCGACTCGCGTCGCGAATGAGCAATCCGAGGTCACGAGGCTGTCCTCGACCGCCTGCTCGTCTGTCTTCCCGGTTGCTCCCGGGTTCAACCGGCAGTCGACGTCCTCTCGAACGCCACCCCTGAAACTGCACCGTTCGTCAACGCGCGCTTCACGTACTCAGCAACGTAGAGGCCACGGGTAATCCGCCAGAACGACGAGGGCAAGTGGAACATCCCGAAGCGCTGGATCTTCGGGAGGGAGAAGCAGGGCCTGATGACGTGATCGGTTCCGTCGACGAACTTCGTCCTCGTGAGATCCAGTACGTCGAGCTGTCGGCGAAACCTCGGGATGAAGTAGGTCGTCACCCCTCCCTGGACCCTCACGCTCACAGTTACCCAGTCGATCCCCTCCTCGCCCGTGAGCTGACCCTCGACGATCGCCTTCATCGCCGACGACATGAGGGGCCACGCCAGACTGTTGCCGAGAAAATCCTGGGCCTCGCCGGCGCGCAGCTCCAGGTCAAGTGGCACGCAGGTGCGGTCGCCAATCTGCTCTGCAAGCTCGTATGCAAGCGGCGCGTCGTCCGGAGCGTAGGCCACGCCGCTGGTGGCGGTGGGCTCCTCCCAGGTCAGCGCGAAGTACTTCGGCTGTTTCGAGCGCATGGTGCCGTTCACCCACGAGAGCAAGCTCGCAGGCTCGCGATGCTATCACGCGCCGCATAATCGAAAGGACCCTCCGCCTCTGGCTACGAACTTTGCGACCACCATCACTAGCTCGGAACATCGAGGCCCTGTTCCTAAAACTGCTGCACCCCGGGCGCGACGAAGTCTGCCAGGCGCGCGCCAGGCGTGGCGTAGGTCGCCAGGATCACGCCGGTGCTGGTGACTTGGCTCGAGACGAGCCGGAAGGACCTGAGGCGGCCATCGTCGCGGAAGAGGCGTTTGCCTCCGCCGACCACCACGGGATCGATCGTGATCCGCAGCGCATCGACGAGATCGTGAGCGAGCAGGGTCTGCGCCAGGTGGATGCTGCCGATGACGTGCAGCTCGCCGTCGCCCTGCTGTTTCAGGGCTCTGACCGCGGAGAGGACATCCCGGCCCAGCAGCCGCGAGTTCTGCCAGCTCAACGGCTCGGTGAGCGTCGTCGAGGCCACGTACTT
>JBBIQS010000088.1:0-32303 GCA_037442205.1 Myxococcales bacterium
AACCTGGTGGTGGACATGCGCTCGCTGGCGATCATGCGCGAGCTGGGAGTGCCGGTCTGCTTCGACGCCACCCACAGCGTGCAGCTGCCCAGCGCCGCCGGCGGCACCACCGGCGGCGAGCGCCAGTTCGTGCGGCCGCTGGCCCGGGCGGCCGTCGCCGCCGGCGTCGACGCGCTCTTCCTCGAGGTCCACGAGGATCCGTCCAAGGCCCTGTGCGACGGCCCGAACTCCCTCGACTTCTCGGACCTCGACAAGCTGCTGGGCGAGGTGACGGCGATCCGCAAGGCCGTCTTCGGCGGATGAAGCGCGCCCTCCTCTGCGCTCTGCTGCTGGGGGCCTCCTCGGCTGCCGCCAACCCGATCGCTCCGGGGCCCAATCCCCTCGAGCTGGGCCCGCCGGGGCTCGAGCTGCAGGCCTCGGCGGGAGCGCCGGGCTCGGGGCTCGGGCTCGAGGCGCGCACCAGACTGCCGTTCGCCGCGGCGCTCGAGCTGGGAGCCGTCATCCCGGGCGCGCTGCGTCCCGAGGCGAGCCTGCGCTTTCCCTTCTCGCTCGGCCCGGTGCGCCTGGCGCCGCGGATCGCCGTCGCCTACAGCGCGCCTTTCTCCGATTTCACTGGCATGCCCTCGGCACGAGAGGGCGAGCTGCAGCTGGCCGCCTGCGTCGGTCTGCCGCTGCACGGCTGGTCGCTGTTCGCCGACGTCGGCTCGCTGGCGCTCTGGAACTTCGCCGAGAAGCAGAAGGCGCGCATCTACGGCACCGCCGCCCTCGGAGCCGGGCTGTCGCTCGGCTCGTTCGACTTCGCGCTTCACGTCGGCTCGCTCTACAACGCCTACCGTTTCAGCCCCGCCGCCGGGCTGGCGGCGGGCTGGCATTTCTTCACCTTCTGATTCGGACGGAGGCCTTCGTGCCCAAGCTGACCCGAAAGCAGCTGCTCGAGCGCGCCCGCCAGATCGAGCTGGTGGTGCTGGACGTCGACGGGGTGCTCACCGACGGCGGGCTCTACTACGGTCCCGAGGGCGAGGTCCTCAAGCGATTCGACGTCAAGGACGGCCACGGGCTGGTGCTGGCCCGGATCACCGGCTTGCGCGCCGCGATCCTCACCGCCCGCCGCTCGAAGATCGTCGAGGTTCGCGGAGCCGAGCTGGGCATCTCGCCGATCAGCCAGGGCAACAAGGACAAGGGCGCGGGGCTGACGCAGCTGCTGGCCGAGGCCAAGGTCGCTCCCGAGCGCGCGGCTTACATCGGCGACGACCTCAACGACCTGGCGCCGCTGTCGATGGTCCACTTCCGCGCCTGCCCCGCCGACGCCCATCCACTGGTGCGCGCCGAGGCGCACTACGTGGCCAAGGCCTCGGGCGGCCGGGGCGCGGTGCGCGAGATCGTCGAGCTGATCCTCGACGCGCAGGGCAAGCTGGAGAAGGCGCTGGCCTTCATGCGTGGGCAGGCACCGCACCCCTGAGCAGTGGCGCGGAATTTCGGGTGCCGCGTGCGGCTCCGGGGTGGCATCTCGACGAGTGAGGCATCAGCTTTGGGCGCTGTTTCTCGCGTCCAAAGGAGACCGACATGCCTCACGGCTTCGCGCACATGGAGCTCAACACCGACAACGCCCCCGCCGCCGCCAAGTTCTACAAGAGCCTCTTCGCCTGGAAGACCTCGGGCATGAGGATGGGCACCGGCGACACCTACATCATGGTCGACACCGGCCCGCGGCAGCTGGGCGGCGGCATCCAGAAGAAGCCTTCTCCCCAGACCCCCACCGCCTGGCTGCCCTACGTCGAGGTGGAGAGCGTCAAGCGCAGCATCGCCAAGGCCAAGAAGCTCGGCGCGCGGATCATGGTCGAGTACCAGCCCATCGACGGGATGGGAGCCTACGGGGTCTTCACCGATCCCACTGGCGCGACGATGGGCGTGTGGGAGCGCGCCAAGAAGCCGGCGCGGCGGACGGCGCGCCGCGCCACTCGCCGGGCGACGCGCCGCAGCACCCATTGAATTGCGTCAGCTGCGCCCGGCCTCGGAGATGGCCCGATAGGCGGAGCTGAGCTGCTGGCCGGCGTCGGTGAGCTTGGCGCCGACGTCGTCCAGCCGGTCGCCGGTCTTCGTCATCTGGTCCTCGACCTGCTTGAGCTGACCGGCGACCTCGCCCAGCGAGCTGCCCACCTCGTCCAGGCGCAGCGCGCCGTCCTTGAGGGCCTTGGCCGCCCCGTCGAACAGCCGCACCTCCTTCAACTCCAGCCCGGTGAGGATCTTCATGTCGAGCATGTCGACGTGCGTGAACTTGGGATCGACGGCGGGGATGTGGATGCTGCCGATCTCCTCGCCGGCGGTGCGCACCATGCCGGCGACCTCCTTCAAGCTGGCGGCGCTGCGCTCGATGGCCGACGAGGCCTGCTTGAGAACCTGGTGGAGGTGGATGGGCGAGCCGCCGTCGCCGTCGATGGCCTTGCGCATGTCCTTGGCGGCCTGGCCAGCCACCTCCATGCCCGCGCCGGCGGCGCCGAAGGCGCTCAAGTTGTCGAGCAGCGCCACCACCTGGTCGCTTCTCTCGGCGATCTTCTTCAGCAGACGAAACAGACTGAGCGGATTGGCCATGTCCCTCCTCCTTGGCCGTAGCATAGCTCAGGGTCTGGCGGCCAAGTCCGCGCTATCCTGTGGCGAGCCATGGCCCCGCCCCCTCCCAAGCCGCCGAACAAGCCGGTCCCAGCCGCCGCGCGCCGCGCCTCGCTCGCCGGCGACGGCTTCCAAGACGCGCCGGCCAGGCCGCGCGGCTTCGAAGCGCAGATAGCTTCGCTCGATCGCTCCAAGGCCATCGCCGGCATCGGCTACCGGCTGTCGAGCTGGGCGGAGATCCCGCGTCCGCTCACCGAGGAGCTGGAGTACCTGACCAAGAGCCGGATGACGCCCGACGAATGGCTGCTGTTGCAGCGGGTGATCCTGAGCAGCCCGGCTCCGCAGAATCCGGCCGAGGCCAAGGCCGAGTCGCGGCGCTTTCTCAGTGAGCTCGAGGGCCCGCTGGCGCGGCTCGCCAGCTCGTTCCACCTGCGGCGGCTGCGCGAGAGCGGCGCGCCAATCTCCGAGCTCTACCGCGGCGCCGATATCGTGCTGCTCGAGGGTGGGAGGCTGGTCGAGCCGCTCTCCGAGATCGGGGCCCAGCCCGGTGAAGGCCCATTCCCGGGCTCGCGAGTCGTTCAGCTGCCGGGATTCGGAGTGCTCTACTTCGCTCCCTTCGAGCAGAAGAACCTGGCTCTGCGCCTCGAGGCGCCGCTGGCGCAGATGCGCCGGCTGGCGCCGCAGCTGATGGCCTTCTTCGAGGAGCACTTCGTCAAGGAGCAGAACGTCGGGCCGCTGGGATGCAGCCCGCGCACGCTCCGATCCGGCTCTCCGGCGAAGGCACTGGTCGACTGATCTCGCGCGAGCGCTTCCCCGAATTTCGGCGCCGGGCGACTCAACCTGTCTACTTCGCCAATCCGAACGGTTGAGAGGATCTCCCATGAATCGCTGCGCCACCCTCCTCCTCGCTGCGACCGTCGCAGCGGCCTCTGGTTGTTCCACCGAACCGGTCGCAGGCTGCAGCGGCGAGACCTGCGCCGGGTGCTGCACCGAGACCGGCGAGTGCCTGGCGGGAGATCTTCCCGAAACCTGCGGAGCGGGCGGGGCACTCTGCCAGGCGTGCTCGGCCGTCGAGCTCTGCCAGGAATCTCGCTGCATTCCAGGAGGCACCGACGCCGGCCCGGGAGCGGACGCCGGGCGCAGCGACGCCGGCAGCCGGCCGGACGCCGGGAGCGGAAAGGCCGACGCCGGCCAGACCGATGCCGGGCAGGGCGGCGGCCACGACGCGGGGGCGGTCGACGCGGGAAGCGCGGATGCCGGATCAACGACCGTCGGTCCCACCTGCTCGAGCGGCGGCTTCTGCTGGGAATCCTCGCCACGGGTCTACGCGCCCTACGCCATGCACGGGGCCGCGGACGGCACGGCCTTCACTGGGGCGGTCTACGGCGCCATCCAGCGCTTCAACGGCCGCTTCTGGGTCCCGTACGAGGCGGCCAGCGTCTTCGCGACCATCCGCTCGGTCTGGGCGGCCACCGCCACCGACGCCTACGCGGTGTCCACGGACTCGAACGCCGGCACCCAGAGCATCCTCCACTACGACGGGAGCTCGTGGAGCGTGGACTTCACCAGCCCGGGCCTGGCCGCGGTCTGGGGAACCTCTGCCAGCGAGGTCTGGGCGGCGGCGGACGTCAACGGACAGACGGCGATCTTCCACCGCACCGGCACCGGCTGGAGCCAGACCCACACCGTGGCGGTCTACGGCCCCAAGGCTCTGCGCGGCACCGCCCCCAACGACCTCTGGCTGCTCAGCCGCTGCGGCAACTCCCCGCACCACTTCGACGGCACGACCTGGAGCCCCACCGCCCTGGCCACCGGCCCGCTGGAGAGCGGCTGCTACGGGGAGCTCTGGTCCACCGGCCCCAATGACGCCTGGGCGGTGCGCACCGGCAGCACCGCCGGGCTGGGCTTCATCCACTGGGACGGAGCCTCCTGGTCCCATTCCGACGCCGGCAAGCCGACCGGCGGATGGGCGCTCCCCAAGAACGCCGGCAGCGACGGCGCGGTCTGGGCCAGCGGCCCGAGCGACGTCTGGGCCGGCATCGACCAGTCCGACTCGCTCTTCCACTTCAACGGCGCGAGCTGGTCCACCGTGCCCATCCCCGCCGGTCTGCGCGTGGGCGCCGGCATCTCCACCACCAGCCCGACCTGCCTGCTGTGGGGCAGCGGCCCCAGTGACATCTGGACCACCACCACCTTCAGCAGCTTCCTGCACTTCGACGGCATCTCCTGGAGGGAGCAGCCGAGCGGCTACGCGTCGCTGAGCGCCTTCTCCGGCACCGCCCCCGACGATCTGTGGCTGGTCGGCGACTACTCGGGAAGCGGGGCCACCGTCCTGCACCGCGACGCCAACGGCTGGAGCCGCGCTCTTTCGCCGCCGGCCTCGAGCCTCTCCGCCGTCTACGCGCTGGCGCCCGGCGAGATCTACGCGACCGGCATCTCCGGCGGCGTGGGGCACCTCAAGGCCGGGGCCTGGAGCTGGAAGTCCGTCGGCTCCACCGCCTGGTACGGAGTCTGGGCCGGCGGCGACGCCAACGTGTACCTGGTGGGAAAGAACTTCGCCCAGCACTGGGACGGGCTCACCTGGAAGACGGCGTACTCGGGCACCGCCCAGACCTTGCGGGCGATCTGGGGCGCCGGGCCCAGCGACGTCTGGGCCGCCGGCGATTCGGGAACGATCGTTCGCTTCTCCGCGGGCACCGGCACCAGCCAGCCGAGCGGCACCTCAAAGAATCTGAGCGCGGTCTGGGGAAGCTCGGCCACCGACGTCTGGATCGTGGGAGCGCTCGGGACCGTCCTCCACTGGGACGGGAACACGCTGAGCCGAGTGAGCGTGGGCTCCACCGACAACTTCCTCTCCGTCGCCGGCGGCGCTCCCGGAGAGGTCTTCCTGCTGTCGGCCACCACCATCTACCGCTGGGACGGAACCACGCTCACTACGGTGGACTCGACCACCTCGTCCTTCAGCGCCCTCACCACTCTCTATGGAGTCGGCGGGCGCCTCTGGGCGGGAACGCAGACCGGCCTGATCGTCGCCCGCTGAGCGCCCTCGCCCGGCACGATGACAGGACCGCCCAGCTGGTCGCGGCGAGCGGCTCGACCAGCTAGGGCTGCGTCTCGATCGCCCCGATGTCCCCCGAGGCGCTCCCGCCCAGCGGCGCTTGTGGCCGCGGACAGCCGTAGTAGTCCGGGCTCGACATCGGAGTTCCCCATGGGATGCGGTCGATGGCCGGCGAGTCGAGCGCCAGGCGGTAGTCGCCATTGGCCGGATCGTTGAAGCGGGCGTCGGGCGCGGTGGCGAAGGTGCCGCTGAGCAGCGTCCCGCTGCAGACCGCGCCGGTGGTTCCGGCGGCCAAGCAGTAGTAGGCGTTGAACGCTCCGTTCGAAGTGACGGCGTGCGTTCCGCCGGAGAATAGATTGCCGGTCAGGGTCACCGCCTGGTCGAGGCCCCACAGAGAGATCCCGGTGGCGCAGTCGACGAAGGTGTTCTGCTCGATGGTCGGGGTGATCTTGCCGACCAGGCCGCTTTCGGAGATCGACAGCCCGTCCTGCGTGTTGCGGACGAAGACGTTGTTGCGCACCGTGGCCGTCACCTCGTGGACCAGGGTGTCGTAACTGGTGGCCAGCTCGAGCCCGATGCGCCGGCCCTCGAACCAATTGGAATCGACGTTGATGGTGACCCGGGCGCCCACCAGCGCATCAACCGACCGTGCGCTCAACCCCGGGTCGGTGCCGGTGGTAGGGGCGACGAAGCGGTTGTAGCGGACAACGTACGAGCCGGTCTGGTTGGCGACCAGCGACCCAGGAATCTCGAAGCCCTCGACAGTGCCGCCGCTGCCCTTGAAGGCGATCGAGCCGCCGATCTTGGCCCCGTTGCAGCCGCGCAGCGTCACGTACGCCGGCAGCCAGCCAGTCCCGGTCAAGGTGGCGCCGTTGACCTGGATCACCTGATTGGCGGTGGCAGTGCTGAAGGCGGTCGCGGCCGAAACCTTGGTGGGCACTTCCAGCACGTTGGGATCGGCCGAATCGAGGCAGGCCAGGGCCATCGACCGGCAGGGAGCCAGCGGCGGAAGGCCACCGTCGACCGGCGATCCGGCGTCGGCAGGCGCACCCGCGTCGGCGTTGCCGGCGTCGGGGCTTCCGGCGTCGAGCGGCTGCCCGGCGTCCACCGGGCCGGCGTCGACTGGCGGATTGGATGCGTCCTTGCCCGGCTGACCGGCGTCCTGCGAACCGGCATCGGCACCGCCAGCATCGTTTCCGGGGTCGGGCTGATTGGCGTCCACCTCCGACGAAGCGTCTGCCGAGCTCTCGGGCGGCTCGGAGATGAGCAGCTCGCAGCCGGCGACCGAGGCCAGCAGCAGCCCGGTCGAGAGCAAGCGGAGCAAGGAGGCGGAGGTGGGCGAAGGCATTTCCCGGGAGTCTATCCGAGGTTCCCGCAGCGATGCCGGCGCCGCCCCGCGCCCGTGCTACCTTCCCTGCGCCATGGAGACCCGGCTGCACAAGCGAGTGAAGCGGTACCTGCGCTACCTGCTGATGCGCGGTGTCGTCTTCCTGATCGGCCTGCTGCCGTTGGGATTCGCCCGCCGCATGGGCAGGGCGCTGGGCGGGCTGGGATTCCACCTGGCGCCCTCGCAGCGGCGCAAGGCGCTGGCCTCGCTGGCCATCGCCTTCCCCGACAAGACTGAGGCCGAGCACCGCGCACTGGCGCGCGAGAGCCTGGCGCACCTGGGCGAATGCGCCGCCGAGTTCTGCTGCTACCAGCAGGTCGATCGCCAGCTGTCGACCTTCGTGACCCTGCCTCCCGAGGGCAAGGTGCTGATGGAGCAGGTCCACGCCGAGGGAAAGGGCTGCGTCTTCATCAGCGCCCACGTCGGCAACTTCGAGCTGGTTCCCAAGCGCCTGGCGCTGCTCGGCGTCCCCGCCGCCTCCATCGCCAAGCCTCCCAGCGATCCCCACACCCAGGCCTTCATCGACCGCATCCGCTCCCAGGTCGGCGCCCGCATCATCTGGCGCGCCTCGGGAAACACCTACCAGGTCGTCGAGCAGGAGCTGCGCGCGGGCCACTTCATCGGCTTCCTCATCGACCAGGACACCCGCGGGCGCGGGGTGTTCGTCGACTTCTTCGGCCGCCCGGCCTTCACCACCCGCGGCGCCGCCGACCTGGCCTTCAAGACCGGCGCCGCGGTCATGACCGGCTTCATCTTCCGCCGCCCCGACGGCGGCCATCGGCTGGAGCTGGGCCGCATCGTCCCGGCCCGCACCGGCGATCTCGAGGCCGACGTGGTGGCCCTCACCCAGCAGATGACCGGGGCCATCGAGCAGGCAGTCCGCCAGGCGCCCGCCCACTGGGCCTGGATCCACCAGCGCTGGAAGACCCGACCTCCCGAGATCGGTGCGCTGCCGCAGGACCAAAGCAAGCTCGGCACCTGAGGCGATCCTCTCCCGTCAGGCGGTGCGGGCGTCCGTCGCCGACGCGGTTGGCGGCATCGCCGCACCGACGAGACGCGCGTTGTAGGCCACGATGATGTCGCGGCGCGCGAGCAACCCCAGCAGGCGGCCGCTGCCGTCCTCCGCGATCACCGGCAGCTCGGCCACGTCGCGGATGGTCAGCAGGTCGAGCGCGCCCTGCAGGCTGTCTTGAGGGTGCACCGCGAGTTTCTCCTCGCTGGCCAGATCCTTGGCGAGCACCAGATCGCCGACCTGCTCCTCGTACAGCACCTGGCGCAGGTCGTTGAGGGTGAAGCCGCCGATCACCCGGCCTCGGTCATCGACCACCGGGAAGTACTGCTGGGTCGAGGCCTGGATGAGCCGCACGATCTCGCGCAGGCTGGTCTGCGGCTTGAGGACCAGCACCTCGCGGGCGGCATCGTAGACTCCGCCGACCTTCAGCTCGGCCAGGACGTCGCGGTGGAATTCGCCGCGGTGAGCGGGCGAGTCGGCGCGGGTCGGGACCTGCTCCGGGTAGAGCGTCCAGCGGCGGGCGACGGTGAACGAGATTCCCACCACCAGCATCGCCGGCAGGAACAGCGAGTAGTTGCCGCTCAGGTCGCCGACCATCAGCAGCGTCGAGATGGGAGTGTTGGCGGCGCCGGCGAAGAAGCCCGCCATCCCCACGATGGTGAAGGGCCCGATGTCCGGGACGACCCCGGGAAACCATTGGTGGAACAGGCCGCCGACCAGCCCTCCAAGACAGCCGCCGATGACCATCGACGGGCCGAAGACGCCGCCGCTGCCACCGGAGCCGATGGTGAGCGAGGTGGTCACCATCTTGCCGATGGCCACCACCCCCAGCGCCATCAACGACGGCCCCGCCGGCCCGGCGGCGCTCACCGCCTGCTGCAGGATGCCGTAGCCCGACCCCATGACCCCGAGCGCGGAGAGGTCGCCGGTGGCCTTCCAGGCGGCGATTCCCGCCAACCCGGTGAGCGCGGCCCCGATTACCGGCTTGAGGTAGTTGCTGAGCTTCAGCTTTAGGAAGGCTCCGTTGAAGGCGTCGAAGACCTTGACGAAGGCGATCGCCCCCAGCCCGCACACCAGCCCGAGGGCGGCATATGCGGGCAGCGAGCCAGGGTGGGAGAAGGAGAAGCTGCCGGTGCCGACGAACAAGTGGCCGAAGCCGTGGACCGTGCAGAAGACGGAGTAGGAGACGATCGAAGAGAGCAGCGCCGGGATCAGCACTTCGGCCTCGAGGTCCGGCCCGCTGTAGAGGACCTCGGCGGCGAAGATCGCGCCGGCGAGGGGAGCGCGGAAGATGGCGCCCACCCCCGAGGCCATGCCCGCCGCCAGCAGGATGCGGCGCTCGTGGTGCGACAGCTTGAGCAGCTTCCCCAGCAGGCTGCCGAATCCGGCGCCGATTTGAGCGATCGGACCTTCGCGGCCCGCGCTTCCCCCCGAAGAGAGAGTCAGCGCCGAAGAAAGCATCTTGATCAGCGGGATGTGCGAGCGGATCTCGCCGCGCTGGCGGTGGTAGGCGCGGATGGCGGCATCGGTCCCGTGGCCGCGCGCCTCGGGGGCAAAGCGGAAGACCAGGAAGCCGCTGGCGAGCGCGCCCAGCGCCGGGGCGACGAGCAGGCCGACCAACGACGGAGGCCCGGCAACCGGTGCGAAGGGCAAGGGCTCGCCACCGGCCGAGGACGGGGTGTACCCGACGATGAGGTTCCAGAAGAGGCGGACGCCCTCCTCGGTGAGCCACTGGAACGCCAGCGCGCCCAGCCCGCCCACCAGCCCGACGAGGCCTGAGAGGCCGAGCCAACGCCAGAGATGGCGCAAGTTGAATCGCTCGGCCGCGTCCTTGATTCCTCTGGCGACCGCGTCCCTGGTCTGAGTGGCCAATCGCACGGGAGCGGCGACGTCGGAGACCGAACTGCTTTCGCTCATGATGCCTTCACTTCGCTTTCGCCCGCGCGGGCGGCCGGTGCTGTCGCTTGCCACCACGCAGACCATCCACCGGAAGGCCCGCCTCGAGCTCGACCGCCATCGCCTCGAGGACTCCTCGCGCCGCGTGGACTTGGGACGCTGTCAGGCCGGAGAGTGCACGCTCCACCGCCTCCTCTACTGTCCCGACCTTGGTCGCGTTGATGATCTCGCCCAGGCCATTGAGATGGAGAGAGGCGCGCCGGGCGTCGCTGCGATTGAGGACCCGCCGGACGATCTTCCGCTGCTCCAGCCGCTTGAGGATCCCGGTGAGCGTGCTCGGATGGATCTTCAGCGTGCGAGCCACCTCGCCCGCCGAGAGCCCGGGCCGGCTGCCCAGGACGCGGATCACCAGCCGCTGCGGCCCGGTGACCCCGAGGGTCTTGTCCATCTGCTTCGAGGTGCGCTGGAGCGCGTGGACGATGGTCCAAAGCAGGCGCAGGAACTCCAATGATCCGCCGAGGCCGGCCTCCTGCTCGCTGTCCGCTCGATCCATCCGCTCCTCTGACTCCGTGGCGATGCCAGCCTAACGACGTGTCGATTTGTGGTCAAACATAACTCAGCACTTCGGCGACCGCCTCGCGCCGATCGGGACACCTCGCATCCTCTCCCATGCAGGGCGTCCCCTCGCTCGCTCGAATAACGGCGCGCCGCGAGCGTTCTTGTTATGACGTCAAAGCAGTGACTCTTTCCCCCGAGGTTCCCCATGCGTTCCGCTTCCCTCCTTTGTTCCCTCCTGTTCGCCGTCGTCGCGGCCGGGTGCGCCCACAAACCGCCGGCGCCGGAACCTGCTGCCATGCAGAGCACCGCGCCGGCCGTGGCCGTGGCCCCACCTCCCGCGGCTCCGCCTGAGCAGAGCTGCTCGGCCGACGACGACTGCAGCGACAAGTCCCTGTGCATCCGCGGCCACTGCGTGGCCATCACCCCGGACGTCGAGCTGTCGGAGTGCACCCAGGTGCGGGTGCACTTCGACTTCGACTCCTCGCTGCTGCGGGGCGAGGACAAGCCCCGGCTGGTGCGGGTCGCCCGCTGCCTGCGCGCCGACCAGAAGCTCCACGTCACCGTCGAGGGCAATGCCGACGACCGCGGGACCGAGGAGTACAACCTCCAGCTCGGCTCCAAGCGCGCCAATTCCGTCGAGCGCTACCTCGAGGCCCTCGGGGTCTCGCACGCCCAGCTCAAGACCGTCAGCTACGGCTTCGAGAGGCCGCTGTGCACCGAGGAGAACGAGTCCTGCTGGGCCGAGAACCGCCGCGCCGGCATGAAGGGCGAGCTCGCCGCGCATTGAAGCCTGGGGGTTGTGACGTGAAGGGCGCCGCCACCCGCGGCGCCCTTCACGTGCCTCGGCCGGCCGGCGCTCGCAGCCGGCCGACTGCTTCCCCAACCCGCACCCATCATTTCTGGAGCCCCATGAAGACGTCGCTCACCTCTGCACTCCGCAGCCTCGCCCTCCTCGCCGCATTCGCCGCCTCGGGCTGCGTCACCACCGGGACCTACAACGCCAAGGTGGCCGAGCTGGAAGGCATCGACCAGCAGCATTCCCAGGCGGCCGCCGCCCGGGAGAAGACCCTGCAAGGCCGGATCGCCGAGCTCGAGGCCGACCTCGCCGCCAAGGAGCAGCGCCTGCGCGAGCTCTCGGGCCAGCTCGCGGCGGCCAGCGCCGAGCGCGATCAGCTGCGCAAGAACCTCGACGACAGCACCGCGCTGGTCGGCGAGCTCAAGAAGCGGCTCGAGAAGCTGGGCCAGAACGTGGACGCGCTGACCAACCAGAAGAGCCAGCTGGCCGCCGCCCTCGACGACAGCAAGGCGCGGCTGGAGGAGTTGCGCAAGCAGAAGGCCGCGGCCGACGCCCTGGCCGCCACCTTCCGCAGCCTGGTCGACCGGCTGCGCTCGATGATCGACGCCGGCCAGCTCAAGGTGGTCATCCGCGACGGGCGGATGCTGATCGCCATGCCCAACGACATCCTCTTCGACTCCGGGCGCACCGACCTCAAGAAGGAGGCCCAGGCGGCGCTGGCCAAGGTGGCCCAGGTGCTCGCCACCATCGACAACCGCCGCTTCCTGGTCGCCGGCCACACCGACGACGTGCCAATCCACACCGCGCAGTTCCCCTCGAACTGGGAGCTGTCCACCGCCCGCGCCGTCGAGGTGACGCGCTTCCTGGTGACGCACGGCATGAAACCCCAGGTGCTGGCGGCGGCGGGCTACGGCGAGTTCGATCCCGTGATGCCCAACGAGGGAGCGGAGAAGCGCGCCCTCAATCGGCGAATCGAGATCGTCCTGGAGCCCAATCTCGCGGAGCTGCCGTCCATGGACGCGCTCGCGGCCACTCACTGAGCCGCCCGAGACCTTGGCAGGCCGCCGTTCGCGCGGCGGCCTTGCCGGGGTCTCCACCTCCCGCCCGGCTCGGCTGGGCCTCTCAAATCAACCTGCCTGACCGCTTCGGGGCTCTCACGCCTCCTCGCTGGCCCAGCCCTTGCCTTTACTCGCGGCTGCCGCGGTGGTATCTTTGGCACGGCTTTTGATTTCGAGAGAATGTCCTTTGATTACCGGACGTTGGCTCACATTCTGGGCATTCCTAGCGGCCGCCGGCTGCGGCGGGATCCCGCCTGCCGACCAGGGGGGCGCCCCTCCCCAGCTCGAGCTTTCGGGGGTCAGCTTCCGCTTCTTCCGCGGCAGCGTGTTGTCGGCCGTCGGCACCGCTGAGGTGGCCACGTTTCGGCAGGACACCGGCGATCTGGAAGCCCGACGAGCCCACGTCCGGCTGCTCGACGCCCAGCAGACCGGCCCCTCGCATCTCTTCGCCGAAGTCAGCCGCGGCAACCTGCGCACCCGCCGCGGGGTGGCCGAAGGCGGGGTCACCGCCCGCGACCAGTCCGGCAGCCAGGCGGTCACCGAGCGCTGCGAGGTCGACGGCCGGGCGCGCACCGCCCAGGGCGACAAGCCGGTGGAGATCTCCGGCGACGGCTTCCGCATGAGCGGCCCGGCCGGCTTCACCATGGACCTGGCCCAAGGCGGCGCGCTGGTGCTCAACGGCCCGGTGCAGACCGTCCTCGGCGGAGGGGCACCATGAATCCTGGAGCCTGGCTCGCGCTGGCGCTGCTCGCCGGCGCCCCGCCCGCCAAAGCCCCGCTGCGCAACCCCGGCAAGATCAGCGCTCAGGCCAAGCCTTCTCCCAAGCGCCCGGTGCAGATCACCGCCGACAGCTTCGACCTCAAGACCGAGGCCCACCAGGCCCGCTGGCAGGGCAACGTCATCGCCGTCCGCGATGACCTGACGGTGCGCTGCCAGACCCTGGTCGCCGACTACGACCAGCAGAAGGAGCTCAAGAAGCTCACTTGCCGGTCCGAGGTCCACATGGTCCAGAAGCCGCCCGCCCCGGCACCGGAGCGCGAGGCCTGGGGCGACCTGGCCGTGTTCGACAACGAGACCGGCGTCCTGGTCGTGACCGGCGACCCCCGCGCCCGCGAGGGCGACAACACCTTCAAGGGCGACAAGGTCACCTTCTTCGTCGATCAGAACAAGCTGCACATCGACAAACCGCGGGGCGTCATCGACACCGCCAATCGCCCCGCTCCCGCCAAGCCCAAGGAGGCGCCTTGATGAGCGCGCCTTCCCGACTCCGGGCCCAAGGGCTGGTCAAGCGCTACCGGATAGCGCCGCCCTGGCAGGTCTGGAGCCGAGCCGCGCGGACCGTGGTCGACGGAGTCAGCCTGGAGGTGGTCCAGGGCGAGGTGGTCGGGCTGCTCGGCCCCAACGGCGCCGGCAAGACCACCACCTTCAACATGGTGGTCGGCCTGGTCAGCCCCGACGGCGGCACGGTGTCGCTGGAGGGCAACGACCTGACCGCCCAGCCGATGCACCGGCGGGCGCGCAACGGGCTGGCCTACCTGCCGCAAGAGGCGTCGATCTTTCGCAAGCTGTCGGTGCGCGACAACCTGCTGTGCATCCTCGAGACCCTGCCCCTCTCCCGCCGCGAGCAGCGGGCGCGGGCCGAGGAGCTCTTGCAGGAGTTCCGCCTCACCCATGTCGCCGACAGCCTGGGCGAGATGCTCTCCGGCGGCGAGCGGCGGCGCGCCGAGATCGCCCGCTCGCTGCTGCGCTCGCCGCGGTTCATCCTCTTCGACGAGCCTTTCGCCGGCGTCGACCCGATCGCCGTCGGCGAGATCCAGAAGCAGATCGTGGCGCTCAAGCACCGCGGGATCGGGGTGCTGATCACCGACCACAACGTCCGCGACACCCTCGAGATCTGCGATCGGGCCTACATCATCGCCCAGGGAAAGATCCTGGAAGAGGGAACTCCGGCCCAGATCGCGCAAAGCAAGCGGGCGAGGGCTCTCTACCTCGGCGAGCGCTTCCGCCTCGACGAGCCGGCGGCCGCGGAAGCTGCTGTACCCCCTCGGAGTTCGGGATAGGATAGGAGCAAGAAGACCGCATGGGCCTCGAACTCAAGCAGTCGATGAAGCTGTCGCAGCAGCTGGTGATGACGCCCCAGCTGCAGCAGGCCATCAAGCTCCTCCAGCTGTCGCGGATGGAGCTGGTGGACCTGGTCCGCAGCGAGATGGAGCAGAACCCGCTCCTCGAGGACACCGAAAACCAGGAGCCCACCGCCGAGGAGAAGTCGGTGGGCGAGGCCTCGCTCGAGGCCGAGACCGTCCAGCCCCAGGAGGCCCCGGAGCCACAGAAGACCGAGGAGGTCAAGGGCGACGACGGCGAGAACAAGGACATCGACTGGCAGCAGTACCTGGAGTCCTACCAGACCCTGGGGGCCACCGCCCCCGCCTCGCGCGACAACTCCAGCGAGGAGATGCCCAGCTTCGAAGCCACCCTCACCAAGCGCACCACCCTCTTCGACCACCTGCTGTGGCAGCTGGGCCTGGCCCGCTTCACCGACGACGAGCAGCAGGTCGGCTCGCTGATCATCGGCAACCTCGACGACGACGGCTACTTCAAGATCGAGGGCTTCGAGGGCGACCCGCTGATCCGCGTCGCCCAGGAGGCCAACGTCTCGGTGGCGCTGGCCGAGAAGGTGCTCAAGCGCATCCAGCGCTTCGACCCGGTGGGCGTGGCCAGCCGCGACCTGCAGGAGTGCCTGCTGATGCAGGCCCACCACCTGGGCGCCGAGGAGAGCCTGGTGGGGGCGATCATCAAGCACCACCTCAAGCAGTTGGAGAGCCGCAACCTGCCGGCCATCGCCCGCGAGATGGGAGTGCCGCTGGCCGAGGTGGTGGAGGCGGTCAAGCAGATCGGCCAGATGGAGCCCAGGCCCGGCCGCTGCTACTCGGGCGACGAGCCGCAGTACATCACCCCCGACGTCTACGTCTACAAGGTCGGGGACATCTACATGACCGTCCTCAACGACGACGGCCTGTCCAAGCTGCGGATCAGCACCACCTACCGCAACGCGCTCAAGGCCGGCGCCGCCGAGGGCAAGGCCAAGGACTTCATCCTCGACAAGCTGCGCTCGGCGCAGTGGCTGATCCGCTCGATCCACCAGCGGCAGCGGACCATCTACAAGGTCACCGAGTCGATCGTGAAGTTCCAGCGCGACTTCTTCGACAAGGGCATCGCCCACCTCAAGCCGCTGATCCTGCGCGACGTGGCCGAGGACATCGGCATGCACGAGTCGACGGTGTCGCGGGTGACCACCAACAAGTACGTCCACACGCCCCAGGGCATCTACGAGCTCAAGTTCTTCTTCAACTCCTCCATCGCCCGCACCGGCGGCGACGAGATCGCCAGCGAGGCGGTCAAGAGCCACATCAAGCAGCTGGTCTCCGCCGAGGACCCCAAGAACCCCCACAGCGACCAGAAGATCGTCGAGCTGCTCAAGGGACAGGGCATCGAGATCGCCCGGCGCACGGTGGCCAAGTACCGCGAGGTGCTGGGAATACTGCCCAGCTCCAAGCGTAAGAGCTATTACTGAAGCACTCGTCCGGCCCGGGTGGCCTGAGCAACCTCCCGGCCGCCGGCGACGCAGCACCACACCGCAAGGAGGCGCAAAGAACTCCAGACTGAGCGCAGCGAGCTTCCACGATGCAGGTCCCCGCCCGCGGGCCAACCTCGACCCCTCCGGAGCGGCTTGCAGTGCCCTTCAATGTGGAGAATCACGCATGCAGGTGACCATCACCTTCCGCGGAATGACTTCGACTGAAGCGCTGAAGAACCACCTGACCGAGCGCATCGAGCACGTGGAGAAGTACTTCGACCGGTCGATGGAGGCCCACGTGGTGCTCAGCCTGGAGCGCTACCTGCACCACGCCGACCTGAGCATCCAGGCCGGCCACTACCTGCTCCGGGGCAAGGCCAAGAGCGAAGACATGTACAAGTCCATCGACGAGGCGGTGGACAAGATCGAGCGCCAGCTCAAGCGCTACAAAGACAAGATCCGCACCACCAAGCACCGCGGCCGCGACGACGAGATGACCGCGCGTCACAACGTGCTGTCGGTCCAGCCGCCGGAGGTCGAGGAGAGCGAGGAGTGGGCCCAGGGGCCCAAGGTCATCCGCAGCCGCGAGATCGTCGTCAAGGTGCTGTCGGTCGACGAGGCGGTGATGCAGATGGACCTGCTCAACAACGAGTTCCTGGTCTTCCGCAACGCCCAGACCAACGACGTCAACGTGGTCTACCACCGCAAGGACGGCCACGTCGGGTTGATCGAGGCCCCCGGCGCCGAGCCGGCCAAGAAGAAGCCCCAGGCCAGCGCCTAGCGGCAGGCTGACGCATCATCGGAAGCGCCGGGGCCTCAGGGCTCCGGCGCTTTCCTTTTTGGCGCTACTCCTCGACGATCTCGAAGTCGTGGCTGATAGCAGCAGTCTTGCCGAGCATCGCCGAGGCCGAGCAGTACTTCTCGTGCGACAGGGCGATGGCCCGCTCGACCACCTCCGGCTTGAGCCCCTTGCCGCGGACCACGAAGTGGAAGTGCAGCCGGGTGAAGACCTTGGGATCGGCGGGCGCCCGATCGGCCTCGAGCTGCACCTCGCAGCCGGAGACGGCGTGGCGCCCCTTCTTGAGGATCATCACCACGTCCACGCTGCTGCAGCCGCCGGTGGCCAGGAGCAGCGCCTCCATCGGCCGCATTCCCTTGTCCTCGCCGCCGTGCTCCTTGGGCAGATCCATCAGGAAGCGGTGCCCCGACTCACTCTGTCCCTCGAAGCCCATCACTCCGTTCCAACGAACCGTCCCGCGCATGAAACCTCCTTGTCCTGCCCTGTGATGCGCCCGAAGAGGGGCCCGCGCAAGCCAATCGGGCCGACCAAAGAAAACGCGCCGAGGCGGCGTGCCCCGGCGCGTCGGATTGAGAAGGGAGCTGCGATCAGCGGCAGCCGTTGGTGCGGTTGCTGGGCTGGCCCAGATCGTTGATGGTCCACACGTCGTAGCTGCCCTTGTCGTCGAGATCGGCGGCGGCGCAGATGAAGACCCCGCCGTTGTCGCTGGCGGCCTGGGTCATGGTCATCGTGAAGCAGGGGTTCTCCATGGGGTTGGGCGGGGTGCAGCTCGGGTGGCTGCACGGCAGGCACTGGCCGCGCATGCAGTAGGTGTAGCGGTTGCCCATCTCCGGCTGGAAGCCGATCTCCTCGAAGCTCTCGCCGTAGCGGTCCTTCTCCTGGAAGAAGGCCTTCTGGGCCACCCAGGCCGACTTGAGGTTGGCCTTGGCCTCGGCCTGCTTGGAGCGGCACTGGTACTTCATGAAGTTGGGAATGGCGACCGCCGCCGCGATTCCGGAGACCGCCACCGCGGTCATCATCGAGCCGCCCTGGGTGAAGCGCTTGAGCTGGCTCTCGGGGACGGTCAGCTCGCCCTTCACCTCGGCGCCGTTGCGCGCCACCTTGAGCGACTGGCGCAGCGCTGCGTACTCGCCCTTGGGGTCGAGCAGCGTGTCGAGGGTCAGCCGCGAGGCGGCGGCCTTCATCACCTGCGGGGCCTCGGCATCGGAGGCCAGGGCCTGCTTGGTCTGCTCCAGCGCCGGGCCCATCACCTTGCGGGTCTTCTCCCGGCTCTCGTCGAGGGCCTTGAGCCCCTCGTTGGCCATCTTCTCCAGCTGCTCGGCCATCTTCGGGTCGGCGGTGTTGACCACCGCGGAAACGGTCAGCGAGGAGTGGCCGTCGATCAGCAGCTCGCCCTTGCCCATGCCGGGCATGTCCAGCTTGAGCTTGGCCATCGGGCCGGCGGCGGTGGGCAGCGCCGCCCCAGAGGCCGGAGCCGCGATTCCCTTGAGGGACTGGGCGGTGCCCAGCGCGAAGTAGCCGTTGCCGGCCTTGATGCACACCTGCGCCGGCAGCTCGTCCTTGGCGAGGCACAGGTCGCCGCTCTCCAGCTTGAGCTGCGGCTGGCCGCCAGCGCGGTCCATCGCCGCCAGGCCCTTGAGCAGCTCGGAGTTGGCGCTCAGGTCGCCCTTGACCGCCAGCACCATCAGCGCGTTGTCCATGATCGCCTGCATGTCGGGCTGGGCCGCCGAGCCGGCGACGAACAGCCCGAAGCGCTGGGCGCGCGGCCAGACCGCCCAGTCGCGCATCAGCGCCACCAGCACCGCCGCCCGCGCCGCGAGCTGCCCGAAGGCCTCATCCTTGCCCTCGGCGGCGATCCCGGGGAGCGCGTAGAGCAGCATGTCGACGGCGGCGTTGGCGTCGCCGTTCTGCTCGGGATTCAGGAAGCCGAGCTCTCGCATCACCTCGAAGTCGAGCACCAGCGAGCCGCCGGCGCCGGCCTGGTCGGCGCGAGCGAAGAGGCCGGCGGCCTCGGTCGAGACGCTCTGCGGGTGGTAGCGGCTGGAGCACGACAGCGCGACGGCCGCCAGGACAGCGGCCGCGAGGAGGCGCGAATTCATCTGAGGATTCCTTCCCGGCGATCGCCGGGCGCAAGGGGCCAAACGAGGCGCGCCGAGAGTCCCAGAAATGCCCTGGGTGCGTCAAGGAAGGCCCCGCCTCAACGCTCGCTCGGAAGCCGAGGAGACTTCCGAGGGGATGCACGAACAGAAGGGCCGCGATCCGGAGTGGACCGCGGCCCTTCGAGAAACTGGACGAGGTGAACTCCGCTGAGCCCGGCGACCTACTTGGCCGGAGTGAGCTCCACCGTGGCGAGCGGCGTGGCCAGGTCATTGATGTTGGCCGAGCGGATGCCGACGTCGGAGATTGCGTAGGCGAAGTCGTCGGCGAGCACGCTGCGGCGCACCGAGGGCGAGTAGTAGTAGGTCCAGCTCAGGTCGTTCCTGGCGGCGTAGAGATCGGTCATCGACAGCGCGCCCAACGGCTCGATCTTGGCCGCCTCGACGTTGATCCTGAAGAGCCGCAGCTCGCTGACGAACCCGCCGAAGCTGACCTGCGACTGGTTTCCCGAGGCCGATTCGTAGCCGTAGTACGGGATGGCCAGCAGCTTCTTTTCCAAGAAGTAGGTGAACGCCCGGTGATCGACCAGGGCATCGGACAAGCCGTAGGCGCCCGCGAGCGACAGGTTGGCGATTTCACGCGGCGCCGCAAGATCGCCCACGTCGAAGAGCGACAGCTTGAGGCCCGAGTTGTTCCACGTCGATTCGGCGCCGATGGCCAGCAGGTGCGTCGGATCGATCGGGTGCAGGTAGGTGGAGAAGCCGGGGATGTGCAGCTCGCCGATCTTCCTCGGGTTCGCCGGGTCGGACAGGTCGAAGGAGAAGAGCGGGTCGGTCTGGCGGAAGGTGACCACGAAGCCGCGCTCACCCAGGAAGCGCGAGCTCTTCAGCGTCTCGCCGGGAGCCAGCGGCTCGCTCTGGCCCACCACTTCCAGGCGCCCGTCGCGCTCGGCCAGCACGCTGACTCGATTCGAGAGCTCTGATCGCGACCAGAAGTTTCCGTCCACCCGCCGCGCCAGCGCGGTGGCCACCCGCAGGTGGCCCTGGTACTCGTCGAGCGAGAACTGGTCGAGGATGTGGCCCTCGACCACTCCCGAGGCCAGGTAAGTGGCGCGGTCCGGGTTGCTGAGGTCAAACTTGTGCAGGTAGGTGAAGTCCTGCTGCCCGGCGCGCGGCCACCACCACCAGTGCCAGTTGGCGACGTACAGCGCGGTGGCCGAGGCGTAGATCTCCTTGACCTGGCCCAGCAGCGAGCTCCGCTGCAGCTCCTGGCCGGGCGCGTCCAAGTTCAGCGTCGCCACCGTCACCGCTCCCAGCTGCGTGGGCGCGTTGCTCCTCTGGAAGTCCTGGCAGCGATAGGCCACCTCGGCCATCGTCCCGTCCGCGGCGCGGTGGCGGGCCGGCGGCAGCCAGAATGAGAGCGATTGGGAGCGGATCAGCTTCTCGTTCTCGTCCATCAGCTGGTCATAGGCGGCCGCCTCGCGCGCATGATCCTGGTAGAGCGGGTCATTCACGCTCGGAGAGGCGCGAATCCCGGACGGCCAATGCATGCGATTGCGCAGGACCAGCCGGACCGAGCTGCCGATGCGCCGGGCGTGGGCGTAGGCTCCCGGCAGGTACTCCTCGCGCAGCACGCTGAGCGCCGCGGGATCCGAGGCATCCACCACCGTCACCTTGACCGAGGTCTCGCGGCAATTGCTGCACGGCGCCGCGCTGGCCTCCATGTAGAGGTCGTAGTCCCAGAACGGCTCGCTGTTGCGGTCGTACGCCTCGTACTGCGAGGAAAAGACGACCACCCGGTTCTTCTCATCGAGGAACATCTCGCGCGGATTGCCCTCGATCTCCAGGCTCGACAGCAGCGCCATCTGATCGGCGGGCCAGCTCTTGGTGACGTAGAGCTTCTTGCCGCTGAGGACGTAGATGTGAGTCCCGTCGTTCTTGACGAAGTCGGCCTCGTCGACGCCGGGGACCTGGAGGTTGGTCTGGGTGTAGGCCGAGGGGCCGGCCCCGGGGTCAACAGCCCCGGCCTCCGAGGCTTTCGGGGCGTCGGAGGCGCAGCCGATGAACGAGCGCGAGCCCGAGCGAGAGATGCTCTCCTTGTTGGCCGACAGCCGGGCGCGCATGTCGGCCACCGCCACGTCCTCGATGTACTTCTCGAGCGCCTCGCAGTCGCTGAAGGACTCCAGCGCTATCTTGCTTTGGACCGGTTGAGGCTCCGGGAGACTGGTGCACTCTACCGCCAGGACCAGCAGCAGGATCAGGCCAAGCTTGAATCGACGCATCGTTCCCTCCGAGGCGAGAGCCGGTGCCGGCTCACAATTCGAACTGCCGCGTGACGCTGACGCCGGCGTTGAAGGTCCCAAATCCGAGCAGAGCCAATGGCGCCTCGTAGCTGAGCTGCACCCCGAAGCGCGTGGGCTTTCGCAGGAAGAACGCTGCCGAGACCCCGGCCGACGGAACCCATAGCCGGTACGGGTCCCCGGAGACGCGCCGCTCGAGCCCGCGCAGCGAGAAGGCCCACTCGGTGACCTCGGTCTGCAGGCCCAGGTAGAGCGGAATGGCCAGATCGAACTGGAGGGCCGAGTCCGTCGCCACGTAGTACCGGTTGTAGTTGGCGTAGACGGACCGGTCCATGGTGAGGTACCCGAGCCCGGCCCCCGCGCCCGCCGAGACGATGGCCCGCAGCCCCTCGCGGAGCTGCGCGCTCGCGAGCCGGACCTTCAGGTCGGTGAAGCCACCGGCCTCCCAGCCCCGATCGCTCATCAACACGCCGTGCAGCGAGACGCCGACGTCTCCCGGCCCCAGCCCCAGGCGCCCGTTGAGCCGCAGCTCCGGCATCTGCAGATCCTTGGGCGTGCGGGCGCAGCTCGGCGGGAAGGTGCCGCACCAGGTGGCGTAGCCGGCCTGCCCGCCGATCTCCGCCTGGCCGGCGCCCAGCGTCGAGGCGGTCTGCATCGGGACCACCGTGGCGCAGCCGGTGATCGCGACAGCCAACAACGGCCAGAAACGCGACATGTCGATCATGGTTTTTGGGCCCCTCTGCCCGAGCGCCACCCCGCTTTTGCAAGAGGAGAGCCACGGGGCCGAGAGAGAACCCGCCAGCGTTCTTGCTCCGGCGCCGCCCAAGCTCAGGGCTTGGCGACGGTCTCGAGCCTGGCCAGCGCGTCCTTGGCGGCGCGGTGGCCGGGGTCGATGGCCAGTGCCGCCTTGTAGGCCTCGGCGGCCTCGGCCTTCTTCCCCTGAGCCTCGAGGATCTGGCCCATGGCGTAGCGCGGCTCAGCGAAGCCGGAATCGAGCTCGCCGGCCTTCTGCATCGCCTTGACCGCCTTGTCGAACTGCCCGACGCGGAAGAGCGCCGCGCCGAGGTAGTAGTGACCGTGGACGTGGCGAGGGTCGCGCGCCAGCGCCGCGTTGAGCTCGGCGATGGCCCGCTTGCTGTCGTCCTTGGTGTGGTAGCAGTTGCCCAGCTCGACCCGGGCATCGACGTTGGCCGGGTCGGCCTTCAGCGCCGCCTCCAGCGCCGGGATCGCCCTATCCACCTCGCCCCGGCGCGCCGCGACGATGCCCAGCTTGGCCGCCGCCTCGCCGCTGGCCGGGAACCTGGCCCGCACCTTCTCGTAGGCCGCCGACGCCGCGTCGTACTCGCCGCGGGCCAGCTGCAGATCGCCCAGGCGCAGCCCGTAGTGCTCGTTGTCCGGGTCGAGCGCGATGGCCTTCTGGTATTCGGTCTGGGCCTGCGTTCCCACGCGCTTGGCCGCCAGCGCCTCGGCAAAATCGAAGTGCGCCGCAGCGCTGGCCTGCCCGAGCCGCTCCTCGGTGGCCAGCCGCTTGCGGAAAAGCTCCACCGCTCCGGCGAAATCGCCGGCGTCGAGCAGCGCCTGCCCCAGCGCCGCCTGCCCGGCAGCGTCGTCGGGAGTCAGCTCCACCGCCGCCTTCAGTTCGGACTTGCCCTTCTCCAGCTCGCCGGTCTCGAGGAAGGCCTGGGCCAGCAGCTTGTGGGCCTCGACATCCTTGGGCCGGCGCTCGACCACGTCCTTGAGTAGCCCCAGCGCCTTGGCCGGCTGCCGCTGCTTGAGCATCACCTCGGCCAGCGACAGCTTGGCGCTCACCGACTCCGGCCGCAACTTGAGCGCCTTCTCAAACTGCGCCGTCGCCAGCGCGTTCTTGCCCAGGTTGAAGTAGACCAGCCCCAGGTTGAAGCAGGCGTCGCCGTAGTCGCTCTTGAGCGCCACCGCGCGCTTGAACTCGGAGAGCGCTCCGCCCTGGTCCTTCTTGTCCATCAGCGCCACGCCCAGGTTGTTGTGGGCCTCGGCGTGCTTGGGATCGATGGCCAGCGCCTTCTGGTAGCTCGACACCGCAGCGTCGAGCCGGCCCTGCTTGTAGTAGACGAGGCCCAGGTTGTAGACGGCGTCGGCGTCCTCGGGGGCCATCGCGGCGGCCTTGGTCAGCTCGGCCACCGCGTCGTCGAGCTGGTTCAGGTCGGCCTGCACCTTGCCCAGGTTGATTCGCGCCTCGACGAAGCTGGGATCGGTGTCCACCGCCTCGCGGTACGACTGGCGGGCCTCGACCGTCTTGCCGGCCCGCTCCAGCGCCTCTCCCAGGTTGTAGAGCAGCGCCGCGGTGACCGACTTCTGCTCCTTGGGCGCGAGCTTGAGCGCCTCGCGCAGCTGGGCCGCGGCGCCGGCGCTGTCCTGGCTGCTGCGCAGGAAGCTGGCGTAGGCCGCGCGCACCTGCACCGAGTCCGGCGACTCCTTGGCCATCGCCTGGAAGACGTCGGCGGCCGCCTTGAGCTCGCCGGCCGAAGCCAGCGCCCCGGCCCAGGCCATCTTGGCCCCCACCGACGGCTCGAGCCGGTCGGCCTCGCGGAACTGGGCCGCCGCCTCCGCCGGCTTGCCCGCCGACAACAGCGACATCCCCAGCACCAGCCGGGAATGGGAATCCTCGGGCTCGGCCTTGACCTGGGCCTCGGCCGCCTTGACCGCCTCTTCCTTCTCCGGGGCCGCGGCACTCAGCAGGGCGGCCATCACCAGCGCGATGTGCATGGTCTTCGCCCTCCTTATTGGACCCAGGGGCTCCCCTGCCCGCCGCCGGTGCGCTGCGCCAGGTCGCGGCGAGTGGTCATCCAGCCACCGCGCAGCTTCTCGGCCTCGGCCTTGGCCTTGTCGGCGTCGGCGCCGGCCTGCTTCACCCGCTCCTCGGCCTGCAGGACGGCCTTGTCGAAGGCCGCCAGCTCGATCTTCTCGGCGCCCAGGACGTTGGCCTTCTTCACCGCCTTGGCCTTGACCCGCTCCAGCCGCGCCCGCGCCGCCTCCAGCTTGGCCTTCTCCAGCGACAGCAGCTCGAACTGCACGTCGGTCCACAGGTCGAGGAACTCGCGCCGCTCGCGCGACTCCTTGAGCGACAGCTGCGCCACCTCGAGCTGCTTCTTGTCCTTGCCCTGCGAAACCTGGTCGAGGACGTCCTTGGCCTCCTGGATGCGGTCGGCCGAGCGCCGGTACTGCTCGCGGGCGTCGAGGGCGCGCGCCCCCTGCTCGTCGACGGCGTCCACCGCCACGAACATCTCGTTCTCGGCCTCGATCAGGTCGAGCTTGACCTCCAGCGGCAACAGGGCCACCGAGCGGCTCTCGACGGTGGCGGTGGCGCAGCCGGAGGCGGCGAGGAGGAGGGCGAGGAGCGGGAGGCGCGGGCGCATGAGGATTTTCCTCTCCACTTAGTTGGCGGCCACCACCGACTTGACGGTGAAGGAGCCGTAGGCAGTGCGGCCCTTGCCGGCGTCGCCACCGTCTCCGAAGAAGACGTGGAAGGTGCCGCTGGCCGGCTTTTCGACATCGGGCGACTGGTCGAAGGTGATCGCCCCGCTGACCACCGGGGCATAGGCGTGCACCGGGTCGTTGACCACCGAGCGCACCGCCTCGGCCTTGCGGTTGCCGTCGAGGTCGGGCGCCAGGTCGAACGGGACGTTGGGCTGAACGCTGGTCAGGTGGACCACCAGCCGCAAGACGATGTCGCGCCCGGGCTGATCGGCGGTGCCGGTCTTGGTGAAGTAGGAGATCGAAACCGCGGTGTCGCCGCGGGCCACCTCCACCTCCTGGAAGCCCAGGGTGACCACCTCGACCAGCGAGCCCTCGAGGGAGTTGGCGCGCCCGCAACTGCCCAGCGCCGCCGCCGCGGCCAGCATCACAGGCCAGTGGAGGCGGCGAAAGGTCAGCGGCATGCCTGGTACCCGCTGTCGACGTCGGCGCCCGCGGGCGTCCCCTTGAGCTTCTTCAGCTCGTCCTTGGCGCCGTCGGAGTCGCCCCAGCGGCAGCGCACCGCCGCCAGGTTGGCCCGGGCCTTCTCGTCGCGGCCGTCGAGCTCGACCGCGCGCTTGAGTTCCTGCGCCGCGGCGATCGGCTCGCCCAGCCTGAGCAAGGCGAAGCCCAGCCCGGAGTGACCGGCGCCGCGGTTGTCGTCGACCTCGACCAGCCGCTGGAACACCAGCCGCGCCCGCCGCAGATCGCCCGACTCCAGGTAGGCCCGCCCCAGCTTCTCCAGCGCCACCAGATCGCCGCCGTCCTTGGCCAGCGCCTCGCGCAGCGGGGCCAGGACCTCGGGCGCGGGCGGCGCGCCGCTCGGCGAGACCGGGATCTTGGGGTCGATCTCCTTGCGCGTGACGCAGCCCAGGGCGAAGGGAGTGAGGACCTCGAGCTCGCGGGCGCGCTTGACGCAGGCGTCGAACATGTCGGCGCTGTTGGTCTTCAGCTCGTTGGCCTGCTTGGCGAGCGCGGCCTTGAACTGCGCCTTCTCCTTTTCCTTGAGGCCAGCCGGCTCGGGGACCTGCTCCAGCGTCTCGGAGAGCGCGCCGATCGCGCGGCCCAGCCGGTACATGCCGGCCACCGCCCAGTCGCCGCCCAGCTGCGCGGCGCTGGTGTAGGCCTGCTGCAGCTGCGACAGCAGGTTGGCCTTGGCCTCCAGCTGCTCCGGGCCAAGGGTCTCGAACTTCTTGTAGATGGCCTCGCCCCACAGGAAGTAGAGGCGAGCCAGCCCGGCCATCTGGCCAGGATCGGCGCTGGCGGCCGCCGAGGACTGCACCCCGCGCCCCGCGGCGATCAGCGCCTGCTCCGCCTGCTCCGACTTGCCCTGCTCGAGCAGCGATTCGCCCAGCACCGCCGCCGCCCGCGCCAGGCCCGGGTTGGCGGCCAGCGCAGCCTGGGCCGCGGCCTGGGCGCCGGGGAAGTCCTTGGCGCCCAACTTGAGCTCGGCGACCTTGGCCATCAGCTCCGGCCGCTTCGAGGAGGCGTAGGCCTTCTCCAGATCGGCGATCGCCCTGGCCACGTCGCCCAGCATCTGCCGCAGGGTGGCGGCGTTCTCCAGCGCCTCCAGCGCCTTGGGGTCGCCGTTGAAGGCCTGGAACATCGACTCGAAGCGATCGGCGGTCTGGTCGAAGTCGCCGATCTCGAGGGAGAAGCGGGCCAGGGTCAGCACCGCGCCGGCGGCCGACGGCGACTTGGGATAGCGGGCGATGATCTTCTGGGCGATCTCGTTGACCGACTTGAGCTCGCGCTTGGCGACCGCGGTGGTGAAGGCGGTCATGAGCGCCTTCTCGGCGACGTCGGTGTTGGCGCGGGCCGGGTCGTCGGCGATCTTGATCAGGCGCTGGATGGCGTCGGAGTCGCCGGTGTCGGTGGCGATGACCGCCTCGGACAGCTCCTCGGTCTTGGCGGAGGCGAGGATTCCCTTGATCTCCTCCTTCACCGACGCCGGCAGCGCAGCGGCCAGCAGCTTGGTGCCGGTGTCGCCCAGCGCTTTGTAGTTCTTGAGGTTGTGGAAGCAGTCCAGCGACAGGTGCGCCGCCGGGATCGCGTCGGGGTCGGAGGGATAGTCGGTGGCGAAGGCCAGGAACAGCTCGCCGGCGTTCTGGTAGTCGCCCTCGTCGTAGGCGGCGCGCGCCATGTTGAACTTCACCTTCGCGGCCCGCTCCGACTTCGGGTAGGTCTTCACGTAGAAGGCGCCCAGCTGGCGGATGCCGAAGCGGCTGTCGGTGCGATCGAAGTAGCTGAGCCGATCCGGGTTCTTCAGCGCCGACTGGAAGCCGACCAGCGAGCTGTAAAGCACCGCCTCGCGCTCGGGCCCGTCGAGCTTCTTGGCCACCTCCTCGAACTGCCGCCCGGCCTCGGCGAAGCGGCCGGCGTTGAAGAGCGAGTCGGCCCGGTTGCGCATCATCGCCAGTTGGTACTTGGCGTTGCGGAACAGCGACAGGTAGGCCTCGTAGCTGTCGGCGGCCTCGGAGTAGAGCCGCTTGATCTCGCGATCCTCGCCGGCCCGGCCCTCGCGCTTCTGGGCCTCCATCTGCAGGTTGGTCGAGAGGTCGCGGGCCCAGATCTCGACGTCGTCGAGCAGTTCCTTGCGCTCCTTCTCGCTCAGGTGCGAGTCGACCCGCGCCCGCGCTCCCACCCGCACGATCGCCCGCACGTCCTCGGCCCGCGGCAGGATCTTGCCCTTGGCCGCCTTGAGGGTCTCGTAGAGCCGCGCCGCCCGGTCCGGGTCGCGCTCGAAGTCGCGGCTCATCACCAACAGCTTGCGGTAGGCCGGGACCGCGTTGTCGTACTCCTGTTTGATGAAGTAGCGGTTGCCCAGCTTCTCCAGCACCATCTCCAGCGAGCTGGGGCTGTCGCACAGCGACTCGAAGTACTCGAGGGCTCCCTTGGCCGGCCGCGACTCGGTGTAGCTGTAGACCAGGTCAGACAGCGCCAGCCCCTTGACCTGCAGCGCCTTGGAGACGTCGGCGCCCTCTGCAATGGGGCTCTTGGCGGCGGCCTCGAAGTACTTCACCGCCTTGCCGTGCTCGCTGCGATTGATCCACACCCAGCCCATCTTGTAGCGGGCCAGGTCGTGGGCCGGGCCGGCCGGGGTGTCGAGGACCTTGAGGTAGTAGTGCTCGGCGTCGTCGAGGTGGCCCTGCTGGTTGAACCAGTAGTCGGCGACGATCAGCAGCGACTCGGCCACCAGCGCGCTCTTGGGGTTCTTCTGCACCAGCTCGTGGTAGAGCCGCAGCGCGCACTTGTCGGTGATCCGCGAGCCGTCCTTGTCGTCCTCGTACTCGCCGGCCTTGCAGGTGCCCGCCTTGTCGCCGGGGCCGTTGCCCTTGCAGTTGCACTCGTACTGGCCCAGCTCGCGGTACTCGTGAGCGGTGAAGAAGCGGACCTTGTCGTTCTCCTTGTAGTCGGGGAACTCGCGGACGATGCGCTCGTAGAGGCTGACCGCCTTCTGCTTGAGCAGGCTGACGTCGGGCACCACCAGCGAGCCGGACTTGCCCGACTCGTCGTGCAGCTCGCGCTCCAGGTTGAAGCGGTAGCGGCTCTTCTCCACGTACAGCTCGGCCTCGCGGAAGATCAGGTCGGGCAGGTAGGGCGCCGAGCGGCTCTGGGCGATCAGCCGCTCGGTGACGCCGATCGAGCGGTCGACCTTGATCAGGTCGCGGCGCAGCTTGGCGATCAGCTCGGCGCGCTCCTCGGCGCGGTTGGAGGGCTTGAAGAGCTTCTCCACCGGCGCGGCGGTGGCGCAGCCCAGGGAGAGAAGGCTGACCAGGAGGAGGCGCCTCATTTGTCGGCCTCCACCGCCCGGCAGCGGCTGGGCAGCAGCATGCGGAAGTCCTTGAGCTCGTCGTTCCAGTACTCGCCGTCGTACTCGTAGGCCACGTCGGCGGGGTCGAGCGGCTCGTCCTTGAGGGCCAGCTTGGCCTGGGCGGTGCCCTTCTTGATGCGCTTGTAGAGGTCCAGGCCGACCTCGTAGTCGAGCAGCCGCACCTGCTCCTCGTCGCGCAGCAGCCGGTCGGCGGCGGCGATCAGCGCCTTCTGCATCAGCGCCTCGCGCTGGCGCACCGCTTCGGACAGCGCCCGCGTGTAGAGCTGGCGCAACATCAGCGTCAGCCCGCTCTTGTCGAAGCGGCTGGCGAAGTTGTCGACCAGGTCCTTCTCCCGGGTCATCGTCTCCACCAGGTCGCCGGCGCGCTTGGTGGTCGGGTCGATCTGCAACGCCGCGCCGAGCAGCCGGGGGTCGCCCTTCAGCTCGCCGCGCTCGCGGATCAGGGTCAGCGCGGCGTTGTAGCGGCGGCTGAAGCCGCGGGCGGCGCGCTTGGCGGGCAGGAAGTGGCAGCGGTCCTTGAAGATGAGCCCGGCCAGCACGTACTTCTCAGGCAGGAACAGCTCGCGGAAGCTGGGGGCCTCCAGCGCCAGCAGCAGGCCCATCGCCCGCGGCGCATCACCGGTGCGGTAGTAGGTCCAGGCCTTCTCCAGGTAGAGCTGGCCGCGCCCGGGATCGAGCTCGGGAAGATCGACGCTGTCGTAGGCGAGGTGCGCCTGCTCGTACTGGCCGCGCTCGTAGTAGAGGCGGGCGGCGGCGATGCGGGCGTCGTTGCGCACCACCCGCGGCGCCTGCTCGTCGGCGGCCAGCGCCTCGAAGTCGGCCAGCGCCGAGTCGGCGTCGGAGTCGTGCGACAGCTTGTGCAGCGCCTTCACCAGCTTGGCCCGCGCCGCGTAGTGGCCGGGCGGCAGCTTGTCGAAGTAGTTCCAGGCCCAGCGCAGCTGCCCGTCCTTGTAGGCGGTCAGGCCTTTGTGGAAGGCGACGTAGTCGGCCACCGACCCGGAGATGAAGCCGAAGTCGGTGACGTAGAGGACCTCGCGCTCCACCAGCTCGGAGTCGTAGGGGGCGTTCTCGGTCAGCTTCTCCAATGCCGCCAACGCCACCGGCAGCAATTCCGAGCGGGTGCGGGTCTTGGCCACCGAGGAGAAGTAGACCACCGCCGCGTGAGAGAAGCCGAGCTGGGCCAGGTCCTCGGCCAGGAAGTACTCGGCCCACTCGTAGTTGTCGGCGGTGCGGGCCGAGCCGCGCAGGAAGGCGTAGAACAGCGGCGCCGCCTCGCGGAACCGGCCGGCGTGGTGGGCGGCCAGCGCCTTGTCGAAGTCCTCGGGGGTGGCCGGCACCGGCTCCTCGACCTTGGCCTCCTCCGGCTTGGGCTCGTCCCTGGCGGCGTCCTTGTCCGCCTTGGGATCAGACTTGGGATTGGCCTTGGCCGCGTCCTTGGCGTCGGCCTTCGGCTCGGGCTTGACGGCGGGCGCCGCCTTCTCGGCCGAGTAGGCCGGGCGGGAGGTCAGCAGCAGGGCGCAGCAGGCGCCGAGGGCAGCGAAGAGACGCATGGCGGTCACGGTCGCTCCCTAGTCGGTGCCGCCGAGGTTGAGGGAGAAGCCGAGGGTCATCTCGACCGCCTGGATCTTTGCCGGCAGGAAGAAGTTGTAGCGCGCATCCAGGCGCAGCGAGACCGACTCGGAGAGGAAGACCCGCGCTCCCAGCCCCAGCTGCGGTCCGGCCTTGAAGGAGTCGGTGAACCAGGCCCCGGTGGCCCCGGCGGTGCCGAAGATCTCGGCGTGCAGCACCCGCTCGTTGAGCATCGAGAACTTGCCGTAGAGCGGGGTGTACATCACCGCGCTGGAGAGCATCAGCTGGATCTGCTCGAAGCGGGTGGGCGCGAAGCCCAGGTCGACCAGCTGCTTGCGCAGCGAGGTGCCAATTCCCCAGGAGTAGGAGCCGCGCACCACTTCCCAGGCCAGGGTGTCGGAGAAGTGGAAGGTGTAGCTGCCGGCCGGGCCGAGGCCTTTGTAGAAGGCGTCGAGGGGCAGCAGGCTGGCGGCGGCGTAGATCTCGTGATCCATGCGGAACTTGCGCCGCTGCACGGCGGCCAGCCGGCCGGGCTGCTCTACCGCCTCGTCGGCGGCGGCGGGCATCGGCAGCGCGGTCAGCACCGCCCAGCCCAGCAGTACGAGGATTTTCGCTCTCACTGGTGCTCCTCTTGCGCCGCCGGCGGCCTTGGCAGCCGCCGACGCGCCACGGCTAGAACCCGACGCTGTTGAACATGAAGGGATAGGTGACGATCACCTTGCCACCCTTGGGCTGCGGGAAGGTCCAGGTGCGCAGCTTGGACAGGATGCAGTTGGGGACGTCGGGGGTCTTGAAGCTGCTGGTCTTGAGCTTGTAGTCGCTGACGTGGCCGTCGGGGTCGATGGTCCACTCCAGCGACAGCTTGCCGGACAGGCCGGGCGTGGTGAGCAGCGCCCGCTCGTAGCAGGCCTGCACCTCGTTCAGGTGCTGATTGACCACCTTGGCCACCGCGTCGCGGTCGATGCTGCCGCCGGCCATGCGCGCCGCCTTGCGGTCGCCGCTGGCCACCACTCCGGAGACCTTGCCCTTGCCCACTCCGCCGGCGTTGAAGACGCCGATGCCTGGGCCGCCGTCGCCCATCCCGCGCAGAGTGCCCATGCCCTTGGTCTGGGTGCCGAAGCCGCCCTGGCCGGGTCCGAAGGTCAGCCCGGCCATCGCCACCGGCGGCTTGCCGTTGAGGGTGGACAGCTTGAAGCCGGTGCCCGGGCCGCCGTAGCCGTTGGGCCCGGCGTTGGCGATCTTGCTGGTGGCCTTGAGCAGGCTCTCCACCGCCCGGCCGGCCTTGGTGACCTTCTCGATCTCCTTGACCGCCTTGGAGACCTGGGCCACGGTCTGCTCCTTGGGCGGCTTGCTCGGGTCGACCCGCTGCTCCTCCTTGACCGCCTCGACCACCCGCCGCTCTTCCTTCTTCGGCTTGGGCTTCTCCTTCTTCTTCTCCGGCGGCTTGAGCAGCGCGGTCACCTTCGCCTGCTGCTTGGGGGTGAAGTCGCTGGGCGCTTCCTTGGCGAGGCGCGGCATCATCACCAGCAGCGCTCCCACCATCGAGATCGCCACCGCGAAGGGAATGCCGACCTTGGGGTCGATCAGGTCGCGGAAGGTGCTGCGCGGCGCCTGCTCCACCTGGTCGCAGATCAGCTCCAGCGACGCCTGGGCGTCGCCGATCCGCAGCATCTGCCCCGGGGCAATCGCGGCGCTCGCCCCTTCCAGCGGGCGCCAGCCCTGGGGGCTCTTCTGGTAGGCCGGCAACCCCTGCGGCAGATGGATGATCCAACCGCCCTTGTCGCTGTCGGCGAGCCGGAAGATCTCCTTGGGCAGCTTCATCCGGTAGACCGGCACCGCCGCGCTCTCGCGCGCGCCGATCTCCACCGAGCTGCCCATGGCGAAGCCGTGCACGCCCACCGCGTGCGGGCCCCAGTAGACGCGCACCCGCAGAAACGGCTGCGACTGCACCGGGCCGACCGGCTTGAGCTCTTCCGCAGTGAGCTTGGTCCGGGCCAGGCTCGGGCCGAACGCCGGCAAGCGCGTCGAGACCCGGAAGCCCGCGGCCGGCCGCGACGGCCAGCGGATGGGCACGCCGGCCGCCGGCGCAGCGGGAGCGGGAGCTGGAATCGGCACGGGCGCGGGGCGCGCGGGTTCGGCAACCGCGGGGGCGCGTGCCGGAGCCGGCTCAGGGACGGGCGCGGCGGGAGCGGGAGCTGGCGCTGGCCGAGCGGCGGGAGGAATCGGCGCCACCGCCGTCTCGAGCCGCGCGAAGTCCTCGGGAGCGGTC
>JBBIQS010000089.1:0-31761 GCA_037442205.1 Myxococcales bacterium
GGCGGAGGGGCTGGCTCGGAGCGCTCGAGCCGGGCGTCGCTGCCCGCCCCCGGGCTCGGGGCGGCGCCGGCCGCGGCGGCGATGGCGCCGGCGAACTTCTTGGCCAGCGCCGCCGACAGCTCGCCGCCTTCCAGCGCCAGATCCTTGGCCCAGACCTCGGCGCCCGAGGCGTCGAAGATCTTCACCGCCAATCGCGCCTCGCGCCCCGACTGCTCGGCGCGCCCGGTGACCAGGACCTGCGCCCCGGCCTCCTTGGCGACCCGGGCGAAGAGCGACATCCGGGCCAGATCGCGCTCCTTGATCCGCCGCGCCGCCGCCAGCGCCTTGATCCGCGACAGCGGCACCAGGTCGATCTGATCGGCGTCGAGCAGGGCGTTGACGATGCGCGCCCGGGCCTTGTCGGCCGCCCCGTAGGTCCCGTCGTCGGCGAAGGTGGCCACCGCCACCGCCGGACGCGCCAGTCCCACCGCGCCGGTCCCCGCGATCGCCGAAGCGGCGATCCAGGTCCCCAGCTTCAGAGCCCGGCAGGTGAGGCGCAATCCTTGATTCACGAGTGAAAACTCCCAGTTGGGCCCGGAGCCTGCGACGGTAGCGGAAGGCACGGTTCCCAACAAGGGGCCTGCCCGGGCGACCGGGCGTGCCCAAACCGTCCCGGGAAATGGGTCGGGAGCTGCCATGGTGACCGCTCGAGGTCTTGCGCTCGCCGCCGGGGCCCTGGCCGGCGCCGGCCTCGTCGCCTTCTGGCCCTCGAGCAAGACCAAGGGCCCCAAACTCGAGACTGCCGCCGTCGAGCGCGGCGTCCTGGAAGCCAAGGTCACCGCCAGCGGCACCCTCTCGGCGCTGGTCACCGTCCAGGTCGGCAGCCAGGTCTCCGGGCGAATCGCCGAGCTGGCGGCCGATTTCAACTCCCCGGTGACCCGCGGCCAGCTCATCGCCCGGCTCGACCCGAGCCTGTTCGCCGCGGCGCTGGAGCAGGCCCGGGCCAACCGCGCGGCGGCACTGGGGAATTTGGAGCGGGCCCGGGTCCAGGCCGCCGATGCCCAGCGCCAGCTGGCCCGCGCCCAGGGCCTGCGCCAACAGAGCTTGATCGCCCAGGCGGACCTGGAGACCGCCCAGGCCAACGCCGACGCCGCCAGAGCCTCGGTGGCCGCCGCCGAGGGGATGGTCCAGCAGGGCCAGGCCGCCCTCTCCCAGGCCCAGCTCAACCTGGCCTCCACCGCCATCCTCTCGCCGATCGACGGGGTGGTGCTGTCGCGCAACGTCGACGTCGGCCAGACGGTGGCCGCCAACCTCTCGGCGCCGGTGCTCTTCACCATCGCCCAGGACCTCAAGAAGATGCAGGTCGACACCAGCGTGGCCGAGTCCGACGTGGGCAAGCTCGAGCCGGGGATGGCCGCCGCGTTCTCGGTGGACGCCTACCCCTCCCGGCGCTTCGAGGGGCGCATCCGCCAGATCCGCAACGCCGCCCAGACGCTGCAGAGCGTGGTGACCTACGACGCGGTGATCGACGTCGACAACGGCGATCTCAAGCTGCGGCCGGGGATGACCGCCAACATCTCGGTGGTGTGGGCCCGCCGCGAGCGGGCGCTGCTGGTGCCCAACGCCGCGCTGCGCTTCCGGCTGCCGCCGGAGCTCTTGGGGGACAAGAAGGCAGCCAAGCACGCACCCGCCCCGCCCGTCGCCGAGTTGGGCGGCTTCCGGCCGGCGCTCGAACCCGACCAGCGCACGGTGTGGGTGCTGCGCGGCAAGCACCCCGAGCCGGTGCTGGTGCGCGTCGGGGTCAGCGACGGGCTGCGCACCGAGATCCTCGAGGGAAACCTGGACGAGGGAGATCGGGTGGTGACCGAGGCGGTGGGCGGCGCCGATCCGGATCACCCCCGCCCGTCGAAGCGGCTCTTCTAGCGGCCCGGGGACGGCACGCCATGCTGGTCGCGGAAATCTTGCGGGTGGCCTCTCGGGCGCTGCTGCGCAACCGCAGCCGGTCGCTGCTCACCGCGCTGGGAGTGGTGATCGGGGTGGCGGCGGTGATCGCCATGGTGGCCATCGGCGAAGGGGCTCGGGCCAACGTCGAGCGCGCCTTCGCCGCCATGGGCACCCAGCTCTTGGTGGTCCAGTCCGGCTCGACCGCCGCCGGAGGGGCGCACATCGGCGCCGGCTCCATGCCCAGCCTGACCTGGGACGACCTCAAGGCCATCAACAGCCAGCTGAGCGCGGTCAGCGCCGCGGCCCCGGTCCTCAAGTCCGGGCAGCTGGTCTCCAGCGAGGCCGCCAACTGGGGAACCAGCGTCCAGGGCACCAGCCCCGACTACTTCGCCCTGCGCAGCTGGAAGGCGGCCCAGGGGGCGCTGTTCACCGAGTCCGACGCCGACAGCGGCGCCAAGGTGGCGCTGCTGGGGGCCACCGCCGCCGACAACCTCTTCGGCCCGTCCTCGGACCCGGTGGGGCAGCTGATCCGCATCAGGGGCGTGCCGTTCCAGGTGCTGGGAGTGCTCGAGCACAAGGGGCAGTCGGCCTCGGGCCAGGACTACGACGACGTGGTGCTCGTCCCGGTGCGGGCCTACCTGGCCAAGGTCCAGGGCGGGCTGCACAAGTACCTGGCGGGCTCGATCTTCGTCGGCGCCGCCGGCCCGGGCCAGACCTCCCGCGCCCAGGCCCAGGTGGCCAGCCTGCTGCGCGACCGCCACCACCTGGGCCCGGCCGATCCCGATGACTTCTCGATCCGCAACCTGTCCGAGGTCGCCGACGCCCGCCAGGCCGGGGCCCGCACCCTGACCGCGCTGCTGGCGAGCATCGCCGCGGTGTCGCTGCTGGTGGGCGGGATCGGGATCATGAACATCATGCTGGTCAGCGTGAGCGAGCGGACCCGGGAGATCGGGGTGCGCATGGCGGTCGGCGCCCGGCCGCGCGACATCCTGGCCCAGTTCCTGGCCGAGGCGCTGGCCCTCTCGCTGGCCGGGGGCCTGTTGGGCGTGGCCCTGGGTTTGGTGGCCGCCGACCGGCTGGCGGCGGCCTTCGACTGGCCGCTGCTGGTGCGCCCGCAGGTGGTGCTGCTGGCCATCGGCTTCAGCGCGCTGGTGGGAGTCACCTTCGGCCTCTACCCGGCGCGGAAGGCCTCGCGCCTGGATCCGATCGAAGCGCTGCGCTACGAGTGATGGGCCCCCTTCTCCTCGCCCTGGCGCTCGCGGCGGCGCCCCCGGCTCCGGCCGCTCCGGCCTCTCCGGCGACGCCGTCGCCACTCTCGCTGGAGCAGGCCCTGCGGCTGGCGCGGGAGCATCAGCCGGCGCTCAAGCTGGCTCGGGCCCAGGTCGAGGCCGCCCGAGCCCGCGCGGACGAGGCGCGCGCGCCCCTGCTCCCCCAGCTGTCGTTCGCCAGCAGTTGGCAGCGCACCACCGCCAACTTCAAGGCCAAGCCCGGCAGCCTCCCCAAGCAGTTCCAGATCAGCCAGGAGCCGTCCTTCGACACCTTCAACTACTTCACCGCCGGGCCGCAGCTGACGCAGGAGATCGACTTCGGCGCCAACTCCGACCGCTGGCGCTCGGCGCTGGCCAAAGCCGCCGGCCAGGCCCAGACCGAGCGCGCGCTGGCGAGCCAGGCGGCGCTGGCGGTGCGGCAGGCCTACTTCAACGCCCGCGGTGTCGAGGCGCTGGTCGAGCTGGCGCGCCAAACGCTGGCCTCCCAGGAGAGGCACCTGGCGACTGTCCAGGGATTCGTCCAGATGGGCTCGCGGCCGGAGATCGACCTGGCCCAGGCCAAGGCCGATCGCGCCTCCGCGGAGCTGCAGCTCATCCAGGCTCAGGGCGCCGCCGCCAACGCCCGCGCCCAGCTCGACTTGGCGATCGGGGTCGAGACCGCGGCCGGCGCGCCGCTGGCCGACGAGGAGATGCCCCGGCTGGCCGAGGAAGAGCTGCCGGCGAAGGAGCTGCTGGCGCAGGCGCTGGCCGCTCGGCCCGATCTGGCGTCGCTGCGCAGCCAGCTCAAGGCCCAGCAGCTCGCGCTGCGGTCGGTCCAGGGCGGCTATCTGCCGACCCTGGAGGCCAGCACCACCGCCACCTTCGCCGGCACCGAACTGTCGAACGTCTCCTGGAACTTCGCCGGGCAGGTGGCGCTGAACTGGGGCCTGTTCCAGGGCGGGCTGGTCTCGGCCCAGGCGCACGAGGCCCGCGCCAACCTCGCCGCCCTCCAGGCCCAAGTCGAGCAGCTGGAGCAGGCGATCGCCGCGCAACTGGTGGAGGTCCGCGCCGGGGTATCGGCGGCCCAGGCCGCGCTGGGGGCCGCCGGCGAGCTGCTGGCCAACAGCCGCGAGCGGCTGCGGCTCGCCGAGGGGCGCTACGCCGCCGGCTCGGGCAGCGCGCTGGAGCTGTCCGACGCCCAGCTGGCGGTCAGCGCCGCCGCCGCCCAGCGGATCCAGGCCCAATACGCGCTGTCGCTGGCCCGGGCCCAGCTGCAGGCCGCCCTCGGGCGCGAGTGAGCTACGTCAGGCGATCACCTTCTCCTGCAGCAGCTTGACCAGGATGCGGGCGGTGTCGAGCCGGCTCATGCTGGAGAGGGTGAACAGATCCTCGAGGCTGCAGGTGCCGTCGATCATCGACAGCAGGAAGCCGGCGCGGTGGTCGAGATTGAGCCAGACCACCTCGTCCGGCGTCAGGCGCACCGTCAGGCACCGCGTGAGGTCGCCGAGCTTGCTCTCGAACATGGTGAGCAGAGTGGCCTCGCAGCGGCTGCGCAGCTCCTGGGCGGTGGCGTTGTCGGGATCCAGCTCCAGCACCCGCTCCACCGCCTCGATGGCGCCGCTGTGGTCGTCGAGATCGAGCAGGTCGATGGCCTTGTTCAGCAGGGCGGCGATCTCGTCCGCGGGCCTGGGGACCGGAGTCGGGGTCGACTGGAACTGGGGCCGCGGGGTCGGAACCCGCGGGAGCGGCAGCTGGAGGGTGGCCGGGGGCGCCATGCCCGCTCCGAAGACCATCGTGGACTTGGGGCCATCGGACTTCGGCTTGGCGGGAGCCGGCGTGCCCAACCCGACCTTGGCGAACCCGGCGGCCGGGGCCTTCCTGGCGGGCTTCTCGTCCGCCGCCGGGGGCTGCCAGCCGGCGATCTCGACCTCCGGCTCGTCGATCTCGAAGGACGGTATCGCCGCCGGGAAAGAGGGATCCATTTCCTGCGCCGTCAGATTGATTTCGAGATCCGCTCCCCGAAGCTCGACCTCAGGCTGGGCCTCGCGTGCAGCCTCCCGCCTCGGCGCGGCGGGGGGAGGCGACAGCGCTTCCGCGCCGAAGACCTGCGTCGCGCCTGGCGAACCCGCCGCCAGGCCAGGAGCGGAGATGCCCAGCGGCGGCGTGGGAAACGGCGCGCCGAGGACTCGGTCGGCCTTGGGCGGCGCCGGGCTCGAGGTGGGCGTCCCCAGCGCTGGCGTGGCGAACGGCGCCCCGAACACCTGGGTGCCACCGGGGATGGGCGCAGCGCGAGGGGCAGGCTTGGCGGGCGCCCGCGGCAGCGAGGGAGCGCCGAAGACCTGAGTCGCTCCGGAGGGCTGCGGCAGGTCGGGACCGGGCACGCCGTTGGGTGGAGTGGTGAACGGCGCGGCGAACAGCGAGCGCTCGAGCCCCGAGGCGCGCTCCGCATCGGCGGGCTGGTGCTGGGCCCCGAAGGCCTGGGGCCGGCTCGCCTCCGCGGGCGCCGGCCTGCCGAATACCTGCGTCGCCGCCAGCCCGGTGGCGGCGAACGGATCGGCGAACGGCGAGGGCGCCAGGGCCGCCGCCGACTCCTCCGGCGCCTCTTGCCAGGGAAGCATCGCCGGCCGGCCGGGACCCGGCCCCGGCGTCGGCAGCTTGGGCGCGCCGAACACCATGGTCCGGGAGGACTCGGCGAGGTTCTCGGCCGTCAGGTCGTCCATCGGCGGCGGGCGCGGAGGGACCGGGGCGCGCGGGGACACCAGCGACAGCGGAGTGATCGACGGGATCGGCTCGGACCCGGGAACCGGAGGAAGGAAGGGGCTGGGAGTCAGCTGCAGCTTGACCCCGGTCACCGGAGGCGCCGCCGGGCGGGAGAAGGGATTCTTGGGAGCTTGCCCCGTGGCTGGCGGGACCACGGGAAGCGGGCCGGCGCCGGCGAAGGGCGAGGGGGTCGCCGGCGGGGGCTCGCCGGGATCGACCCCGGCCGCGCGCAGCTCCTGCAACCCGTCCTTGGCCCGCTGGTTGGTGGGCTCGAGCGCCAGCGCCTCCTTCCAGGCCTGCGCCGCGCCGTCGAGGTCGCCCATCAGCTTGCGCCGAAGGCCCTCGTGCAGCAGTTGCTTGAGCTTGTCGACCGCCATCGTGCCGCCTCGCCTGCCCAGCCGTGTCGCGCCCTCTCCCCTACAGGTAACCAGCCCAGCGGGCTGCCACGCCACTATTAGACGCCATCACCGGCCGACCAGCCGGTCGGCGACCCCGCGCAGCGAGGTCAGGGTCGCGGTCAGCTCGTCGTGAGAGGCCAGCACCGCCCTCAGCCCCAGCCCTCCCGCGGTCACCTTGCGGGCCTGGTCCAGCTGCCGGCGGGCCTTGCCCAGCAGCTCGCCGCCCCCGCCGTGCGAGGCGGCCGCCACCTCGGCCCGGTTGAGCGCCGACTCGACCTGGGCGACGAGCGCGCTCAGCTCGTTGCGCTTGCTGCGCGCCTCCTCCTCGGTCTGGGCCTCGAGCATGTAGTCGCGCTGCTCCTCGAGGATGCGCGCCAGCTCGTCCTGGGTCAGTCCGCCGGAGGCGGTGACGGTGATCGACTGGCGCTTGCCGGTGGCGGTGTCCTTGGCCGAGACCGAGACGATGCCGTCGGCGCTGATGTCGAAGGTGACCGCGATCTCCACCTCGCCGCGCAGCGCCGGCCGCAGGCCGGAGAGCACGAACTCCCCCAGCAGCTCGTTCTGCGTCGCCATCTCGCTCTCGCCCTGCAGCACCATGATCTTCACCACCGTCTGCATGTCCTTGGAGGTGGAGAAGAGCTCGGTGGCGCTGGTGGGCACGGTGCTGTTCTTGGGGATCAGGGTGCGGGCGTAGCCACCGGCGATGGCCACCCCCAGCGAGTGCGGGGTGACGTCGAGCAGCACTACGCTGGCGGCCTCGGCCACCAGCGCGTTGGCCTGGATCGCCGCCCCCAGCGCCACCACCTCGTCGGGATGGACCCCCTTGCACGGCTCGCGGCCGAAGAACTTCTTCACCGCCTCGATCACCTGCGGCATGCGGGTCATGCCGCCAACCAGGATCACCTCCTGGATGTCCTGCACCCGCGTCCCGGCCTCCTCGAGGGTGACCTTGCTGCGCTCGATGCAGCGCTCGACCAGGTCGCCGGTCAGCTCCTCCAGCTTCTCGCGGGTCAGGCTCTTCTGCAGGTGGGCGGCGCTTCCCCCGGCCTTGGGGGTGTAGATGAACGGGAGGTTGATCTGCGTCTCGCGGGTGGCCGACAGCTCGCACTTGGCCTTCTCGGAGGCCTCCTTGAGCCGCTGCAGCGCCATCTTGTCGGCGCGCAGGTCGGCGCCGTTCTCCTTGGCGAACAGCTGGGCCAGCCACTCGATGATGCGGTTGTCGAAGTCCTCGCCGCCGAGGAAGGTGTCGCCGCCGGTGGCCAGCACCTCGAACACCCCGCCTGACAGCTGCAGCACCGAGATGTCGAAGGTGCCGCCGCCCAGGTCGAACACCGCCACCTTGCCGCTGACTTCCTTGCCGAAACCGTAGGCCAGCGCGGCGCTGGTCGGCTCGTTGATGATCCGCAGCACGTCCAGCCCGGCGATCTGCCCGGCGTCCTTGGTGGCCTGGCGCTGCCCGTCGTTGAAGTAGGCGGGGACGGTGATCACCGCCTTCTTCACCGTCTGCCCGAAGAAGGCCTCGGCGTCGGCCTTGAGCTCGGAGAGCACCATCGCCGACAGCTCCGGCACCGCGAACTCCTTGCCCGCCAGCAGCACCTTCACGTCGTCGTGCTGCCCGGACCGCAGCCGGTAGGGGAGGATCTTGAGGGCGTCCTGGACCTGGGCGCTGGAGTACTTGCGCCCGATCAGCCGCTTGACGGCGTAGGCGGTGTTCTCGGCGTTGGTCACCGCCTGCCGCTTGGCGATGGCCCCCACCAGCCGCTTGCCGTTGCCGGCCAGCGCCACCACCGACGGGGTCAGGTTCGCGCCCGCCCGGTTCTTGATGACCACCGCCTGGCCGTTCTGGACCGTGGCCACCACGCTGTTGGTGGTCCCCAGGTCGATTCCGACTACCGGCTCCCGCTCCATCCGCTCCACTCCTCGCCTCGAGCCTAGAACTTCCACTTCAGCTTGCGCAGCTGTTCCTTGGCCGTGGCGTCTCCCGGCCGCAGTTTGAGCACCTGCTCGTATTCACGCGCGGCGTTCTTCTCCAGCCCCGCCCTGAGGAGCACCTTGGCGTAGGCCAGGTGGCAGTCGGCGTTGTTGGGCTCGAGCTCCGCGGCGCGCCGGGCAAAGCCCACCGCGTCCTTGAGCTCGCTCTCTCCGCCCGCCGACTGCAGCAGCCGCGACAGGTGGAGCGCCAACTTGGCGTTCTCCAGGTCGAGGGCGGCGGCGCTCTTGAAGTGAGCGATCGCCCCGGCCAGGTCTCCCATCTTCTCGGCGCTCTCGCCTTCGACGAACTCGCGCTGGGCGCGGGCCTTGTCGCCGCCCTTCTTGGCCTGGACCAACAGCTTCTGCAGGTCGGCGTTCTTGGGGTCGATCTGCGAGGCCTGGTTGAGATCGGACTGGGCGCGGGCGAAGTCGCCCTTCTCCAGCGCCTGCTTGCCGCGCGCGGTCAGCTCGTGGACCTTGGCGAAGCGGGCCATGTACGGGTGGCGCGACAGCCGCGCCCGCCGCTCCTCGGAATGCTCGGAGGCGACCGCCTCGGCAGGGGCCCCGGCGAACTGCGGATGCTCTTGCAGCCAGGCGGCGCGGCGGTTGGCGTCAGTGAGGACGGCCTGGGCCTCGGTGAAGCGCTTGAAGACCTTCTCCACCCGCCCCTTGAACGAGCCCAGCGCCTTGCCGTAGTAGCGGTCGGGGTGGAAGGCCTTGGTCAGCTCGTAGTAGGCCTTCTTGACCTGCGCCGCCTCCTCGCCGTCGGGCAGGCCCAACACCCTGAAAAGATTGGCGTCCTGGCAGCGGGCCTCGGCCTCGAGGATCTCCCGCTTGCGCCCCTCGTCCAGGTCCACCGCCTCGGCCAGCGCCGCCAGGTCGATCTGCGGCGCGGGCCGGGCCACCGCCTGGGCGGCCGCCCCCGCCAGCTTCCCCGGGCCGATCAGGCCGCGCATCCGCATCGACAGCAGCAGCGCGATGGCCCGCGGCTCCGGCAGCCCGGCGCGGCGCAGGACTTCGCCCAGCGGCGTGCCCGCCCCCGCCGCCCGCCCCAGCGCCAGCTCCTCGCCCGTCAGCCCGCGCTGCTCGGCCCCCGGGGAGAGATGGATGACGCTGTCGCGCGAACCGAGACCGCTGATGATCTCCGGACTTGCCACTCGACTCCTCAAAAAAGTTCGGGATGTCGAGATGATACGGTCAGCGTTGGAAAGCGGTCAATTGGCGGCCGCCCCCCCGCCGGGCGCCAGGCGAGGGCGGCCGACGGGAGCGGTTGGGGCCGGGACTAGGGGAGCTTGCTGACCGCGCCGCTGGTGCCGTAGTCGAGCAGCTCCAGGGTGTACTCGCCGTCGGTGGACTTGCCCTTGATCGCGCCGTTGATCGGCACCGCCGGGTGGAACCAGCCGGTGATCTGCTTGGAGACTGGGCCGAAGCTGTAGCTGCCCGGGTAGCGGATGCAGGCCTGGAAGGTGCCGGCCGCCACCGCCGCGTCGTCCTTGGAGCCGGCGGCCTCGGGGTTCTCGGGGACCACGATGCCGGTGGCGAAGTGCTTCATCAGCGACTTGGTGAAGCTGGCCGCCGGGTTGGTAGGGCCGAAGTCGAAGACCTGCGTCGGCTTGTCGTCCTCCTTGGAGACCATCTTGAGCATCGCGTCGACCGCCTCCTCGGCGGTGCGCGGCATCCTGGAATAGAAGACCTTGTTCAGGGTGTGGCGGAAGTAGTCGTAGTTCTCCTGCTCGATCCAGAAGCCGCCGTTCTCGCGCCCGACCACGCTGATCCGGGTGACCGAGGGGTTGCCGTTGGCGTCAGTGACCCGCAGCAGCACCCACTGGCCCTCGCTCCAGGGCATGGGCTGGTAGCTCGACGGTGCGGCCTCGTTGTGGCCGCCCTTGACGGCCCCCAGCAGGCCATCGGTGGCGGACTTCATCTGCGGGTTGATCGACGGGGCGCAGGCGCCCAGGGCCAGGGCGGCGACGGCGACAGCCAGGTGACGCGACATGAGTGCTCTCCCTCTCTTTGGATGCTGCGGTGGAAAGGCCGACGGTGCGTCAGCTTAGAGGATGTAGCGCGAAAGGTCCTCGTCCTTGACCACGTCCTGCAGCTGCTTGAGGACGAAGGCCCGGTCGATGACCACGTGCTGGCCGCTCATTGAGTCGGCGTCGAAGGAGAGCTCGTCGAGGAGCCTCTCCATGATGGTCTGCAGGCGCCGGGCGCCGATGTTCTCGGTCCGCTCGTTGACCACCTGGGCGATGCGGGCGATCTCCTGGATGGCGTCGTTGGCGAACTCGACCTTGAGCCCCTCGGTCTCGAGCAGGGCGGTGTACTGGCGGATCAGCGAGCTCTGCGGCTCGGTGAGGATGCGCACCAGGTCGTCGCCGGAGAGGGCCTCCAGCTCGACGCGGATCGGGAAGCGGCCCTGCAGCTCGGGGATCAGGTCGCTGGGCTTGCTGACGTGGAAGGCGCCGGCGGCGATGAACAGGATGTGGTCGGTCCTGACGGTGCCGTACTTGGTGGTGACGGTCGAGCCCTCGACGATGGGCAGGATGTCGCGCTGCACGCCCTCGCGCGAGACGTCGGGGCCGGCGCCCTTCTCGCGGCTGGCGATCTTGTCGATCTCGTCGATGAAGACGATGCCGTTCTCCTCGGCGCGGGTGAGCGCCTCGCGCTGGACCCGCTCCATGTCCACCATCTTGGCGGCCTCGTCGTCGGTGAGCAGGCGCTGGGCGTCGGCCACCCTCACCTTGCGCTTGCGGCTGCGCTTGGGGAACAGGCCGCCGAACAGGTCCTGGAAGTTGACCCCGATCTCCTCCATTCCCTGGCCGGAGAAGGCCTGCATGAAGGGCATGGCCTGCTTGTCGGGGAGGTCGATCTCCACCAACTGCTCGTCGAGGGTGCCGGCGCGCAGCTGGGCGCGCAGCCGCTCGCGGTCGGTGACCAGCGGCGGGCTGAAGCCGGCGGCGTTGGTGCCGGTGAGCAGGTCGAGCAGCCGCTCCTCGGCCAGGTCGCGGGCCTTGACCCGGAACTTCTCCGCCTCCTCCTCGCGGACCAGCTTGATCGCCACCTCGACCAGGTCGCGGATCATCGAGTCCACGTCGCGGCCGACGTAGCCGACCTCGGTGAACTTGCTGGCCTCGACCTTGACGAACGGGGCGCCGGCCAGCCGCGCCAGCCGGCGGGCGATCTCGGTCTTACCGACCCCGGTGGGGCCGATCATGATGATGTTCTTGGGGAGGATCTCGTCCTTGAGGTCGCCCTGGACCAGCTGGCGGCGCCAGCGGTTGCGCAGGGCGATGGCCACCGCGCGCTTGGCCTTGTTCTGCCCGACGATATAGCGGTCGAGCTCCTGGACGATCTGCTGAGGTCTGAGCTGGCTCACGGGCCGACCTTTCCACGGTGTCGAGAGGCTCGAGAGAGGGCCGCCGGGGGCGGCCTAGAGCTCCTCGAGGGTGATCTTGTCGTTGGTATAGATGCAGATTTCGGAGGCGATTTTCAGCGAGGCCTCGCAGATCTCGCGCGCGCTCAGGGTCGAGTGCTCGAGCAGGGCGCGGGCGGCCGACTGGGCGTAGGGGCCGCCGCTGCCGACCGCCGCCAGCCCGAGGTCGGGCTCGATCACGTCGCCGGCGCCGGTGACGATGAAGGTCTTCTCGCGGTCGGCGACGATCAGCAGCGCCTCGAGCCGGCGCAAGAAGCGATCGGTGCGCCAGTCCTTGGCCAGCTCGACGCAGGCCCGGGCCAGGTTCTTCTGGTGCTGCTTGAGCTTCTCCTCGAAGCGCTCGAAGAGGGTGAAGGCGTCGGCGGTGGCCCCGGCGAACCCGGCGATGACCGCCCCCTCCGACAGCCGGCGCACCTTGCGAGCCGAGCTCTTCATCACCGTCTTGTCATGGGTGACCTGGCCGTCGCCGGCCATGCAGACCCGGCCGTCCTTGCGGACGCAAAGGATGGTGGTGCCGTGGAACACGCGAGGCCTCCGGGAAGAGCCGCGCCGCCGAAAGACGCCGGCGAGCGCGAAGGGGGCAGAACGTAGCAACCCGCCCTGGGGCGGGCAAGGAAGGGATACGCCGCGTCCGGAGGGCGATTTCAGCGGGCCGAGCGGTCGGGCAGCGGGCGGCGTCGGGCGGGCGCGCCGGCGATGCGGGCGCGGGGATGGGCCTGGTCGTAGACCGCCTGCAGCCGGTCCCAGGAGACCTCGGTGTAGCGCTGGGTGGTGGAGAGGCTGGCGTGGCCGAGCAGTTCCTGGATGGCGCGCAGGTCGGCGCCGCCGTCGAGCAGGTGGGTGGCGAAGGAGTGGCGCAGCGCGTGCGGGTGGACGTGGCGCGTCAGGGCACAGGCGAGCACATGCTGATCGATCATCCGGGCCACGCTGCGGGTGGTGAGCCGGCCGCCGGCGTAGTTGAGGAACATCGCCCGCTCGCCCGAGTCGGTCAGCTCCGAGCGCCGCGCCAGGTAGTCGAGCAGCGCCTGCTTGGCCTTGCTCCCCAAGGGCACGATGCGCTCCTTGCGCCCCTTGCCGAGCACCCGGATCACGTTCTCGCCCTGGTCCCAATCGCCCACCGACAGGCCGCACAGCTCGCTGACGCGGACCCCGCCGCCGTAGAGCACCTCGAGGATCGCCCGGTCGCGCAGCCCCAGCACGTCGGAGCGGGTCGGGGTCTCCAAGAGCGCCAGCAGGTCGTCGATGGGCACGACCTTGGGCAACGACTTGGGCTTCTTCGGCGAGGCGACCAGCCGGCCCGGGTTCTGGGGCACTGCTCCCTTCTTGTAGAGGAAGGAGTAGAGCGCGCGGATCGAGGCGAGCTTGCGCGCCCGGCTCGAAGCGGCGTTGGTCTGGTGCAGAGTGGCGAGGAAGCCGCGAATCGCGAGGTGGTCGACCGCCTCGACGGCCAGATTGCGCGTCGAGAGGTACTCGCAGAACTGATCGAGGTCGGTGAGGTAGGCCTTGAGCGTGTGCGGGGAGGCGTTGCGGCGCGCCCGCAGGTACTCGGCAAACTCCTCGATGACGGCCGGTCGGTCCACGCCGCTACGGTACGCCGGCGCCGGCGGCAGGCAAGTTCGCCGCGCTCTTGAGCTCGGCGACATAGACCCCCTCGCGCTTGCGCTCGCCGACCAGATAGCCGACGCGCTCGCCCTTGGGATCGAGGAACACCGCCCCCGGCAGCGTGTAGACGTCGATGCCCTTGCTGGCAGTGCGCTTGGCCAGATCGAGCCAGCCCAGGTCGTAGGCGGCTTCGGTATCGGTGCGCGGGAACATGAGCAGCAGCCGCTCGCCGTCGGCCGAGGGCTTGAAGTTGGCGATCCCCTGGGCCAGCTTGCGCGGCGGCACTCCCTCCTGCGCCAGATCGGTGGCCATCAGCTCGCAGTCGCGCCCGCCGCGCACGCAGTTGGCGCGGTACCAGATCGAGCGATCGCCGGGCGAGAACTGGTAGGCGTAGACCCACTTGTCCAGCGCGCGCGCCGGCTTATCGCCAGCCAGCTCAGTCAAGAAGAGATCCACCGAGTACTGCGGCTTGGTGACGCCCTTGAGGTAGGCCACCCGGGTGCCGTCGGCGCTGAAGACGAAGTTGATGACCGCGGTCTCGTTCACCCGCAGGTTTCCGCCCGGCACCGTGGCCACCTTAAAGGTGTTCCAGCTCTTGCCGCTCTTGTCCTGGTGGCTCTCACGGAAGCCCAGCGCCTGAGAGTTGGGCGACCAGCGCTGCTCGACGAGGTCCTCGCCGATCTTCTTGGCCTGGCCGCCGGCGGTGGCCGCCAGCTGCAGGTTGCCCAGGGTCTTGTACCGGCTGACGCCGTCGACGAAGGAGATCCAGTGGCTGTCGGGAGAGAAGAGGAAGGTAGAGACGCCCTCCTCGCCAATGCGCTGCATCCCGTTGCCTGAGACCGGCCCGACGAAGAGCACCAGGGGCTCATTGGGACCGTTGACCCGGCTGGTGAAGGCCACCAGCTTGCCGTCGGGAGAGAAGTCGTACTCCCCCACCCGCTCGCCCAGCTTGCGCGGCGCGCCTTCGCCCTCGACCGGCGCCAGCAGCAGCGCCCCGCCCGCCGACGCCGGCTGGCGAATCAGCATCTGCTTGCCGTCCTTGGAGAACTCGAAGGTCGCCGCCTGCTTGGCGACGGTCCGCTCGGACTTGCTGGCCAGCTCCAGCAGCCGCAGCTCGCCGGCGGCGATGAAGGCCAGGGAGCGGCTGTCGGGGCTGAACTTGTAGTAGGTGGCGCCCTCGGCTACGCCCATCGGATCGCCCGAGGGCATCGGCGCCAGGTTCAGGTTCCCGCTGCGCTCGCGGAAGCGGAAGCCCTGCAGGTAGGCGATGAAGGCGCCGTCGGGGCTGATGCGGAAGGCGTCCTCGAAGGTGGTCACGCCGCCACCGAGCGGGCGCACCGGGCCGCCGTCCACCGGGATCGTCGAGAGCACGCCCTGCTGCACGTTCTCCGGCGCCCCGGGCTCGGGCGGCTTCACCGGCTCGGCGATGTAGGCGAAGGCCTTCGAGTCCGGGCTCAGCTGCAGGTCGCGCATCGGGGCCTGCGCCAGCGGCTTGCCGATCCCCTTGGGCTTGGGCGGGGCCTTCTTGCAGGCGGGAAGAGCCAGGGCGAGGAGCGCCAGGGCGACGGCGGCGCGGACGGTGCGGGTGCGAGGGCTCATGAGAGGGTTCCGGTGGCGGTCGTAGGAATCGAGGTGCTGGAAGCTTCGCCGATCAGCGCGGGCGCGCGCAGCAGCTCCGGGTCTGTCAGCCAGTTGGACAACGCCTCGCGGGCCCGGTTCACCAGCATCTGCCGGCGCTGGTCCTTGCGGATGCGGCCGGCCAGCTCGGGGAAGAGAGCGAAGGTGACGTTGTTCGGCTCGTAGCGCGCTCCCGGCGGACGCGCCTCGCCGGTCAGGTGGCGGTGCAGCGCGCCCATGGCCGTCACCGGCGGCGGCTCGGGGAAGGGCTTTCCCGACAGCTCGGCCCAGGTCGCCAGCGCCGCCAGATAGCCGCAGGCGGTGGACTCGACGTACCCCTCGACCCCGGTCACCTGGCCCGCCATCCGCAGCCCTGGACGGGCTTTGAGCGTCAGGTCGCGCGCCAGGAATCGAGGCGCGTCGAGGTAGGTGTTGCGGTGGATCTGCCCGAGGCGCACGAACTCCGCCGAAGCCAGGCCGGGCAGCGTGCGGAAGATGCGCTTCTGCTCCGGCCAGGTGAGCCGGGTCTGGAAGCCCACCATGTTCCAGCAGGTGCGCGCCCGATCCTCCGGCCGCAGCTGCACCACTGCGTGCGGCCGCCTCCCGGTGCGCGGATCCGTCAATCCCACCGGCTTCATCGGCCCGAACGCCAGGCAGTCCTTGCCGCGCTCGGCCATCACCTCGATCGGAAGGCAGCCTTCGAAATAGCGGGGCTCCTCGAAGGCGTGCGGCACCACCTTCTCCCCGGCCAGCAGCGCGGCGACGAAGGCCTCGTACTCCTCCTTCGACAGCGGCAGGTTCAGGTAGTCCTCGCCCCCGCCCTTCCCGTAGCGGGATGCGAAGAAGGCAATCGACTTGTCGATCGAATCGGCGGCGACGATGGGCGCGATCGAGTCGTAGAAGTAGAGCCGCTCTCCCACGAGCTCCGAGAGCTGCTCGGCAAGCGCGCCGGCGGTCAGCGGACCGGTCGCCAGGATCGCGGGCCCTTGCGGCAGCGAAATCGCCTCCTCGTGCACCAGCTCGATCCCGGGGTGGCTCCTCACCTTCTCGGTGACCAGCGCCGAGAAGCGCTCGCGGTCCACCGCCAGCGCCCCGCCGGCCGGCACCCGGGTGGCGTCGGCCGCCCCCAGGATCAACGAGCCCAGCCGGCGCAGCTCCTCGTGCAGCAGCCCGATGGCGTTGGCCGGGTCGTCGGCGCGCAGCGAGTTGGAGCAGACCAGCTCCGCCAGCCCGTCCAAGCGGTGCGCGGGCGAGCGGCGCGCCGGCTTCATCTCCACCAGCCTGACGCCCACGCCTCGCTCGGCCAGCTGCCAGGCCGCTTCGCTCCCCGCCAGACCGCCTCCGATGACCGTCACGTGCCGCTCGCGCATGTCTGGCTGGCTCGCCTCTCGAAAGGAAAAGACCGAAGTGTTGGGCGGGCGAATCTATCCGAGCGCCGCCGGCTTAGCCAACGCGGCCGCGAGCGAGGCCTTCCCCTGGCCGCGAGCCGCGGGGCGACCGCTGGCGGCTGGCGCAAAGGCGTGATATCAGGCAGCAAACTTCGCGGGAGGCGCCCCCATGTTGCGCATCATGCCGCGGCAGAACGTCTACTTCGACTGCTTCGAGAAGTGCACTGCCGCTGCGGTGGAAGCCACCGCCACGCTCCACGACATGTTCAAGGCGCGCGAGTTCGCGCCCTTCGTCGAGAAGATCGAGGCCCTCGAAAAGGCCGGCGATCAGGCGACCGCCCAGGTGGTCGAGACGCTGTCGAAGAACATGGCCACCCCCTTCGACCGCTCCGACATCCGGGGCTTGATCGAGGCCCTCGACGACATCCTCGACGGGGCCGAGACCGTCAGCCACAAGCTGGTGATGTACCGGGCGCAGCGGGTTCGCCCCGAGGCCATGGAGCTGGTGGAGCTGCTGGCGCGGATGGCCCCCAAGGTCCAGGAGGCGGTCGTCGCCCTGCGCGCCAGCCGCACCAGCGAGGGTGTGCTGGTGCACTGCCGCGAGGTCCACCACCTCGAAGGCGAGGCCGACAAGGTGCTGCGCCGCGGCATCGGCGCGCTCTTCGACGAGCTCAAGGACGCCATCGAGCTGATCAAGTGGAAGGAGATCCTCGAGCTGCTCGAGCACGCCACCGATCGCTGCGAAGACGCGATCAAGATCATCGAAGAAGTCTTGCGCCGGCACGACTGACGCCGTCGCCCCTCCTCCAGCCCCCGTTCCACGGTCCCCTGCCCTGGCGGCGAGCGCGGCGACGTCGCGTCCTGCCCGGGGCCCGCCGTCTTCGGCCGGGCTGGCCGCAGACCCCCGCGATCACTAGCTTGCCAGTGAAATCGCGTGCAGCCTCGCCGGCCGCCCGCTCGCAGGTCGAGGCGGTGGCTGGTGTCGAAGGGGCGGTCCGGCGGGGCATTTGAGACGGGAGCGGCCGACCGAATGGGGGGCCGCTATTTGTCTCTCGAGGTCGTGATGAACGACAAGGCCCTTGCTCAGTTCCGTCAGCGCCTGCAGCACCGCCGCCGCGAGATCGTCGACTGCCGGGTGGCCAACGAGCGCGGGGTGGTCGAAGTCCGCGAGGGGAAGACCGATCCCGAGTACGAGGAGGGGGCCCAGGCCGACCACGTCGAGTACACCCTGGAACAGCTGTCCGAGGCCCAGCGGCTGGAGATCGGCCAGATCGACGCCGCGCTGGCCCGCATGGACGCCGGCGCCTACGGCACCTGCGTCGAGTGCGGCCAGCCGATCCCCGTCGACCGGCTGCGGGCGCTGCCCTACGCCCAGCGCGACGCCGAGTGCGCCGCCCGCATGGAGAAGCGCAGCCCGCCCTCGACTCCCACTCTGTGAGCTCGACGCGCTGAAGCGGCAGCGGGCTCCCGAGGGAGCCCGCCGCGCGCAGCGAAATCCGGAATGGAAGCTCAGCCCTCGCCGGGAGGAGGGCTGTCGCCGCCCTCCTTCTTGATCACCACGAAGCGATAGCTGTCCAGCTCCACCTGGCCGGCGGTGTAGAGGATCTCGGTCAGCATCCGGTAGGGCATGTTGCGGTCGCCGACGATCGACAGCTCGCCGGTGAACTGCACCGTCGAGTTCCACTGGGCGATCTTCTTGATCCGGTCGACTTCCTTCTGCAGCGCCTCCTGCAGCGGGACGATCAGCATCCCGTTGTCGCCGCCGACCTTGGAGCTGGCGGGGATGGCGTCGGTATCGTAGGAGAGGACGGTCTTGTCGCCGACCATCAGCGCCCCGGAGCCGGGCTTGCACTTGGCGTTGGTGGACGAGCAGCGGGTGACGGTCACCGACACCGTGTCCTTGGGCGCCAGCCGCGAGGTGCTGATCGGCGGGGCCACGTCTCCCGAGGAGGCCATGGTCACCGAGGTGGCCGAATAGCTCTTCAACAGGAACACCAGGATGATGGTCATCATGTCCATCATCGCGGTGATGTTGAGCTCTTTGATCTCGCCGGCGGCCTCGCGCTCCTTGCGGCGCTTCCGGCGCAGGAGCTTCTTGTACATCATCCGCGAGCGCTGCTCTTCGCTGATCTCCGGCACCGCGCCCTCGGGGGCGCCGGGCTGACCGGGCTGGTTCGGGAGGTTGTCCGACATCGAAGAGTCCTCGCGCGAGGCGGCCTTGCGGCGCTAGCCCATCACGGTCAGCGAGACGTCGAAGAACAGCATCTGCCCGGCGTGCTCGCGGCAGGCGTCCATGGTCTTGACCAGCACGTCGTAGGGGATCTTGGCGTCGGCCCCGACGATGATCTTCGACTCCTCGGGGAAGGCGCGCTTGATCTCGATCATCTTGGCGGCCAGGGCGCCGTAGTCGTACTCGCCGTCGCCGCGGCGGGCGATGGTCGGCTGCCCTTCGCCGGGAGCGGCGGCCCCGGTGTCGCCGGGGAGCACCCCGCCCGAGCCGGCCACGAAGAAGCCCTTGTCGCTGATCAGCACCGTCAGCAGCAGCTTGGGCTTGTTGTCCTCGGCGCCGGCGGGCTGCCCGGGGTTGGCGGCCGAGTACTTGGGCGCCGAGACGTTGAGCACCCCGAAGCTGACCAGTCCCGTCATCGACAGCAGCATGAACATGATGAGGTTCATCATGATGTCGAGGTAGGGGACGATGTTCAGCTCGCCGGTCTCCTCCGACTCGCGGGGCCGCAGCTTGCGCTTTGAGAAGTGGAACGCCATGGCTGTCCGCTCGCTCTTTGCCCAGGGCCTTTGAACGTCAAGACACCGCCCGCCGGCGTTCGGTTCGCCGGCGACCGAAGCTCAAGGCCCTAGGAGGCCTTGGCCTCGAAGTCCATCGGGTTGGTCTCGCCGGCGCTCTTGCGGGCCAGCAGGTTCTCGAGCTTGAGGCTGTTGAGCTCGACCTCTTCGATCATGCCCTTGGCGCGAGAGGTGAGCAGCAGGTGGGCGACGATGCAGGTCACCGCGATGCCCAGACCGAAGGCGGTGTTGTTCATGGCTTCCGAAATGCCCTTGGAGAGCACCTCGGAGCGCTTGTCGGCGGAGACCGCACCCAGCGACCGGAAGGCGCCGATGAGGCCGATGATGGTGCCGATCAGCCCGAGCAGGGTGGCGATGTTGGCCATCGACCACAGCGAGGCGATGCGGTTCTGGAGGGTGGGGGTGACCTCCATGATCGACTCTTCAATCGCCTTGGCGACCTCGAGCTCGCCGCGGTTGGCGCGGGTCAGGCCGGCGCGGACCACCTTGGCCAGGGCGGCGTTGGGGGCGGCCGAGCAGAGCTTGACCGCGCGATCGACGTTGCCGGTGAGCACCAGCTTGGTGATCTGCTCCATGAACGGCGCGGCGTTGAGGTTGTAGGTGAAGAGCAGGCGGATGATGCGCTCGACGATGATCGCCAGCGCCACCGACAGCGAGCCGATGTTGACCCACATGAAGGGGCCACCCTCGCTGATGAACCGGTGAACGCCGTCGAGGATGCCCGCCTTCTCCGCCGTCGCCGCGGCAATCACGGCAACGCCGCTGACCATGCCGCTCAGGATGTCGCTCATCGCGTCCGAACCCTCGTTTTCGTGGTTCCTGCTCGACGAAGGGCCCTGGCCCGGGTTTCAGCCGCAGCACAGGTGCAAAATCCCTTCGAAATTGAGGGTTTCTACCATCGCGTGATCAGCAGTGTCAAGGCAACGACCTGTCGCGGGCCGGAGCGCGCTCGACCCGGTTTCCCCGTGGCATCGCGCGTACTTGCGCCTCCTGAGCCCCCTTCGGAAAGGCCCCGGGCATCGGCGGCCCGGCGGGGCGAAAACAGCCGGGCGAGCGCCGCCTCCCCCGCCATTTGACGCAGCGATTCGGCCGGCGAATCGGCCCCAGGCGAGGTCTCGCCGGCAGGTTCAGAGCGACCAGCGCGCGCGGTGGACCGCCCTCGCCCTCTCCAGGGCGCGCAGCCCCGCCGGTCCGGCGGCGGTCGATACCCGCTCGGTGGCCCCGGCCAGCACCTCGACGCAGCCGCGCACCGACTCCGCCAGCGCCTCGAGGGCGTAGCCGCCCTCCAGCGCCAACAGCAGCGGCGCCCCCAGCGAGCTGCCGACGTCGCGCAGCAGGGCGCACAGCCCGGCGAAGCCCTCGGCGGTCATCTCCATCCCGCCCAGCGGATCGTCGCGGTGGGGATCGAAACCCGCCGAGACCAGGATCAGCCCCGGCCGGAAGCGGCGCAGCACCGGGGCCGCGATCGCCTCGTAGACCGCGCCGAAGTCGCCATCGGTCATCGCCGCCGGCAGCGGCACGTTGACGGTGAAGCCTTTCCCCTCCCCGCGCCCCGCTTCCTCGGCGGCGCCGGTGCCCGGGTAGAAGGGATAGCGGTGGGTAGAGAAGTAGAGGACGTCGGAGCGCTCCTCGAAGTGGTGGGCGGTGCCGTTGCCGTGGTGGACGTCCCAGTCGACGACCGCTACCCGCTCGACGCCGCGCGCGCGGACGTGCTCGGCGGCGATGGCCACGTTGTTGAGCAGGCAGAAGCCCATCGCCTCGGCGCGCTCGGCGTGGTGCCCCGGCGGCCGCACCAGCGCGAAGCCGGATTGGGCCTTCCGCTCGATCAGCGCGTCGACCAGCCCGCAGCAGGCCCCGGCCGCCCGCACCGCCGCGGCGATGGAGCCCGGAGAAACCGAGGTGTCGGGGTCGAGGCTCTCCTCGGCGCCGCGCAGGGTCTCCAGCCGCGCCAGGTACTCCGGGGCGTGGACCCTTCGCAGCTCCTCGGCGGTGGCGTCGCGGGCGCTCGCCCAGCCGACGCCCGCCGGCAGCGTCGCCAGCTCGGCGAGGATCGCCTGCAGCCGCTCCGGCGACTCGACGTGCCCCGGCCCCGGGTCGTGGTCGAGCAACCGCTCGTCGCTCGATAAGAGGACCCGGCGCTCCATCGCTCCCCCTCCCACCGGCGGCCAAGCCGCCGGCTAGGAGGCGGCGGCCGTGCCCTCAGACGGCATGCGCTTGTAGCCGCACTCCTTGTTCGGGCAGGCGACATACTCGCCGTCGGCCTTGGAGTACTTGGCCAAAAGGTAGGGCGAGCTGCACTGCGGGCAGGTCTCGGCCAGCGGCTTGTCCCACACCGCGAACTTGCACTCGGGGTAGCGGTTGCAGCTGTAGAAGATCTTCCCGCGCTTGCTGCGACGCTCGGCCAGCTTGCCCTCCTTGCACTCCGGGCAGGCCACCCCGGTGGTGATGGGCTTGCTGGTCTTGCACTCCGGGTAGCCGGAGCAGGCCATGAAGCGCCCGAAGCGGCCGCGCTTGATCACCATCGGCTTGCCGCAGTTGGGGCACTTCTCGTCGGTGACCTGCTGCTCGACGATCTCGATCTTGCCGCCTTCGCCTTCCTTGAAGTCCTTGGTGTTCTTGCACTCCGGGTAGCCGGAGCAGGCCAGGAAGCGCCCCAGCTTGCCCCACTTGATCACCATGGCCGAGCCGCACTTCTCGCAGTTGACGTCGGTCTTGATCTCCTCGCGCTTGACGTCGCGCATGGTGGACTCGGCCCGGGTCAGGCTGTCCTTGAACGGGCCGTAGAAGTCCTTGATCACGCTGACCCAGGCGAACTTGCCCTCCTCGATCTGGTCGAGCTTCTCCTCGAGGGCGGCGGTGAAGGCCACGTCCATCTCGTTGGGGAAGGCCCGCACCAGCTCCTGGGTGACCAGCACGCCGAGCTCGGTGGGCTTGAAGCGGGTCTCCTCCTTCTTGACGTACTCCTTGTCCTGGATCACCGACAGGATCGAGGCGTAGGTCGACGGGCGGCCGATGCCGCGCTCTTCCAGCTCCTTGACCAGGCTGGCTTCGGTGAAGCGCGGCGGCGGCTGGGTGAAGTGCTGCTCGGGCAGGAGCTTCTTGAGCTGCAGGGTCTCGCCCTTCTCCAGCGGCGGGATCTCCTTGTTCTCCTCGCCCTCGTCCTCGGCGGCGGCGTCCTTGGGCTTCTCCTCGACGTCCTCTTCGCTCTTCTCGCCGTAGACCGCCAGGTAGCCGGCGAACTTGAGGCGGCTGCCGGTCGCGCGGAAGGTGCAGTTGCCGGCGACGATGTCGGCGGTGGTCTGGTCGTAGACCGCCGGCTGCATCTGGCAGGCGACGAACCGGTCCCAGATCAGCTTGTAGAGCCGGTACATGTCCCGCTCGAGGAACTCCTTGACCTTCTCCGGCGGGAAGGCGAGCGAGGTGGGGCGGATCGCCTCGTGGGCGTCCTGGGCGCTGCTCTTGGTCTTGTAGATGTTGGGCTCGGCCGGCAGGTACTCCTTGCCGTACTGCTTCTCGATCAGAGTGCGCACCTCGGCGATGGCGTCGTTCGACAGGCGGGTCGAGTCGGTACGCATGTAGGTGATGAGACCGACCGCGCCCTCCTCGCCCAGCTCCACGCCTTCGTAGAGCTTCTGCGCCAGGGTCATCGTCTTCTTGGCGGTGAAGTGCAGCCTATTGGCGGCGTCCTGCTGCATCTTGCTGGTGATGTACGGCGCCAGCGCGTTGCGCCGCCGCTCGCGCTTCTCGACCTTGTCCACCACGAAGGTGGCCTTCTCCAGGCCGGCGACCAGCGCTCGGGCCGACTGCTCGTCCTTGAGCTCGAACTTCTTGCCGTCGACCTTGACCAGCTTGGAGAGGAACTCCGGCGGGACGCTGCCGGCCAGCCTGGCGTCCAGGCTCCAGTACTCCTGGGGCACGAAGGCCAGGATCTCCTGCTCACGCTCTACCACCAGGCGCACGGCGACCGACTGGACGCGGCCGGCGGAGAGGCCGCGGCGGATCTTGGCCCACAGGATGGGGCTGATCTGGTAGCCGACCAACCGGTCGAGCACGCGGCGGGCCTGCTGGGAGTCGAACTTCTTCTCGTCCAGCTTGAGCGGGTGCTTGATCGCCTCCTGGATGGCGCGCTTGGTGATCTCGTTGAACATCACCCGCGAGATCTTCTTGCTGTCCTTGCCGCCCAGCTCCTCGGCGATGTGGAAGGCGATGGCCTCTCCCTCGCGGTCGGGGTCGGTGGCCAGGAAGACCTTGGTGGCCTTCTTGGCGGCGGCCTTGATCTCCTTGAGGACCTGGCCCTTGCCGCGGATCACCTCGTAGACGGGCTCGAAGTCCTTCTCGACGTCGACGCCGATCTTCGACTTGGGCAGGTCCTTGATGTGGCCGACCGAGGCCTTCACCGTGTAGTCGTTGCCCAGGTACTTCTTGATGGTCTTGGCCTTCGCCGGCGACTCGACCACCACCAGGTAGTTGCCCATCTCGGTTCGAACCCTCTTTCCTGCTGCTCGTGCCACCGGGCCGGCGCTTGCGCTGCTGCCGACCCGGCATGTTGCATCAAGGACCACGGCGCCTTCAGCGCCCATCTCCAACCGCCTCCAACCGCTAGCGACGCGCGAAAACTTTCCCCACCCTCTCCTCGCAAAGCCCCATGACTTCGAGTCGCAGCAGGGCATTGGCAAGTCCGGCCGCGTCAAGCCGGCACTGCGACATCAGCTCGTCGAACTGGCAGGGGCCCGGGGCAAGTGCCCGGTAAACCTCCCGCAACTCCTCGGGAATTTCCTCCGCCTTCACCTTGCTCGTCCGCTTGGTGGAGAGCTCGGGGACGGGCCTGATTTCCGATCGGGCAGAGGGCCGCTTCTTCTTGGCCGGGGCGGCGTCGTCATAGGCCGCGCTGGGCCAACGCTCGCCGCTCAGGCCCAGGACCTTGGCGATGGGCGCCAGGCCGACGAGGGGCTTGGCGTGCTCGCGCTCGAGCAGGGCGTTGACGCCCGTCGCCAGCTTGCAGGTGACGTCGCCCGGCACGGCGAAGAGCGGACGGCCGAGGTGGCGGACGGCGGCGGCGGTGCCGAGCGAGCCGGAGCTGGCGGCGGCGCGGACCACCACCACCGCATCGCACAGGCCGGCGATGAGCCGGTTGCGCACCTGGAAGTTCTGGGGGACGGCAGGCGTGCCCGGGGGCAGGTGGCTGACGACCGCCCCGGCGCCGGCGGCGATCTCCTTGAACAGCTTCACGTGCTCGCCGGGATAGGCCCGGTCGATCCCGGAGCCGAGGACGGCGACGGTCGAGCCGCCGCCGTCGAGGGCCGCGCGGTGGGCGGCGGCGTCGACGCCCAGAGCGCCGCCGGAGACCACGCACACCCCGGCCTGGCACAGGCCGGCGGAGAAGAAGCTCGAGAGCTGGGCCCCGTAGAGATCGGTCTCGCGCGAGCCGACGAGGCCCACCCGCTTCTGCTCCGGGTCGAGGTTGCCGCGGACGTAGAGGACCGGGGGGAAGTCCAATCCGACCAGCTGGCGGGGCCAGCCGGGGCGGCCGGGGAAGAGGACCCTGGCGCCGACGCGCTCGGCGTCGGCGAGGATCTTGTCGGCCAGCGCGCCGGGGTCGGCGATCTCGGAGAAGCGCTTGCGGGTGGCGGCGTCACGCAACACCGGCAGCAGCTGCGACTTGCCGGCGGCGAACGCCTCGGCCAGCGAGCCGAACTTCTCCTTGAGCTGCTTGAGGGTCACCGGCCCGACGCCCTCGACGCTGAAGAAGGCCAGCGCCGCGCGCTCCTCGGCGGTGAACGGGCCCGACGCGGGGCTCTCGCAGGCGCGCAGATCCGCCGCGGCGGTCCGCCTCGCCTTCCTCAGAGCGCTCTGTCGTCCCTTCGCCATGCGCGGTCGCGTCCCCCCATCAAGGCCGGGCTGTATAAGCGTCCGATCCTCCGGCCGTCAAGCATCGGCTCCGAGCGAAACCCGGCCGAGCCGCCGCCGCGGTCGACGAGCGCGAGCGCCTCTTCGGCTCGAGATTTCGAGTGCGCGAGGGCCCTTTTCGAAGCGCGCGAACTGGACCGACCGCCACCGCAACTGGCAGGGGCGACCGCCCTTTCAGCTCGGGTTGCCAGGCACCAGAGTGCCCTCACTCGCAGAAGCACGAGTCCGGCTCGCCAGCTTCGGCCTGAGCGGCTGCCGCAGCCGCCCGAGCTCGACCCGCTTCACTCTGCGCTCGGGAGGGTCGAGTTCGCCCGCTGGTCAGGCAGGCGGGTAAACGGCGACCTGGAGGGCCAAATAAGGCGGCGCGGCAGCCCGGAACCGGCCGGACCGCCGCGCCGCACGAGGAATCAGCTCGAATTCGCTCTAGGCTTTTCCCCCGCTGACCACCACCACCGGCGCGGGCGCCGGCCGGCTGCGCTGGAAGACGTGAAATTTGCCGGCGCTCAACGCCTTCGCGGTCGCGAGAGCCAGCAGCACGATCGACCCACCGGGAACCAGGAGGACTAGCAGCGTCAAGGTGAGCTTCCAGGGTGTCATGACCGCTTATCTCCTCACCATCCAACCTGCCGAGTTCGAGTGCAGGTGCCGTGCCGTCGGCCGGATGACGCTTGATCCCTCGTGAGAACGGCCATTTACGGCACAAACGGGCGGCGAACGAGGCGTGGCGGGCCGGCCGACCGGGGCATTTCTGCCGCAGTTGCCGCGGCCGGCGCGAAGAGATTTCGCGCCCTAGGAAAACGCTTGCCCAATCTGATGAGGGAAGCAGACCAGTTCGCGGCCCGAACGGTTTGACAGGGGTGGGGGGCTCTCCTATACCGGCCCCATGAGCGCTCTCGCGGGGATTGCCGAGGCAGAAAAGGCGCTTGCGGGGGTCGGATACTTGGCCTCGCAAGAGATCGCCACTGCCGTCTTCCTGGCCGACCAGCTGGAGAAGCCGATCCTGGTCGAGGGTCCGGCGGGGGTGGGCAAGACCGAGCTCGGGCGGGCGATGGCCGCCGCCCTCGGACGCACGCTCTTGCGGATGCAGTGCTACGAGGGGCTGGACGAGGCCAAGGCGCTCTACGAGTGGGAGTACGCCAAGCAGCTGCTCTACACCCAGCTGCTCAAGGACAAGATTGGCGAGGCGATCTCCAGCGCCAAGACGCTGGGCGAGGCGGCCGAGCGCATCGCCCAGAGCGAAGCGGTCTTCTTCAACGAGCGCTTCCTGCTGCCGCGGCCGGTGCTCAAGGCGATCACCAGCCAGGAGCCGACGCTGCTGCTGGTGGACGAGATCGACAAGGCCGACCCGGAGTTCGAGGCCTTCCTGCTCGAGGTGCTGAGCGACTACGCGGTGAGCGTGCCGGAGATCGGGACCTTCAAGGCCCGCCAGCCACCGCGGGTGGTGCTCACCTCCAACAACGCCCGCGAGCTCTCCGACGCCCTCAAGCGGCGCTGCCTCCACCTTTATATAGACTTCCCGTCCGCCGACCGGGAGCTGGCCATCATCCGCAGCCGCCTGCCCGAGGTCCGCGAGACGCTGGCCAGGCAGCTGGTGGCGGCGGTCAACAAGCTGCGCGCTCTCGACCTCAAGAAGGCGCCCTCGATCAGCGAGACGCTCGACTGGGCCAAGAGCCTGGCGGTGCTCAACGCTGACACCCTGAGCCCGCAGCTGGTCGGCCAGACCTTGAGCGTGGTCCTCAAGTACGAGGGCGACCTGGCCCGCGCCCGCGAGCGACTGGGTGAGATCGCCGCCGCCGGGGAGCGCTGAGCGCTACTCGGCCGCTGGTCCGGTTTCCTGCGGCCGCTCGGCCAGCTTCGCCGCCGCCCGCGAGTGCGCCAGCTCGAAGATCGCCGCCAGGATCCCGGTCACCGGCACCGCGAACAGCGCCCCGACGAACCCGAAGGTCGCCTCGCCCGCCAGCAGGGCGAAGGCCACCAGCACCGGGTGGATCTGCGCGTGCGCCCCCATGATCTTGGGGTTGAGCACGTAGGCCTCCAGCGCGTGGATCCCCACGATCCACGCCAGCATCGCCAGACCGGTGTTGAGCCCCTGCGTCAGCGCGAAGAGCACGATCGGCACCGAGGAGAAGATGGTTCCGAAGATCGGGATCGCCGCCAGCACGGTGGCGATCACCGACAGGATCAAGGCGAACGGAACCTTGAACAGCAACAGGCCGACCAGGGTCAGCGAGCCGTTGACCAGGCAGATGATGGCCTGCCCACGCACCACCCCGCTCAGCTTCTGGTCCATCGACCTGGCCAGTTGGTCGAAGTCGCCGCGCCGCTCCTCGGGCAACAGCGAGCGGAAGAAGCCGTAGAGAACCTCCCAATCGATGAGCAGGAAGGCCCCCACCATCAGGATGAAGAAGAAGCGGAAGACGAAGGTCAGCACCCCTTGCACCAGGTGCTGCAGCAGCCCCACCGCGTCGAAGAAGTGCGACTTGAGCGCCGCCGACAGGTTGGCCAGTCCCTCGTGGAGCGACTGCTCCAGATCCAGCGAGAGCCCGTAGGAAGGCGCCTCACCGGCCTCGGGCCTGGACAGCTCCACCGGAATGCCCCGGCTCGAAAGCCAGCTCTCCATGGCGTTGGAGATCTCGGCGATGCGCTCCGGGGTCAGGCTGTTGAAGAATCTCTTGCCGGTCTGGATCAGCCGCGCCAGCTCGCCGTAGAGCTGAGGGATGGCCATCACCGCGAACAGCCAGAGGAAGAAGAGCACCACCAGGTAGATCAGCAGCACCGCCACCCACCGCGGCAGGTGCCGCCCGCGCAGGTCGATGCGGGTCAGCTTCTCGACCCCCGGCTCCAGCAGGTAGGCGATCACGAAGGCGATGGCGAAGGGCAACAAGACGTGGCGGAAGATCGCCAGCGTGGCGGCCACCACCGCCCACAGCGCCAGCAGGATCAGCAGCCCTTTGGTCCTCTGAGACATCTCTCGCGCGTTGGCCATCGGCCGGGGACCATAGCCCAACCGCGCCCGCGGCGCGCGGGTTTGACCGCCCGCAGACCCCTCTGATAGAAGCCAACGCTCCCCGTCGCTCTCAAGGGGTCGACCGTATGTCTCGACGCCTCGCCCTCTCCTTCGCGCTGGCCGCCGGCTCGGCTCTGCTCGCCCTCGCCTCCGGCTGCTCCAACAACTCGTCGCCGCGCGGTGCCGACGCCGGCTCCGTCAGCCGGCTGGTGGGGCGCTCCTGCAGCGTCGACGACGAGTGCGGCGGCCTGCGCTGCGACGCCATCCGCCGCCAGTGCGTCTGCCTCTCCGACGAGTCCTGCGCCAGCGCCAAGGACACCGACGGCAGCCCGCTGCCCTACTGCAACAACTTCACCGGCCTGTGCGTGGCCCAGGTCGCCGGCTGCAAGGGCGACGGCGACTGCTCGGCGGACAGCTTCTGCGATCAGCAGGTGCGCGCCTGCCGTCCGCTGAAGGGCTTCTGCGCCACTTGCACCAGCGACGAGGAGTGCGGCGGCCCCGAGGACAACTGCATTACCGATCCCAAGCTGGGCACCCGCTTCTGCGGCCAGAAGTGCACCGCGGACGCCAACTGCTCGGTGGGCTCGACCTGCCAGGAGTTCAACGGGGTCAAGCAGTGCTGGCCAGAGGCGGGCAAGGACTGCACCAACTTCCGCCCCTGCACCCCGGACTCGCTCAAGACCTGCGGCGGCGACGCCAACTGCGCCGACTCCGCCGACCAGCGCTGCGACGTCGGCCAGGGCAAGTGCGTGGCCCGGGTCAACGTCTGCAGCAACGCGCTGATCTGCGAAGGCCGCAGCCGCACCTGCCAGCCCAAGTGCAACACCGACGCCGACTGCCTGATCGTCCGCTCCGACCTGGCCTGCATCAGCCACTCCTGCCAGCCGCTGGGCGTGTGCCAGACCGACCTGGACTGCCCGGCCAACAAGATCTGCTCGCTGCCGCTGGTGGGAAGCGCTCCCGGCGAGTGCGTCCCGTTCTGCAGCTCGCGCTACGACTGCCCGCTGGGCCAGATCTGCCTGACCCTCAACGGCCGCACCTCCTGCCAGCCCAAGTGCCTGGCCAACGACGACTGCCCGCCCGACCAGCACTGCCAGAAGGCCGCCGGCGACAACCTGGGCCTGTGCCAGGGAACGCCCGCCAGCACCTGCCAGTTCGACGCCGCCTGCGGCACCTGCGGGATGTGCGATGCCGCCCGCACCTCGTGCGTCAGCGGCCAGACCCGCGGCCTGTGCAAGCCCTGCGGCACCGACTCGGACTGCGGCAGCGGCCACTGCCTGGACCTCAAGGGCGCCGGCGGCGTCCAGAGCCGCTGCGGCATCCCCTGCCCGCCCTCCGGCTGCCCCAACGGCTTCTTCTGCGCCGAAATCTGCCTCAACGGTTCCTACCAGGGCGCCACCTGCACCGGCACCCGCATCGCCGAGTGCATCCCGGTCGATCAGAGCTGCACCAACGCCGCCGGCGCCGAGAAGTGCAAGTAGCCACGATGAAGATCTCCCTCGCTGCGCCCCTGCTGACTCTCCTCTTGCTGGCCTGCGGCAATCCGCCGGAGCCCATCCCCGACGCCGGCGGCCCGGTCGAGCTGTGCCACGACGCGGTCGACAACGACGGCGACGGCCTCACCGACTGCGACGACCCCGACTGCTTCGCCGACCCCGGCTGCCAGCCGCCGGCTCCCAGGCGCTGCACCTCGCAGCAGAACTGCGGGGACATCGTCAACGAGCTGGTGACCCCGGTCTGCCTGGGCGGGACCTGCCAGGCCCCCGGCCCGGCTCACCACCAGGGAAACGCCATCGAGGCCAACGTCCTGTTCGACCTCTTCTTCGGCTCCCAGTTTTCCCTGACCCCGGCCAAGAGCGCGGTGGTGCGCTTCCTGCTGTCCAAGAAGGTCGACGGCAGCCCGCTGACCTGCGCCGAGGCGGTGACCCTCAACGGCTCCGATCAGCCCGGCCGCAGCCAGCTCGACCAGAACCCGGCCATCAACCAGGTCTTCCGCATGGCCTACCAGATCAACACCCTGCCCGGGCAGACGGTGGTCAACAACCTGCTGGCCAGCGTCCCCAAGGGCAGCGACTTCCTGCTCTACACCGAGGCCTGGAGCGAGGGGCTGAGCCTGCACAATCCGCTCGGCTACCGGATGGCCGTCGACTGCCTCGAGGGGCAGAAGGTGGACGCCGACCGCGTCCACTATCAGGTCAGGCTGCCGCGCAACTAGCGCGCCTCGGGTTGCCCCCGCGCCCGGGCGCCCGCCCGTTTGACGCTCGCGCGAGGCCCGCGCTAGAGTACCCGTCGATTTCCCTCGATTTTTCGCCCGGTTACCGGGGCCTCGGGACCGGCGGAGAGGCTTAGCGACGTGTCCAAACGGCAGCCTGTCCCCTTCGGCAAGTACTACCTGCTCGACCGCATCAACATCGGAGGCATGGCCGAGGTCTGGCGGGCCAAGACCTTCGGCGAACAGGGCTTCGAGAAGCTGGTCGCGATCAAGCGCATCCTCCCCAACATCGCCGAGGACGTCGAGTTCATCTCGATGTTCGTCGACGAAGCCAAGATCACCGTCCAGCTGACGCACGCCAACATCGCCCAGGTGTTCGACCTGGGGAAGATCGCCGACAACTACTACATCGCCATGGAGTACGTGGCCGGGCGCGACCTGCGGGCGATCTTCGACCGCAACCGCAAGCGCGGCGAGCCGGCCCCCGTCCCGCTGGTCTGCTACCTGATTAGCAAGATGTGCGAGGGGCTGGACTACGCCCACCGCAAGAAGGACACCGCCGGCAACGACCTGAACATCGTCCACCGCGACGTCAGCCCGCAGAACTGCCTGGTCAGCTTCGACGGCGAGGTCAAGGTCATCGACTTCGGCATCGCCAAGGCCGCCAACAAGGCGATGAAGACCCAGGCCGGCGTGCTCAAGGGCAAGTTCGGCTACATGAGCCCGGAGCAGGTGCGCGGGCTGCCGCTGGACCAGCGCTCGGACGTCTTCGCCGCCGGGGTGGTGCTCTACGAGATGCTGACCGGCGGGCGGGCCTTCGCCGGCGAGAGCGACTTCTCGGTGCTGGAGAAGGTGCGCCAGGTCGACCTGCTGCCGCCCAGCCGCTACAACAAGCGCATCCCCGAGGCGCTGGAGAAGATCGTCCTCAAGGCGCTCGCCAAGGATCCCGAGGACCGCTACACCTACTGCAGCGACCTCTCCGACGCCCTGCAGCGCCACCTGATCACCTCGGACTCGGTCTTCTCGCGCAAGGACTTGATGCAGTACATGAAGTCCACCTTCGCCGAGGACGTGGAGAAGGAGAAGGCGCGCCAGGCCGAGTACGCCGAGATCCACCTGCCACCGGGGATGGCCGCCGCGGCCGCCGCCCTGAGCGGAATTGCCCCGCGCGCCCCGGCCCCGTCCCAGCACCAGACCGACGAAGTCCCGGCGGCGATGGAGAGCACCCAGCCGGCGGCTCCCGAGAAGACCTCGATCGTCGACGGCGACCTGTTCGGCGACGGGCGCGGGGCGGCCCAGCCGGCCGGCGGGCAGCGCTCGCTCTACTCCGAGGGCGCCACCGAGGTGTTCCGCAATCCGCAGGCGCTGGTCCCCAGCGTCCCGGTCAGCCCCGGGCACCCCACCGGGCAGATGCCGATGGCTTCGCCGCCGCCAGCGCCGTCGCCGCTTCCGGCCGCGGCCCCGCCCCGCGTCGCCGGCGCTCGGCCGCTGCCC
>JBBIQS010000090.1:0-31717 GCA_037442205.1 Myxococcales bacterium
CGGGGCCAGCGAGTTCCAGGGAATGGCGACCTCGATCGCGTATCCGCCGGGAACGATCGCCCCGGCGCGCTCGGCGTTGCACGACCAGTTCTGGTGCCCGAAGACCTTTCCCGCAGGTCCTCCGACGATCGGATGGTTGTAGTCGTCCCAGTGGGTATCGAAGATCGCGCCGCGGAAGTCGAATTGCAGCTCGTAGTAGTCGCGGTTGTCGCCGGGATCCCCGGGCTGGAGCATCAATTCCACTGCGCTCGAGCGCTCCCAGAGGTGGGGATCGGTGTCGGCGCGGTCGGCCGGTGAAACGGGACTGGCGTCGGGGACGAAGAATCCGAGGTAGAGCGCGCGGTCGTCGTAGCCGACCTTGGCGAAGCTGCCGGCGAGCTTCGAACCATCGGCTCCGCCCTGCCCGGGATCGACGAACGGCCCCAGGGTCGTGGCGTTCGCCCAGACCGAATCGTCCATCCGGCCGTCGATCGCCGGCGGATTGGCCAAGCGATGGATCAGCGCCGGCTCTCCCGCGACGGTGGCATCCCCTTGGACGTGCTTCTCGGGCAGCCGCGCCCAGGGAGGAACCGGCTTCGAGCAGGAAGAGGCGACCAACAGCGCGAGCGCAATGAGCAGGCGATTCATGCGCTCGGAGTACTACAGCCTCGACCGGAGTCAAAGCCCGCGGCGCTACCCAAAGCAGACGGCCGGCCCTGGAGCCTTCGCTCCGCGGCCGGCCGTCGCCTTCCACCCCGCCGCTTAGACCTCTTCGCGCGCCTTCTGCTGGGCGCGCTGCGCCATCACCGGGGCCACCGGCTCCGGGGAACCGAAGCCCATCTTGCGCAGCACCTTCATCGGCGTCGGGGCGCCGGGGAAGGCCATGTTCGCCAGCTTCATCGCCTGGCGGGCGGCCATCATGCTCATCTCGGCCACGCTCATCCGCGGGGCGGCGGCCTCGGGAGCGGCGCTGGCGTGCTCCTGCTGGCGATTGCGGAAGCGCGAGTGCACCTCGAAGGCGAAGTTGTCGATCGCCTCCTGGGCCACCGGATCGCCGTTCAGGCTCAGAGTCAGCGACAGCAGCCCTTCCTTCTCGGCGACGTGGAAGAACTGCGACTCGGAGATCTTGTTGGGCATGCACTCCAGCGGCCCGACCGAGATCACCCCGTCGATGTGCCCCTCGCGCCACTCATGCACCGGCCCGCCGACGGTGAGCACTGACTCGCCCTGGAAGTCCTCGCGGATGTAGGGCTCGGCCGCCGCCAGCGAGTCGCGCACCGTGGTCCGGCGCGGCCAGCCCATCGGCGCGGCCATCGCCGTCCAGCACAGCGACTGGATCACGCTGCGCACGAAGCTCGACAGGTGCGCCCCCAGCCCGCGCCGCTCGCCGTTCTTGTAGTTGATGTAATCGGCGTACTCGAGCCACTCGTTGAACGGCGCGAACCGCACCCGGATGCCCTTCTCCGACAGTTTCTCGGCCACGAAGTCGTTGGCGAAGGGGTCGCAGCGCACGTAGATCTCGCCGACCATCATCACCGCCGGCACCTCGGCCGGGCGCTTGATGGAGGCGAACTCCGCCGCCGCCCTCTCCAAGAGCTCGGTGACGCCGAACAGGTTGCCGTTGGCCACCTGCACCAGCACCGCGGCGTTCGACAGCTCGTGGTGCCCGGCCTCCTCGATCAGCTCCAGCAGCTGGCCGTGCCACTTGCGGTAGACGGCGTCGGCCGCCCCGGGGCTCACCTCCACCGGCAGCGCATCCAGCCGCGCCTCGAGCAGCAGGTCGTCGGCCATGAAGCCGGCGAAGATCAGCGCCACGAAGCCGTCGGGCACCGCGTCGAAGTAGCTGGAGAAGTCGGGCGACATCAGCTTCACCCGATCCTTGAGCTCCAACCGCTCGAGGATGATCTTGTGCAGCAGGTGGTAGACGCCGAAGCGGCAGGGACCGTAGGCGGTGGGCATCAGGAAGGTGAAGTCGCGGCTCTTGTCGGCCTCGGTCTCCATCCGCTCCAGCAGGCTGCCGGTGGTGATCGTCATCGGCACACACTCTTTGCCCGAGGTGTGCCGCCGTCCGAGGCGCAGGGTGTCGCGGGTGGGCATCGGCAGCGACTCGGCGCGGATGCCGACCCCGCGGAAGGCTGCCGCCAACGTCTCGGCGCCCGGGCCCATGCGCGGGATGAGCAGGGTGCTCCCCTTGGCCTTGGCGTCGTCGAGGCTGCGGTTCTCTTTGTTGATGGCATCGAAGTTGGTGGCCTTCTTCTCCTTCTCCTTGCTGGCCGCCAGGTCTTCGCGCACGCAGTGCAGGAAGGCCTCGACCCGGGTCTTGGTGCCGGCGTCCCCGGAGTGGCCGTCGGTCTCGATCACCGCGAACGGCCGTCCCTCCATGATGTAAGCGAAGAAGTGGAGGGTGAAGCTGTCCGGGCCGCAGGAGTAGTTGCTGGCGTAGAGGGCGTAGATCCCCGGGGTGCGGCGGATCTGGTGGGCGGCGCGCAGGTTCTTCTGGCTGTGCGTCCAGTACATGCCCTCGAAGACCGGCACGTCGTCCCTCACCGGGTAGCAGTCCACCGGGATGGCGATGGCTCCCTGCTCGCGCAGGATGGCGGGGACGTTGGAGTTCAGCACGGTGTTGTAGATGGTGTAGTTGCGGCCCAGCACCACCACCGGCGTGACGCCCTGCTCCTGGCAGAAGTCGAGCGCCCGCTGGCCCAGCTCCAGCACCGTCAGGTCGAACTTCTTCTGCGCCTCGACCGCCGAGTGGTAGGCCACCCGCCAGGTGTCGCCCTCGACGCCCAGGTCGCGGGCGATCCGCTCGCAGCTGTGCACGAAGGGCTCGGACTCGTAGTTGCCCGGGCCGGCGTCCACCAGGGTGCTGATTAGCTTGCTCTTGCTCTGCTTGCCCAGGTCCCACTTCAGCATGTCCGGGGCGGCCTGGACGATCGGGCACAGGCAGGAGTGGGCCTCGTCGCGCACCCGGGTGGTCTCGCGCAGCATCGGCAGGAACAGGTAGTCGGCCTGCTCCTCGGCCATCTGGCTGACCAGGCCGTGGTACTGCTGCATCGGGGCGCAGAACGGGACGTTGGCCTCCTCGATCCCGCGCTTGAGCGAGTGGTGATCGGCCCCGGTCTTCACCTTCAGATCGAAGCCCAGCTCATGAAGGAAGGTGGCGAAGAAGGGGAAGCTGCCCTTGAGCGAGAACTCATCGGTCAGCGCCACCGTCGGCTTGCCGCGCGAGGCGGTCAGCTTGTCCACCAGCGCCTGCAAGAGTTCTTCGCGCTCGCGGAACGGGTCGGGCGACAGGTCGGGCAGCTTCTTCTTGCGCGTTCCCTTGTCGTAGAGCGAGCAGCCGCCGCCCCAGGTGAACTTGGAGCGGGCGCCCTCCACCACGGTGGAGATGCGATCGATGCGGCACTTGTTGCCGGCGCCGCCGCAGCCCACGGTGGACTTGCAGATGAAGGTGTCCTTGCTCTCCACCGCCGCCGAGAGGAAGCGGGCGGGGTCGAGGACCGCGTCCGAGGGGCCCAGGTTCTTCATCGTCAATAGGCCGATGCCCAGCGCGCCGATGGTCCCGGGGTTCGGGGGAACGATCACCAGGCTGCCGGTCTGGCGCACCACCGCCGCCGCCAGCGCGTCGGCGGCGAAGGGCATGCCCTGGCAGAAAATCACCTGGCCCACCGAGCGGCTGCCCTTCACGCGGTTCAGGTAGTTCTGGATGATCGAGTCGTAGATCCCGGCGATGATCGCGTTGGAGTCGCGGCCGGCGCCCACCGCCTCGTCGATGATCTCGGCCATGAACACCGAGCAGTGCTGGCCGAGGCTGATGCCCTTGTCGGCGGAGAGGGCCACCTTGCCCAGCTGCGCCACCGACTCCACCCCGTTGAACTTCTTGCCCTGCTCCTCGATGAACGAGCCGGTGCCCGCCGAGCAAGCCTCGTTCATCGCCGCGTCGATCACCCGGCCGTGCGAGAGGCGGATGTACTTGGCGTCCTGGCCGCCGATCTCGAAGATCGTGTCCACCCGCGGGTCGAAGAAGGTGGCGCCCTCGGCGTGGGCGGCGATCTCGTTGAGCACGAAGACCTGGTCGCCGCCATAGCAGGTGGCCATCAGCGAGCCGACGATCTCGCGGCCGCTGCCGGTGGCGCCCACCGCGCGGATGCGGCAGATGCGCGCCGGGCTCTCCACGAACTGCTTCATCAGCTGCTGAGCCGCGCCCACCGGGTTGCCGTTGGTGCGCAGATAGCCCTCCCACACCACCTGGCGGGTGGCGATGTCCACCGCCACCGCCTTGGAGCCGGTCGAGCCGATGTCGAAGCCCAAGACCACGTCGCGCGGACCGTCGATGCCCGCCACCGGCGGCGCCGGCAGCCGCTTGACCTTGGCCAGGTAGCGCGACAGCCCGGGGACCTCCTCCAGCTCCACCCCGACCTCGGGGGCGAACAGGTTCTCCAGCGAGGGAACCTTGGCCGGCCGCTCGGCGGCCACCACCGCGCAGCCCAGCGCCTCCAGGAACAGCGCGTCGTCGCCCTGCACCGGCAGCAGCTGCATCCCGTGCTTGTCGGCGAAGCGCTTGAAGTTCTCCTGGATCCGGCGCGAGCGGCTGACCCCGCCGGCCAGGATCACTCGCGGCGGCGACAGCCGCGGCTTGAGCAGCACCTGCACGTTCTCGCAGACCGCGTCGAACAGGCCGGCCAGGATGCGGGCCTTGGACTCGCCCTTGTTCGCCAGGTGCGTCATGTCTGTCTTGAGGATCACCGGGCAGCGGCCGGACAGCGGCGCCGGGTCGGCGATCTCCGCGCACAGCTCGGCGGCCTGCTCGATGTTCAGGTCGAAGCGCTCCACCAGCTGGCGCAGAAAGTTGCCGGTGCCCTGCGAGCAGCGCGAGTTCTCGCGGAAGATCTCCGCCCCGCCCTCGCGCAGCTCCAGCACCGAGAAGCCGTGGCTGCCGATCGAGACCACCGTCGCCGCCCCGCCGCCGTGAAGGTGGCGGAAGCCCAGCCCCTGAGCCTGCTTGGCGGGCACCTTCTGCAACTGCAGGGTCCGCCCCAGCCGGCCGCTCACCGCCGCCGAGTCCACCGAAGCGAAGTCCCACTTCGCCAGCAGCTCGCGCAGCGCCCGGGCCGGCTCCTTGTTGTGCTCGACCAGCTGCCGGCGCGTCCACACCAGCTTGCCGTCGCGGCTCTGCAGCTCGACCAGCTTGATGGTCTCGGCGCCGACATCGATGCCCAGGAAACGATTCGACATTTGGGGAGCCCTCGCGCTCTGGGGGCAAGGCCGGATGGCAAAAACTCCGGCGCCCAGAGGCGGCGGCGCCCGGTGCAATTAGCGATCCGACAATCCCCGGGCGGGTTACCCCAAGGAAAATCAGTATTTTGGCTGGCGCGCGCTCGCGTAGCCGATTACGCGGTGCGGCGCGAGGTGCGAACGGACGTTCGCAGTGGGTCGGGGAGGCTCTTGGGGCTCGGGAACGCTCGGATCAGCTCTGATCCTTGAGCCCGTACTTGCGGAACATGTGGCGGAACTGGTCGTAGGTCAGCCCCAGGGCCTGGGCGGCGTCCTTCTGCGAGTAGCGGGCTTCCTGATAGGCCGACAGCAGCAGCGATTTCTCGAAGGAAGCGACCCGCTCTTCGAAAGTTCCCTGTCCCGAGACGGCGATCGGCCCCGGGGAAGTCGGTGAAGCTGCCGGCAGCGCCGCCCGCACCGCCTGGGCGGTGAGCAGCGGCTCGTCGCAGCGGAAGGCGGCGCGCTCCACCACGTGCTTGAGCTCGCGGACGTTGCCGGGGAAATCGTACTCGCCCAGGGCGGCGGCGGCCTCCGGGGACAGGTCGCGCGGGGCGGTGTGGGCCTCGGCGGCGAAGCGCACCAGGAAGTGGCGGGCCAGGGCGGCGATGTCCGCCTTGCGCGTGCGCAGCGACGGCAGCTCGAGGATCTCGAAGGCCAGCCGATCGAACAGGTCGGCGCGGAACTTCCCCTCGGCGATGCGCTTCTTCATGTCGGCGTTGGTGGCCGAGACCACCCGCACGTCGACCTGGATGGTCTGGGTTCCGGCCACCCGCTCGAAGCGTTGGTACTCGACGGCGCGCAGGACCTTGGCCTGGAAGGCCTCGGACATGTCGGCCACCTCGTCGAGGAACAGGGTGCCGCCGTCGGCCAGCTCGAAGCGCCCGGGCTTCCGGGCGGTGGCGCCGGTGAAGGCCCCCTTCTCGTGGCCGAACAGCTCGCTCTCCAGCAGGCTCTCGGGGACCGCGGCGCAGTTGAAGACCACGAACGGCCCGTCGGCCCGTGGCGAGCGGCGGTGGATCTCGCGGGCCACCAGCTCCTTGCCGGTGCCGCGCTCGCCCAGGACCATCACCGGCCGCGGGACCTTGGCCACCTTCTCCAGCCGCGAGAGCAGCGGCGCCAGCCCCGACCCCTCGACCAGCTCGTGCTGCCGCTCCTGCTCGGCGCGCAGGTAGCGGTTCTCGCGGCGCAGGCGGCGGTTGTCCTTGAGCGCCCCCAGCATCCGCTCGATCTTCTCGATCGAGATCGTCACCCGGTCCGAGAGGTGGACGTCCTTCTCCAAAAAATCGGCGGCGCCGGACTTGATGGCCTCCACCGCCGAGTCGATGGTGGCGTTGCCGGTGAGGATGATCACCGGCAGGTCGGGCCGGTCGCGGCGCAGCAGCCCGAGGGCGGTGCCGCCGTCCATGCGCGAAGGGCCCAGGTCGAGGTCGAGGATCACCAGGTCGAACGGCTCGCCGCGGTCGAGCAGCGCGAAGGCCTCCTCGGCGCTGGGCACCGCCCGCACTTCCTTGCCGCGCTCGCGCAGCAGGTCCGAGAGGTGGCTGCGCAGCTCCGCCTGATCGTCGACGACGAGGATTCGCTCGGGCATGGGGCGGTTCTACCACCAACGCCCCGGGTCCCGAGGGCGAGGCGGCTATTTGGGGGCGGCCGGCGGCCGGGTGCTGCGCTTGAGCGCCCAGTAGCGCTGCTGCAGGGGGAGCGAGAGCGGGTCGAGCCTGAGCGCGGCTTCGAGCTCCTCGGTGGCCTTGGCGAGCTGGTTGGCGGCCTGGTAGCTGGAGGCAGTCAGGCCGCGGATCATGGCCGTCGCGTCGGCTCCAGGGTGGGCGGAGAGGTGGTTCTGGCGCAGCCCCTCGAGCTCGCCGGCGTTCAGGCCGGCCTGAATGCAGCGGGCGACGCCGCGGAAGTTGCCTCGGGAGGCGTCGAAGGCCGCGCGCCAGGCGGGCGTGCCGAGGACGGTCATCGCCGCGTGGATGCGCATGAGCATCGAGTCGGCCAGGTCGCGCTGCTTGAGCGACATGCGCGAAGCCAGGCCCTCCAGCTCGGCGATGGCCTTGCGCGACCGCTGGCGGAGCTCGCTGCACTCGGCGTCCTCGGCCGCCTCCAGCAGCCGGTAGTGATCGCCGGTGGCGCGAACCTGGAACCGGGCCAGGGCCTGGTCCACCGCCGGATCGTCCTTGGCCGGCGCCGCCGAGGCCGGGGTCAGCAGCGGCTTGCCGAGCAGGATCCGGTCGACCGCCTCGCGCAGGGCCAGCGACGGGGTGTCGAACTGCACCGCGAACCCCTCGGACATGCCCCAGGTCCGGGCCTGCTCGCCGGTGACGTGCCGCACCACCTCGCCCTCGCAGGCAATTCGCGCCCCGAGATGCTCCAGCACCAGGCTCACCCGCTCGAACAGCGCCGGGAACGGAGCCCCGGTCTCGACGAAGGCCCCGGCCCGCGAGAACTGGCCGAGCCGCACCGGCCGGCTCGCCTGGCCAGACCAGCTCGCCTGCCCGGCGACGACCGGAGGAGAGGCCCTGGGGCTGGCGGCGGGAGTCGGAGCGGCGGCCGCGAGCGGCGCCGCCGGAGCCTGCAGCGCCCGCTCCAGCGCCTCCTTCATCGCGCGCGCGTTCTCGAAGCGCTCGCCGCGCTGCTTGGCCAGGGCCTTGACCACCACCTGCTCCAGCGCTTCGCCGACCTGCGGATTGAGCGCGCGCAGCGAGGGGACCGGGGCCTCCAGGTGCTGCCGGTAGAAACCGATCACGTCGTTGGCGGCGAAGGGCAGCTTGCCGGTCAGCAGTTGGAAGGCCATCACCCCCAGCGCATAGAGGTCCGCCCGGCCATCGATCGCCTCGCCGGCCCACTGCTCCGGCGGCATGAACTCCGGGGTCCCGACCACCATCCCGGCGATGGTGTGGCCCGAGCCGACGACGCCCGATTGCAGCTTGGCGATGCCGAAGTCCACCAGCTTGACGAAGCCGTCGGCGCCGCCGCGGCGGATCAGGAAGACGTTCTCCGGCTTGAGGTCGCGGTGGACGATACCCGTGGAGTGGGCCGCCTCGAGCGCCTGGCAGATCTGGGCCAGGATCGAAACCGCCTCTCCCGGCGCCATCGGCCCGGCGCCGGCCAGGGTGCGGCCCTCGAGGTACTCCATCACCAGGTAGTAGCGGTCCGCCCCCAGCCGGTTGAGGTCGAAGATGCAGACGATGTTCTCGTGGCCGATGAGGTTCACCGCCCGCGCCTCGGCCAGGAAGCGCCCGACCAGCGCCGGGTCGCCGGCCAGGTGCGGGTGGAGCATCTTCACCGCCACCCGGCTGCCGATCACCGCGTGCTCGCCCAGGTAGACCACGCCCATCCCGCCCGCCCCCAGCCGGCGGACGATCCGGAAATTGCCCACCAGCTGGCCGATCAAGGGATCGGAGGACTCGAGCGCCGCGGAGGGGATGGCGACCGTGTCTCCAGGGCTGGTGGCCGCGCCGGAGGCGTCAGCGGCTGGCCGGTCTTCTCGATCCATCGCTGCCCTCCGAACGGCCGGGAAACAGGCGAACACCGGCGGGCACGATTGGATGCCAGATCGGCCTGACCGGTTTCCAACAAACTTCAAGAACTTGTCGGTCTAGGCAAAAAATTTGTGCTTGGTGTTCAAACCAGCGGCTCGAGCCCGCCCTTCGTCAGCCGGTACAGGCTGGTGGACAGGCCCTGGTCGCCGCTGCCCTCTTGCTGGGCGAGCACGCGGAGGAAGGCGATGGCGTCGCGGTCCTGTTCGCGCGCCAGCAGGGCGTAGCTGACGGTGGGCAGGGCCGCCACCCAGCCGCCCGGATCGATCGCTTCAAGCAATTTGAGGTGCGCCGGCGAGCAGAGGCGGCTGGCGTCGTAGCCGTCGCCGGCGTCGAAGGCGACCAGGTGCCAGCGGCCGGTGGGGGCCGGCTCCAGGCCGGTCGGCCGGATCCGGTAGCGCGCCGGCGGGCGCACCGCCCGCTCCAGGTTTGCCAGGGCAATGCGCGCCAACTCCTCTGGGGAAATTCCCCAGGCGCTGGCGCACTCGGGCGGCAGGTAGCTGACGAAGTCGGGGTGGTCCAGCGCGTAGAGCCACAGCAGGCCGGCCGACGCCGGGGCGCGCAGGGCGGGGCCGCTGCGCTCGAGGAAGCGCTCGGTGCGCAGGACGGGGAAGACCCGCTCGCGGACCTTCTCCAAAGGAGGAACGCGCTCGGGTGCCTGCATGCGTGCAAGGCTGCCGACGAAACCTTCGATGTAGGCGGCGCGCCCGCGCGCGTCGGCCTTGCAGGCGTCCCAAAGCCCGGCGAGAGCCATCCTTCCCTGGCGATCGGCGGTCAATTCGATCACCAGCATTCCCGCCGCCGGATCGATCGCGCTCTTGAGCCCGCGCTCCGCGAGCGAGCGCTGCAGATCGCGCGCGAAGTCCTCCAGCGTCCCCGGCGACTGCGCCGAGGGGAGGCCGGCGTTGGCCAGCCCCGCCTTGGCTTCGGCGAGGATCAGCTTCGTCTCTTCATCGATCGGATCGACTTCCAGCACCCGTTCGCACAGCTCGACCGCCTCGGCCAGCGCCCCGGCCCGCAGCCGCAGCAGCGCCAGGGCCCGCAGCGCGTCGGCGTGCCGGGGGAAGCGCTTCAAGGCCTGGCGCAGCTCGGCCCCGGCCTCTGAGTAGCGCTCCAAAGCGCCCAAGCACCGGGCGCGCCCCACGTAGACCAGGACTGCATCCGGACGTGCGGTCGCGGCGCGATCGAAGAAGGGGAGCGCCTCTTGGGAGCGCTCCGAGTTGACGAGCGCGTGGCCGAGGCAGAGCAGCCAGTCCGCGCTGTCCGGGCGGGATTCGACGGCGCGGCGCAGCTGGTCCAGCTGGCTGTCGGCGAGCGTCGCCCCCTCCTCGACCAGGGAAACCAGCGGAGCGAGCGCGGGATCTTCGAGCATGGGGGCGGATTGTACTCGCATCACCGGCGGGGCGGCGCCCGAGAGGCCTCCAACCCCTCGATTCGCCTCCTTGAATCGGCGCAGGGCTTGTGGTTTTGTGCCCCGCTCAGAGTGAAACGCCCGCCGAAGCCGATTTTTCGGACGCGGGACTCGGAGCGAAGCATGAGCAACCGAAGCTGGGCACTGCTGGCGGCGCTGCTGGTGGGGCTGGCGTTCTACGCCGGCCATCAGCGAGGCCAGGCCGGTGCGGGAGCGGGCCTGCTGCCGGTGGCCAGCCGGCCGGGACGGCCGGTGGCGACCTTCGACGGCATCTCGATCAGCGCCGAGGAGCTCAAGGCGCAGATCGAGGAGCAGCCTTCCTACGTGCGCGCCCGCTATTCCAGTCTCGCCGGCAAGCGCGAGTTCCTCGACAGCATCGTCCGCTTCGAGCTGATGGCCCGCGAGGCGCAGAGGCGCGGCATGCTCAAGGACCCGGAAGTGGTCCGGCAGACCAAGCGCAACCTGGTCTCGCTGTTCGTGCAGCGCGAGTTCGAGGAGGCGCAGAAGAAGATCCCGGTCCCCGACCCCGAGCTGCAGAAGTTCTACGACGAGCACCTGAGCGACTACGTCAAGCCGGAGCGGGTGCGCGTCGCCGACATCTTCCTCGAGGCCCCGGCCGCCGATTCCGCCAGGCGCGGCGAGAAGAAGACCCAGGCCGAGGCGCTGTTGGCCCAGGCCAAGGTCCGCGATCCGCGCGACTTCGGCGCCTTCGCCGAGCTGGCCCGCCAGAAGACCGACGATCCCGCCGGCCGCGTCACCGGCGGCGACCTGCGCTTCCTCTCCCAGGACGAGCTGGAGAAGCGCGCCGGGGCCGAGGTGGCCCAGGCCGCCTTCGCCCTCCGGGAAGTGGGCAAGGTCCACGAGCAGGTGCTGGAGACTGCCCAGGGCTTCCACCTGATCAAGCTGCTGGGGCGCGAGAACCCGCTCAACCTCAAGCTCGACGACGTGCGCGAGGCCATCCGCAACCGCATCCTCTACGACCGCCGCAGCCAGAGCTACCAGCAGTTCCTGGCGGATCTGGAGAAGAAGGCCGGGCTGGTTGTGGAGGAGAAGGCGCTGGACGAGGTGAAGGTCGACATCGGTCCGGGGGTGCCGCCGCCGGGCAGCCTGCCGCCGGCGCCCAAGGAGCGGGTGGGCATTCCGCCGCCGCCGATGGAAGAGGTCCGCCCGTGAGAGGACTGCGCCGCGCAGCGGTGGCGCTCGGCTGCGCCCTGTCGCTGTTCGCCTGCCGCGAGCATGCCAAGGGTCCGGCCCTGCCCGAGGGCGTGGCGGTGGTCTCCGGCCAGCCGATCACACTGGAGGCCTTCGCTCGCGAGCTGGCCTACGCCCGCAAGACCAGCGCCGGGGTCTCGCCGCAGACCGACGAGGAGCTCCTCTCCTTCAAGCGCTCGCTGCTCGAGGACATGATCGAGCGCCAGCTGGTGCTGGACGCGGCCCGCGAGGCGGGGATCGTGGTGCTGCCCGAGCAGATCGACTCCGAGATCCTCAAGCTGCAGGCCGAGTACCACGGCTCGGGGTTCTCCGAGGTGCTGGCCGAGAGCCAGCTGTCGCAGCAGGAGCTGCGCGAGCGCACCCGGGTGCGGCTGACCATGGAGCGCTACTTCGTCGAGGACGTCTTCCGGCGGCTGGCGGTCACCGACAAGGAGATCGACGCCTACTTCAAGGGCCACGCCGACGAGTTCGCCCAGCCCGAGCAGCTGCGGGTGGCGCAGATCGTGGTCAAGACCGCCGACGAGGCCCGCAGGGTGCAGGCCGAGCTGCGCAAGGGGATGGGCTTCGACGAGGCCGCCCGCCGCTACTCGCTGTCCCCGGACGGCAAGGTGGGCGGGGACCTGGGCTGGTTCCGCAAGGGCGTGCTGCCGCCGGTGTTCGACCAGGCCTGCGCCCAGCTTCAGGTCGGGCGAACCTCGGACGTGGTGGCCAGCGACTACGGCTTCCACCTCTTCAAGCTGCTCGACCGCAAGCAGGCGTCGGTGCGGACCGTGAACCAGGCCCGGGCCGACGTGGAGCGGGTGGTGCTGCGCCTCAAGCGCGAGGAAGGGCAGAAGGCCCGGCTGGCCGAGCTGCGGCAGAAGGCCAACGTCACCATCGACGAGAGCGCGCTCGCCCAGGTTCCCTTCCAGTAGGCGAGCCATCGGCCGCCCAGCTGCCTCGGGATTTGGCGTGGGCGCCGAGGTGAGCGGGTTGGAAGCTGGGGCATCGGCTGTTCAAGGGTTTCGTGGCGAGCTTTTTCAGAGGGCGCAGGCGAGGACGATGACGACCATGGGAACGCTTCGATGGGCAGCAGCCGTGTTGGCGCTTTGCGCCTCGCCGGCCCTGGCGCAGGTGCGCACGGTGGAGCGGGTGGCGGCGATCGTCAACGACGACATGATCGCCATGAGTGAGGTCTACGAGCGCGCCGCCCCGGAGATGATGCGGCTGGACCAGGACGGGGTGGGGACGCCGGAGAAGAAGAAGGACGCGCTCAAGCACGCCCTCGACGAGTTGATCGCCGACCGGCTGTTGCAGGCTGAGGAGCGCTCGTTGGGCGTGGAAGTGACCGAGCAGGAGGTCGACTACGCCATCGACGACGTGCGCAAGCAGAACGGGATGGACGCGGCGACCTTCGAGCGGGCGCTCTCCTCGCAGGGGGCGAGCCTGTCCGCCTACCGGGAGAAGATGAAGAAGGACCTAGCGGCGATGAAGCTGATCGGGATGAAGGTGCGCAGCAAGATCAAGGTCAGCGACGAGGACGTGAAGGCCGAGTACCAGCGGCGGGCGCGGCTGGAGGAGGCCGACGTCGAGGTTCACGCCCGGCACATCGTGATCCAGGTGCCCAAGGACGGCGACGCGGCGGCGGTGGAGAAGGCGCGGGAGCGAGCGGCGGAGCTGGCCAAGCGGGCGCGGGCCGGGGAGGACTTCGGGGAGCTGGCCAAGAAGTACAGCGAAGGGCCGTCGAAGGTGGATGGCGGCGACGTCGGCTTCTTCAAGCGCGGGGAGATGGTGGCCGCCTTCGACCAGGTGGCCTTCTCGCTCAAGCCCAACGAGGTCAGCGACCCGGTGCGCTCGCCCTTCGGCTGGCACGTGATCCAGGTGCTGGAGCGGCGGGCCGGCAAGTCCCGGCCGTACGAGGCGGTCAAGGACGAGATCCGCGACCGGCTGACCCGCGAGCAGATGCAGCGCCAGACCGAGCAGTACGTCGAGGAGCTGCGCAAGCAGGCGGTGGTGGACGTCAAGGTGCCCGAGCTCAAGTAGCGGGCGGGGCCGAATCGGCTACCGGTCTCGCCGGGTGCTTTCCAGGTCCAGATCGAAGGGGATCTTTCCCCTGAGCGCGCGCAGGGCGGACATCTTTTCGCGCCGTTCGAGCTCCTGACCAACTAGCGAGCACAAAAGGGCGGACACGCTCCCCTCGCGCAGCCGGTTCACCGCTCCCCGGCGCGCTCGGACGCGGAGAGGCTGCTCCGACATGGCTGGCGAGAGGCGCTCTCCGCCCCGGCGCGCTCAGGCCGGGCCCAGATCTCGCCGATCAGGGCCGCTGGCGCCGGCCGCGTTTGGACGTATCTCCCCGTGACGCCTGCGCACCACCCAGCGCGTCAGGGCACGCACAGGATGCAGGCGACGTTGGTCGGACCTGCCGGCACCGAAGCCAGGATGGTGAAGGTCCCCACGGTGCAGGTGTTGTTCCCGATCGCTCCCCAGCCCGTCCAAGTGGAGGGACAGGTAACGTTATCGCCGCAGTTCCCGGTGCACGGCCCCGTGGTGTAGAGGGTGCAGCTCGCGCCCCCCACGGTGCCGCAGCAGCTCTTGAAGGTGTAGGAGCCGGAAAGAGTGCCGTTGTTGCAATACCTCACCTCTCCGAGGCAGGCGCCGCCGGCATTGGTGCTCGACGGATAGGCGTTCACCGACCCGCCGTGAGCGAGGGTGCCGCCCCACGGCAGCGTGCAGCTCGCGCACGCCTGGGTGTTGCAGACCTGAGTCATCGAGAAAGACCCGACGCAGCCCGCACCGCCGTTGGCCGGCGCCGGGTTGGTGCAGGTGCGGCTCTGGCTCTGCGAACCGCCCCCGCAGGCGGCGGAACAGGCAGTCCATCCCGACCAGGCGCTCCAGCCGCCGTCGACCGGACAGCCCTGGGTGTTGCAGGCCTGCGACTGGCTGGCGAGTCCGACGCAGTTCGCCCCGCCGTTGGCCGGCGCCGGATTGGTGCAGGTGCGGGTCTGGCTCTGCGTCCCGCCCCCGCAGCTGGCGGTGCAGGCGCTCCACGCGCTCCAGGCGCTCCATCCGCCATCGACCGGAGCGTTGCTCACCGCGATCGAGAGCACGGTGGTCGTCGCGCCCCCGGAGTTGGTGGCGGTCACCGTGTACGAAGTCGCCGCCGAGGTCGCCGTCGGCGTCCCGGTGATCACTCCGGTGACGGGATCGATGGACAGGCCGGCGGGAAGCTGAGGAGAGATGCCGTACTGGATCACCGGACCGCCGACGTAGGTCGGGGTGTTCGGGGCGATCGCCTGGTTGAGGTAGTAGGTCGCCGGATTGGTCGAGTAGCTCAGCGCCGACGGCGGGATGTCGTTGACGGTGATCGAGGCATTGGCCGTCGTCGAGCCGCCGCTGTTGGTGGCGGTGACGGTGTAGCTGGTGGTGGCCAGCAGCGCGGTCGGCGTTCCGGCGATGGTCCCGGTATTCGCGTCGAGCACCAGCCCGGCGGGAAGCACGGCCGAGGCCGGGAGCGAGCAGCTGACGACCGCGCCGCCGGTGTTGGTCGGCGAAACCGAGCACGCCGTTCCGCGGGTGCAGGTCAGCGCGGCGTAGCTCAGAGCCGGGGCCACGTCGTTCACGGTGATGATCACCGTGGTCGAGGTCGAGCCGCCGGAATTGGAAGCGACGACGGTGAAGGTGGAGGTCGCGGTCACCCCGGTCGGGGTCCCGGAGATGGCGCAGGTGGCGGGATCGAGGGTCAATCCGGCGGGGAGCGGGGGCGGCGCCTGCACCGAGCAGGTGGCCACCGCGCCGCCGCTGTTCGCCGGCGCCGCCAGCGAGCAGGGCTGGCCCTTGGTGCAGGTCACCGAGCCCTGCGAGTAGCTGATGGACGGCGCGGGATCGGTGCAGGTGCCGGCGGTTCCGCAGACCAGCCCGGCTGCGCAATCGGCGGTGGCGGCGCAGGCGCTGCCGCGGCGCGCGCGACAGAACCCTGCCGAGCAGGTGTCGGCGGCCAGGCACTGGGAATCGCCGGTGCAGTGGCCGGCGAGCGGCTCCCGGCAGGTGCCGGACTCGCAGCTCAGTCCCGACAGGCACTGGTTCGCGGTCTGGCACGGCCCGCCGGCGCTGCTCAGCGCGACGCTGGCGCCAAACTCCTGGCCTGCCTTGGTGTTGGAGGCCTTGAAGTAGGCCTGCTGGGCCCAGGTCGCGGCGGTGCGGGTGAAGAGGTAGACCGCGCCGCTGTCGACCGCGGAGGTGCCGGCCTGATCGCCGCCAACAGCGACGGTCTCGTTCCATTTCGGCGCGTCAGAAGCCGATCACGTCCACCGGTGTCAGGCTGTCCGTGGTGGTGCCGTCGCCTAGCTGGCCGCTGACGTTCCATCCCCAGCACTTGAGGTGGCCCGTCGCGGCGAGCGCGCAGGCGTGTGCGCCGCCCTGCGAGACTCCGGCCATGCCGCCGGTAATCCCGGACACGTTCACCGGGGTGCTCCTGTCGGTCGTGCTTCCGTCTCCGAGCTGTCCGGACATGTCCCGCCCCCAGCACTTGATCGCGCCGGAGTTGGTGAGCGCGCAGCTCGAATAGCCGCCCAAGGAGATGCCGGCGACCCCGCTGCCCAGACCGAAGACGTTGACCGGCGTGGGGACCGAAGAGGCGTAGACGCCGTCTCCAAGTGAGCCGAGGAGATTGGAGCCCCAGCACTTGACGCCGCCGGTGGTGGTAAGCGCGCAGGCGTGGTTGGCGCCGGTGGCGATCGCCGCCACGCCGCTCGTCAGCCCGGAGACGTCGGACGGCGTCACGTTGTCGGAATGGGTCCCATTGCCCAGCTGGCCGGACCAGTTATAGCCCCAGCACTTGACTCCGCCGGAGGTGGTGAGCGCGCAGGTGTAGTACTCGCCGACCGCCACCGCCGCCACGCCGCTGGTGAGCCCGGCCACGTCCACAGGAGTCGGAATGGTGCTCGGGCTGGCGCTGCCGGTGCCGAGCTGGCCATAGTAGTTGTACCCCCAGCACTTGACGCCGCCCGAAGTGGTCAGCGCGCAGGCGTGGAGCGAGCCCGCGGAAACCGCCGCCATTCCGCTGGCGAGCCCTGAAACGTCGACCGGATTCGTGGCGCTGTTGGTGTAGCTTCCGTCGCCGAGCTGGCCGTGGCTGTTCACGCCCCAGCACTTCACGCCGCCGGCCTTGGTCAGCGCGCAGGTCAGCTGCGAGCCCGCCGAGATCGCCACCACCCCGCTCGCGAGCCCGGGCACGTCCGCCGCCGGACCCGTCCAGCCCCAGCACTTGACGCCGCCGGAGACCGTGAGCGCGCAGGTGAGCCTGTCCCCAGCGGCGACCACGGCGGCGGTGCCGGCGCAGCACGCCGAGCCGCAGACGGCGAATCCGGCGTCGCAGGTGAATCCGCAGCTGGTGCCGTCGCAGGTGGCGGTTGCGTTCGTCGGCGCCGAGCACGGTTTGCACGAGGAGCCACAGCTGTTCACCGAGGTATCGAAGACGCACTGGCCACTGCAGAGGTGCTGTCCCGACGGGCAGGTGCTCCGGCACTGGCCGGTCGCCGTGTCGCATCCCAGGGCGCAAATGGAATCGTGGGAGAGGTAGCTGCACACGCCCGCGCCCGAGCAGCTTCCGGTCGCGTCGTAGCTGTGCAGGGTCTGCGAGTCGAGGCAGCTCGGCGACGGAGGCGCCTGGCAGCTCTTGGCGGTCCCGGAGCAGGAGCCGCTCGAGCCGCAGATGTCGTTGACGGTGCAGCCGTTGCCGTCGTCGCAGGCCGCGCCGTCGGTCTTGGGCTGGTAGCTGCAGGAGCCGCCGGAGCAGGTTCCCCGCTCCTTGAAGCACGGCCCTGGAGGCGTGGTGCAGGTCACCTTGGCGCACGGATCGGCGACGAACGCGAGCCCGGTGAGCGGAACCACCAATTCCGGAGCGTTGGAGGCGTCACTCTCGATCATCAAGCGTGCTGCATGATTCCCCGCGCCGCTCGGGCGATAGGTCAGTGTCACCGACAGCGAGCCGCCCGACTCCACCCGCAGCGATTGCGGCTGGATCACCGAGAACTGGGAGGCCGACTCACCGGCGATCGCGATCGATGAGATCACCAGCTCGGCCTGGCCCTGGTTGAGCAGGCTCACCGTCTTCTCGACGGCCACGTCGGGCGTGCTGGTGCCGAAGTCCAGCGACTGCGGCGTCGCCTCGATGCTCGGCTGCGCGTTGTTGGTCTTGACCCCGCCGCACTGGCAGCCGCCGAGCAGCGCTGCCGCTAGCGCCAGGGCAACGAGGGAGTGAGTCCTGGTGCTCATCGGTATCCTTGGATCGAGGGATTCGCAGTCGCTAGCGGGTGAAGACGTAGACCGCGCCGCTGCCGGTGGCGGAGATGTCGTTCTGGGTGCCGTTGGTTCCGGTGGCGCTGCTGCGCTCGCCAGGAGAGCCGACTGCCAGGGTGTGGCCATCGCCGCTCAGCGCTGCGTTCTTCCCGAATTCAGTGTTGGCCCGGGTGTTCGAGGCCTTGAGGTAGGACTTGTGGGCCCAGGCCGTTCCGGTGCGGGTGAGGAGGTAGACCGCGCCGCTGCTGGTCGCGGAGTTGTCAGCCTGGTTGCCGTCGATTCCCGTGGCGTTGCTGTCCTCGGCGTTGGCTCCCACCGCCAGCGTGTTGCCGTCGGCACTCAACGACAGGCCGATGCCGAAGGAGTCATCGGCCTCGGTGTTGGAGGCCTTCACGTACGCCTGCTGTGTCCAGCTGGTCCCGCTGCGCGTGAAGACGTAGGCCGCACCGCTCCACAGGGCCGAGTCGTTGGCCTGGTCGCCGTTGATCCCGGTGGCGTTGCTGTCCTCCCTCCAGCTCGCCACCGCCAGGGTGCTGCCGTCCGCGCTCAGCGCCATGCTGTTCCCGAAGTTGTCGCCAGAGCCCATGTTGGACGGCTTCACGTAGGCCTGCTGGGCCCAGGTGTTCCCGGTCTTTGCGAAGACGTAGGCCGCGCCGTACTCCCACCCGTAGTCGCGGGCATTCTGGTTGCTGTTGATCCCGCTGGAGGTGCAGCTCTCCGCAGGGGCTCCGACCGCCAGCGTGCTGCCGTCGGCGCTCAACGCCACGGCGGTCCCGAACTTGTCGCCGCCGTGGCTGTTGCTGGCCTTGACGTAGACCTGCTGCGCCCAGGTCGTTCCGCTCCGGCCAAAGAGGTAGACCGCTCCGACCCACAGCGAGTTGGGGTCTTGGGTCTGGCTGCCGTTGATCCCGGTGGCGGCGCTGCTCTCTAGAGGAGCCCCGACCGCCAGCAGGTTGCCGTCGCCGCTCAGCGCCACGCTGGTGCCGAAGGCGTCGTTGGGGTCGGTGTTGGAGGCTTTCACGTAGGCCTGTTGGGCCCAGCTCGTTCCCGTTCGCGTGAAGACGTAGGCCGCGCCGCTGTCGGTGCCATAGCCGGTGTTGCTCTGGTTGCCGCCGACTCCGGTGGCGGTGCTGTCCTCGCCCGGCGCCCCGACCGCAAGCGTGTTGCCGTCCGAGCTCAGCGCCAGGCTGGTCCCGAACTTGTCGTTGGCCTCGGCGTTGGAGGCCTTGAGGTACGCCTGCTGGGTCCAATTTCCTCCGCTGCGGACGAAGAGGTAGACCGCGCCGCTGGCCGCGGCGGAGTTGTCGCTCTGGATCCCGTTGATTCCCACGTCGGAGCTGCTCTCGTTCGGCGCCCCGATCGCCATGGTGTTCCCGTCGGAGCTCAGCGCCACCACCGTCCCAAAGGCGTCGGAGGTGTCGGTGTTCGAGGCCTTCACGTACGCCTGCTGCGACGGCGCGGCCGGGGCGAGCGTCACCGCCACGGTGTAGGTCTTGGTCGAACCCGACTCGGCGTCGACTTTGACCGCGATCGAGGTCGGCGAGCTCCCCAGCGAGACCGACACCGCGGTCCCCGAGGTGGCCAGGTTGCCGTTGATGTGGATCGTCGCCCTGGTCGGCTGGGCCACCGCCGCGGTCAGCGACACGCTGGTGGTCCCGGCCGGCACCGACACCGCGTAGACGGTCTGGGACGCGGAAAAGACCAGCGCCCCCGGGGAGATCGACAGCGAGGAGAGGCTGGCGTCATCCCACTTGCAGCTTCCGGTCAGGCAGACCTCGCTGGCCGCGCAGGGAACCTGGGTCGGCGAGTAGTTGCAGCTCCCCTGGCTGCAGCTGCCCTGGGCCGAGTAGGTGACTTTGGTGGTGGCGTCGAAGCAGGAATTCGCCGGCGGAGTGTTGCAGCTGATTCCCGCGCAGGGATCGCCGTGGCAGACGTCGTTGGCGCAGCCGGCGGAGCAGGTCACCACGTGGGAGGCGTACTGGCAGGTCCCGGCGGAGCAGGTCCCGGGCGAGTTGTAGGCGGTGAAGCTGTTGGCCCCGGCGCAGGTGCCGGCGGGCGGGGTGTTGCAGGTCTTGGGAGTGCCGGCGCAGGTGCCGGCATGGCAGACGTCGCCGGTGGTGCAGGCGTCGCCGTCATCGCAGGCGGTGCCGGCGGCCTTGGGCTGGTAGCTGCAGGTGCCGCCGCTGCACGTCCCCACGTCCTGGTAGCAGGGGCCGGGGGGAGTGTTGCAGGTCATCCCAGCGCACGGATTGCCCGCCACCGCCTGGCCGAACAGCGGCACCGCCAGCTCGGGCGAGTTGGCGGCGTTGCTGCTCAAAAGCAGCCGCGCGGAGTGGGTTCCCTCGGCACTGGGGCGATAAGTCACCGTCAGCCGCCCGGTGGCGCCGGCCTCGACGTTCAGCGACTGCTGGATCGCGAAGAAATGCGCGGCGCCGTCGCCGTTGATCGCCACCGTGCTGACCACCAGCTGGCCCTGGCCCTTGTTGAGCACGTTGATCGTCCGCTCCACCGCCGACGCGGGCGCGATCTTGCCGAAGTCGATGGTCAGCGGATCGACCTCGATGCTTGCCGCCCCGCCGCTGCCGGTGCCGGAGCAGCCGCTGAGCAGCGCGGCCATTCCGGCCAGCGCCGCCAGGGAGCGAATCCTTCGAGAAATGCGGTTCATGGGCTTCCCGGGGTTGGTGAAAACGGCAAAGTCTCCGCCGTGCGGGCGGGTCAAGGGTCGATCGGCGGGTTGCGGGCAGGCGCGGCGAGGGATCAGGAGCCCTCGCCCGGCCAGGAAGTGCCTAATAGTAAACGAAGCTCTCGAGCGGCGCATGGGGGTCGCGATTCCCACGGTCAACCTCCGGCTCTCGCGCCGGTTTCCGGCGCGGCAGCGCACCGGTTCCAATGGAGATCGCCCGCCGCCGGCGCGTGAACGGGCGCGCCGGCGGCGGGCGTCCCCGGGGAACGGACGCGCTGCAACCCGTCTATTGCGGGGAGGTGGCGGAATCCGTCACGGAAATGGCGCGGACCAGGATTCCCCAGGGATCAAAGTCGCTTCACCGTGCCTTGCGAGAGGCGGATCCGCCTCCGGTCGGCCCGAGCGAAGGGCCGGAGGCCCGAGTCGAAGGCCCTTCGACCTCTGCCTCGACAAGCTCGGCATCCGCTCAGGGCGAACGGAGGCGGATCAATCCTTCAATAGACGAGGTGGAGCACCGATTGGCCCAGGCCGCCGACCGCCCAGATGCCGGCGCTGGTGCCGCCGACGCCCGCAAGCCCGAAACTGGTGCCGCTGGCCACCAGCGACCATCCGAGGCCGTCGAAGTGGAGCAGGGTTCCGCTGGTTCCCACCGCCCAGACGTCGTCCTTGGCGCTGCCCCAGACCCCGCGCAGGCTCACGCTCTGGGCTGCTCCGCTGGCCACCAGGCTCAGCGAGTGCCCGTCCCAGTGGAGCAGGGTTGCCTGATCGCCCACGATCCAGACGTCATCGGGTCCGCTTCCCCAGACGCCATACAGCGTGGCGGAGCTCACGTTCTCCCGCTTCGCCGTCCAAGCGCCGTCCCAGTGGAGGACGGTTTCCCACTCGCCGACCGCCCAGGCCTCGGTCGACGATGCGGCCCAGACGCCGTGAAAGAACTTGGCGCTCGGACGGGACGCGGTCCACTGCTGCCCGTCCCAGTGGCTAAAGGCGCCGAACCCCACCGCCCACACGTCCGTCGATGACGATCCCCAAACGTCCTCGAGGTGGTTCGAGGTCCCGCTGACCTCGCTCGACCAGCCCAGGCCGTTCCAGTGGAAGATCACCCCGTCCTCGCCGACCGCCCACACGTCGTTGGCCGCCGCTCCCCACACCCCGGTGAGCGGAACTGCGCTGCCGGTCGGCTTCTCGGACCACGCGCCGTCGTAGTGCAGCGAGCTGCCGACGTTTCGCACCGGCGCGCTCTGGTAGCCCACGGTCCAGACGTCGGTCGCGGAGAGGGCGAAGACGTCGTTCAGCGTCACATTCACCGGAATGGACTGGGTGCACGAGCCGGTCGAGCAGTCGGGAAGGGTCTTCTTGTGCCAGCAGACGTTGGGGACGGCGAAGCCGCAGCGGTCCCCGGCGGCGCAGGTCCCGCACAGCGCGGTGCGCGACTTGCCGCAGTTGTCGATCCCGGTGAATTGGTCGCAGTTCTTCTGCAGGCGGAGGCAGAACTGCTCGTCGGACTCGGGCACGCACGGGCAATCGGCGCCGCAACCGGCATCCGCTCCCACGCCGGCGTCCGATCCGACGCCTCCGCCGTCCGATCGGGGCGCGATCCCTCCGGCCTCGAGCACGCTTTCGCAGGAAAGCAGAGCGAGGCAGGCCAGAAGCGCGAGCACCTTGTCCGAGAGAAGGTTCACGGTTTGCCTTCTAATAGAGAGGCGCCTGTGCCGCTATCGACAGCCCGGCCGACAGCGCCGGGCTCGACCAGAGCAGGTCGTGCGAGAAGCTCTCCTGGACCCTCACCCGCGACAGCGCCACCAGCAGATCGCCGCGTACCAGGAGGGACAGCCGCGAATAGATCGGCCATTCGAGCTGGAGCCGGGTGCCGCCGGCGGCGAACGGCGCGCTGACGACCGCCGCCGCGTCCAGATCGTGCCCCGAGGCGCGCATGAGCCCGGCGCCCAGCACCAGGCAGGTCGACAGCGACTGAAATCGGGCGCAGGGAACGACCGATCCCATCGCCAGCGACACGTCGACGAAGCCGGGGCCCACCGGAATCGCCCGGGGAAAGTCGGCCCTGGCTTCGATCGCGCCGGAGAAGACGGTGCCGCGCACCGCGACCTGGACCGTCGCGCCCCCGGTGGCGCCGGGCTCGGTCCCGATCGCTGCGATTGCGCCGGCGCTGGCCAGGATCTGGAACTTTTGGAGTTCCTGGCGCTCCTCGGGCATCGGCCGCGGGCTCTCGACCACCGGCGCTTGCTCCGCGGGCAGGGGATCTTGGGGCGGAGGCTCGGGAGTAGCCGGCGGCGGCTGCGGCGGGGCCTCGAAAGCAGGCGATTGCACCGGCTCGGGCTTGGGAGCGGGCGCCGCGGGCCGGGTGATGCTCAGCGGATCGATGGCGATGCAGATCGCCAGCTCCAGGGCCTCGACCAATTCGCGGCAGTCCTGGCGCGCGGAGCTCAGCTCCCGGCCTCCGAGCTTGGCGCCGCCCTCGCCCAGCAGCTCCATCCTGGCGCGCAATCCACCGCCGCGGGGCTCGATCGTGGCGCGCACCGTCCGCTTGGCTGTCTCGTCCCACGGCTCGTAGCCGAGCCGGGCGGCCACCGCGTCGCGGACGGCGCCCTCCTCCGGGCACTGGCCGGCCTGAGCGCCGCGGAGATAGGTGAACCGGACGGTGGGCTTGCCCTCGGCGAAGGCCGCTCCCGAGAGCAGCGCCGCGGACGATATCAGCAGGAGGGTCGCGCCAGTTGCCAGGGGTCGCATCGTGATGGGCCCGCCGCGGATTCGAGGCGCAGCGCGGGTCAATCTCGTTCAGAACGGGGTCGACGGTCAAACCCGCGCCGAAAAAGCGGCAAATTCCACGAGTTTCATGGCCGCCAGCCCAGGCTTCTGCCCGCGATCGCCTCGCCAGACCCCACCTTGACGCTGCCTCGCGCCGACAGATAGCTTCGTCGACGTCGAGCTGACCTGTTCTAGGGTGAGGCGCTCCAAGTACGGAGCGCCCGGCACCGCGAATCCGCCAAAGTTCGTTCGCCGGACGGCGCATCTGCACTGCCAGCGGTGGCCAGCGCGGTTGCCGGCGGTCTTTCCTGACGGATTGACGGTGGACCCCGCAATGACCGGGCATGGCACGGTCGAGAACGCGGGCAAGAGGCGGAGGACTGAGGGTGCAGGAGATCTACCGTGCCGAGTTCGCCTACGTGTGGAACTCGCTCAGACGCCTGGGCGTGCGGCACGGCGATCTGCCCGACCTCACGCACGACGTGTTCGTGACCGCTTGGCGCCAGCGAAACGAGTTCGACCGCTCGCGGCCGGTTCGTCCTTGGCTCTTTGGAATCGCTTTTCGGGTCGCGGTGGGGAACAAGCGCCGCGCGGCCAGCACGCGAGAGGTGCTGGAGCAGCCGCCGGAGTCGGCGGACCTGGCCCTGGGCCCGGAAGAGCACGCCACGCGCAATCAGGACCGGCGTCTGGTCCTCCAAGCACTCCAGATGCTGGAGCTGGATCGCCGGGCGGTCTTCATCATGTTCGAGCTGCACGGCCACTCGATGCCGGAGATCTCCCAGGCCCTGTCGCTGCCGCTGAACACCGCCTACTCCCGGCTGCGATTGGCGCGCGCTGACTTCGCCAACGCCATCCGAACGCTTCAGGCGAAAGGAGGCGAGCGATGAAGCCCGACATCGAGCCCCTGTCGCCGGACCTCGAACAGCTCCTGAGAGCCGAGAAGGACTTCCCCGAGCCTCCCGCGGACGTGAAGGAGGCGGTCCTCGCCAAGTTCCAGGCCACCATCCAGGGCTCGGGCGGGTCGGGAGGCGAGGGAGGCTCCTCTTCCGGGCCTTCGTCGTCGCCCAACGCCGGGACGGGAGCTCTTCAGACGCTGGTGGCCAACCGCATCGTGTCGAGCGCGGTGATCTTCGCGCTCGGGACCGCCACCGGAGCCGGGCTGCATGCCGCGCTGAGCGGCGAGCGCCCGCCTCCCGTCGCCCCCGCGCCGCCGAGCGCCGTTGCCCAGCAGCCTCCTCCGCCCCCGGTCGAGCCCCCGAGCCCGCCGCAGCCGGGGGTTGAACCGATTCCGCTCAAGGTTCCTCGGGTCGCGCAGCCCGAGCCGGCCAAAATGACGGCAAACAAGCTGTCGCCGGCCACGGCGCTGGCCGCCGAGCACGCTCTCGTCGAGCGTTCGCGCAACGCGCTGGCCCGGAGAGAGGCGCAGCTGGCGCTGGACGCGCTCTCCCGCCACGGCCGCGAGTTCCCGAATGGCCAGCTCGCCGAGGAGCGCGACGCGCTGTGGGTGCAAGCCCTGGTGCTGGCGGGGCAGGGCGCGCAGGCACGCGACAAGGCCGCTGAATTCAAGAGGAAGCATCCCGCGAGCATGCTCCAGCCCGCGGTCGACGCGGTTCTCGAGCAGGCGCCGTGACGGAAAAGGAGGGCAGGGCGCAATAGCCTCATCGAACGGCTCTCTAGGAGACGGCGATGAAGGCATGGACTGCGGTGACGGCAGCGCTCTTGGCTCTCGCGGCGTGTGATCCGGTGGCGAACGACCCGGGGCAGGTGCCCGCGAACGCCGACAACGGCAGCGCGCCAACCTGCGGCAACGGGATCCTCGATCCTGGAGAGCGGTGCGACCCCGGGATCGCCAGCGGCCCTGGTGCTTGCCCGGGAAGCTGCGTCGACGGGATCGCCTGCACCGACGACACGCTGCTGGGCTCCGCCGCCACCTGCGATGCCGTCTGTCCTCACGCGGCGATCAAGGTCTGCAAGGGCGGCGACGGCTGCTGTCCGACGGGGTGTACCGCCAACAACGACTCCGACTGCAAGGGGCCGAAGTGCGGCAACGGCATCGTCGAGGCCCCGGAGACCTGCGACGGCAACTGCCCCACCGCCGCCAGCTGCGACGACCACAACGCCTGCACCATCGACACACTGATCGGCAGCGCGGCGAAGTGCAACGCGAGCTGCGTCCATCAGTCGATCACCCAGTGCAAGGGAGGGGACGGCTGCTGCGCGCCCGGCTGCAACGCGTCCAACGACTCGGACTGCTCGGCCACCTGCGGCAACGGCTCCGTCGAGCCGCCGGAGACCTGCGACGGCAACTGTCCCACCGCCGCCAGCTGCGACGATCACAACGCCTGCACCACCGACACCCTGATCGGCAGCGCCGCCACCTGCAACGCCGCCTGTACCCATACCGCGATCACCCAATGCCTCGGCGGGGACGGATGCTGTCCGGCCGGGTGCAACGCGATCGACGACTCGGACTGCGCGCCCAGGTGCGGCAACAACGTGGTCGAAGCTGGGGAACTCTGCGACGGCAACTGCCCCACCGCCGCCAGCTGCAGCGACAACAACGCCTGCACCGCCGATTCGCTGACCGGCAGCGCGGCGACCTGCGACGCGGCCTGCACCCATCAGGCGATTACCCTGTGCACCGGTGGCGATGGGTGCTGTCCGGCCGGGTGCAACGCGAAGAACGACTCGGACTGCTCGCCGAAGTGCGGCAACGGCATCGTCGAGCCCCCGGAGACCTGCGACGGCAACTGCCCCACCGCCGCCAGCTGCAACGACTTCAATGTCTGCACCACCGACACCTTCACCGGCAGCGCCGCGACCTGCGACGCGGCCTGTACCCACGCGCCGATCACCCGGTGCGTCGGCGGCGACGGATGCTGCCCGCCCGGATGCACCGAGCAGACCGACTCGGACTGCGTCATCGGCGGCTTGAGATTCACCGCTGTCGCGCTGACCCGGAGCTTCGGCGCTGCCTGCGGCATTCGGACCGACGGCTCACTGCTCTGCTGGGGCCAGCCGGGCCTCGACGTGGGCCCAGCCGGCGCGTTCACGCAGATCTCCGCGTCGGGAGCGCACTACTGCGGCGTCAAGACGGACCAGACGGTGGCGTGCTGGGGAGCGAACGCTCAAGGCCAGTCCAATGCCCCGGCCGGAACCTTCGCCGAGGTCGCTGCCGGCACCCAATTCTCCTGCGGCTTGTCCACCTCGGGCACGGTGCAGTGCTGGGGAACCGGGGCGTCCACTCCGCCCGCGGGCAAGTTCGCTCACCTCGCCGCCCTCAATTTCGCCTGCGGCATCCGCCCCGACGGCACTCTGGCCTGCTGGGGAAGCGAAAAGGGCTTCAACGTCGCCGTTGACTACCCGGTGCCGGCGGGCAGCTTCACCCAGCTCTCGCAGGGCGTGGTCGGCAGCTCAGTGACCACTTGTGGCGTTCGAACCGACGGCAGCATGCTCTGCTGGAGCTATAGCCAGGCGGCGATCTTCCCGGAAACCCCGCTGACGGGAACCTTCTCCGAGGTGGCGATGGGCTCGGACGTCGGCTGTGCTCTGCGAACCGACGGCACCATCGCCTGCTGGAGCAAGAGCACGTTCACGCCCGCCCCGGCGCCGCCTCCCGGGAAGTTCCGCCATTTCTCGCTGGGCACCTTCCGCGAGCTGTGCGGCGTCCGCGACGATGGGCTTGTGCTCTGCACGCAACCGATGCCGTATTCGCCGCAGCTGGGGCCGGTCAAACAGGTCTCCGCGGGGATGAACCACGACTGCGCCGTCCGCGCCGATGGAACGGTCGCCTGCATCGGCAGCAACTCCGGCGGGATGTCCACCCCGCCGGCCGGGACCTTCCTGCAGGTGGCCACCGGCACCGACCACACCTGTGGAGTCCGCGCCGACGGCACGCTCGCCTGCTGGGGAAACAACGCGGCTGGGCAGGCAACTCCGCCGTCGGGAAGCTTCACCGCGGTTTCCGCCGGGGCCGGCTTCAGCTGCGCGCTGCGGAGTGACTCGACGGTGGCCTGTTGGGGCAACGGCGCCGACGGGCGCACCTCTCCGCCTGCTGATCCGTTCGACCGGCTGACCTCGGCGGCGGGCTACACCTGCGGGAAGGAAACCTGGGGAGGCGTGGTGCAGTGCTGGGGAAACAGCCCGGCGGGCCGGTACCCGAAGCTCGGGAACATCCTCGACTTCTCGGCGGGTCCCGATCGGCTCTGCGCGATCGAGAGCGGCTTTGGCAGCCCGTGGGTCACCTGCCTGGGAGCCGCGTCCCCTGTTCCTCCTCAGCCCTGGTCCAACTCCTACTACACCAAGGTCGCCGCGGGCCGCCGGCACGTCTGCGCATTGACCAACCAAGGCTTCTTCATCTGCTGGGGAGACCCCAGCGACGAGATCCAATACTGGGGAGCGACCTACACGCAGGTTTCCGCCGGCGACGACCACACCTGCACCGTCCAAACCAACGGGGTTGCCGTCTGCTGGGGGCCTCGGGTCTACGGCTTCGGCCCGTAGCGTCGGCCCCCTGGCCAGACCGAGCGAACTTCGGCGAGGCGGCGCGGGCTCCTCGGCTTTCGGGAGAACCCAGCAGGCCCGTGACGTCCCCAATCGACGGCCCGGTCCGTCCAATGGCGGGATGGAGGTGCTGCCGCATGGCCGACCGAGCCGGTGGCGGTTGACGAAGCGCAGCCCCTCGGTCCTCACGACAAGCGCCGAAGACCAGGTCGGGCGGCCGTAAGGCCGCCGAGCGGGCCGACCCATGTCGAAAAGGTCCGCCCAAGGGATTTCCTGCCCGGGAGAGCGTCGGACGATGATGGAAACCAGTGCCAAACCGCGCGCGGTGCTCTTCAACCTGGACGAGGTGCCCGTGGCGCGGGCGCTGCGCGAGGCGATTCCCCTCGCCGACGCCTACCGAGAGTGCGCGCACTACATCTTCCCCAGCTGCTTTCGAGCGCGCGCTGAGGCGCTGCACGCGATCTGCGAGCCGCCGCTGACGGCGAACGACGCCGAGAGCGCCCACGGAGTCGATCGGGCGGTGTTCGAGGTCTGCGGCCGGCAGCTGCTGGGAGGGAAGGGGCCGTTCGTGGTCGGCTTTCACGCCGGGGCGACGATGGAGGTTGCCGACCGGGCGCTGACCGCGGGCGGTTTCGAGATCGTGCGCTGCGGCGAATTCCTGCGAGGGGCCCTGCTCGGGACCGAGAGTGCCGAGAAGGCGCTGGCGCGGGCCGAGAAGGTCTTCGACAGGTATGTCCCATGCTCGGAGGCGAGGGATGCAATCGCCGCATTCCTGCGGGGAGAGCACGAAGACCCGCCAGCGGCGGCACTTCGGTTCGCCCCTGGCGCCGCGAGCGTTCCCGCGGTCCAGCTCTGCGCGCTGGCGCTGGGGCCGGAGGTCGAGCGCTGGCACCCCGAGGTCTCGCGACGTCTGCTCGAGCTGTGGATCGCGGTCCGCGGCCCCTGCGAGCTGCTCGAGCTGGCCGAGGGCCCGGCCGAGCTGGGCCTGAACCGCTCTCTGCTGCTGTCCCGGGCGCTCGAGGCGCGCGGGGTGAACGGGGCGATCGCCTTCCTCAGCGGTTGTCCCACGTGGACCTCCCGGCCGTTCGCCTCGGCCGCGGCATTGCCGCGCGCACATTCGCTGCTCGAGGCCGCGGTCGAGCTCGATCGGGTGGCCGGGGAGGACCGGCGGAAGCTGGCGCGCAAGGTGGCCTGGAGGCTCTTCGCCGTCGGGCCGAACCTGGCGCGCGCGCCGGCGCTCCGGGAGCATGGGCGCGCCATGCTCACCGGCGGCGGAGCAAAGGACCCGGATGCCGGGGAGGGCGTCGCGGAGGTGCTGCAGGCCCTGCGATCGGAATTCGCCAGTGTTTCCGCGCCCGAATCGGTCCTGCGCCCCTTTCATTTCCCCGAGCGCCCGGAGCTTTTCCTTCCGTTGGCATCCGTGCTCAGATGAAAGCCAACGGCGGTGTGACGGAAATCGCAGTTGGCCGCAATACCCAGGTGGCAAGGTGCCCCAGCAGGGTCCTGAAAGCCGGCATCGATCACCGCAACAGCCAGGAGAAGAAACCGTGAGAACCCTCATCTTGTCCGCCGCCTTCCTCGCCGCCGCCTGCGGCGCCCCCACCGACAAGGTCTGCACCCCCGGCGGAACCCAGGCCTGCCAGTGCGCAGGCGGAAAGCAGGGCGCCCAGACCTGCAACCTCGACGGGAAGAGCTGGGGGCAGTGCTCCTGCGACGGGAGCAACACGACGACCGGCTGCACCAATGGCCAGAGCCAGACTTGCTCCTGCACTGACGGCTCGAGCGGGACCCAGACCTGCGCCAACAGCGCCTGGGGCGCCTGCGCCTGCGCGACGACGGCGCCTGCGGTCGGAAAGTTCTGCAACAGCGTGCTCAACAACGGGGCTCAGACCACCATGACCTTGACGGTCGGCTCCGGAGCCGCCGCGGTGCAGATGGATGCGCCCACCGGCTTCTGCAGCACCATCACCGGCAATACCTGCGCCCAGATCCAGACCGGAAGTCAGGTCCCGCTGAGCCTCAAGTACAACGGCAACGTCATCGTCCAGGCCTCGATGAACGTCCTCAACGGCAACGAATACGTCTTCTACTCCGCGGTCGATGCCGGCTCGGTGACGCTGAAGGGCGGAGCCCTGGCGCAGCCGTACATCTGCTCGACTTGGACGCCGTTCTAGGCGGAACCAGGTCAGGCGGCGATTCGTGGGCTGCCCGCGCCTCGAGGGGCGCGGGCAAATGGCGAGTCGGGCGTTCTTCCCGCGTACCGGAAACCGGCTATCGCCACCGCTCGGGCGGGATCCACGCCCAGATGCGCCGGGGGACGGGCCGATTCGGCGCTCCCGCCGCGCTCCGAGTCTCGGGAGCGAGGAGAAGAGAGGTCCGAGGGGAATTCGACCCGGCAGCTCGAGCTCGATCGCGAAAGGAAACGCGACCGAACGCCGGTCCGCGAGCATCCGCGGCCTCCAGACCTTCGTCTGAGCGACTGGAGCGAGGCTGCTCCGCGCGGCGAAGTCCTTTCTGGGGCCGGAACCTCGTCGCCGGCGTATGGTTGAGCGCTTCGCGCGGCCCGGTGCGCCGCTGCACGAGCGCTCCGGCGCGGAAAGGCAGTGCCGACATGGCCCGCAAGACGCCCTCCAAACCCCGCATCGCCATCTCGCTGGGCGATCCCTCGGGCATCGGACCGGAGGTGACCGCCGCCGCGCTGGCCGATCCCTCGGTCCGCCGCGCCCTGACCCCGATCGTCTTCGGTGATTCGACGTTGTTCGCCCGCGCCTGTCGGCTGATCGGGGTCGCCGACAAGCTCGAGCGCATTTCCTCCGCCGACGAGGCCGAGGGGGCGAGCCTGGTGGAGGTCAGCGCGCTCGCCGCCAGGGACTGCCGCCCGGGAAAGCCGACCGCCGAGGGCGGCCGCGCCCAGCTCGCCTACCTGGAGCGGGCCGTCTCGGCGCTCGAAAGCGGGCAGGCCGATGGACTGTGTACCGCGCCGCTGTCCAAGTCGCAGGTCGCCCGCGCCGGAATCGAGTTCTCCGGCCACACCGAGTTCCTGGCCGAGCGCTTCGGCGCCCGGGTGCTGATGATGTTGGCCGGGCCGGTGCTGCGCGTGGCGCTGCACACGACCCACCTGGCGCTCTCCCAGGTCCCCGCGGCGCTGTCGACGAAGGGGATCGTCGAGGATCTGGTGATGATGGACCGCGAGCTCAGGCGCGGCTACGGGATCCGGCGGCCGCGCATCGCGGTGTGCGGGCTCAACCCCCACGCCGGCGAGGGCGGGCTGTTCGGCGACGAGGAGCGGCGCGTCATTTCCCCGGCGATCGAGCGCGCGAAGGCCAAGGGAATCCTCGCCAGCGGTCCCTATCCCGCCGACGGCGTGATCCCCAGGGCCGCGCGCGGCGAATTCGACGCGGTCCTGACCATGTTCCACGACCAGGGGCTGCCGGCGCTCAAGCTGCTGCACTTCGACGACGCGGTGAACGTGACCCTGGGGCTCCCCAAGCCCCGCACCAGCCCGGATCACGGGGTGGCCTACGACATCGCGGGTCGGGGACGGGCGCGTCCCGGCAGCATGAGGGCTGCGCTGATGCTCGCGGCGCGGCTCGCTGGCGGGCGATAGCGGCGGTTCTCGGGCGTGGATGCGGGTCTCGACGAGATATCGTTGGGCAACCGCGCCTGGGAGCGCCGGCGTCCCGCCGGCCGCGTCGTTGATGTCGGCGGTCACCTGACCCGCGCACGGTTTGCCGACCGACCTGCGGCGACGAGCCGGCGGAGTCACTGCCGGGCTGCGAGATTCCCTGAGGGGAACCGACCCTAGCGCGTGCGTCGGCGATTGGTTTTGCGGGATGTACCGGCTGGGGGGAAGGGGTCCCGGGGCGATGCCGTTGTAGGGAAGGGCCCTCAGGGTGTGTCGGCGATTCGATTGGCGCGATGTACCGCCAGGGGAAGCGGTCTCGGAAGCGATCCCCAGCGAGGAACCGGCCCTGGCGGGTGTGTCGGCGATTGGTTTTGCGGGATGTACCGGCCGGGGAAGCGGTCTCGGAGGTGATCCCCAGCGAGGAACCGGCCCTGGTGGGTGTGCCGGCGATT
>JBBIQS010000091.1:0-31600 GCA_037442205.1 Myxococcales bacterium
ACGATGCTTCGGTGGCCAGCTGCGGCACCTCGTGCAGCGCCTGCACCTCGGTGGCCAATGGCACGCCGAGCTGCGACGGGATCCGTTGCGGCTTCACCTGCAATGCCGGCTTCCATCGCTGTGGGAGTGCCTGCGCGGACAATACGTCGGTCGCCACCTGCGGCACCTCGTGCAGCGCCTGCACCTCGACCGCCAACAGCACGCCCGCCTGCGACGGAGTCAGCTGCGGCTTCACCTGCAACTACGGCTTCCATCTCTGTGGGAATGCCTGCGCCGCCGACTCTGCGGCCAATTGCGGGGCGACCTGTTCGCCGTGTCCGGCGGTCGCCAACGGACAGGCCACCTGCAGCGCCAATACCTGCGGCTTCAGCTGCAGCTCAGGGTTCGAGCCCTACGCGGGACAGTGCATCGCCGCTGCGACCTGGACCAAGCTCACTCCGGCGACCTCGCCGCCTGCGCGCTATCGCCACGCCATGGCCTACGACTCGCTGCACGGCCGGGTGCTGCTGTTCGGCGGCAACGGAACCTCGGGAAAACTGGCCGACACCTGGGAATGGGATGGCACCACCTGGGCTCAGCGTGCTCCGGTGACTTCTCCAGCTCCGCGGGATAACCACCAGCTGGTTTACGACGCCGGGCGCGACCGGGCGGTGCTCTTCGGCGGCTACAACGGCACGGCCTCGTTCAACGAAACCTGGGAGTGGGACGGGTCGAACTGGACGCTGCGCACGCCGGCGACCTCGCCTGCCGCCTGCAGCAGCAACTGCCGCATGGCCTACGACGCCCAGCGCCGCCGGGTGCTGCTCGTCTTGGGCAGCGAGACCTGGGAGTGGGACGGCACGAACTGGACCAAGCGTTCCCCGGCCACCTCGCCGACCTGGGGGGTCGAACAGGCGCTGGCCTACGACGCCTCGCGCGGCCGGGTGGTGCTCTTCGGCGGCTGGGCCTACGCCACACCGAAGCCTACCGACACCTGGGAGTGGGACGGCACCGATTGGACGCTTCGCTCCCCGGCGACCTTCCCTCCCGGCCGGACCAGTCCAGCCATGGCCTTCGGCACGGTGCGCAACCGCGTGCTGCTCTTCGGCGGGTTCGATTCTTCCTCGAAGTTCCTCTCCGACACCTGGGACTGGGACGGAACCACCTGGAGCAAGCGCCTCACCGCCACCTCGCCTTCAGCTCGGGACGAGGCCGCCATGGCCTGGGACGCTCAGCGCGGGCGCATGGTGCTCTTCGGCGGCTGGGGCTACATGGCGCTGGGCGATACCTGGGTCTTCGAGCCCTGAGAGCGTCCGGACGGGGCAGGCAGCACTTCGACGGCGCCTCTTGGACGCCGGTGGTCGGCGGCGCCAGCGCCGGAATCCGGGCGGCGGGAGGACTGGTAGAATCGGTGCTCCACCTCGCCCGGTGAGGTTAGCTTGGTGGAGGATTGCGCTGGATCGAGATCCCTCCCATGGACGCTTTTCGAGGCATCGCCGAAGCCCTGATTACCGAGGCCATGAAGGCCGGCGAGTTCGACAACCTGCCGGGCAAGGGCAAGCCGCTCGACCTGAGCGACGACTCGATGGTCCCCGAGGACCTGCGGATGGCCTACCGGATGCTCAAGAACGCCGGCTGCCTGCCTCCCGAGCTCGAGGCGCAGCAGGAGCTGGTCCGGATGATCGACCTGATGCGCAACGCCACCTCCGATGGCGAGCGCAAGGACCTGCGGCGCCAGGTCGACGCCAAGCTCTTGCGCCTCAACCTGGGACGAAAGCGCCCGCTCTCGCTCGAGGACTTCCCCGAGTACCGCGAGAAGATCGAGCGCAAGCTGTCCGGCGACTCGACTGCCGGGTCGGACGACAAGCGCTGACATTGCGCGGCGCGTGCTCTCCGACTCGCCGCCGGCGCTGGCAGTGGCCGCATCCCGCCAGACGAGCCAGGGAAACCTGCTTCGATTGCCGGCAAGCCAGATAGGTCCCACCGTTGGCTCGAGCGGCCATGGCGAGGGACGATCTGCTCCTGCTGTTCCTGTGCGGCGACGTGATGACCGGCCGCGGGCTCGACCAGGCGCTGCCTTTTCACTGCGCGCCAGGCTTGTACGAGCCCTTCCTGAAGGACGCCCGCGAGTACCTCAGCCTGGCCGAGGACGCTCAGGGCCCGTTCCGTCGGCCGCTGGGCTTCGCTGAGATCTGGGGCGATGCGCTCGGCGAATTGGAGCGCCGGTCGCCCGACCTGAGGCTGATCAACCTGGAGACGAGCATCACCGCGAGCGGCCAGGCGTGGGAAGGCAAGGGGGTGCACTACCGGATGCACCCCGAGAACGCGCCCTGCCTGACTGCGGCCGGCATCCAGTGCTGCAGCCTCGCGAACAACCACGTGCTCGACTGGGGATATGAAGGTCTGCGCGAGACGCTCGCAACTCTGGCGCGCGCTGGAGTGAAGGCGGTGGGCGCGGGCGAGGACGCGAGCCAGGCCCAGGCGCCCGCCATCTTTGATGTGGGGCGCGGGAGGCGGGTGCTGGTCTTCGGCCTGGGCGCCCTGACGAGCGGAATCCCGTTCGAATGGCAGGCGGGGTCTGCATGGCCGGGCGTCTGGCTCCTGCCGGACCTGTCGCTCGAAACCGCGGCCGAGGTCGGCGCACACATCCGCTCGCATCGCCGGGCGGGCGACCTGGTGATCGTCTCCATCCACTGGGGGCCGAACTGGGGCTTCGAGGTCGGAGCGGACGAGCGGAAGTTCGCGCACGCGCTCGTCGACGCCGGGGCCGACCTGATCCACGGGCATTCCTCGCACCACGTCCGAGGGATCGAGGTCTACCGGCGGCGGCTGATCCTCTATGGCTGTGGCGACTTCCTCGATGACTACGAGGGGATTTCCGGGCACGAGGCCTTCCGGGGCGATCTCGGGCTCATGTATTTCGCGGCGCTGCGCACCGACGGCGAGCTGGCGGAGCTGGAGCTGGTTCCCACCACGGTGCGCCATTTCCGCGTCGTGCGCGCGGATGCCGAGGGGGCACGCTGGCTGCGGGACGCCTTGAATGCGCAGGACAGACTCGGGACGGGCGCGGAGCTCGGCGCGGACGGTCGGCTGAAGCTGGTTTGGGCAGACAGCGAGGGGGGATGGGCATGCGCGACTGGAACGTCGTCGTCGTTCTCCGAGGGCAGATGAGCCGAGCGATCGCGCTGCTGCGCCGGCTCGGCCTCGGACCGGTGACCAGGTCGAGGTTCCTCGACGTGCTGGTGATGAAGGTCGGCGACCCGCGCGCTCTCTTGGAGTCGCTGGACGAGAAGGTCCGGAAGACGCCGGGGCGGCTGCTTTTCCTGTCCCGGATCATCCCCTGCGACCACAGCTTCTCCTTCAATTCCCCGGAAGAATTCGAGGCCAAAGCCAGGATCGCGATCGCCGGCTACGCCCAGCCGCTGGCGGGGAAGAGCTTCCACGTGCGGGTCCACCGGCGCGGCTTCAAGGGGCGCCTGGAGTCCAACGTCGAGGAGCGGCGGCTGGGATCGTTCCTCTACGATCGCCTGGAGAGCGCCGGCACGCCCGCGCGCGTGACCTTCAAGGATCCGGACGCGGTGGTGTTCATCGAGACGGTGGGGAACCAGGGCGGGACCGCTCTCCTCCCGCGGGAGGAACTCCAGCGCTTCCAACTCCTGCCGCACGACTGAGGGGCGTGCTCGCCAGCCTGCGGGAGGACTGACGCGAGGCCCCCCTCTCAAACGGCCTGAATCATTGGAAAAGCTCAGTGCAGGCCAGTTCGATGGCGGGATTCGCGCAGTGACGCAATGTGTCGCTCGTCACAGGGCGCCCGGGCCAGCGTGGTATACGAGATCCGCCCTCACGTCGTGGCAGACCTGCGGCCAGCAGCCTGCCGGCTTCGTCCGCGCGGCGGTGGCGCCGAAGGGAAGGCGGGGATCTCGGCGACCACCAGATGAAGGCGGCGGCGCGGTCTACGTCTTCACCCGCTAGCAATCATCGAAGTTCATTGACGATTCTCCAGTGGTTCAGGAATCCCCATGACTGCGAAGACCCAGTCCCTCGCGTTCCTCGTCCTGCTGTCCGCGCTGCTCGGCGGCTGCGAGTGCTTGATCAACCCCGGGGGCTCGCAGCCGACCATCGAGGCGCAGCCACAGTCGCTCGATTTCGGCACCACCACGCCCAACGCGCCGGTGGAGCGGACGATTGCCCTGTCGAACCGGGGCCAGGCCGAGCTTCTGCTCTCGTCCGTCTCGGTGGCCGGAGAAGCCGCCAGCCAGTTCTCGGTGACTCAGCCGGAATCGCTGGTGGTGCCGGCCGGCGGCTCCCTGCAGCTGACGGTGAGCTACCACCCGAGCGCCGAAGGGAACCACGCGGCCGAGCTGAAGATCCAGAGCAATGCCGCCAACTTGGCCGAGCTGGCGGTGCCGTTGTCCGGGAGGGCGGTGGGCGGCGGCGATCCCTGCGGCAACGTGAGCTGCAACAACCCGCCCGATACGTGCCACGAGCAGCAGGGGACCTGCAGCGGCGGCAGCTGCAGCTACCCGATCAAGGACGCCGGTTCAAGCTGCGACGATGGCGACGACTGCACCTTCGGCGACTCCTGCCACGCGGGCAAGTGCGCTGGCAGCCTCAAGGTCTGCGACACCCCGCCCGCCGGCACCTGCGCCAGCGCCAGCAGCTTCACCGGCTACGACTCCCCGGGGACCTGCTCCGGCGGAACCTGCCAGTACGTCTCCCACACCGTGGCCTGCTCCGGTGGGTGCACCAACGACGTCTGCCAGGGCGATCCCTGCGCCGGCATCAGCTGCAACACCCCGCCGGCGAGCTCCTGCCTCGACACCACCACCAAGCTCAGCTACTCGGCGCAGGGAACCTGCAACCAGGGCAGCTGCGACTACTCGCCGATCCATGTGCCGTGCGCGACCAGCGAGGTCTGCCAGACCGGCGCCTGCAAGTGGGACGACGCCAATCTGCTCTCGCTGTCCATCTCTCCGGGATCGCTCGTCTTTTCCGCGTCACAGACGGTCTACGCGGTGGCGGTGCCGGCGGGGACGACCAGCGTCTCGCTGACCCCGGCGGTGGCCCAGCCGGCCAAGGCCACGATCCACGTCGACGGCAGTCCGGCGACCTCCGGCGCCGCGGTCTCGGTCGCGCTGGGGGCCTCGCCGACCTCGAGCGCGGTGAAGGTCGACGCGGAGTCGGGGAGCACCAAGACCTACACGGTGGTGGTGACGGTGTCGTCGGGATTTCCTTCGCAGCAGGCGTACGTGAAGGCGTCCAACACCGATGCCTCCGACATCTTCGGAACCAGCGTGGCGCTGAGCGCGGACGGCACCACTCTGGCGGTGGGGGCACCGTACGAGGGCAGCGCCGCCACCGGAATCGATGGCAACCAGGCCGACAACTCCGCCCCGATCAGCGGCGCGGTCTACCTCTTCGTGCGAGCCGGGGCGGGCTGGGCCCAGCAGGCCTACATCAAGGCATCCAACGCCGAGTCGAGCGACGAGTTCGGCACCAGCGTGGCGCTGAGCGCCGACGGCAACACGCTGGCGGTGGGCGCCTGGGCCGAGGCCAGCAACGCCACGGCGATCAACGGCAACCAGGCCGACAACTCCGCCAGCGGCAACGGCGCGGTCTACGTCTTCACCAGAAGCGGGACGGCCTGGTCCCAGCAGGCCTACGTGAAGGCGTTCAACGCCTTCTCGCGCGATGGGTTCGGGATCAGCGTGGCGTTGAGCGCGGATGGCAACACGCTGGCAGCGGGGGCCTGGAAGGAGAACGGCAGCGCCACCGGAATCAACGGCAGCCCGAACACCGGAGCAGCACAGAGCGGTGCGGCCTACGTGTTCGTGCGAAGCGGGACGAGCTGGGCTCAGCAGGCCTACGTCAAGGCGTCCAACACCCAGTCCTCGGACAAGTTCGGAGTCAGCGTGGCGCTGAGCGCCAATGGCGACACGCTGGCGGTCGGGGCGTCCGACAGGAACTCCATCTCGAGCGGAATCAACGGCAGCGGCGCGGCCTACGTGTTCGCGCGAAGCGGGACGAGCTGGGCCGAGCAGGCCTATCTGCTGGCCTCCAACTCTGAAAGGCCCGACAACTTCGGGCGCCACGTGGCGCTGAGCGGCGACGGCAACACTCTGGCGGTGGGGGCTCCGGAGGAATGCAGCAATGCCACGGGAATCAACGGCGACCAGAGCAACAATTCCCAGACGGGCAGCGGCGCGGTCTACGTCTTCACGCGAAGCGGGACGAACTGGGCCCAGCAGGCCTATGTGAAGGCGTCCAACACCGGGTTCTTGGACCGGTTCGGGGCCAGCCTGGCGCTAAGCGGCGATGGCAGCACGCTGGCGGTGGGGGCCTCGGGGGAGAGCAGCAACGCCACCGGAATCAACGGCAATCAGGCCGACAACTCTGCCTCCACTGCCGGAGCGGCCTACCTGTTTACGCGAAGCGGGACGAGCTGGGCTCAGCAGGCCTACGTGAAGGCGTCGAACACTGAGGCGAACGACGGGTTTGGGATCGGCCTGGCGCTGAGCGGCGACGGCAACACGCTGGCGGTGGGCGCCGATTACGAGGACGGCAACGCCATCGGAATCGGCGGCAACCAGGCCAACAACTCCGCCTCGAACAGCGGCGCGGTCTACGTCTTCGCCCGCTGACGATCTGAGGATCGCGGCGTTCCGCGGCCCACCTCGCCGAGCGCGGGGCGGGCCGCATCGCCTCGGGCATCGCTCAGCCCTTGAGCAGACCCTCCAGCCGGCCGAGCACCTGCGGCCAGCCGACCTTCATGCCCTGGAGGGCCTGCTGGCCCAGGGGCGAGTCGAGGTTGAAGCCCTCGTGCGTCAGCTTGAGCCGCGTTCCGGTCCCTTCGGGGACCAGCTGCCAGGTGATGACGGTGTCGAGGGTGCCAGCGGCGAAGCGGAACTTGAGCAGCCGCTCTTCCTCGACCTGGAGCACCACGCAGGACTGCTTGCCGAAGGGGCCCATGTCCAAGAGGAAGCGGTGGCCGACCTCCGGACGGATGTCCCCGGCGGCCCACCAGCGGGCGAGCAGCGCCGGCTCGGTCAGCGCCTGCCAGACCTTCGCCGGCGGCTGCGAGTAGAGGTGCTCCAGCTGGATCGTCTCGAGCTTCTTCATCGCTTCTTCTCCGGTTCGTTGAGCAGCTCTTCCAGGGCGGACATCCGCTTCTGCCAGTACTTGGTGAAGGCCTCGAGCCAGGCGTCTACCTCCTCCAGCGGGCGCGGATCGAGGTGGTAGTAGCGCTCCCGGCCGCGCGGCTCTTCGCGGACCAGCCTGGCCTTGCGCAGCACTTGCAGATGCTCGGAGACCGCCGGGCGGCCGATCTCGAAGCCCCGCGCCAGCTCGCTCGCCGCCCGCGGCCCGAGCCGCAGCTTCATCAGGATCTCGCGCCGCACCGGGTTGGAGAGCGCCGAGAAGACATCGACCTCGGTCATGCCGAATGAATATGTCGGGAGTTCCCGACGCGTCAACTAAATCCGACGCATCGCCGTGGCGTCAGGGGAGCGGCCGCTCCATCCAGATCACGTCCCAGTAGCGGCCGAACTTGCGCCCCTGCTCGGTGAAGTGGGCCACCTGGCGGAAGCCGACCCGGCGGTGCAGCTCGAGCGAAGCCGGGTTCCCCTCGGTGATACCCGCCAGCGCGCGGTGCAGGTCCTCGCCCTCCAGCGCCTTGAAGAGCGCCTGGTACAGCCGCTGTCCGATGCCGCGCCCGGTCGCCTCGGGGGCCAGGTAGATCGTGGTCTCGACCGAGGTGTCGTAGGCGGCCTTGGGGCGGTGGCGCACCGTCCCGGCATAGCCGACCACCGAGGGTCCTTCTTCTGCGACAAGCAGCCGGTAGCGCCCGTCCCTGGCGAACTGATCGAACCAGGGGCGGCGCGCCTCGATCGTGTACGGCTCGAGGTCGAAGGTGATCGGCGTGTGCAGGACGTAGTGGTTGTAGATCTCGACCAGCCGAGGAAGGTCGGCCAGCTCGGCCGGGCGGATGACGGGCTCCATCGCGACTCGCTTTGCCTGGTTCAGGGTTCGGGGACCTCGATGAAGCCGTCGAGGTAGCGGGCGGTGTGCCCGGCGATGATTACCCGATCGCCTTGCTGCTCGCAGAACAGCTCGCCGCCGCGCGGAGAGACCTGCTGCGCCTCGAGCCGGCTCCGGCCCAGGCGCCTGGCCCAGTACGGAATGAGCGTGCAGTGCGCCGAGCCGGTCACCGGATCCTCGGGGACGCCTTCCTTGGGAGCGAAGTAGCGGGAGACGAAGTCGGCCGATTCGCCGGGCGCGGTGGCGATCACCCCGAAGACGTCGAGCTTGGCCAGCAGGGCCATGTCCGGGCGCAGCGCGCGCACCTGCTCCTCGGAGTCGAACACCGCCATCCAGTCGCGCGAAGCCAGCAGCTCGCGCGGCCGCTGCCCGAGCGCCTCGACCAGCGCCTCGGGGAGCTCCCTCGGCGTGCCCTCGCGCGCCGGGAAGTCCAGCGCGATTCGGCCGTCTTGTTTGAAGACCCGCAGCGGGCCGCTTTGGGAGGAGAAGCGCAGCTCCTGGCGCGAGTCGGCGTCGAAGATCACCTGGGCCGCGGCCAGGGTGGCGTGCCCGCACAGGTCGACCTCGGTGACCGGGGTGAACCAGCGGATCTCGAAGTGGTTGTGCCGCTCGAGGAAGAAGGCGGTCTCGGAGAGGTTGTTCTCGGCGGCGATGGCCTGCAGGGTCGGGCTGGGCAGCCAGGCCTGCAGCGGGCAGACGGCGGCGGGGTTGCCGCGGAAGACCTGGCTGGTGAAGGCGTCGATCTGGAAGATGGGGATCCTCACGGCAGCCACCGGAACAGAGCGACGGAGAGCTGCTTGGCATTCTTGAGCGCCACGTTCCAGCGGCGCTGGAGCCTCAGGCCGTAGAGGCTGAGCAGGTCGGCGACTTCCTCGGGCGAGACCATCCGCATGCTGGCGTCCAGCGACGCGATGCTCCGGAACGGCGACGGGGTCACCCGGGCCGTCCAAGGCGGATCGACCTGCAGCACCACCGCGCAGGTTCCGCCGGGCGCCAGCCATCCAGTGATGCGGGAGGCGAGCAGAGCCGGATCGACGTGTTCGAAGAGCAGCGCGGCGTACACCAGATCGAACGAGGCGGCCGGGAGCTCGCAGGTGCAGACGTCGGCGCAGTAGACCTCGAGCGCGGAGCCGAGTGCGCGATTCCGGGACGCGGCAAGGGCCACGTACTCGGGATTGAGATCGATCGCGACCGCGCGGCGGGTGATCGCCGGATCGACGTGCTCCAGGCCGTTGCCGGTGGCGCAGCCGAGCAGCGCCAGCCGCGCGGGCCGCACGTCGCGGTAGACCTCGCCGAAGATTGCGCTCAAGGGCGCCAGTTGGTCGGCGTGGCCAGGGCCCATGTGGCCCTCGTAGTCGCTGGCTGGGATTGCGAGCCAGGGATTGCGGTTGCGCGGCGTGGCGTGCATCGGGTCCCCCCACGGATGACGGAGTCGCGCCATCATCGCACCAGACGGACCCGGCGGCAGCAGCGCCGTGGGGGAGCGACCAGTGGCGTCAGGGCAGACACAGGCCGGGCATGCCGGCCTTCTGCCACATGGCGACGCACTTCAGGCTCCCGGGGCAGGCGGGCTGGAGCCCGCTGTTGAGGTCGCACATCTTTCGGCAGACACTGGCGGGATTGCCAGCACTCGCGGTAACGCAGGTGCTCCCCTTGGCGCAGTCGCGGTCGGAGGTGCAGACCCATCCGTCTGCCAGACTTCCCTCGGGCATGCATTGGAAGCCGATGGCCGTGGACGGCGGATAGCATCCGTCGGTGGGATTGGGGCAGTCCTGCGTCAGCCAACTGCACTCTCCCCAGCGGCACTTTCCGGTGAGCGGGTTTTTGGTGTACTCGGCGCCGCAGGAGCAGGTGCCGTCGGGGTTGCAGGTCGAATAGAAGGTGGCGCTGGGCTCGTCGGCGCAGGTCTGGTTCTGGCCGACGATGCAGCCGCGGCCGGCGTCCGGCTGCCCGCCGTCGGGGCTTCCGGCATCGGCGATCCCGGCATCGGCGTTCGCGGCCTCGCCGCCGTCGTCGGAGCCGAGGTGAACCACCGGGGAACAGGCCAGGAGGAGGGCTGCCAGCGACGCGGCGCGCAACGAGTCAGTCATGGTCGGATCTCCGGTTCAAAAAGGATCGTGTGCCTGGTGAGTGGCCGGCTGCACGCGAATCCGTCCCGGGAATCAGTGCTCGCCGGCGCAGGAGGCCTGGATCCGGTCTCGCTGCGGGGACTTGGGGAAGTCGGCGCGGAAGCGCGCGGCCTGCTCGGCGGCGTCCTCGATCCGGCCCAGCGCGCACAGCGAAAGGATGCGGGCGGCTCGCTCCTCCTCCAGGAAGTTGCTCTTGGGGCAGGCGGCAGCGTGCTGGTCGAGCAGCTCCAGCGCGCGGGCGGCGCGGTTGCCCTGCAGCTCGCGCTGAGCGGCGCCGAGCAGCGCCAGGTCTTCGGTCGGAGCGCAAGTCACCGGTGCGCTGGGGATGGTTTCTACGGCGGGAAGGGGCTCGGGAGCGGGTGTTGGCTCGGTTTCGGGCGAAGGCTCGGGGGCCTGGGAGCGCCGGCGTCCCGCCGGCCGCAGGTCGGTCGGTCGTGCCGGGGCCGCCGGAGCAGGCGCCAAAGGAGCGGCGATTTCAGGTGCTTGGGCAATCGGCGGAGCCGTCGGAGCCGCAGTCGGAGACGCGGCGATTGCAGGTGAAGGGGCTGGCGGCGGAGCGGCAGGCTGTCCCGAGCGCTGTGCCTGCCAGACCGCCGCACCGCCGGCGAGGGACATCGCCAGCAGCGCCCCGACCACCTTGCCGCCGCCCAGCTTGGCGGCGACCGCAGCGCCCTTGGCGGCAGTGGAAGCCTTGGCGGCCCCGGAGGCGCCGGCGGCCGGTCCGCTGGCGAGCGAGGTCATCAGCAGGGCCTGGACCCGCGCCTTGGCCTCGGGCGGCGGGACCTCGGCGGTGCGGGCGGCGTCGATGAGCGCCTGTGCTTCCTTGGAGAGCTCGCTCATCGTTCACCTCTCTTGTGGCGGGCCAGAGCCTGGTCGAAGTCGGCGCGGGCGGCGCGCAGCCGCGAGTAGACCGTATTCACGTTCAGGTCGAGCGCCTGCGAGATCTCGGGCGCGGTCATCTGCTCGAGCTCGGCGAGGACGAAGACCTCGCGGCGCGCCTCGTCGAGCTGTTGCAGCACGCCGTCCAGGATCCGCATTGCCTCCCGGTTTTCGCTGGCCTCGTGAGGGCCGGGGCGCGAATCGACGAGCGTCGCAGGAATTTCCTCCGCATTCCCCTTGCGACGCTGCCTGCGCCGATGATCGGCGGCCACCTTCAAGGCGATGCCGACCATCCAGGTTCTGGGCGACGAGCGGCCCTCGAATTCGCCCAGCCGCCGATGCGCCACCAGGAACGTGTCTTGGACCGCGTCGTCCAGGGTGGCTTCGGGCACGCCCATGCGCCGCAGGTTGCGCCAGACGACCTCGAAGCACTCGTCGTAGAGGGTCTCGAAGGTCATGGCGCGAGCAGCGATCCTGAGAAGTTTCCTGCCGGCAATGAGTGGCCGGACCCGCCCAAATCCATCAAAGGCGCAGTTCGACGCCCAAACCGACCCTTCCGAAGAGCAGCGAAGGCCGGTGGACCTCCCCGAACGGCTCGACGACAAAGGACGGGCGGACGAGCGCCAAGCCCAGATCGGCTTCGAGCCGCAGCGCCACCGGATCCCACAGCCGCCAACCGAGAGCGGCGCCTCCGAGCGCCCCCAGCCACCAGGATCTGCCGGCGCCGGGATCGGAGATCCCCGCGGCCGCTCCGCGCAGCTGCGAACCCTGAAATCCGGCGCATCCGGACACCTCCAGGGCGCCTTGGTTCAGCGCCCAACATCCCAGGATTTCAGCCGAAATCGGGATCTGAAGGTCGAGGGAGGCGTCGGCCTTGGAGGCGAAGGCGGTGCGTTGGGAGAGCCCCCGCGCCAGCTGCAGCTCGAACCGAAGGTCGCCAGCGATCAGGCCCACCGCCGCGCCGGCGCTCAGGCCCGGCTTGGCGAGGACTCCCAGGTCAGCGGCGATCAGAGGTCGCAGCGCGAGCGCGCGCGGAGCGGCCGGCGGCGGGGTGGGAGCGGCCGGGGCCGGAGGAGTCGGAGGTTCGGGAGGCGGAGCGGGGCGGATCGCCAGCGCCACGACCAGCGCCGCTGCCTCGCCGAGTCGCTGGCAGGTATCGGCGGTGAAGGATCGCTCGCCCGCGGAGTCGCCGATCTTGGTGACGAGCTCGATCGACCACGAGTCGCCGACGCGAGAGACCGCGGCTCTCACCGAGACCGGCGCGCTCGGGAGCGGGGCTTCGGTTCCCAGCAGGCGCCCGATCTCCTCCAGGACTTGGCTGCCGTCGGGGCACTCGGCGGGAGCCTGCCAGTCGAGCGCGATGGGCGGCCGAGGCGCGACCTGGGCCAGCGCCGAGGCGCCGGCCGCGAGGATGGCCAGTGCGAGGGAGAACCGCGAAAGCACGGCGCCGCTAATGAGGAGCGTTGCGGACGTTGGACAGGCGCGCGAACTCCTCGGGCGAGATCCGCCCGCTGCTCTTGAGGAATTCGAGGACGTTCTTGCGGGCCTTCTCGTAGGACTCGCCGCTCAGGGCGCGCCTGCGGGTGATGAGGCCGTTGAGCTCCTGCTCGCTGATGGTTCCCATGGTGCGAGTCTACATGCTCCGGCCGGCATCAACAGCGATCGCCGTGCCAAGATGACGGCGAGTCCGCGGCCTGCCCGATCTGGCCGAGAGGGGAGAAACGAGATGGACCTCGCGGCCCAGCGGCTGCTCGCCCAGCAGCTTGCAAAACCGGCTTTCCGCCGCCCGGAGGAGGTCGTCGCCTGGCTGGGAGCGATGCAGGCGCAGGACTACCGGGCCTCGCTGTGGGCGGTGGGGGCGCGGCTTCCAGGGTGCGCCGAAGCCGAGGTCGAGCGCGCCATCGCCGAGCGGGCGATCGTGCGCACCTGGCCGATGCGCGGGACGTTGCACCTGGTGGCGGCCAAGGACGTGCGCTGGATGCTGGCGCTCTTGGCGCCGCGGGTCATCGCCTCGCTGGCCGGGAGGCACCGGCAGCTGGAGCTGGACGAGCGGACCTTTGCCAAGAGCCGGGAGCTGATCGGGCGCGCGCTCGAGGGCGGGAAGTGCCTCACCCGCGACGAGCTGTACGAGCTGTTCGAGGCCAAGCGCATCTCGACCGCGGGGCAGCGGGGAATCCACATCCTCAATCGATTGGCGCACGAGGGGCTGATCTGCCCCGGGGCGAATCGCGGGAAGCAGCAGACCTTCGTGCTGCTCGACGAGTGGGTTCCGGCGGCGAAGCCGATGGAGCGCGAGGCGGCCCTGGGCGAGCTGGCGCGGAGGTATTTCACGGGGCATGGCCCGGCGACGCTCGCGGATCTGGCATGGTGGGCGGGGATCTCCCTCGGCGACGCGCGGGAGGCGGTGGCGCTGGCGGTGGGAGCGCCGAAGATGGAGGAGGCCGGTGGTGGGCGCTACTGGCTCTCGAGCGATGCCTCTGGTCCAGCTTCGGCTAAGAGCGCGCTCCTGCTGCCGGCCTTCGACGAGCTTCTGCTGGGCTACCGCGATCGCCGGGCGGTGCTTCCGGAGAAACACGCCGCCAAGATTCAGAACGGCGGGATGATTCAGGCGATTGCGGTGGTCGACGGGCAGGTCGTGGGGACCTGGAGGCGGACACTCAGGAAAGGCGGGGTGGCGGTGGAGCTCGAGCCTTTCGAGAGGATCAAGCCGACGGCGAAGCGCGGGCTGGAGGAGGCCGCCCAGCGGTATGCGGAATTCTTGCGGATGCCCTTGCTCTCGCTCTCGCCGGAATCCTGAACCTGCGGTTTCCATGCACAGCGGCTTGGGCCGAGCCCCCAACACCTGAGGAGGCGAGTTCCCGGCCGTTAACATTGGCCACTTCAAGGGACTCGCCACGATGAATCCACAGACCGATGGACGCGACTGGAAGGCCGTGCTGGGCCGGGGCGGCCTTCTCGCCGCCGCCTGCTTCTGCCTGACGCCTTGGGCCTCGCCCGGGCTGGCCCTGGCGCTGGGGCTCCTCCTCGCCCTCGCTTTCGGCAGCCCTTTCCCGAGTCTCCTCAAGAGGTTGTCCAAGCCGCTGCTGCAGGTTTCGGTGGTGCTGCTCGGCTTCGGCATGAACCTGGAGGCGATCCTGGCGGCGGCGCGCCAGGGGTTCGCGCTGGCGGCGGCGACCATCGTGCTGACCTTCCTGCTCGGCGCGCTGCTGCGGCGGGCCCTCGGACTGCAGCGCTCGACCGCCACGCTGCTCTCGGCCGGGACGGCGATCTGCGGCGGCTCGGCCATCGCCGCGGTGGCCCTGGCGATCGGCGCCGCCGAGGCCGAGATCTCGGTGGCCATGGGCACGGTCTTCCTGCTCAACGCCGCCGCGCTCTACCTCTTTCCGTCGCTCGGGCACCTGCTGGCGCTGACCCAGGCCCAGTTCGGCACCTGGGCTGGGATCGCCATCCACGACATCTCGTCGGTGGTCGGCGCGGCGTCGAGCTACGGCTCGGCCGCGCTGCAGGTCGCCACCGCGGTGAAGCTGTCGCGCACGCTGTGGATCATTCCGGTCGCCTTCGCCGCCGGGCTCCTCGTCCGCCGCGAGGGCCAGGCGCAGGCCGGCAAGGGGAAGACCACCATCCCCTGGTTCATCGGCCTGTTCCTGCTGGCCTCGGTGGCCGGGACCTTCGTCGCGCCGATCCATCAGCTCGCGCCGGCGCTGCAGGCGATCGCGCGGGCGGGGATGACCCTGACCCTGCTCGGAATCGGCGCGGGCCTGTCGCGATCCTCGCTCAGGGCGGTGGGGGCGCGGCCGGTGCTGCTCGGGGTGGCGCTGTGGCTGGCAATCAGCGCCGTTTCGCTGGCCGCGGTGGGGTGGATGGCGGCGTGAAGAACGCTCGAGGATTAGTCTCCCGCGAGAGGGGCGAGCGATGGCGACGCGAGCGAAGGGCAAGGCAAGCGCAAAGCGGGCGCGGGGCGCGCTGGCGACCAAGCGCGTCTACGAAGCGCCGGACCCGGCCGACGGCACCCGCTTCCTGGTCGATCGGCTGTGGCCCCGAGGCCTGAAGAAGGAGGCTTTGCAGGCGAGCGGCTGGTTGAGGGAGGTCGCGCCGAGCGACGGCCTGCGGCGGTGGTTCCACCACGACCCGGAGAAGTGGCCCGAGTTCCTGAGGCGCTACTTCGCCGAGCTCGATTCGCATTCCGACGCCGTGCAGCCGCTGGTGGAGGCCGCGCGCCGCGGCAAGGTCACCCTGCTCTTCAGCAGCCACGACCGGGAGCACAACAACGCTGTCGCCCTGCGCGAGTACCTCGAGAACCACCGCGCCTGAGCTGCCTTCGGGCGATCGCTGCGAGCGCGCTGGACGGCCGCGGACGGGAGCCCAGAGATGATCCAGGGATCGCCGAGCCGCGTCGCTACGGGTCGATCTTCGACAGCAGCGTGCCGTCGTCGCCCACCACCAGGACCAGGCTCTTCAACCGCCAGATTCCGTAGAGCGGGGCGCCGCCGGTGAGAGCCACCGGTTGCCACTGCCCGACGCCGATGCGCTTGAGCAGCAGCGGGCTGGTCCCGTCGGAGCCCGCCGCCCAGACGTCGCTGCGCGAGCTTCCAGAGAAGGCGCGGAGGGTTCCTGCGGGAGCCGAGTTGGCACACTCGCTCAGGAGCGGGTGGCCGTCGGCGCCGGTGCGCATGCACTCGTAGAGCGTTCCAGCGCCGCCGGCGAACACCGCGTCGCCGGTGGTCAGCACCGCGAAGAGGTCGGCGGCAGTCTGCGGGAAGCCGGCGGCGGTGGCGTCGAAGGTGCGGTCCCAGCCACCGGGGAGGTTGGGCGTGTAGTGCAGGGTACCGGCCGTCCCGGCGACCCACATCTCGTTGGTATTGCGGAAGTGAGCCGAGGTGTAGTCGACGCCCGGCGGCGCCGAAGGGTCCTTGTAGGGGTTGTTCACGTTCTGGCCGGTGGCGTAGGCGTAGAGGAATCCGCCGGTGCCGACCAAGAGGCACGAGTCGCTATCGCGGGGCCCGGTTGCACCGAGCCAGCGGGTGGCCGCGCCCGAGCAGTAGTCCTGGTAATAGAAGCTCGGGCTGGGCACCGGTGAGCTCAGCCAGCCGCAGGCAGACTTCCCCAAGGTGCCGTCGTAGCCGGCATAGAGGAAGTAGGAGCCGGCCACCACCGAGGTGAGGTCCGAGGTCGGCGCCGGCGGAGCCTGGGCCTGGGCGTCGCGGACGACCGCCGCCGAGAAGTCGGTCCATGTGTAGCCGTCCCAGTGGAGCAGGGTGGGGCCCAGGCCGCCGACCCAGATGTCGTCGTCGCGGTAGCCGCTGACCGAAGTCAGCCGGGGCCAGGCGCCGGTGCGGGTCGGCAGCTTGGCCTGGCACCAGTCGGTCGACGGGCGGCACTCGGTGGTGGGCGGGCTGATGAAGCCGGCGTCGTAGCCGCTGTCGGGATGGCCGGCATCGACCTGCCCGGCGTCGTTGTGTCCGGCGTCGGCGGGAACGGAGGCGTCGTCGGCGGTCGAGGCGTCGGGAGCGGCGGCCGGCGGCTTGGCGCAGGCGCCTTCGACGCACACCAGCCCGCCGCCGCAGGGATTGGCGTCGTCGCAGAGGGTGCCAGTCCAGTCGAAGAGCCAGCCGGTGCAGGCGGCGGAGAGGGTCACCAGGGCGAGGAGAGGAAAGCGCAGTCTCACGAAGGATCTCCTAGAAGCTGCCCGCGGCGACGAGCGACGCGCCGCCGGGAGTCAGGCCGAGGGTGACGGACGGCGACGCGGAGGCCGGGCTCGAAGGCGAGACCGCGCCCCAGATCAGTCCGGCGGCGAGGGTGGCGAGCCCGGCGCCGGCGAGGATCACGCCGGCGCTCGCGCGCGCATCGGCCTGCGGGTAGGTGAGGTTCGACTTGCCGGCGACGGTCAGCCCGGTGAGGAGCCCGCCGCCCAGCAGCGCCGCGCCGCCGACGCCGGCGACGATCCACGGCGCGCTCGAGGAGCGGCTCTCCGCCGAGTGGCTGACGGCGGCGGTCGGCTCGGGAACCGGGAGGGGCTCGGATCCGGGCATCTGGTTGAGGGCCCGGACCAGCACCTGGCGGCCGGCACCGATCAGCTCATCGAGGTTGGCGACCAGGGCACCGTCGCGGCCGGCGATCTGCGACTTCTTCACGTCGGCGACCTTGAGGTCGAGGGTGTAGGTCTTGCCGACCAGCCCCAGGTGCCCCAGCAGCAGGAACTCGGCGCCGAAGGCCCCGGCGAGCTCGGCCATGCAGCTCTCGTCCTTGCAGCCGAGGAGCTGGCGCTGGCGGTCGTAGCCGATCAGCGAGCCGAGCTCGGTCTCGCCCAGGACCTCGAAGCGCTTGAGGGCGGCGAGGTCGCGGGTGAGCACCTCGGTGAGCGAGTCGGCGGCGGCCTTGGTGGACGGCTCCACCGACTTGATGCCCAGCACCACCATGCGCGGGCGCTTGGAGGCGGCGTGGGCGGGGAGCGACAGCAGTGCGCAGCCAAGGGCCGCGCCGAGGGCGAATCGGGAGAATGAGCTCATCGCCGCTGAGGATACCGGTTTTGGTCGCCGGATCGAGGGGCGGGCGACCGTTGATGCAGACGCGCACGGTCGCGCCTCCGGAAGCCGACCTGCCAGCACGGCGCTCGCCTGATTGTCGCCGAGTGGCGCTGCGTGCCGCGCGAGACGCCGCGAACTCCTCGGACGTCATCTGCTTTGGTGATCCTCCGCCGCCCGCGTGAACTTCTCCGCCGCCATCCCCGCCTCCAGCCGCCGATACCGATTGCGCTCCCGGAACATCCTCAGCGCCAGATACACGATCGGCAGGATGCCCCCGACGATGAACAGCACATCGCCGGGCAGCCGCAGCCATTCGAGAAATCGGATCTCTGATCGCTGAAAGAACTCCGGCGACCGCGCGTGCCAGTAGCCGCTCTGGAAGCTGTCGAAGAGCTGGAACATGCCGATCGGCACCAGGTTGGCGAAGAGCATGTAGCCCAGGCCGAGGTTGAGGCTCCAGAACGAGACCTTCATCGCCCGCTCGCTGCGGCGGTCGGGCGGGATGAAGTAGCGAGCCACGAAGACGAAGAAGCCCATCGCCAGCATCCCGTAGACGCCCATCAGCGCCCCGTGGCCGTGGTTGGCGGTGAACTGCGTGCCGATCTCGTAGTAGCTGACGATGGGCAGGTTGATCAGGAACCCGAACACCCCGGCTCCGAGGAAGTTCCAGAACCCCACCGCGATCAGGAACATCACCGCCCACTTGTGCGGGAACGGCGCCGCCGGCACCGCCGCGCTGTAGCCGCCCAGCCGGATGAAGCGGTAGGCCTCCACCGTCAGCAGCACCAGCGGAATCACCTCCATCGCCGAGAAGAACGCTCCCGCCGCCATGTGGATCGAGGGCGAGCCGCTGAAATAGAGGTGGTGCATCGTCCCGATCACCCCGCCCAGAGAATAGAGGATGACGTCGAGGTAGATGACCCGCGTCGCCGTGGCCCGCGACACCACTCCCAAGAGCACGAAGATGTAGGCCACCATCAACGTGGTGAAGAGCTCGAGGAAGTCCTCGACCCACAGGTGCACGACCCAGAAGCGCCAGAAGTCGGTGACCACGAAGTGGCTGTCCCGGCCGAAGAACATCCCCACCGCGTAGAACAGCGGGATGGACAGCGCCGAATAGAGGAACAAGTAGGGCAGGTTCCCGGGGTGCTCGTCCGCGAGCCGCGGGCGCAGGCCGCGGTAGACGATCGCCACCCAGGCCAGCATCCCCGCCGTCAGCAGCAGCTGCCACAGCCTGCCGAGGTCGAGGTACTCCCAGCCCTGCGAGCCGAGCCAGAACCAGGGACCGGCGCTGGTGATCACGTCCTTCACGCTCAGCGCCTCGCCCGCCAGGCTCCCCACCACCACGACCACCACCGCGCCAAACAGCCCGATGGCCAGCTTCTCCTGATGCCTGGGCTCGCGCCCGCCGATCATCGGGGTGATGAAGATCCCCATCGCCAGGAAGGCGGCGGAGACGAAGAACAGCGCCAGCTGCACGTGCCAGGTGCGCGAGAGGTTGTAAGGCAGCCAGCCGGCGAGGTTCAGCCCGTAGAAGCCGCCGGGCTCGGCGTGGTAGTGCGCGTTCACTCCGCCGAGCAGCCCCTGCGCCAGGAACAGCGCCGCCACCACCAGGAAATACCAGGCGGTCGCCCGCTGCGACGGCGTCAGCCCGACCTGCTCCGGCGGCCGGAACTGCACCGGCGGCACTCCCTCCTCGTCGGCGCGGTGCCAGCCGAGCACCCGGTAGCGCCCGAAGAAGAAGAGCACGGCCCCGATCCCGCTCAGCAGCGAGATCAGGCTGATCACGCTCCAGAAGAAGGTGTCGGCGGTGGGGGAATTGCCGGCCAGCGGCTCGTCGGGCCAGTTGTTGGTGTACGAGTAGTCCTTTTCCGGCCGCTGCGCCGACGCGGTCCAGGCGGTCCAGGCCAGGAAGCTGGTCAGCCGCCGCACCTCGGCCGGATCGCCGATCGCCGGCCGCTTCACCCCGCGCTGGACCTCCTCGGCGCCGAAGAAGTCCCGGTAGAACGCGTTCAGCGTCTCGAAGGCGTGCGCCTGGCCGTCGCCGAAGGCCAGGCCGTCGCCGCCCTCGTCGTAGCGATTGGCCTTGAGCTCGCGCCGCACCCGGTCGCGGATGGCGGGATCCGGCGCGCCCGTTTCTCCATAGAAGGCGAGCATGTCCAGGGCGGCAAGATGCAGGTACTGCGCGGTGAAGTCCGGGCCCAGGTAGGCGCCGTGGCCGTAGACGGTGCCGTACTGCATCAGCTCGTACTTCTGGAACAGGTGCTGGCCGGCCAGGACGTCCTCGCGCGTGAAGAGCACCTGGCCGCTCGGAGCGGTGACGCGCCCTGGAATCGGCGCCCGCTGCGAGTAGAGCAGCGCGGCGAGAATGCTCAGGGCGGTGAAGCCCAGCAGAAACGTGAGCACCGAGGCCTGAGCCCACAGGCTCGAGATCACCATCCGGTTGCGGGCCATGGCTTCCCCCTCAAGCGAGCGTCAGGGGGACGCTTGTAACAGCTGCCCGCAGAGCCATGCGGCCCGCGAGCGGGGACGCGGAGGTGAGTGTTGAATGGGTGAGCGCCGGCGTCCCGCTGGCCAGCGGCGCGACCCGGCGCCGGGTTGGTCGGGCTACGCCTCGGCGGAATGGACCTCGGGCGCCGTGTCGGCGTTCGCACCGGCCATCGGCAGGGTGAGCCGGAAGGCCGCGCCGCCGCCGTCCGGAGCGGGCTCGGCGGTCAGCTCGCCGCCGTGGGCGCGGGCCAGAGTGCGGGCGATGGTCAGCCCCAGGCCGGTGCCGCCCGCCTTGCCGCCGCTGGCGAACGGTTGAAAGAGCCGCTCCCGAACCTCGGGGGCGATGCCGCAGCCGTCGTCGATCACCCGAATCGCCACCGCCGCCTTCTCGCCGACGGCCTGGACGCGCACTTGCCCGCGCCGGCCCTCGCTCACCTCAGGGCGCTGCTCGAGGATGGCCTCCTCGGCGTTGCGCACCAGGTTCTCCAGCACCCGCCCGATGGCGTCCCGATCCGCGACGACCCTGGCCTCGGCGAAGCCGCCGGTATCCACCGACAGGTCGATCTTCCTGCTCTGCAGCCTCTCGCCCAGCCCGGTGAGCCCGTGCTGCAGCAGCTCGGCGACGCCCACTGGCTCCAGCGCCATCTCCTGCGGGCGGCCGCGGGCGAAGCCCAGGATCTCCTCGAGCAGCCGCTTGAGCCGCCGGCTGGAGGCCAGCACGGTCTCCAGGTCGCCGGCGATCTCGGCGTGGCCCAGCTGCCGCGCCTCTTCCAGCGCGCTCTGCGCGAAGGTGTGCACCGTGGTCAGCGGGTTGCGCAGGTCGTGGACGATGCTGCTGGTGACCGAGCCGATCACCGCCAGCCGGCTCTCGCGCTCGGCCACTTCGCGGTGGCTGCGCTGCAGCAGCTCGGAGCGCTCGCGCAGCGCCAGGTTGGCCCGCTGCAGCTCCAGCCGGTTCTGAAAGTCGATGCGCCGCGCTCGCCCGTAGAGCACCGCGGTCAGCAGCGCGAAGCCGACGGCGGTGACCACGAACAGCAGCCCGGCCAGCGGAGCGGTCCAGCCCTTGCTCGCCGGAGCCAGGAGGTTTCCGAGCAGGTAGTAGCCCAGCGACGCGCCGACGTAGAGCAGCAGGTCGGGCCGCGGCCAGGCCACGGCCATGGCGATGGTGCACAGCGACAGCGGGACGAAGAACGAGTACAGCGACCCGAAGCCGCCGAAGACGAAGGTCATCGTCGGCACGACCGCGGTCATGGCGATCATGGCCGAGAGCAGGGCCAGCCGCCGCAGCGGGGCGGAGCCGGTCCTCAGGAAGAGGAACACCAGCGCCGAGGCCAACGCCACCAGCCCGACCCTCAGGCCCAGGAACGGCCAGTGGAGCTCCGGCGGAGCCACGACCACGTCCAGCGCCCAGAAGCCGATCTGCGCCAGCACCCCCAGCGGCCAGCCGACCCGCAACCGGGTGCGGGTGATCTCGTCGCTTTCGCGGCGAAAGGCTTGGTCGTTCATCGGCGCGCAAATTAGCACGGACCGCCAAAATTCCCAGGCAGTCATGTCCGGTTACACCGTCGGTGTCGGCGCCCTGGAGCCATGCCGGCGACCAGATTCCCGGAATTCGTCCCCCGGGTTCGCCTCAGCTATCCTTCGCCGCGATGAATTGCTCTTCGACTGCGATGGCCGCCGCGATGCTGCTGGCGCTCGGCCTGCTCGTTCATCCGGCGCCGGTCTCGGCCTACGAGGGCGAAGTCGAGCGGCGCGACAAGCCGCCCGAGCCGCACGTGCCGGTACTGACCAAGCCGCCGCAGCTGCTGCGCTTCGTCGAGGCGACCTATCCCGAGGAGGCGATCAAGGATGGGCTGACCGGCGAGGTGGTGCTGCAGGTGGACATCGCCGCCGACGGCTCGGTGGCCGACGCCCAGGTGACCGGCGGTGCCGGCCACGGCTTCGACGAGGCGGCGCTGGCGGCGGTGAAGCAGTTCGGCTTCTCGCCGGCGGAGATCGACGGCGCCCCGGCCCCGGTGCGCATCGAGTACCGCTACCACTTCGTCCTCAAGGAGAAGCCGCCCGAGCCGGAGCAGCCCAAGCCCCCGCCCCCGGTGACCTTCCACGGCCGGATCATCGAACGCGGCTCGCGTACCCCGATCGCCGGAGCCAGCGTCTCCTGCAAGGAGCGCGACGAGGCCGCGGTCACCGACGCCGACGGAGCCTTCGAGCTGCGCGCGCCTGCTGGCCCGTGCACCGCGACGGTGATCAGCTACGGCCACCAGACCTTCACCCGGCTCGAGCAGCTGGAGGAGGGCAAGGTGCTGGAGGTCACCTACCACCTGATGCCGACCAACTTCGGGCTCTACAGCACCGTGGTGCGCGGCGAGCGTGAGAAGCGCGAGGCGGTGGTGCGCTCGATGGAGCGCGAGGAGTTGCAGAAGGTGCCCGGCTCGTTCGGCGACCCGATCCGCGCCATCCAGAACATGCCCGGGGTGGCGCGGATGCCCTACGGCGCCGGGTTCCTCCTGGTTCGCGGGGCGCTGCCGCAGGAGACCGGGGCCTACATGGACTCGGTGGAGATCCCGCTGCTCTTTCACCTGCTGGGCGGGCCCTCGGTGGTCAACCCCGAGTTCCTCGACAAGCTCGACTTCTTTCCCGGCGGCTTCGGGCCAGGCTACGGGCGGGCCATCGGCGGCATCGTCGACGCCGGCACCCGGCGCGGCACTCCGACCGACTACCACGGCAGCTTCAAAATCGACTTCCTCGACTCGGCGGCCTTCGCCGAGGCGGCGGTGAGCGAGAAGCTGTCGGTGGCCTTCGCCGGGCGCCGCTCGTACATCGATCTGCTGCTGCCGCACTTCCTGCCCAACGACCCACGCACCGGGGCGATCTCGGTCTTGCCGCGCTACTGGGACTACCAGGCGCGCCTCGACTACGGGCAGAAGGGCGACAAGAACGTCTTCACCCTGATGGCGTTCGGCTCCGACGACAACCTGGCGGTGGTGGCCTCGGGCGGCCAGCGCGACCGCGAGTTCGCGCTTTCGAGCCACACCAACTTCCACAGGCTGCGGGCGAACTGGCTGTGGCACGACGGGGCCTGGTCCAACCTCTTCGCGCCGTACCTGGGACGCGACGCCACCGACACCACGTTCGGCTCCGGCGACGCCGCCCTGGGTGGCAACGTGATCCAGCCCGGAGGCGGGCTGCGCGACGAGCTGGCGGTGGAGCTCGACGGCGGCAGCAAGATCCGGCTCGGGGCCGACTGGGCGCTGTTCCAGTCGCAGTTCAACATCATGGTCCCGCAGCTGGGCGAGTACCGGCGCTTCCCGGGCTCAGACTCCAACGCCCCGCCGGAGAAGGTGCAGCGCTCGGTCGATGACTTCGACTTCGGCTTCTACCTCACCTTCGAGGCCAGGCTGACGCCGAGCCTGCTGCTGATCCCCGGGCTGCGGCTGGACCAGATCCGCCTCGGCGGCCATCCCAAGAGCGCCACCGATCCCCGGCTGACGGTGCGCTGGGGAGTCACCGAGGCGACCACGCTCAAGGGCGCGGTGGGCCACTACAGCCAGGCGCCGCAGGCCTTCTACCTCGACAGCCAGTTCGGGAATCCGGATCTCGAGCTGAACAAGGCCTTCCAGTCATCGCTGGGGGTGGAGCACAAGATCACCCCGGCCATCAGCGTCGACGTCACCGGCTTCTACAACCGCCGCTACGACATCGCGGTGGCCACCGGCAAGACGGTGACCGGGGACGACGGGCTGCCGCACCCGCTGCGCTACGTGAACGACGGCCTGGGGCGGGCCTACGGCGTGGAGTTGATGCTGCGCCACGAGATCACCGCCAACTTCTTCGGCTGGCTCAGCTACACGCTCTCGCGCTCCGAGCAGCGCAACCGCGGCGGCGGCGACTACCAGCTGTCGCCCTACGACCAGCCGCACATCCTGACCCTGGTGGCCCAGTACAAGATGGGCAACGGCTGGGAATTCGGCGGGCGCTTCCGGCTGGTGAGCGGGATGCCGTCGACGCCGATCGTCGGCTCGACCTACGACGCCGACCGGCAGGGCTACTCGGCCATCGGTGGCGAGGTGCTTAGCACCCGCGAGCCGACTTTCCACCAGCTCGATCTGCGAGTGGACAAGGGCTGGCTGTTCAACGACTGGAAGCTGGGCGTCTACCTCGACGTGCAGAACGTCTACAACGCCAACAATCCCGAGGGATACCAGTGGGACTACCGCTATCGCACGCGGTCGGAGATCCCCGGGATTCCGTTCCTGCCGACGCTGGGCATCAAGGGGAGCTTCTGATGAGGAACCTCGCTCCCGTCGCGCTGTTGCTGGCGGCCTGCACCGGCGCCGTGGATTACCCTTCGAACTTGCACGATCTGCGGATTGTGGCGATGCGCTCCGAGCCGCCGGAGGCGGTGGTGGGGATGTCGCCGCAGCTGCCGACCTTCCACCTCGAGGCGCTGGTGCTCGATCCCGCGGGCCAGGGGCGGGCGCTGCACTACGCCTTCCGCGCCTGCCCGTTCAACAACCTGCGCTGCGAGGGCGGCAGCGGCGCGATCGACCTCGCCCAAGGCGACGTGGTGGACAACATCGCCGCCACGGATTTCTCGCCGAGCCTGGACTTCATCCAGGCCGCGCAGAAGAACGACCCGGCCTCGATCCTCTTCGGCGCCTATCTGATGGTGTCGCTCAAGGTGACCACCGACGACGGCGCCGAGCTGGTGAGCGGCAAGCGGGTGGTGCTGTCGCTCGACCGCGGCTCGCCGATGTTCAAGCAGGCGACCAAGCTTCAGCTGCCGAGCCAGACGGCCAACAAGAATCCGCTGGAGCCGGTGCTGCTGCTCGGGGAGAAGCCCGATGGGACGCCGGTGGCCGGCGGAGATCGGCCGGCGGTGGCGGTGAGCCCGGCGCCGACTTTCGACGTGAAGGACGCGCAGGATCGCGAGGAGTACACCGTCATCAAGTATGACCTGACCACCCTCGGGCCGCTGCTCGAGAGCTTCGACTACACCTGGTACACGACCAAGGGGCACTTCACTCCCTTCGGAAGCGGCGGGCGGGTGCAGGGCGATCCCAAGGACCAGCCGACCAAGACGACGCTCGATCTCCAGGGCGAGGAGCCGGGGGACTTCGACATCTACGTCGTGGTGAGGGACGGGCGGGGCGGGGAGACTTGGATTCGGCGGGCGGGGAGGCTCGGCCAGTAGGTGCCGCGCCGGCGCGCGAGGAAGCATTCGCGCTGGCCGAAAGGATGTCCGGCCTCAGCGCTTCTTGATCGACCCGTCAAGGTCCAAGCCGAAGCGGCGACAGAGGACTCGCAGTTAGACGTCCGCGACTTCAGGCTTCTGGCCGTTGTGAGCTGGGATCGGGTAGGTGACTCCGCCCGGGCCGACCGCCTTCCAGTGGCTTCCGCCCTTGGGCTTCTCGACCGCAATGCCGAAGGTCTGCAGAGCGCGACCGAGGTCCACAGGCGAGCGGGCCAGCGGATCCCTTCCTGCCGCGAGATCGGCGAGGACGGTCATTCCGATGGCCTCGAGCGCGTGGGCCGCGGAGTTGCCCTGGGTCGCGACGTCGAGGGTCAGACTGTGAGCGGTCGATTGCCCGGCAATGTCCGGGGCCGGTTTGATCGGCAGCCGCAGGTCCGCGGAAAAGGGCGCGCGCCGGCGTGCCGTCGCGTGCCTGCGATTCCCTACTTGATTGGCGTGAGAGTGAGGTCGGTTTGCGTGAGGCCGTGAGAGACCGGTTGCTGGACTGGTGCATACCCGGGCGCTTCGGCGACGAGGGATCCCTGGGGGCATCGAGGCACGCACCCCGAAGGACACCAAATGGCGAAGCTTCCGTCCGCCGGCGTCAGCTGCTCGCTGTAAATCTGACTTCGCCCATCGAGGGCGAGTCGCACCCGGGCACCCTCGATCGGCGCTCCGCCGGCAGTGAGGACGTGGCCGCGCGCCTCGAACACCGTCTCGCAACCCGCTGCCCCGAGCGCCAACACCACGACGACAACTCCACGTAATCGCATTCGCGGCTCCTCGGGCCCGCCGCAGACGCCAGACGACGCCTGCCGACCCTCCGAAAACGGCTCCTGAGGTTTGAATCCCCGCGCAGGCTATCTTGGCCAGGGAAGGGGAATCAATGACGCGAGTCGAAGGCGGGCAACCGCGTGAGACGCAAGGGGCGTCGAGACGCCGCTCAGGCGGACGGACAGGCTCCAGCTCTGGCATCAGTCCCCGCTCGCCAGCCCACCCTCAGTCGAGGTAAAGCATCATCCCCCACAGGTTGAAGAACTGGACGTAGAGGAGCGGACGCGATGGGCGCACAGTGGAAGCACAAGGGCAAGGAAGAGCACGCCGCCGCCAAGGGCCGGCTGTTCACCAAGCTGTCCAAGGAGATCATGATCGCCGCCAAGGCGGGCGGGCCTGATCCAGACTCGAACCCGCGGCTGCGCATGGCCATCGACCAGGCCCGCAAGGCATCGATGACCCGCGACACGCTCGAGCGCGCCATCAAGAAGGGCGCCGGGCTGCTCGACGAGCCGGTGAACTACGAGACGGTGGTCTACGAGGGCTTCGCCCCGCACCAGGTGCCGGTGATCGTGGAGTGCCTCACCGAGAACAAGAACCGCACCGCCACCAACATCCGCGTCCTCTTCAAGAAGGGGCAGCTGGCCGCCTCGGGCGCGGTCTCCTGGGACTTCCGCCGCGCCGGGCAGGTCGAGGCCACTCCGTCCGTCCCCGGCACCGACGCCGAGACCGCCGCCATCGAGGCCGGGGCCCAGGAGGTCGAGGCCGCCGAGGAGGGCGCCTTCCTCTTCACCACCGAGCCGACCGACGTCGACGCGGTGGCCAAGGCCCTCGCTGCCCAGGGCTGGAAGGTGGCCAGCGCCAAGCTGGCCTGGCTGGCCAAGAACCCGGTCGAGCTCGACGCCGCCAAGCGCGCCGAGGTCGAGACCTTCCTCGCCGACATGGACGAGGACGAGGACGTCCAGAACATCTACGTCGGGCTCAAAGGCTAACCGAGCCTGATTGCTGATAATTTCGGCGGGCGCGGCGCTCTCTCAGTCGAGCGCCGCGCCCGCCGTTTTCGTCCCGCCTACTTGCAGGTCGAGTCCTTCGACGAGTCGCGGGTGCACTTGTCGGCGCAGGACATGGCGTCGTTGGTGCTGGCGCAGCTGTAGTAGGCGCCGTTGACGCAGCAGTGGACGTCGTTGGTGGTGGAGATGTCGGGGCCGCAGCCGGCCGCCGCCGTCGAGAGGCCCGCCGCCAGTCCGATCATCAGTACGATTCGACGCATCGATATGCTCCTGAGGGTGTGGGACGAAGGTGTCCGCTCCCTTATACCCGCGAGCCTCCCGAGGTGTGCAAGGCTCTCTCGACCTTCCTTCCGTTCGGGGCTCGGGCGGTCGCGCGGCGCCGGTCGCGCTGCCCGCCGTCGCTGCCCCCTCTGCTCATGCCGCGATGTGACGGCGATCTCTTGCGGCCCCTCGACCGGACCACCTATCCTGCGTCGGACACTGGCGATTTCTGACGACGCAGCTCATCGAACACAGGGGTTTCGGGAACATGGCGCATTGGTCAGGAGAGGTGGAGTTCGACTTCGTCGGCGACGAGAACCAGGGCAACTTCGTGGCCACCGGCAAGGTGGTGCCGATGCTCACCCAGCTCTTGGCCGCCGGGAACGTCGAGGGCGCGATGCGGCTCTACGAGGGCTCCAACGCTTCGGTGGCCGCCGAGCTCTTGGCACAGGCGTCCAGCCTCTCCTCGGTGTCGCAGAAGCACCTCGGGCAGATGTTCCTGATGGCCCGCGACTTCGGCAGCGCCGCCAAGGTCTTCGAGCAGGGCCGCCGCTTTGGCGACGCCGCCCAGATGCACGAGAAGGCCGGCGACTTCGCCGCCGCCGCGCGCTGCTACGAGAAAGAGGGCGACCTGCCGCACGCCGCCGCCGCCCTCGAACGCAGCGGCCAGATCGATGCCGCCCTGGCGCTGTACCAGAGATCGCAGAACTTCGAGGCCATGGCCGAGTGCCTGGCCCGCCAGAAGCGCTTCTTCGACGCCGCCCTGGTCTACCAGCGGCTGAACAACGTGCGCGGCGAAGTGGAGATGCTGCGGCTGGTCCCGGTCACCGATCCCAAGCGCATCGAGGCGGTGAAGCGGCTGGGCGACCTGCTCGAGCGCCACGGCCACCTGGCCCCCGCCGCCCAGCTGCTGGTCGAGACGCTGCAGCAGGTGCAGCAGGCCTCGGGCGATCGCGAGCTGCTGGCCTCGCTGATCCGCCGCCTGGAGGCGATGGGCAAGCACGAGCACGCCAACCAGGTGCGCTCCTTCGCCCAGAAGCAGCTCACCTCGGGCTCGGTCGCCGCTCCGCCCAAGCCCAACGTCCCGGCGGCCCCGGCGGCAGCTGCCGCGGTGGCGGTCGCCGCCGCGCCCGCCAAGAAGTCCGGCTCGGGCGATCCGTTCGACAACTTCGTCGATCCCTTCGGCGGCGCGGTCGGCCCGGCGGCCGCCGCGGCCCCGGCTCCGGCCCCGACGCCCATCCCCGCCGACCCCTTCGATTCCTTCGCCGACCCGTTCCAGGGCGGCGCCCAGGCTCGCGCCAACAACGACGCCTACAGCTACCTGAAGGCCATCCCGATCTTCGGCGAGCTGGCGCTGGCCGACATGAAGGACCTGTACCGCATCTGCGAGGGAGCAGCCTGGCAGTCGGGCGCCACGGTCATCGAGCAGGGCGTGCAGGGCAAGGGCCTGGTGGTGATCCTCGCCGGCAGCGTGCAGGTGCTGCGCGTCGATGGGGCCAAGACCCTCCCGCTGGCCACGCTCTCCGCCGGCTCCTACGTCGGCGAGATCTCGCTGGTCGACGACGCCCCGACCTCGGCCCGCGTCGCCGCCCAGGGCGAGGTCAAGGCGCTCTTCATCTCCCGCGCCCGCTTCGAGCAGTACCTCTACACGCACGAGGCGGCGGCCCTGAAGATCTACACGCTGTTCACCAAGACGCTCGCCGAGCGGCTGCGCCAGGCCAACAAGCGCTAGCGCCGTCCTCAATTCCTCTTCGCTCCGCTCAGCCCCAGGAAAAGCCATGCCCGAGATGCCCGTCGCCGCCCCCGCCGAGGCCAGCGTCCTCGACCAAGTCGAGATCCTCCGGCCGCTGCCTCCCCAGCTCAAGCAGCAGCTCGAGGCCCGGCTGGTGGAGAAGCAGCTCAAGGCCGGCACCCTGCTGTTCAACGAGGGCGACCCGGGTGACTCGATGTACCTGATCGTCGCCGGCGAGGTGTCGGTCTACCTCTCCGACAAGTCGCTGGGGCTCAACTGCGAGCTGGCGCGGCTGGGCTCGGGCCAGTCCTTCGGCGAGATGGCGCTGGTCACCGGCTCGCCGCGCTCGGCGTCGGTGAAGGCCACCGAGGACTGCCGGCTGCTGGTGCTGTCGCGCGACATCCTCTTCAAGCTGGTGCAGGCCGCCCCGCAGGTCGGCCTGATGATCGCCGCGGTGCTCGCCAAGCGCACCGAGGAGCTGAACAAGAACCAGTGGCTCGAGTTCGGCACCCTGAAGGGCCGCACCTTCGACCCGACCCTGGCCGAGCTGATCCCGCTGGCGGTCATCAAGCGGCTGAAGATGGTCCCGGTGGCCCGCGCCAACAACTCGATCACCGTGGCCACCTGCGATCCCTCGAACAAGGTGGCGCTCGAGGACGTGCGCAGCATGCTGCACGGCGAGAAGGTGCGGGTCTTGGCGGTGAGCGAGGCCGACCTAAATGCCTGGATCCAGACCTACTACTCCGGCGCCCCGGCGGCCCCGGAGCGGACGCAGGCCGCAGTGCGTCCCTCGGTGGCCAACCTGGTCAAACAGGTGGCCTACTTCACCACCTCCGACACCGAGGACACCAAGGCCTCGGCCGCCGCCGCCAACGCCGCCGACGTGGCGCTGCTGCTGACCACGATCATCGTCGAGGGCATCGACAAGGGCGCCTCGGACATCCACTTCGATCCCGAGCGCAAGGGCGTGGTGGTGCGCTACCGCGTCGACGGCCTGATGCAGAACCGCGAGGCGCTGGTGCCCCGCTCGCTGCACGGGCCGCTGATGAGTCGGATCAAGGTGCTGGCCAGCCTGAACATCACCGAGAAGCGGCTGCCGCAGGACGGGCGCATCAGCTTCGAGATGGCCGGGCGCAACTTCGACCTGCGCGTGGCCACCATCGCCACCAAGTACGGCGAGAAGGCAACGCTGCGCATCCTCGACTCGGCGAGCATCAACCAGCAGCTCGGCTCGCTGATCGCCGCGGAGAAGGTGGCCACGGTGGTGCGCAAGATGTTCGCCCAGCCCAACGGGCTGGTGCTGGTGACCGGGCCCACCGGCTCCGGCAAGACCACCACCCTCTACTCGGCGCTGCGCGAGCGGCTCAACCAGCAGCTGGCCATCGCCACCGTCGAGGACCCGGTGGAGTACGACCTGCCGGGCGTGACCCAGGTGCAGGTCAACGAGCCGGCCGGGCTGGGCTTCCCCGAGGTGCTGCGGGCGTTCCTGCGCTCGAACCCGGACGTGATCTTCGTCGGCGAAATGCGCGACCAGGTGACTGCCAAGCTCGCCTGCCAGGCGGCGCTGACCGGGCACATGGTGCTCTCCTCGATGCACACCAACGACGCCATCAGCTCGGTGGTGCGGCTGCAGTCGATCGGGGTCGAGCCCTACGTCATCGCCAGCTCGCTGGCGGGCGTGGTGAACCAGCGGCTGGTGCGGCGGGTGTGCCCGAGCTGCCGGACCGAGACCCCGGTGTCGGAGTCGGTGGTGAACCAGCTGCGCGCCTGCGGGGTGCCGGTGGACGCCAACACCAAGTTCTACCGGGGCAAGAAGTGCGCGACCTGCAACGGCGAGGGCTTCAAGGGCCGGGTCGGCGTCTACGAGCTCTTGGTGGTCAGCCAGAAGGTGAAGGACGCCATCTCCGCCAACGTCGACATCGCCGAGCTGCGCAAGGCGGCCATGGACGGCTCCTACGTCTCGCTGGCGCGGGATCGCGTGGTCGGAAAAGGGCGTTCTTCGCCCTCGCTCGACCACGCGTCCGAGCGCTCACCAGCGGCGCCGAAGTGGGCGCCCGCCCGTGACCCGAGCAAGTGGATCGCCGAGGTCCTCGAAGAATTGGGCATCGCTTCGACGGCGCCGGCGATCGCGTGTGCGCCCTTCCTGGCGCTCGCGGAGTGCTCCGGGGAGTGGGAGGGGGCGCGACCAGAGCTTTAAGACCGAGATCCAGCCGGGCTTCTCGAGAGGCGGCCATCGGCTTCCGAGTGGAAATGCGCGCTCGGCGAGAGCTCGGGGAGGGCCCTGGAGGTTGTCCAAGCGGACTGTCTGAGACAGGGTCGGAGGGGAAAGGCGTTTGAAATCCCTTCTGTGAAGCAGCCTGTTCCAGAGGTAAAGACTGGTCCCCCGATCTCATTGACAGCCTCCGGCAGTGCCGACAGCTCGGGCGTAACTCCTCGCCGCGCCCCGTCCTGACACCAGCCGGATGCTGAGCTATTGCGCCTCCTCTTGCGAGGAGGCAGGCCATGGGCGAGGAACGAGCGTCTCGGATTCGCGCGGCGGTGGCGCAGCACGG
>JBBIQS010000092.1:0-30980 GCA_037442205.1 Myxococcales bacterium
GCTCGGTTCCGGCACCGCCGCCACCGCCTACAACGCCCCGATCACCGGGCTGACCCCGGGGACGACCTACTTCTTCTGCGCGATCTCGCAGAACTCGGTGGGCACCACCTTCGGAAACGTGCTGACCTTCGCCACTCCCAACACCCCGACGGTCAATTCCGCCGCCGCCACCCCGGTGACCGCCACCACCGCGACCCTCAACGCCACCGCGGTGGCCAACGGCAGCGCCGCCACCGGCTGGTTCCGCTACGACACCGTCTTTCCCACCACCTGCAGCGACACCTTCGGAACCCGGGTCCCGGCCACCGGAGGCACCGCGCTAGGCTCGGGGAGCACCACCGTCAACTTCGCCCAGGCGCTGTCCGGGTTGATGCCCGGGACCACCTATTACTTCTGCGCCCTGGCCTCGAACGCGGTGGGCACCACTCCCGGCGGGCTGCTCTCCTTCACCACTCCCGCCGCCGCCCCACTGGTGCAGACCGTGGCCGCCAGCGCCATCGGATCGACCGGCGCCACGCTCAACGCCAACGTCACCGCCAACGGCGCGGCCACCAACGGCTGGTTCCGCTACGCCACCACCAATCCCGGCAGCTGCAACGACACTTTCGGCACCCGGGCCCCGGCCACCGGCGGCACTGCGCTGGGGACTGCCAGCACCCCGGCCAGCCTGGCGCTGGCGGTGACCGGATTGGCCCCGGCGACGACCTACTACTTCTGCCCGATCGCCCAGAACGCGGCGGGGACCAGCTTCGGCGGGGTGATGTCCTTCACCACCATCGCGCTGCCGATCGTGTCCACCTCGCCGGCGACCAGCGTCACCATCACCTCGGCGACCCTCAACGGCAGCGCCGACCCCAATCTCGACGCCACCACCGCCTGGTTCCGCTACAGCACGACCAATCCGCTGGTGTGCGACGACACCTTCGGCACCCGGACCCCGGCCAGCGGCGGGACGGCGATGGGATCGGGCACCGCCGCAGTCGCCTACAGCCAGGCGATCACCGGCTTGGCTCAGGGGACGACCTACTTTTTCTGCGCCATCGCCCAGAACTCGGTCGGTACCGCCTTCGGATCGGTGCTCAGCTTCACCACCCCCAACACTCCGTCGGTGATCACCGCCGCCGCGACCGCCGTCGGCAGCACCTCCGCCACCCTCAACGGCACCGCCAATCCCAACGGCGCGGCCTCGACCGCCTGGTTCCGCTACGCCACGGCCAATCCCGGCAACTGCAATGACACCTTCGGGACCCGCTTCCCGACCACCGGCGGGACGGCGCTGGCCGCGGGCAACACCGCGCTGGCCTTCAGCCAGACTCCGACCGGCCTGCTGGCCAACACCACCTACTTCTACTGCGCGCTGGCCTCCAACGCGGCCGGCACCGCCTGGGGAACGGTGCAGAGCTTCACCACCCAGGGCGCCCCGACGGTCACCACCTCTGCCGCCACGGCGCTGACCACCTCCACCGCCACGCTCAACGGCTCGGCCATCCCCAACCTCGCCTCGGCCACCGGCTTCTTCCGCTACAGCAGCGTCAATCCCATCAACTGCAACACCACCTTCGGCACCCGCCAGCCGGCCACCGGCGGCACCGCGCTGGGGGCGGGGAGCACCGCGGTCACCTTCAGCGAGAACTTGACCGGTCTGGTCGCGGGGACGACCTACTACTACTGTGCCCAGGCCACCAACGCGGTGGGCACCAGCCTCGGGACGCTGCTCTCCTTCACTGTCCCGATGGCCCCGACCGTCACCACCTCGGCGGCGACGGCGGTCAGCGGCACCGCGGCGACCCTCAACGGCTCGGCCAACCCGCGCGGCGACGCCACCAACGGCTGGTTCCGCTACAGCACCACCAATCCCGGAGCCTGCAGCGACACCTTCGGCACCGCCGCTCCGGCCAGCCCCGGCACTTCGCTGGGCGCGGGCACCGCCGCGGCGACCTACAGCCAGTCGATCACCGGTTTGACCAAGTCGACGACCTACTACTACTGCGCGATCGCCGCGAACTCGTTCGGGACCTCGTTCGGAACGGTGCTCTCGTTCACCACCCCCGCCGCTCCCGCGGTCACCACCTCGGCGGCGACGCTGGTCGGGGCGAGCACCGCCACCTTCAACGGCTCGGCGAACCCGAACCTGGCGGCCACCACCGCCTGGTTCCGCTACGACATCGCCAACCCCGGCACCTGCGACGACGTCTTCGGCACCCGCGCCCCGGCCTCCAGCGGCGCGGCGCTGGGCAGCGGCAGCACCGCGGTCAACACCAGCCTCACGGTCTCCGGGCTCGCGCCGGGGACGCAGTACTTCTACTGCGCCATCGCCAGCAACTCCGAGGGGACCTCCTTCGGGACGATCCAGACCTTCACCACGCTGCTCGGGCCGGCGGTGACCACGGTGGCCGCCAGCGGCGTGGCCTCGACCAGCGCCACCCTCAACGGCTCCACCAATCCCAACGGCCAGAGCACCACCGGCTGGTTCCGCTACAGCACCGTCAATCCCGGCTCCTGCAGCGACACCTTCGGCACCCGCATGCCCGCCACCGCCGGGACCGGGACCGCGCTGGGGGCGGGGACCGCCGCGGTTGCCTACAGTCGCTTGCTCACCGGGTTGCTCAACGGCACGACCTATTACTACTGCGCCATCTCCTCGAACGCGGTGGCGACTTCGTTCGGAGCGGTCCTCTCCTTCACCACCACCGGGTCCCCGACCGCCATCACGGTCGCCGCCTCGGCGATCGGTACCAACGGCGCGACCCTGAACGGCACCTCTGACCCTCGCGGCGCCGACGCCACTGGCTGGTTCCGCTACAGCACCACCAATCCGTTGACCTGCAACGGCCTCTTCGGGACCCGCGCGCCGGCGACGGGCGGGACCACGCTGCTCGCCAGCGGCGGCGCGGCGCCGTACCAGGAAGTTCTCACCGGGCTGGCTCCGGCGACCACCTATTACTACTGCGCCATCGCCTCGAACTCGGTGGGAACGGGCTACGGCAACGTCCTCAGCTTCACCACCCCGGCCGGCCCAGTGGTGACCACCTCGGCGGCGACCGGGGTGACCGCCACCGGCGCCACCCTGAACGGCTCGGCCAATCCCAAGGGCACCGCCGCCAGCGGCTGGTTCCGCTACGACACCGTCAATCCCGGCAGCTGCAATGACACTTTCGGGACCGCGGTCCCGGTCGGCGGCACCAGCCTGGGCGCGGGAACGACGGCGGTGGCCTACAGCACTCCGGTCACCGGGCTCTCCTCGGGAACCACCTACTATTTCTGCGCGATCGCCCAGAACACCGCGGGCACCGCCTTCGGTACGGTGCAGACCTTCGTCACGCCCGGCGCTCCCACGGTGACGACCGCGGCGGTGACCGCCATCGGCGGCACCTCGGCGACGCTCAACGGCTCGGCCAGCCCCAACGGCGCCGCGGCCACCGGCTGGTTCCGCTACAGCGCCACCGATCCCGGAGTCTGCGACGACACCTTCGGTACCCGCACTCCCGCGACCGGCGGCAGCGCGCTGGGCTCGGGGACGGTGGTGGCTGCGTACAGCCAGCCGATCTCCGGGCTGACCGCGGGGACCACCTACTTCTACTGCGCCATCGCCTCGAACTCGGTGGGCACCTCCTTCGGCGCGGTGCTCAGCTTCACCACCCTGGCCGCGCCGACGGTGACCACCGACCCGGCGACCAGCCTGGCAGCGACCTCGGCCACGCTCAACGGCTCCGCCAACCCGCGGGGAGCGAGCAGCACCGGCTGGTTCCGCTACAGCGCGACCGATCCCGGAGCCTGCAACGACGCCTTCGGCACCCGCTCCCCGTCCACCGGCTCGTCGTTGGGCTCGGGGATGAGCGCCGCCCCCTTCAGCCAGCCCCTGTCCGGCCTTGCTCCAGGGACGACCTACTACTTCTGCGCCATCGCCTCGAATTCGCAGGGCACCTCCTTTGGATCGATGGCGAGCTTCACCACGCCCGCTGCTGCACCGACGGTGACCACCTCGGCGGCCACGGCGCTGACCGGCAGCTCCGCGACTCTCAACGGCTCGGCGATCGCCGGGGGCGCGGCGGCGACCGGCTGGTTCCGCTACTCGACCACCAGTCCCGGCACCTGCGACGACACCTTCGGCACCCGCGCCCCAGCCAGCGGCAGCACCTCGCTGGGTTCGGGCAACAGCGCGGCCTCCTTCACCGAGGCGCTGACCGGCCTGTCGCGGGCGACCACCTATTATTTCTGCGCCATCGCCCAGAACTCGGTGGGTACCTCCTTCGGATCGGTGCTCAGCTTCACCACCGCCGGTCCGCCGGCGGTCACCACCACCGCCGCCAGCAGCATCACCGGGACCTCGGCGGCCCTGGCCGGTATCGCCAAGCCCAACGGCGCCGACACCACCGGCTGGTTCCGCTACAGCAAGACCGATCCCGGAACCTGCGACGACACCTTCGGCACCCGCCAGCCGGCCAGCGGCGGCGCCGCGCTCGGCGCCGGGACCAGCGACGTCCCGTGGGCGGACACGGCTACCGGCCTCAGCCCGGGGACCACCTATTACTACTGCGCTATCGCCTCGAACTCGGAGGGGATTGCCTATGGCACGGTGGCCACCTTCAAGACCCTCAGCTTGCCGACGGTCACCACCTCCTCGATTTCGAACCTGATCAACGGTGGCGCCACACTCAACGGCACGGCCATCCCGAACGGCAGCGCGGCCACCGGCTGGTTCCGCGTGTCGAGCACCGATCCCGGCAGCTGCAACGACACCTTTGGGACCCGCGCTCCGGCCACCGGCGGCTCCACGCTGGGGGCGGGCACTGGCCAGGTGGGCTTCTCGCAGAAGATCATCGGGCTGCAGCCCGGGGTGAAGTACTTCTTCTGCGCTATCGCCTCCAATACCGCCGGTACCGGCTTCGGTCAGGTGGTCTCGTTCACCTCCGAAGCCCCGACCCCGGTGGTGACCACGCTGGCGGCCAGCCAGATCGGCGGTCGTGAGGCGGTGCTCAATGGCACTGCCAATCCGCAGGGCACTTCCGGCATCGGCTGGTTCCGCTACGACACCAAACCCGGCGTGTGCATCGACACCTTCGGCACCCGCGTTCCGGAGGCGCAAGGGCTGCCCCTGGGCTCGGGGAACACCGCCAAGGCCTACTCGGTGGCGGTCACCGGTTTGCTCCCCAGCACGCACTACTATTTCTGCGCCATCGCCTCCAACCTCGGCGGGGCCGGCTTCGGAAAGATGCTCGACTTCACCACTGCCGCAGTGGAGCCCAGCGTCACGACCCAGCCCGCGGCGGTCGCAGACGGCGGCACCGCGACCCTCAACGGCAGCGTGAACCCCAATGGCTCGGAGGCGACCGTCTGGTTCCAGTGGGGCGCGGGCAGCGGAGCCTCGTGCCAGGATCTGGCCACCCGCCTGCCGCAGGATGGGACGTTGACCGCAGCCACCAACGGGGAAATTCCCTTCTCCGAGGAGATCAACGGCCTGTCCGCCGGCACCTACTCCTACTGCGCGGTCGCCCAGGGACGGGTGGGGACCACTTACGGCGAGGTGGTCACCTTCGAGATCGTCGACGGCGTCAAGACCGGCTGCGGCTGCGGGACGCAAGGGACCCAACTGCCGCTGGGAGTGATCGGGTTGGCGTTGCTGGGGCTGCTCCGCCAGCGCCAGCGGGTGCGACGCTAGGGTTGGATCAGGCGCTGCGAGAGGGTCGAGCCCTGACCGTGAGGGAGGGGCGGACGTTCTGCCCTGCGCAGCTCAGGGGATGGACCTTGCGATCCGCGGCGTGACGCATCTCCCCCGAGCAGCGGTCACTGCCCGGGGCCTAACGTCCGCCCCTTGCTGATGCGCGCGGCTCATCAATGCGCTGCCGCCTCGCCGCCCCCGGCTACCGGCGTGGGGCGCAGCTCGTTGGCGATGGACCTGAGGTAGCGGTAGTTCTCCAGCGCGTGATCCCTGGGGCTCAGGTAGTAGCGCGGGGTGTGGAACTCGAGCCACTTGTTGCGATCGGTGTTGATGGTGTGCGGGGTTCGCCGGATTAGCTCCCGCACCGCCCGGTCGTCGAGGATCCGCGCCCGCTCCAGCGCCTCGACCGTGCCGCCTCCCATCAGTGAATCGACCACTTTGCGCTCCAATTCCAGCTCCGGGCTGGTGCGATAGCGCTCCCAGGCCGCCGGGTTGAGCTTGAGCGGCTCGTCCGAGGCCAGCACCACCGCCTGCTCCCCGCCCAACCACAGCTCCACCACTTTGAACTCCTGCGCCAGGGTCGCCAGCATCGTGGCGATCTCGGTCGGCGTCAGGTGGTGCAGCTGGATCCACTGTTCCAGAACCCCGTCCCTGGCCAGGCGCTTGCGCACCGTGCGGTAGAACTCCGACGAATAGAGGTTGGCGGCCCCGGAGAACCAGACCGAGGTCACCTCGATCGAGATCACGTCGTAGATCTTGTCGGTCCGCAGCAGCCAGTTGCGCCCGTCCTCGAAGATCACCCGCACCTCGGGACGGGTGAAGAGCTGGTGGTTGATGTGTCCGAAGTGGCGCTGCGCCGCCAGGATGTTCCCCTGCGACAACTCGCAGACGTCCACCTGGTCGTAGCCGAGCGCCCAGGCCACTCCGGCGGTCTGCCCGCTCCCAAGCCCGATTACCGCCACGCTCTGGTGCCGCGGGCTGTGCAGCGTGGGCAGCAGCACGAAGGCCGCCTGCGCCGACATCTGAAGGTAGTCGTCGGCGTCGAACTTTCCATTGGTGTAGAGGAAGCGGGTGCTGTCGGTGCCCAGGTACTCGTTCTTCACCGGCTGGTAGACCACGGTGGTGAAGCCGGTGTGCTGGTCCTCGTGGAAGAACTTGAGCTCCGAGCCCGGCGTGATGTGCCCGGCGAAGTAGACCCCGTAGCCGCCGGTCAGCTCCATCCGGTTCCAGCCGGGCGCGAACACCGCCAGCGCCAGCCCCGCCGCCGCCAACCCCAGCTGCTTGAGCGGCGGGCGGCGCTCCTCACTCCGCTTTCCCCACGCCAGCGCCGCCCAGGCGGCGAAGATCAGCGCCCACAACAGCAGAAAGGAGCGCTCGGCCCCCACCAGTGGCACCATCCCGAAGCCGCCCACCAGCGCCCCGGTCACGCAACCCAGGGCGTTGAGCGCGTTCAGCGCCCCCAGCTGCCTGCCGCTGGGCGAGTGGCCATGGGCGTAGCCGTGGAAGGCCAGCGGGAAGATGGTCGCCGCCACCGTCGCCACCGGTTTGATCAGCAGATAGGCGACGCCGAGCTTGAGCGCCTCGCCGGCCCAGAAGCTCTCCAGCCCGAAGAGCTCCCGCGACACCGCCAAAACCCGCCCGGCGTAGGGCCAGAGCAGGGTCACCAGCGGCAATCCGAACGCCAGCGAGGCCAGATTTCCCCGCAAGAAGCTCTTCACCTCGCCCAGATCCTTGGGCGCGGCCCGTTCCACCATCCGCCCGCCCAGGGTCAGCGACAGCAGCACCACCGCCAGCAGGATCGAGAAGCTGTAGGTGCTGGCTCCGAGCACTGAAGCGATGAGGTGATTCCACAGCGCCTCGAGGGCGAAGAAAGCGAAGCCGCTCGCCGCCGCCAACACGAATGGCCAAGCCGGCGCGGCGCGTCGGGGATCGGCAGGGGAGGGCGCTGGCGAGGTCGCCGGCGCCGAGGGAGTGGCCGCCGGGGCGCGCAACCCCAGGAACAGCGCCGCCGCCACCGCCAGCCCCATCGCCGAAGAGAAGTAGAGCGTCCCCTCCAGCCCAAGGTGGAAGAAGAGGAAGAAGGGCGCCACCAGGGTGAAGAAGCAGGCCCCGGCGGCGTTGAGAGCGTAGAGCCGGGTCAGCAGCTTGGGAGTCGCCAGATCCCGCTCCTCAAGGAACGCCCCCAGCGTCGGCAGGTGCGCCCCCATGGCCATGGTCGGCGGCAGCACCCAGAACGCCGCCACCAACCACCTCCCCAGCGCCAGCGCGGCCCCGCTCCCGCTGCTGGCCGCCAGCACCCCGGCCAGCGACTCATATGATCGATAGAAGAACAGCGACAAAAACAGCGACCAGGCCGAGATGAACAGCTCCAGCAGCGCCAGCCGCAGGTTGGCGCGCCGGGCCGACTTGGGGCAGGCCATCGCCCCCAGCGTGAGACCGAGGAAATAGGTGGCCAGGACGATGGTCGCGGCCGGCGTGGTCGCCCCGATCAGCGTGGTCAGGTACTTCTGGTAGACAGCCTCCAGGATCAGCGCCACTCCGCCGGAGAAAAAGACTGCTGCCTGCAGCAAATTGGTCGTCGCGCGCGAGGTCAAGGCGGTCTCCAGGACTGCGACGATACCTGAAGCTGCCCGCCCGGCGCCTCCGGCTTCCGGCGAATCCCTTCGCGCGCCGCTGGGCGCTCGCCCGGACGGCCGGTACGGGCGCGTTGCGCGGCCGAGGGAATTGCCGCGGCGCCATCACTCGCGGTGAGTGGACGCCGCATCCCGAACACTGAGAAAAGATCATCTAGATGTTGCTGAAATCGACGGTGCGCCGGCCACGGCGCGCCGGACTCGCTGGAGGGGCCCAATGCCTTCGATGGCATCCAACGCCGCTGCTGTCTCCCCGTCTCCGCTGCCGCCTTTCGTCACGCTGTTGCGCCGCGGCGACACCTATTGCGCCGCCGGCATCGGCAACGTGCTGGTCATCGTGTGGAACGAGGCGCCGACGGTGCCCGCGTTGGACCAGGTGATGGAGAAGATGGAGCTGATGCGGCAGCGCTTCCCCGACGGCGGAGCCATGCTGGTCATCTCCCGGGCCAACTCTCCGGGAGAACACGGCGCGGTCAAGCGCAGCGCCGAGATGTTGAAGGCCATGGTCCCCTGGCTGAAGGCGGTGGTGGCGGTCAACGGCGGCACCGGCCCGTTTGCCAAGCTGGTGCGAGTGATGATGCAGACCATCATGGCACTGGTCACTCGGCTGCCGATCGAGACCCGGTTGTTCGGCACCCCGGCCGAGACGGTGCAGTGGCTCGCCGGCTTCCTTCCTGGAAACGGGGGCCTCAAGATCTCCCAGGGCGAGCTGCAGTCCGGGGTGGACGCACTGCTCGCGCACTTCCCGCCGGCCGGATCCTCGAGCTGAGCGAGCGGCTTCGGGCAGTATCCGCCCCGCCGAGCAGTGGTGAGCCCCGCCGGACCGTTCGCCAGGCCTGCCCGCCCGGCCAGGGAACGGTGGATTGCGGGCAAAATCAGGCAAATGACGTCTCGGTCGGCACGATGTGGGGGCGCGCCGGGCTCCCAGCTGCTATAGGGCACGGCTGCGCGCCCGGCGCCTTCGGAGCCGGCAGCTGTTTTTCGGAACATCTCCCTTCATCGGAGGAAGGTCCCATGTCGCTGAATCGTCGCTCGGTGATCCTGATGTCCCTGTTGCTCGCCGCCTGCAGCTCCGGCAGCTCGCAGTCCGACGCCGGAACCGGCTCGGACGCCGGCGCCACTTCCCGGCTGACCATCAACGGCTCCACCGGGCTGCGGATGGTGCAGTTCCAGACCAAGGACGAGCCGCCCCTGGCCGGCACCGTGTTGATCAAGTTCGACGGGAAGGAGACCTCCAGCGCCACGGTCAAGGTCAACGGCACCGCGCTGGTGGCCCAGTCCGCCTCGGGGGCCGGCCCGGTCGGCTACTACGAAGCCGATCCCAACCACCCGGCCACCATCGGCAGCGATCTGAAGATGACCATCGAGGCCTCCCAGAACGGCGAGACCTCCACCATCACCGTGGACTGCCCGGCCGACATCACCGTCAACGTCACCCCGGCCAACAACAGCACCCTGGCCGCGGGCGGAACCGTGACCGCCTCCTGGACCGCGAACCTGTGGATCAACCCTCCCACCGGGCTCATGGACCCGGGGCTGACCCTGCGCGGCTACAACGCCAGCGACAAGTCGGTGGACGACTCCAGCCAGCCGGCTACCGCCTCCATGACCCAGGGAGCGACCAGCGGCACGGTGACCGCCGGGACCACCTCCTTCCCCGGCTACCTGCTCGACTTCCAGATCCCCGGCCTCTACAAGCTGGAGAACGGCAACTCCGCCATCTGCTACCGGGTCAGGCGCTTCACCTACGTCAAGTAGCGCTCGTCCCGGCCCCGCAAGCCCGCTTCGGCGGGCGTGCGGACGGCCGATCGGCAGCGCGAGACGCGGCTTCGCGCTTTGCCGGCCCTGGCCGCGGGCGATACAACTCGCCCGTGGCCGCGCCCTCACCTCGATTCGCCTCGCTGCGCGCGCTTCGCTATCCGGCCTTCGCCCGGATCTGGGCGGGGGCGTTCTTCTCCAGCATCGGCAGCTGGGTCCAGACCATCTCGGTGGGGATCTACGCCACCGAAACCACCGGCAAGGCGTTCTGGACCGGGACCATGGCGGCGATGGCCTACCTGCCGGCGCTGCTGATCGGCCCGCTGGCGGGGGCGCTGGCCGATCGCCTCGATCGGCGGCGGCTGATGGTGCTGACCACCTCGGTCCAGGCCGCCATCGCCGCCATTCTCTCGGCGCTGGCCCTCGCCGATCGGCTTCCCCTCGGGCTGCTGGCCAGCCTGCTCTTCCTGGCGGGCTGCGTCTCGGCGCTCGGTTCGCCGGCTTTCAACGCGCTGTTGTCGGAGCTGGTCGGCCCCGAGGACCTGTTGAGCGCCCTCAGCCTGACCTCCGGGCAGTTCAACCTCGCCCGGGCGGTGGGGCCAATGGTGGCGGCGCTGGTCTTCGCCCGGGGAGGCATCAAGCTGGCCTTCCTGGTCAACTCGCTGAGCTTCTTCGCGGTGCTGGTGGCGCTGTTGTGGAAGGCGGGGCCGCCCACGCACCGGGCAGCCAAGGCGGTCGGCAGCGTCTGGCAGGGGATCGCCCAGGGTTTTCAGGTCGCCCGCAGCGAGCCGGGGATTCGCCTGGCGCTGTTGCTGACCCTGGCGCTGGCGGTGCTGGTGGCTCCGTTCATCGGGCTGATGCCGGCGTTCGCGATCAAGGTCTTCGGCAAGGGGAGCACCGGGGCCTCGGCGCTGGTTTCCAGCCAAGGAGTGGGTGCGCTCGTCGCCGCGCTGTTCGCCAACGCCGTGGCCGAGGCCTGGGGAGTGCGGCGGCTGATGCGGCGGGCGCTGTTGGCGGTTCCGCCCCTGGCGATCTGCTACTGGCTGGCGCCGGAGTACTGGCTGGCGCTGGTGCTGTTGGCGCCGCTGGGGGCGATGTACCTGTGGAGTCTGTCGAGCGTGAGCACGACCTGCATGGGCCGCGTCTCGCGCGACCTCCAGGCGCGCATGAGCAGCCTCTACACTCTGACCCTGAGCGGCGGCTATGCGCTGGGGCTGTTCCTGCAGGGCTCGCTCGCCGACCGCTTCGGCCTGCGGATGGTGCCGGCGGTGGCCGCGGCGCTGCTCTTCCTCGCCGTCCTGTGGCTGCGAAGGCAGGCCAGCTTCGCTGCAGTCGACGCCCCCAGCGCCTACGGCGGGTTCATCCGCCCGGCGGACGAGTAGGAGACGGGCAGCCGGCGATCGACCGGGCGGCGGGCCTCGGGAGCTCGGGCGGTTCACCGGGATCCGATTGCCCCGTCCGCCGTCCGGCGTATGCTGTCCTCGTTCACTATCTAACTGGGCGAGCGAGGCTGGGACAGAGTGGAAGGCAAGCTGCTTCGCGTCGCGGTCGGCCGTCCCGTCCACGGCCATTTCACCTACTTGCTGCCGCCGCCGCTGGCTGCCGGGCTGGTCCCCGGGCGGCGGGTGGTGGTTCCGTTCGGCCGCGGCCGCGCGGTGGGCTTCTCGCTGGGCGAGGAGCAGGGGCCGCCACCGGAAAAACTGCGCGAGGTGAGCGCGCTGCTCGACTCCGGGCCGGTCTTCAGCGAGGAGCAGCTGGCCTTTTTGCAGTGGACCGCCGGCTACTACCGCTATCCGCTGGGCGAGGTGCTGCGCTCGGCGCTTCCCCCCGGGCTCTCCGGGCCCGAGGAGGCCCCGGTCAGCCGCCCCGGCGTGCGCGAGCTGGTCGGCCTGACCGAATCCGGCCGCGCCGGGCCCAAGCCGCGCGGCGTGGCGATGAACGCGGTGCTCGACTACCTGGCGGCAGCCGCGGCCGAGGTCGATCTCGAGGAGCTCTCGACCGCCATCCCCGGCTGCCGCGACCCGCTCAAGCGGCTTCTGGCCAAGGGACTGTGCGCGATCCGCGAGGAGGCGGTGATCCCCGAGCGCCCGGAGCTGGCGCTGGCCGGCAAACCCATTCCGGAACCGACCGCGGCCCAGTCCGCGGCCCTGCGGGAGATCGAATCGGCGCTGGCGGCGGGCGGTTTCGCCCCGTTCCTGCTCCACGGAGTCACCGGATCTGGGAAGACCGAGGTCTATCTGCGCTCGATCGCCAGGGCGCTGGAGCTGGGGCGCGGGGCGCTGGTGCTGGTTCCGGAGATCGCCCTCACTCCGCAGCTGGTGGGGCGCTTCCGGGCGCGGTTCGGCGAGCGGGTGGCGGTGCTCCACTCGGGCCTGCGCGACAGCGAGCGGCTTTCGCAGTGGCGCCGGCTCGAGCGCGGCGAGGCCCCGCTGGCGGTGGGAGTGCGCTCGGCCATCTTCGCCCCGGTCAAGTCGCTGGGGCTGATCGTGGTCGACGAGGAGCACGACGGCTCCTTCAAGCAGGAGGAGAAGCTGCGCTACCAGGCGCGCGACCTGGCGGTGGTTCGCGCCCAGCGCCAGGGCTGCCCGGTGGTGCTCGGCTCGGCGACGCCGTCGCTGGAGACCCTGCACAACGCCCGCACCGGGCGCTACCGGCTGATCGAGCTGCCCGCGCGCATCGACGACCGGCCGATGCCCGAGGTCCAGGTGGTGGACATGCGCCTGGCCGGTCACGGCCACGTCAGCGCCGCCTTCCCGCAGCTGGCGGGCCGGGCCAAGATGCGCGCCCGCGAGGCCCAACTCGCCGAGCAGGGGCGGATCGCAGCCGAGGACGAGGCGATCTACCACCCGCTCCCGCCGAGCCAGCCGCCGCCGGAGGAGGTGGACGAGTCGAGCGCGCCGCTGCTCTCCGAGGAACTGCGCCAGGGAATGGCGGAAGTGCTCGCGCGCGGGCGCCAGGCGATCCTTTTCCTCAATCGACGAGGCACGTCGACCTATCACCTGTGCCTCGCCTGCGGTCAGGCGCTCAGTTGCCCGGATTGCGCGGTGAGTTTGACCCATCACGCGCGCAAGAACGCGCTGATGTGCCACTACTGCGGCCGCGAAAGCCGCCTCCCCGAGCACTGCCCCAGCTGCCGCGGGCCGCTGGAGAGCCTGGGGATGGGCACCGAGGCGGTGGAGCAGGAGGTGAAGAAGGCTTTCCCCGCCGCCCGGGTCTGCCGGCTGGACCGCGACTCGGCGGGACAGGCCGAGGACGTCACCGCGCTGCTCGCCTCCTTCGCCAAAGGCGAGCAGGACATCCTGATCGGCACGCAGATGGTGGCCAAGGGCCACGATTTCCCCGGGGTGACGCTGGTGGGGGTGCTGTTGGCCGACATCGCCCTCAACCTCCCCGACTTCCGCGCCTCGGAGCGGACCTTCCAGCTGCTGGCCCAGGTCGCCGGGCGCGCCGGCCGCGGCACCGAACCGGGCCGGGTGCTGGTGCAGACCTTCAATCCCGAGGCTCCGGCCGTCGCCCACGTGATCGGGCACGACTTCGCCGCCTTCGCCGAGCAGGAATTGGCGCTGCGGCAGGCCTTTCTCTACCCGCCGTACTGCCGGCTCCTATCGGTGCGGGTGGACGGCACGCATCCGCTGGCCACCGCCGAGGGAGCGAAGCGAGTGGCGCACGCGGTGGGAGCCGCGGTTCGGGCTTCGGGCGGCGCACTGCGGCTGCTGGGGCCGGCCCAGGCGCCGCTCTCCAGGCTTCGCGGGCGCAGCCGCTGGCAGATGCTGATCAAAGGACCGACCGCGCGCTCTCTAGTTCCGGCGGCGGAGGCGGCCGAGACAGCGGCGCGCAGCCTCACCGGCGATGTTCGCGCCTCCCTCGACGTCGATCCCTTGTCGATGCTGTAGCCGCATCGCGGGCTTGCGGCTCTTCTCGCGATTTCTTGCTCACGTCCTTCGGCCGGGGCCGGCTGAAAGAATGACGAGGTGAGGGCAGGCGTTCAGGGCGCCGGCGGCGAGGCCAGGTTCTTCGGGTCGCGGGCCAACCGGGGCAGCCAGTCGAAGCCGCTGTTGTCCGAGTCGTAGCCGTTGCCCTTGTTGGCGTCGGGGCCGCCGGAGGCCATCGATGCCTGGGTCGAGGTGGCGATGGCCTTGCGCTCGATTGAGGCGGTGGTGTTGACGGTGTCGATCGGTGGGGCCACGGCGGTCGCGGTCCCCTCGAACTTGTTGTTGGCGGTGCTGCCCCAGCCGACCATGTCCACCACGGTGGCGTCGGTGGGGAGGATGGTCGAGGCCGGCTTGGTGGAGACGTTCAGCAGCCAGACGCTGCCGTTCTTCATCGACAAGTCGGTCCCGAGCGGGTACGTGAAGTCGGCGGTCACCGTCCCGGTGTAGGTGGTGATTCGGGCGACCAGCAGGTAGCCGTGGGCGCCGATTTTGGTGCCGGCGGGGAAACCGCCGGTCGGGCCGGCATCGAGGATGGTGCCGGCGGTGGTCGCGGCCCGGTACCAGAGCGAGTAGAAGCTGATGTCGATCGCCGCGCTGGTCGGGTTGTAGAGCTCGATGAATTCGTCGGTGGAGTTGGCGTTGGTCCCCGGCGAGATCTCGCTGATCACCACGTGGCCCACCGCGGCGCAGCTGGCGGGGGCGTTGCACACCGAGCCGGTCTTGGCGGCGTCGCACTGGTAGACTCCGGCGCAGCCGGCGGCGCTGGTGCACACCTGGCCGATGTTGGCCACGTTGGCCGCGCCGCAAGCCCCGCAGTTGTTGGCCGCCGGGGCGTTGCACACCGTCCCGGTCTTGGCGGTGTCGCAGGCCAGTTGCCCGCTGCAGCCGGCGGCGCTGGTGCAGGCGTTCCCCAGTCCGGTCACCGGCGCCCCGCCGCACAGCCCGCACTCGTTGGGGCTCTGGCTGGCGGTGCACACGCCGGACAGCCCGTCGGTGCTGCAGCTGACCTTGCCGGAGCAGGTGTTGCTGGCGGTGCAGCTGCCGTTGACGTTGGGCACGTCGGCCGCCCCGCACGCTCCGCAGTTGTTCTTGGGCGGGGCCACGCAGCTGGTGCCGGTGCCGGCGGTGTTGCAGGAGGTGGTCCCGCCGCAGCCGTTGGCCCCGGTGCAGCTCTGGTTGAGCCCGGGCACCGGCGCGCCGCCGCACACTCCGCACTCGTTGGCCCCGGGGGCCTGGCAGATGACGCCGGTGCCGGCCGGGTTGCAGACGTTGGTGCCGCTGCAGCTGCCGGAGCGGCAGGTGGTGTTGACCCCGGTCACCACCGGGCCGCCGCACACTCCGCAGGCATTCTTGGGCAGGGCGTTGCACACCGCCGAGTCGTTGGTGGCGCTGCACACCAGCACGCCTTTGCAGCCGTCGGCCGAGGTGCAGGAGTTGCCCAGCCCGGCCACCGCCGGGCCGCCGCACAGCTCGCACTCGTTCTTGTCCGGGGCCTCGCAGTGGACCGCGTTGTTTTGGCAGACGTTCTTGCCGGCGCAGCCGCTGGCGCCGGTGCAGTCGCTGCCCGGCAGCTGGGCGGGAGGGATGCAGCGCACCGCGTCGGTGCCGTCGCAGGCCATCTTGCCGCAGTCGGCACAGGGCTCGCCGGGGATCGACTCCAGCAGCAGGCAGCCGCCGCAGGCGTTCTTGACTCCCTCGTCCACCTGCCCGTTGCAGTTGTTGTCCTTGCTGTCGCACAGCTCGGCCGAGGGGAGCACCTCGCCCTCGCACTTGGACCAGGCGTCGTTGCGGCAGGTCTGGGTGCCGCGCTTGCAGCTGCCCACGCCGGCGGTGCCGTCGGGGCCGGAGTAGCAGCTGCGGGTCTCTCCGGCCTTGCAGACCGGGGCCGGGCCGCAGCCGGCGAGGCAGGCCGTCAGGAAGAGGAGGCTGGCGCCGAGGGCCGGCAGCAATTGATTCGACCGCATGAACTCTCCAACTCCACAGGCCCGCAGGCCGACCGTTCGAGCGTCCGACTATACACCTTGCCGGCGCCCGGCCGAGCGGGACGGGCGGGGAAACCTGGAAAAGCCTAGGAAGATCAGGCGCTGGCGCGTTGCCGCGGCGCGGCAGAGGGCGGGCTGGCCAGGGGCAGCAGCCCGGCGCCGCATTCCTGGCAGGAGTCGGCGGCGGCGCGGAACTGCGCGGAGCACAAGGGGCAGAAGCGCTCGGCTCCGGGAGAGGAGGCGGCGGGCGGGGAGAGCACCTCCTCCAGCGACAGCCCGGCCTGGCCGACCAGCTTCTCCCAGCGCCGGCGCTCCGAATCCCAGAAGGCGTCGAGGCCCTCCGCCGATCCCCGGGGGCGGCTGAGGTCGATGCGGTGCAGCTCCTGGCGGGCCAGGGCGGCGAAGTCGGCCTTGTCCAGGACCGCCGCGGCCACCGCCGACCAGTGGAACCGGGCGTAGAGCTCGCGGGTCAGGTGGAGCAGGGGGTGGGCGGCGGCGAAGGGCAGGAACAGCAGCACCGCCAGCTGCGAGGCCACGGCCCCCGGCTTGAGCCCGCTGTGGTGCAGCAGCAGCCCGGAGACCGCCAGGATGGCAACCAGCAGCCCGCCCACCACCATCAGCACCCGCTCCAGGATCAGCGGGGTGCTCTCGGCGGCGAAGACCGTCACCGGTAACAGGCCGAACAGGCACAGCGCGTAGGCCCAGGCCAGCGGCCGCAGGTAGGGGCCGTAGGTCAGCGTGGCCCGGCGGCGCCTGCGCACCGCCTCCAGGTCGCCGGCGGCGGCGGTGGCCTCGGCGTAGCTCGCCAGCCGCTTGCCCTCGCCGGCGTCGCGCAGCTTGAGCAGCAGCGAGCCGACCTCGTCGCAGTAGTGCTTCGACGGCAGCTGCAGGAAGAGCTGGTCGTCGCGCAGCAGCTTCTTGCCCTCGACGGTCAGCGTTCCCAGCTCGGCGAAGCCCAGGCGCGCCAGCTCCGCCGGCGCCGGCAGCACCGGGGAGTAGGGGCTCTTCGGGTCCTGCCGCCACAGCGCCTGCTCGGAGAAGAGCAGCGGGGCGGCCTGCAGCGACAGCACCTCCGACCCCGGGAGCAGGCCGGCCAGCGTCAGGCCCGCCTGGCGCAGCTGGTAGCGCCCCAGCTCGGCCACCAGCAGCAGGTGATGCCGCCGCACGTTGGCGGCGGCATCGAGCAGGTAGAAGCCGAAGAGGTACGGCAGCAGATCGGCGAGGAGCTCCTGCATCGGCTCTCTAGGCCGCCGGCGGAGGAGGTGCGTCGCCGCCGCTCATCGGGCCCTTGCGGCTGCCGCCGCCGAACAGCTTGGCGATGCCGGCGCCCAGCGCCACGATGCCGGCGACGATCGCCTTGCCGCCCTTGGCCAGGATCTTGAGCAGGCCGGCGAACAGCCCCAGCTTCACCGCCGCGGCGCCGGCGCCCACCGCCACCAGGCCGGCCAGGCCGTACTCGGCCACCTTGTCGCCCGGGCGGAACTCGGCGTAGGTCTTGCCCGGCTTGTAGACCAGCTTGGCCAGGGTCTTCTCGACGGTGGTCTTGGCCCGCGCCAGGTTCTCCGGGTCGTCGGAGACGGTGATCGACATGTACCCTTCGCGGCCGAGGATGCGGACGTTGTAGTTGATGAAGGTGTGGCCGTTGTCGTCGCGGGCCAGCAGCGACCAGACGAAGTGGTGGGTCGTGTCGTCGTAGTGCGGCGCCTCCTGCCAGCCGGTGACGTGCAGGCCGGGCATGCCCTTGGCCTTGCGGTCGGCGTTGCCCTCCTCGGTGCCGCGGCGCATCGAATCCAGCAGCGCTCCGGAATCGATCTTGTCCTTGTCGTCGTCCTTGACGTAGCCGACCGGCATCCAGTCGATGAACAGCGCCCACTTGTCAGGGCCGTTCTCGTCGGCCGGGATCACCATCCCCAGCTCGTTGCCGTCGGTGTGGTTGCCCATCGACTCGAGGATGCGGCGAGTGTCCTTGGCGTCGGCGAAGACCTGGGTCTCGGCGATATCCAGGGTGGCCAGGTCCTTGCCCAGGTCGACCTTCAGCGGCCCCTGGGTCCACTTGATGGGATCGGGTTCGCCCTGGGGAGCCTGGGCGCGGGCGGCCAGCGGCAGGGCGAGAGTGCAGGCAAGGGCGGCCGAGAAGAGAAGGTATCGGGGGTTCATCGTCCCCTCGCTTTCTGAAAGGCAGGTGTCGTGGCGTTGTAGGTCAGGTGGCGTCCCCGAGTAAAGCCGGCTCAGGGATTGGCCACCGACAGCAGGACGCCCCCTCGCGCCGGCAGTTGCACCGAAATCGTCGGCCGGCCAGTCGAAGGGTCGCTCGCCACCTGGACAGTTGGTCCACGAATGGAATCGGCCAGCCGAGTCCCGGCGGCCCAGCCGAGCTCGGAGGGCACCGGAATCGAGGCCTGCACCGGGATCGACAGACGGTTGAGCGCCACCAGCGCGCCCTGAGCCGGATCCGAGTCGGGGCGGGCGTAGGCGTAGAGGTCTTCGGTCACCAGCGCCCGGACCATCGGCCCCCGCCCCAGCCCGCGCAGGCGGCTGCGCGCCTTGAGCAGCGCCCCGGCGCGGTCGAGCTGCGCCTTCTCCTGCGGCGAGAGATCGCTGCCGAAGCGCATCCAGTGGCGGTTGTCGGGGTCGCCGCCGCCGAACTCGCCGTACTCGTCGCCGTAATAGAGGAGGGGCACCCCGGGCAGCGTGGCCAGGTTGAGCATCGCCAGGAAGTGCCGGTCGTAGGGCTCGGACGAGGATGGGGCCGCCGGCAGATCGGCGAAGCGGCGGGCGGACATCTGGTCGTAGCTCAGCGACGGCTCGGCGGACAGGCTCAAGAACCGCGGGGCGTCGTGACTGCCGAGGAAGTTGATCATGGTCGAGCCGGCGAACTGCTTCTGGCTGACGTCGGTCCAGTAGTCGGCGTGGAGGAAGCCGCGCGCGCCCCAGGCAAAGACCCGGTAGGGGACCGCGTGGTAGAGGACGAAGTCGAGCTGGCCGTCGAGCCCGAGCGGGCCCAGGTAGCGCTTGATGGTGTCGTACTGCAGCTGGTTGTCGGCCACCTTGTCGCCGGCCCAGCCCATGGCGGTCTCGCCCATCAGGAAATAGCGGGTCCCGGCCTGCTCGAAGGTCTCGCGCACCCGGGTCGCCAGGTTGAAGGTGGCCAGGTCCTCGACGTGCTTGACCGCGTCCAGGCGCAGCCCGTCGAGATCGTAGGTCTCTAGCCACCAGAGCACGTCGGAGATCAGCTGCTCGCTGGCGGCCTCGTTGGTCCAGTCGACGTCGGGCAGGTACTCGGTGAACAGGCAGCTCAGGCGCTTCTCGGTCCAGTCGCAGCCGGGAGAGCCGCAGACGCAGCCGGTGCGGAACCAGAGGCGCTTCTGCGGGTCCTGGAAGTACTCGTGGTCGCGGTGGACGTGGTTCAGGACCGCGTCCATCAGCACCCGGATGCCGTGGCGGTGGGCCTCGGCGATCAGCGACCGCAGAGCCGCTTCGCCGCCCAGCCGCGCCGAGACCTCGCGGGCGCGCACCGGCCAGTAGCCGTGGTAGCCGGTGCCGGGGTTGGCGCCGTCGCGATCGAGCCAGGTGCCCTCGGGCTGCGTCTGCCACGGCGTCAGCCAGATCGAGCGCACGCCGAGGGAGTCGAAGTAGCCCTCGCGCAGCGCCTGCTCGACGCCTTGGAGGTCGCCGCCGAAGTAGTTGAGCGAGTCGACCGCGCCGCTCACCGGAGTGTCGTTGGCGGGCTCGCCGTCGCGGAAGCGATCGGTGACCGCCATGTAGAGCGGTCCGTCCTCGAAGCGGAAGTCCCTCTCCTCGATCCAGAATGGCAAGAGGAGGCGTTCACTGACGAAATCGCCGCAGCGGGCGGTGGCGACCACGGTGTGCTTGCCATCGGGCAGGCCGGAGAGGGCGATCTCTGCCCGCGCTCCGTCGAAGTGCAGCTCGTCGGCGGTCAGCGTCCGCGTCGAGGAGGTCTCGGCATTGGCCCCCGGAGTCGAGCGCAGGCTGCCGTCGATCGAGCATCCGGACGCGCCGGCGCCAGGGGTCAGCGAGATCGACGCCTGGAAGTTGCCGCTGCCCGCAGCGGGCCGGGCTTTCGATACCGAACCGGGGAAGACCGCGAGCGAAGGCAACCGGCAATCAGGCACCCGGAGGGCCGAGCGCTCGATCCCCTGGGAGTACTTGCGATAGCCGTTGCTCGGGTCGAGCCCGCGGGCGCCGTCGAGGACCACTTCGTAGGCGTAGGTCCCCGGGGCCAACTGCAGCTGGGCGGTGAAGGCGCCGCTGCCGTCGGCGGCGAGCGGCTGATCGACGAAGGAGTTCCACTCGCCGGCGACCGCCGCCCTATAGATCGATGCCGGCGGTTTGATCCTCAGGACCGCCGGGCAGATCAGAGGGCCGGCATCGGGCGCGCCGGCGTCGGCCTGCTGCGTGGGCGGCTTCGGGCAGGCAGCCAGGGCGAAGGCGGAGAGGGCGATTGCGGCGCAGAACGGTCGGCCGGACATGGTGGCGCTCCTGCGAAGCCCGTCGGGCAGGGCGGCCAGCCTAGTTCTCGCTCGCCTCCGGTCGCAAGGCGCCGCGGCCACGGCGTCCGCAGGGGTCGGTCGCCAAATGGACGAGCCCCCGGGGTGGGCTAGAATCCTGTCGAATGCCTGGCCCCGTCCTCCTCGTCCACGACGACATCGCGGTGATCGCCCCCGTCAAGCGGGTGCTTCAGCGGCAGGGTTTCGACACCCTGCTGGTGACCAATGCCGCCGACGCGGTGATCACCTTCGGCGACCTGCTGCCCGAGGTGGTGGTGCTGGCCCCGGAGGTCGACGGCGGCCGCGGCGACTCGATCTGCCAGGAGATCCGCGCCCATCCCAAGGGGAGCCAGGTGCGCTTCATCGCCCTGGGCTCGCCGGTGGCCTCGGCTCCCGAGGCCGCGGTCATCGAGATGCCGCTCGACGGCAAGGTACTGCTGGAGGCGGTCGAGCGCGCGATGGAGGGCGGAGAGCCGGCGGAGGTCTTCGCCCTTTCCGAGCCCGTGCAGCCCGCCGCGGCCCAGGAAAAGCCGGCCAAGGAAGCTCCCGCGCCCGAGTCGATGGAAGGCCCGGCGGCGGAGCTGGCCGCGACCCTCTTCGGCGACTTCCCGGCCGCCGACACCAACGGCGAAGCGGCCATCGACGTCTCCACCTCGATCGCCGAACCGCCCGCCGCGGTCGAGCCGCCACCTGCAGAGCAAGCGGCCGAGCCTCCGGCTCCGGATCTGGCAGACTCCTTGGACGCCAACGGTGCTCCCGAGCCCGAACCAGAGCCGAGCGAGCCGGCCCCTGCTGCTCAAGAGGCCGCTGCTCCGGCCGAAGCGAGCCCGGAACCTGTTCCGCCGCCGGCCGAGACTCCAGCGGCCGAGCCTTCTGCGGCATCGACCCATCCCGACGAGTGGTTCGCCACCGAGGCTGCCGAGGCGGGCAAGCACATCCTCTCCGGCAGCAAGCCCGCCGCGCCCAGCTCGCCCGACCAGAGCGAAGAGCCGGTCGAGGACAAGCTCGAGGATGCCCGCGAGGACGCCGCCCAGGCGGCGAAGCTGCGCGAGGAGATGGTTCGCCGCCTGGACGAGACCTACAAGAAGGCCGCCGAGGAGCGGCGCCGAGCCGACGAAACCCGGCGGGCGGTCGAGGCGGAGAAGGCCAAGCTCGACCAGCTCAAGGCCGAGCGCGACGAGGCGAGCAAGGCGCTGGCCGAGCTGAACCGGGCGCGCCAGTCGGAGAAGGCGGAGCTCGACGAGCTGAAGGCCGCGTTGGAAAAGGAGCAGGCCAGGGTCGAGAGCGCCCAGCGAACGGCCGAGGAGGAGCGCGCCCGCATCCAGGCCCTGCGCGAGCAGGCAAGCGGGCAGGCCGGCGAGCACGAGAGGCTGGGCGCCGAGGCCCGGACGCAGGCCGACGCCCTCGGCGAGCAGATCCGCCAGGCCGAGGAGCTGCGCCGCGGCGCCGACGAGGAAGAGCAGCGGCTGCAGGAGACCCGCAAGAAGATCGAGTCCGAGGTGGCCGAGGTCGCCCATCGCCGGGAGGAGGCCAAGAAGAAGGCCGACGCCATCCAGCACCGGCTCGAGGACGAGGCCCTCAAGACCGAGGAGCTCAGCCGCGGCACCGAGGAAAACCGCAAGCGCGCCGACGACCTGGGCCACCGGCGCGAGCAGCTGACCCGCCAGGCCGAGCAGGTCCAAGGACAGCTGGAGCAGGTCCAGGGCGAGGTCGCCGGGCTCGAAGAGGAGCTGGCGCAGGCCAAACAGGCCGACGCTGATCTCTCGGCCAAGGCGGCGGAGCTGCGCGAAGCCCTGGCCCAGGAAAAGGAGAAGAGCGCCAAGCTCAAGCACGCCGGGGAGGCGGCGCACGCCCAGCTGGAGAAGCTGCGCCACGAGCTCCAGATCGCCAGCGAGGCGCTCGCCGAGCAGGAGAAGAGCTTCGAGAGCGAGCGCGAAGAGAAGAAGCAGGCGTTGGCTACGTTCAAGGAGCAGCTGCACGCCAAGGTCGAGGCGGCGAAGAAGGAGTGGCTGGCCGAGAAGCACGAGCTGGAGGAGGCCCACCGCCAGGAGCTGGCCGCCAAGCGCGAGGAGCAGCGCGCCCGGCTGGACGCCAAGCTAAAAGAGCAGGCCGCGGAGCAGGAGCGGAAGCTCGACGAGGAGCGTGAGCAGGTCGAGGCCAAGACCGAGGAGCTCGCCGCCCTCAACCAGCAGGCGCGCGAACGGCTGGACCAGGCCAAGGCGAACCTGGCCAAGGAGTCGAGCAGCGCCGACGAGCTGTCGAAGCAGGTCGCGGAGCTCAAGGAGAAGGCCGAGTCCGCGCTGGCTCGCGAGCAGGCCGAGAAGGTCAAACTGGCCGAGCTGCAGGCCGCGGTCGGGGCCACCGAGGAGCGGGCGCTCAAGGAGATCGAGGCCTGCCGCGACCAGGCCAAGAAGGTGGTCGAGCGGCGCGAGGAACTCGGTCGGCAGATCGAGCAGGCCCGCGCCGGAGTCGACGAGGCCGCCCGGCGCTCCGAGGAGCTGGAGAAGGTCGCCCTCGAGGCCAAGCGCCGCCGCGACGAGGCCCGCCAGCGGGTCGAGGAGCTTCGCCAGGCCGCGCAGAAGGAGGCCGAGCTCTCCGAGGATGCAGTGCCCTCGCTGGAGCGCGAGGCCGATGGGCTGCAGCAGAGCCTCGACGCCGCCCGCGCCCGCCGACTGGCCGCCGAGAAGCGCTTCGAAGCCGAGCGCGCGGCCCACCAGGAAGAGGAGCGGCGGGCGCGCGATTACGTCGAGGCCGCCGAGCGCGAGGCCAAGGAGCGCAGCGAGGCCGCGCAGAGAATCCTGGCCGCCCGCGAAGACGCCCTGCGCAAGAGCCAGGCCGCCCGGCGCGAGGAACAGCAGGCCATCCGCCTGGTCGAGCAGAGCGCTCGCCACGAGCAGGAGATCTCGCGCGTCCCCGAGAGCGCCTCAGGCCCTCAACCGATCGACGTCGAGCCGCCCAAGGTCCGCCCCTTCGCCGCCGGCCGCTGGAAGGGCGGGATCCGCGTCACCTCGGCGCCGCCGCCTCGCCCGGTCTCCGCCGAGCCGTCCCTGGAGGCGGAGATCCCGCAGGTCCAGCCGGCCGCTCTCGAGCCTTCGGAGGGCTTCAAGTCCACCCCTCCTGCCGCCGGGACCCAGGCGCCCTTCGCCGCGCGCGGGACCTTGGCCCTGCTCGACGGCCCCACGCTGGTCTGCCGCGCCTTCGACGCGCGCCTGACCGGCCGGCTGGATGTCGCCGGCCCGGACGCCCAGCGCACCCTATGGTTCGAGGAGGGTCGCCTGGTCGCCGCCAGCTCGACGCAGCTGATGGAGCGGCTGGAGGAGATCGCGCTGCGGATGGGCCTCATCGGCGCCGCCCAGCACCACGCGCTGCGCACCTCCGACGAGAAGCTGGCCCGCCGGCTGGCGCTGCAGATGGTCGAGCTGGGCTACATCCGCCCCAGCGAGATGTACCCGCTGGTCCGCAAGCGAGTCCAGGAGATCGCCTGGTCGGTCTTCTTGGACGATCAGTCGCCCTACCTCTACACGCCCGAGAGCCCTCCAGCCGAGGAGCGGGTGGTGCTGCCGATGCACCCCTGGGCGGTGGTCACCGATGGCGTCAAACGCAAGCTGAGCGCCGAGCGGCTGTGGGCCAAGCTGGGCGGCCCGGCGACGCTGCTGCGCCCCAAGGGGCAGATCGAGCTCGACTACTTCGGCCTGCCGGCGCGCGAGAAGCGGCTGGCGGCGATGGTCGACGGGCTGCGCACGCTCGAGGAGATCCTCTTCGAGGGCGGGCTGGAGGAGCAGGCGGCGCTCAAGGTGCTCTACTCGCTGGTGGTCGCCGGCGCGGTGGAGATCGCGGTGCTTGGCCAGGCCGCCCGCGCCCGCTCCCCTCAGGAGGCTGCCCGGCTGGACCTGAGCCGGGTCTCCGAGAAGTACAACCAGATCCTGGGGGGCGACTACTTCCAGATCCTGGGGCTGCGCCGCGACGCCACCTCCTACGAGGTCCACGAGGCCTACGAGCGGCTGGTCCGCGAGTTCGACCCCGACCGCTTCCTCGGCATCGAGGATGGCGGCCTGATCGGCAAGCTCAAGGAGATCGGCCGCTCCCTCGCCGAGGCCGCCGACGTGCTGGTGGACGACGCGGTGCGGGCCGAATACGCCCGCAGCCTCGCCGACTAGCGCGGTGCGCCCAGAGAGGTCCCGAACGTCGGGTGGAAGCCCGGCGGGCCGGCCAATATAATCTTTCCTCTGCTGTTTCCTGGGTAACTGAGGGTTGTCTGATGGTGCGCGAAATCCTGATTTGGCCGGATCCCCGGCTGCGTGAGAAGGCCCAGCCGGTCGCCAAGGTCGACGACGAGGTCCGCAAGCTCATCGACGACATGTTCGAGACCATGTACGCGGCCAAGGGCGTCGGCCTGGCCGCCAACCAGGTTGGCGTCTCGCTCAGGGTCATCACCATCGACACCTCGCCGCGCCAGGAGGGGGCCAAGCCCTTGGCCCTCGTCAACCCGGTCCTGATCTCGACCGAGGGCCAGACCGTCTACGAGGAAGGCTGCCTGTCGATCCCCGGCGAGTCCGAGGAGGTGGAGCGGGCGGCCAAGGTCAGGGTCCGGGCGCTCGACCGCGACGGCAAGGAGTTCGAGGTCGAGGGCGATCAGCTGCTGGCCATCGCCCTGCAGCACGAGATGGACCACCTCGAGGGCGTGGTCTTCGTCGACCACATCTCCACCCTCAAGCGCGAGCTGATCAAGCGGCGCATGAAGCGGCTGAAGGCCGAGCGCGCCGAGGAGAAGGCCTCGCACAAGGGCGAGGACGAGCTGCCGGCGCTGTAGCCGGCGGCCGCGCGAGCGTCAGAGGCTGGCGCCTCCCGCCGGCGCGTAGTGCATGGCGTTGAGCTCGCGAAGCACCAGTCGGCGCGCCAGCGGATCGAATTGGTAGGTGGTGACCGAGCAGTTGGGTGCCGTCTCGCGGTGGAATCGCTCGCTCGCCTCTTCATAGGTCCAGCGCTCGAGCAGGAAGCGGAAGGCGCGCAGGGTCGCGGCGTGGGAGACGACCAGGATCCGCTTGCCGGGCCGGTCGCGAAAGAGCGTGTTCAGGAAGAGGTACACCCGCTCGCATACCTGGGCGAGGCTCTCGCCGCCAGGGGGACAGGCGAAGAAGCTGCCAGCGGTCCGCCAATACTCCTGCAGCCAGGGGAAGGCCTTTCGCGCCTCCTCGGTGGTCATGTCGTAGGCGTAGCCCTGGTCGCGCTCGCGGATGAAGAGGTGGTGGCGGACCTGGATCGCCGCCCGTTCCGCGTCCGGCCAGGCCTCGAGCAGGTGCTCGGCGGTCTCGCGGGTGCGCCGGAAGCCGGAGTGGTAGACCCAGTCGAAGCTCTGGAACATCCGGCGCAGCGCCACCCCGGTTTCGCGGGCCTGGCGCCGCCCCTCGTCGGTCAAGCTGATGTCCGGGTCGGCGACTCCTTTGACCAGCCGGCGGGCCTCGTCGTCGGTGAAGAAGACGCTGTCCTTCTTGGCCACGTTCCGCTCGGACTCGGCGTGGCGGACCAGCACCAGCAGCGAGGGGCGATCCATCGTTCTCCTGCCCGCCGTCGTACAGCGCCAGGGCTCACGACTGCCGGGCCGAATCTATTGCTGGGCGACTCGCCGGGCGCGCGCAGCCCTCCGGGAGAAGGGAGCGATGGGATGGACGCGACGGCCGCCAGAAGGGCGTGAGGGCTGTACTTCGGGGTGGCGATGCTCTAATTTGCCGCGGCCGGTTCGATGAGAGCCGGAGGAAACCGCAGTTGGGCGGGTTCGCAAGAAAAGAAAGAAGAACGAGCACAATGGCGACTGGCACCGTGAAGTGGTTCAACGACGCGAAGGGCTTCGGTTTCATCACGCAGGACAACGGCGGCGAGGACGTGTTCTGCCACCACACCGCGATCAAGACCGAGGGCTTCCGCACGTTGGCCGAGGGGCAGAAGGTTGAGTTCGACGTGAACAAGGGGCCGAAGGGCCTCCAGGCTGCGAACGTCCGCCCGATCTCCTGATCAGCAGACTTTCGGCTCTACGCGGACCCGGTTCCCTGTTCCTGGGGCCGGGTTCGCTCGTTCTACAGGCAGTCGAGGCTTCCTTTGGAGGTTTGCCATGGCGCAGAACCCATCCGCTCTGAAGCGCCAGAAGGAGCTCGCCCGCCTGGAATGGCAGCGCGAGAAGGCTGAGAAGAAGAAGCAGCGCAAGCTGGACAAGGAGCAGGGCAAGGTTTTCGGGGGCGACGAGGAGACGCCTGCCCCCGAGGGCGAGCAGCCGAAGTCGGTCTGACCGCTGCCCGGCCAGGCCAAAGAGCGCGACGAGCCCCGCGCGCTGGGCCCGTTCCAAACGTTTGGAACGCTGCCGGCGGGCCGGGCTCCCTTGTGCCGGGAACGCCTTCGGAGGGCGCTGGGCGAGCGCGGCAGCTGCGGCGCCCGCCCCGGCCGGCCTCGCGAAGTCACCGCCCGTCGTAGATCCCGACCGAGCCGCGGAAGGTGACGATCACCCGCCGGAACGGCTGGGACTGGTCGATCTGGATGTCGGGGATGGCGCTCCCCTCCCGCCCGCCGAGGGCGTTCCCGCCGTAGAGCACGAACTGGTCGCGGCGGATGCGGGTGATGCCGCCCCACAGGTGCCCCACCCAGACCGAGCCGTCGTAGGGGTCGGCGGCCATCGAGGTCAGCTCGGTGTTGTTGGCCAGGCCCTTGGTGATGTACTCGAGCGACCCGTCGCTCTTCTGGTGGGCCAGGCCCAAGGTGAACGAGCCGATGTACAGGTCGCCGTCCGGGCCCAGCGCCATGCCTGAGACGTCGTCGTTGAGCCGCTGGCTGGGGCGCGAGTCGACGTGCACCTTGTCCGGCCACCAGTCGACCTGATTGGCGGGGTTGCTCCCCTGGGCTTCGCAGGTCCAGAAGCCAGAGCCGTTGATCCCGCCCGGGCAGTGCTGCGAGCGGTACTTGCCGCCGACCCACAGCCAGCCGTTGGGCTCCACCGTCAGCCCCCAGTAGTAGTTGGTGTAGGCGTACTCGCCGGTGGCGGTCTCGGTGGGATAGCCGTTGAGCAGCGGGTGGGCGTGCTCCTGGGCCCCGAGGTTGTAGCCGTCGAAGTCCGGGTTGCCCCAGGCGTAGCCGTGGTTGGCCCCGAACCACAGGTTGTTGTGCGCCCGATCGAAGAGGATCCGGTAGACGTGGCACAGCTTCTCGCGCCCGCGCGGCTCGGCGGCCACGTGGCCCGGCGGAGTAGAGAGGTCGTAGTGCAGCACCTTGATCCCGCCACCGGGGAGCAGGATCACCTTGTCGGCGTCGCCGCTCTTGTAGACGTTCGGGTCCGGGTTGGCGGCGGCGTCCCAGTTGTCCTCGCAGGCCGGCTGGCCCGCCGGCGGCGGCATCCCCAGGTAGCCGACGTAGACCACCCCCTTGGCCCCGCCGGCGACCGCGGAGACGTTCAGGTAGTACGCGGTGACCGGCCCCTGCCCGGCGAAGGGCGTGCCCCAGGGATGGAGGCCGTCGGCCAAGGTGAAGCGCTCGAAGCGCGTCGAGCCGGCGCGCAACAGGAACAGCCCTTCCTCGCCGCCGGCCACCCACAGGTTGCCGCCGTCGTCCATGCTGGCGCCGTAGGTGCGCGAGGGGCCGCCGTTGCCGGGGCCGTAGAAGGTCCAGTGGGTGCCGACCGGGTCGATGGGGGGCAGGGGAGGCGGGCCGGCGTCGGGGATTCCGGCGTCGGGAGTTTCCTGCGTCAGCTCGGTGGAGGCGTCGTCGCCGGACTGCGGGCTCTTTCCGCAGGCCGCCACCGCCGCCGCCAGCGCCACCACCGCCGCCTTCCGCAGTCCGGAGTCCATTCCGCAGTCCCCCGAGCGGCCCCCGAGCCGACAGGGCCATTCGAAGGGCAAGTTGGGAGGCGCGCGCTCGCCAAGCAAGAGCGCGGACGAAGTGGGCGGCCGCGAGACGAAGAGCCGCCGCGCGGCATCGCGCCGGCGGCGCGGCGATCCCGCTAGGCGCGGAGCAGCGCCGCGCCCCAGTGGAAGCCCGAGCCCAGGCCGACGAAGCAGACCAGGTCGCCCTTCTTGATCCGGCCCGCCCGGCGGCACTCGTGGAGGGCGATGGGGATGGTGGCGGCGGTGGTGTTCCCGTAGCGCTGGATGTTGTTGTAGACCCGCTCGTCGGGCAGCCCGAGAGCCCTCTGCACCGCCTCGTTGATCCGCAGATTCGCCTGGTGGGGGATGAGCAGGTCGATCTGCTCGACCGCGACTCCCTGCTGGGCGCAGACCTCTTTGACCACGTCGGGCATGCGGGTCACCGCCATCCGGTAGACCTGGCGGCCGTTCATGGCCGGCACCAGCCGGGCTTCCTTGAGGTGGGCCTCGCTCATGTATGGCCGGAAGGCCATCCCGCCGGTGTTGACGAACAGGTCCTCCACCGACTCGCCGTCGGCGTGCAGCGCGAAGCCCAAGCAGCCCGAGTCATCCTTGCTCGGCTCGAGGACGATGGCCCCGGCGGCGTCGCCGAAGATCACTGCCCGGTCGCGGAACTGCGAGTTCCAGGCCTTGTCCGCCTCGCTCGGCCCCTCGGCCGAGGTACCGAACAGGTAGTCCCAGTGCTTCCAGGGCATGAAGCCGCTGTGGATCTCGGCGCCGATCAGCAGCAGCTTCTTGGCCGCTCCCGAGGCGATCAGCGCGTCGGCCACCTGCAGCCCGTAGATGAACCCGGTGCACTGCTGGCGGATGTCGAGGCAGGGGATGTTCCCGAGCCCCAGCTTGCGCTGCAGCAGGCTGCCGTTTCCCGGGAAGTAGTAGTCCGGGGTCATGGTGGCAAAGACCACGTAGTCGATCTGGTCCTTGGAGACCTTGGCGTCCTCGAGCGCCTTCTGTGCCGCCCGCACTCCCAGGTCGCTGGTGGTGGTCCCGTCCTTGACGTAGTAGCGCTCCTCGATCCCGGTGACCTTGCGAATCCACTCGTCGCTGGTGTCCATCAGCTTGGTCAGGTCGTGGTTGGTGACCTTGTGCTCGCCGACGACGAACCCGCTGCCGATGATGTGCGCACGCGCCATGGTGTGATGCCTCCGACGTCTCCGGCCGAGGAAGAGCGCCTTCTATCGGCTCGGCCAAAGCTGCTTGTCAAGGCCCGGCCCCACCGAGCCGGCGGCGCCGGCCGAGGGTTGGCGGCGGGCCTCGCGGACATGCTAACGTCCCACGGTCACTCGACGTTTCGCGTGCCGCGACCCCATGGCCCAGCAGCCCATCGAGCGCTACACCAAGCCCTTCCCCAAAGGCGCGGTCCTCTTCGAGGAGGGCCAGCCGGGCGACTGCATGTACGTCATCCAGTCGGGACAGGTTGAAGTCAGCAAGCGCATGGGTGGCCAGAAGCTGACCCTGGCAGTGCTCGGTCCGGGCGACTGCCTGGGCGAGATGGCCATCCTCGAGAACCAGCCACGCTCGGCCGACGCGGTGGTCAGCGAGGCGGCGACGATGGTGGTCCTCGACCGCAAGACCTTCGAGATGCTGGTGCGCGAGAACGGCGAGGTGGCGGTGCGCATCATGCGCAAGCTCTCGCAGCGGCTGCGCGAGGCCAACCGGCAGATCGAGGGCTTCCTCGTCCACAGCGGTGCCCGCCGGGCGCTCGAGCTGCTGCGGATGATGGCTCCGGCCCGCGGCGGCCAGCGCCGCCCGCTCCCCGCCGGCCTCGACGCCCAGGTGCTGGCCGGCAGGGCGGGGCTCGCCCCCTCTGAGGCGCAGACCATCTGGCGCCGGCTCAAGGCGGCGGGCATCATCGACGCCGCCACCGACCCGGCGACCCTCGCCGACGACGCCCTGATCGACGACTATCTGGCCTACCTCGAGCTCAAGCAGACCTACGACCCGCTCACCGCTCGCGAGCTGGCCGAGATGACCGGCCTCTCCGAGGAGGAAGTCCATCGGGTCGCCCGTCGCGTCCTCGACAAGCGCCTGGCCGACGCCGGCAGCCAGCTGGTCGACTCCTACCAGCAGTTCCTCAACCTCAAGCGGCGCTTCGAATACGACTGAACGCCACCCCTTCGCTCGCCGAACCTACCTGTCTAGAAGGAACGCCGAATGCGCATCGCCTGCCCAAACTGCAGCACGGCCTACAACATCGACGACGCCAAGATCCCGGCCGGTGGCGCCAACCTCAAGTGCGCCAAGTGCAAGACCTCCTTCCCGGTGAAGAAGGCGGCCCCGCCGCCGGTCGAGCCCGACTTCTCCAACGAGACCGACAGCGAGCCGACCCGCGTGGCGGCGATCCCCCCGGGCCTGGCGGCGATGGCCGCTGGCAAGCCGGTGCCGCTGCCCGGCGACGACCGGGCTGCCGCGGTGCCGCTGCCCGGAGCCGACGGGCTCTCCGGGAGTGTGGTCCCGCCGGGAATGCCGGTCCCGCTGCCCGGCTCCGACGATAGGACTCGCCCGGGAGTGCCCGTCCCGCTGCCGGGCGCAGCTCCCAGGGCCGGGGCCGCGGTCCCGCTGCCCGGGGCTCCCGGAGCCCGCGGCGCGGCAGTTCCGCTGCCCGGG
>JBBIQS010000093.1:0-30313 GCA_037442205.1 Myxococcales bacterium
CCCAGCAGGCCGCGCCCGCCCCGGCCACTCCGGCGCCGGCGGCGGCCGCCGCGGCCGACTCCCCGCAGGAGCAGGCGCTCTTCCTCGCCGGCCTGCCGGTTCCGGCCGGCTCCAAGCTGGCCGGGCTCCAGGACGGGCCGGTCTACAAGCAGCACGCCGAGGGGCTCGACAAGGACTGGGGCCTGCTCGTCAAGCGCCGCCTCGACCCGATGCAGCAGTGGTCCACCACCGAGCTCTGGCCGCAGATCCGCAAGGAGGCCAACCTCTTCTATTTCTTCGGCGGGCCCGACTTCCTGACCGCCTCGGCGCTGTTCCCCGACGCCCCCACCTACTTCCTGTGCGGCCTGGAGACCATCGGCACGGTGCCGGCGCTGGAGGAGATGAAGGCCGACCGCCTCAAGGGCGCGCTGGAGAACCTGCGCCACACCCTGGCCCCGATCATCCGCTCCAACTTCTTCCGCACCAACGAGATGGCCGAGGACCTGCGCCGCAGCGATCTGCGCGGGGTGCTCCCGGTGTTCTACGTCTTCCTCGCCCGCCAGCAGGCGCGGATCCTCGACAGCCACGCGGTGGAGATCGACGAGGCTGGCGCGCTGCGCGAGCTGGCGCCGGGCGAGGCCCACGGCTCGGGCAACCCGGGAGTGCGCATCCGCTTCCGCGGCCAGGGCAAGAGCGCCGACCAGACGCTGCTCTACTTCAAGCTCAACCTCGAGGACACCGCCCTCGACAAGCAGCCCGGCTTCCTGGCCTTCGCCAAGACCCTGGCCCCGGGCAACAGCCTGCTCAAGGCGGCCTCGTTCATCCTGCACAACAAGCACTTCCTCAAGACCCGCAGCTTCATCCTCGACGAAAGCCGCGCGGTGCTGCAGGACGACTCGGGCATCCCCTACCTCGCCTTCAAGCCCAAGAGCTGGGACTTCCACTACTACGGCAAGTACCTTCAGCCGCTGTCCCCCTTCGAGAAGGCCTACCAGACCGACCTGCTCAAGGCGTTCGAGTCGGGCAAGGCCAAGCCGCTGCCCTTCACCACCGGCTACCGCAAGGCGGGGCAGGCCAACCTGCTGCTGGCCATCCACCGGGACGGCGCCGCGGAGAAGCCGGCCCCGGCCGAGCCCAAGCCCGAGGCTCCCGCCAAGCCGGAGGCCGCCCCGGCCGCCGCACCGAACTAGAGAGCAGCAGAGATTCCATCTCCCGGCCGGCGCGGATCGCTCGATCCCGCCGGCCGGGCCGGCTTCAGCGGCTGGCCCCGAACAGCCGGGCGAGGAAGTCGGCGTCGGCGAAGTCGGTGCCGCTCCCCAGGCGCACCACCACCAGCTCCTGCGACGGCACCACGTAGACCCGCTGGTTCCACGAGCCCAGCATCAGGAACAGGTCGGCGGGGGCGGCCTTCGACAGGCAGGAGCTGCCCCAGCCGGCGAAGTCCGGGTTCTCGCCGAGCACCTTCTCGAAGTCCACCTCCGCAGCGCCCTTGCGGGCGGCGCCGGAGTTGAGCCAGAAGGTCATCGCGTACGAGGGGTTGGCGGCGCTGCCCTGCAGCAGCGAGTCGAGCCGCTGGGCGGCGAAGATCCGCCGCCCCTCGAGCTTGCCCCGCCCCAGCAGCAGCCGGCCCAGCTTGAGCAGGTCGTGGGCGCTCAGCGCCGCGCCGCTGGACATCATCGGGTGGCCGACCCTGTCCTGGGACCAGCCCGCCGGGTGCACCTCCAGCGGCTCGAACAACTTCTGCTGCAGGTAGCGGTAGGGGCTCAGCTTGCGCCGCTCGAGCTTTCTCTCCAGCAGGGCGCCGAACACCTCCATGTTCGCCGGGCCGTAGGTGAACCGGGCGCCAGGGGCCTCGACCATGGGCAGCTGCTGGGCGACGGCGAAGGCGTTCTCCGGCTCCAGCTCGTACAGCGGCTGGTAGCCGGGGTCGAGGCCGCTGGTCATGGTCAGCAGGTCGCGGACGCGCACCTTGGCCTTGCGCGGGTCGTTCCGCCACTCGAGCAGGGTGTCGGCGACCTTCTCGTCGAAGCGCAGCAGCCCCTCGTCGGCGGCGATCATCGCCGTCATGCCCCACAGGCTCTTGACGCAGCTGGCGATCCGCTCGCCCTTGTCCCCGCTCTCCCCGGGGGCGTACTCCTCGAGCACCAACTTGCCAGCCTGGGAGATCAGCAGCGCGACCTGGGAGTGCTCCCGGGAGTAGAGCGCCGCGGATTCCCGGTTCTCCCGGGTGGGCCTGGCCTGGGAGTGGGTTGGCCCGGCGGCGAGCAGGGCCGCCAGCAGCGTGGCAACGGGCGGGGTCATCGGCGGGCATTATGCCCAGGCGCGGAGCCGGCGGCGACAGCGGAGGCCCTGGCGCCCGGCCGTTTGGCAATAAGCCCGGGTCCCCCGCCTTGGTGCTTGGAGGGTGGGAGAAATTTCCGGCGGGAGATATAAGGGACCCCTTGGCCGGCGGGTCGGTCGCCCCGCGACAGTGTTCGACAAGCGACGCCGTGAGCCGGCTGGCGAAGCAGGATGGGAGGGCTGGTGCCCTGGGAGATGGCAGTGGCGGAGCTCGGTCGAGAGAGCGTGTCCGGCCGCGGGCAGCCAGAGAGCGCCAGCGCGGCAGCCGATCGGCTCAGGGAGGGCCGGTGATGCCGCCCTCTGCCAAGCCCGCGCGCCCGCGCAAGAGGAAGGCGACCCCGGCGGCGCAGCCTGCCGAACGGGCCTCGGAGGGCACGAGGGCGGACGCCAAGCGGCGCGCCCACGTCTCGGAGTTGGAGCGCTTCCGCACGCTGCTCGACCAGGCCTCCGACGCGGTCTTCCTGCTCGACGTCCCCAGCGGCCGCATTGCCGACGCCAACAAGACGGCCCACCGGCTGCTCGGCTTCGCGGGGCGTGAGCTGGCGCGCTTGCCCGCCTCCCAGGTGCTGCCGCAGATCGGCGACCAGCTCTCCTCCCTGGCGGCCCAGCATGGGCTGCCGATTCCCATGGCGCTGCGCGCCCGGGACGGCAGCGATATTCCGGTAGAGGCCGCGATCAACCTGGTGGACTTCGACGGCCAGAAGCGGGGGTTGGTCATCGCCCGCCGCATCGCCAGCCGCAGCGAGGCCGAGCAGGCGGCGGACCAGACGCTGCAGCGCTTTCGAGCGGTGTTCGAAGGGGCGGCCATCGGCATGGCGGTCGCCAGCACCGACGGCCGCATCCAGCAGATCAACGGGGTGCTCGAGCAGTTGCTGGGGCTGAGCTCGGTCCAGTTGCGGGGCCGGCAGTTCGCCGAGCTCATCGAGCCGGGCGAGCTGGAGGAGCGCGGGCCGAAGTTTGCCTCGATGCTCAAGGTGCCCTCGGGCGAGCACCTGTCGGAGGAGCTGCGGCTGGTGCGGGCCGACGGCAAGAAGGTCTCGGTGATCTGCAGCGTGTCGCTGGTGCGCGACGCCCACGGGGCCCTCGACTACCTGCTGATCGCGGTGCAGGACATCAGCGACCGCAAGCGGGCCGACGACGCGCTGCGCTTCGTCACCGTGGCCAGCGCCGCCCTCTCCTCGTCGCTGGAGATCAAGGACGTGGTCGAGGCCGCCGGGGCGCTGGCCGTGCCCGACCTGGGCGAGTTCTGCGCGATCTACGTCTGCCAGCCATCGGGGGCGCTGGAGCGGGTCCTGCTCAAGGTGGTGGACGAGCGCGGGCAGCAGCTGGCCGACGCCCTGCAGTCGCAGTACCCGGCGGTGCTGGCCGGCGAGCTGGGGGCCGCCGCAGCGCTGCGGACCGCCGCCATCCGGGTGCTCAACCTGGACGGCCCGGAGCCGTTTGCCGCCGCGGCCGGACCGGCGGAGCGGCTGGCGCTGTGGCGCTCGCTGGAGCTGCGCGCGGCGATGGTGGCCCCCCTGATCACCGCCGGCCGCCAGCGCGGCGCCCTGGTGGTCGGCAGCCGCTCGCCGCATCGCTATGACGAGCTGGACCGCGAGGTCGCCCATGAGTTTGCCAGCCGGCTGGCCGTCGCCCTGGACAACGCCCGGCTCTACCGCGAGGCCCAGGAGGCCAACCGGCTCAAGGACGAGTTCTTGGCCATCGTCTCCCATGAGCTGCGCACCCCGCTGACCTCGATCCTCGGCTGGGCCTGGCTGATGAACTCGCCGGCGCTGGATCGGGCAGCGCTGATGCGCGGGGCCTCGGTCATCCGCCGCAGCGGACAGGTGCTCTCCCAGATCATCGACGACCTGCTCGACGTCTCGCGGATCATCGCCGGCAAGATGGAGATGGTGCCCCTGCCCACCGACCTGTCCCAGGTGGTCGAGACCGCGCTCGAGGCGGTGCGCCCGCAGGCCCAGGAGAAGGGGATCGACCTGCAGCTGCATCGCGAGCCCGGCCTGCCCAGCGTGCGCGGCGACGCCAAGCGGCTGCACCAGGTGGTGTGGAACCTGGTGGTCAACGCCGTCAAGTTCACCCCCAGCGGCGGACGGGTGGAGGTGGCGCTGACCCGCGCCGGGGCGATGGCCCAGCTGTCGGTCAAGGACACTGGCCGCGGCATCCTCCCCGAGTTCCTGCCCTACGTCTTCGAGCGCTTCCGCCAGGCCGACAGCTCCACCACCCGCGCCTTCGGCGGCCTGGGGCTGGGGCTGACCATCGTCCACAGCCTGGTGTCGATGCACGGCGGGAATGTCAAGGCCAACAGCGCCGGCGAGGGAGCCGGCTCGACCTTCGTGGTGCAGCTGCCGCTGGCCAGCGAGCTCCCGGCCGGCGTGCGCCAGCTGCCGCAGCGGCGCACCCGGCTCGAGGGGATCAAGCTGCTGCTGGTGGACGACGACGCCGACGGCCGCGAGCTGATGAGCGAGCTGCTGCGCGGCCAGGGAGCGCAGATCTGGTCGGCGGCCACCGCCTCCGACGCGCTGGCCCACCTCGACCGCGAGACGCCGGACCTGGTGCTCACCGACCTGGCGATGCCGCAGAAGGACGGCTTCGCCCTGCTGCGCGACATCCGCCGCCGGGGCCTGAAGGTGAAGTGCGCGGCGCTGACCGCGCTGGCCCGCCCCGAGGACCGCACCCGGGCGCTGGAAGAGGGCTTCCTGGGCTACTACGTCAAGCCGGTGGACTTCGACACCTTCTTGGACTCGGTGGCGCGGCTGGTCGAGCGCCCTGCTTCCTGACAGAGTGGCTGGCGGCTGGGCCGCGCCCGAATCGGGCGAGCCGCAGGCTCCGGCCCGGTGGCAACTTCTTCCCCAGGAGGAGACCCCATGGCTCATCCGCTCGCAGGCAAGCCCGCGCCCCGCTCGCTGCTGGTCAACGTCCCGCGGCTGGTGACCGCCTACTTCGAGTCGCACCCCGACCCGCGCCAGCCCGACCAGCGCGTCGCCTTCGGGACCTCGGGCCACCGCGGCGTCTCGCTCAAGGCCAGCTTCAACGAGGACCACATCCTCGCCGTCTCCCAGGCGGTCGCCGAGCACCGCAAGCGCCAGGGGATCGACGGGCCGCTGTTTTTGGGCATGGACACCCACGCGCTGAGCGAGCCGGCGCTGGCGACTGCGCTGGAGGTGCTGGCCGCCAACGGGGTCGAGGTGCGCTACCAGGAAGGCCTGGGGTACACCCCGACGCCGGCCGTCTCCCACGCCATCCTCGGCTTCAACCGCGGCCGCACCGAGCACCTCGCCGACGGCATCGTCATCACCCCCTCCCACAACCCTCCCGACGGCGGCGGCTTCAAGTACAACCCACCCCACGGCGGCCCGGCAGACACCGACGTCACCAAGGCCATCGAGGAGCGGGCCAACGCCCTGCTCGAGGGCGGGCTGGACGGGGTGAAGCGCGTTCCGCTCGCCCGGGCGATGCAGGCCTCGACCACCAAGCCCTACGACTTCGTGGCCCCCTACGTCGCCGACCTGGCCGACGCGATCGACCTGGAGGCGATCCGCGCCAGCGGCCTCAAGCTGGGCGTCGATCCGATGGGCGGCGCCAACCTGCCGTTCTGGGACCCGATCGCCGAGCGCTACGGCCTCAAGCTGACGGTGGTCAACCGTGCCGTCGATCCGACGTTCGGGTTCATGACGGTGGACCACGACGGCAAGATCCGCATGGACTGCTCGTCGCCCTCGGCGATGGCCTCGCTGATCGGGCTCAAGGACCAGTTCGACCTGGCCTTCGGCAACGACGCCGACTCCGACCGCCACGGGATCGTCACCCGCACCGGGCTGATGAACCCCAACCATTACCTGGCGGTGGCCATCTCCTACCTGTTCGGCCACCGGCCGCAGTGGCCGGCCTCGGCGGCGGTGGGCAAGACCCTGGTCAGCAGCGCGATGATCGACCGGGTGGCCGGGAAGCTGGGGCGCAAGCTGGTGGAGGTGCCGGTCGGCTTCAAGTGGTTTGTCCCCGGCCTCTTGGACGCCAGCCTGGGATTCGGCGGCGAAGAGAGCGCCGGTGCCTCCTTCCTGCGCAAGGGCGGCGGGGTTTGGACCACCGACAAGGATGGGATCCTGCTCGACCTGCTGGCCGCGGAGATTACCGCCAAGCTGGGCCGCGATCCGTCGGAGGTCTACCGCGAGCTGACCGGCCAGTTCGGCGCCCCGGTGTACGAGCGGATCGATGCCCCGGTTTGGGCCCCGCGCAAGGCGGTGCTCTCCAAGCTGTCGCCGTCGATGGTGGCCACCGAGACGCTGGCCGGCGAGAAGATCGAGCAGAAGCTCACCAAGGCCCCGGGAAACGGGGCCGCCATCGGCGGGCTCAAGGTGGTCGCGGCCAGCGGCTGGTTCGCCGCGCGCCCCTCCGGGACCGAGGACCTCTACAAGATCTACGCGGAGAGCTTCCGGGGCCCCGAGCACCTGGCGCGCATCCAGAGCGAGGCCCAGCAGATCGTCAACGACGCCTTCCGCGCCGCCGGGGTCTAGATCGAGCGAGCGCCAGCCGCCCCGCCGCCAGACCTGCCGCGAAGAGCTTGGCGTGCCCGGCGAGTGCCCACCGATTAACATTTGCCGAACGCGGGCGGCCGGGCACGGCCGCTCGCTCCCTTACGCGACTCCTCGGAGAAACGACATGTCGAAGACCGCTGCCTGGGCCGCCCCCTCCGTCGGAAGCAAGCTCGCTCCTTTTGCGATCGAGCGCCGCGAGCCGGGGCCGCACGACGTGCAGATCGACATCGAGTTCTGCGGGGTCTGCCACTCCGACCTCCACCAGGTGCGCGACGAGTGGTCGGGGGCGGTGTTCCCCATGGTTCCCGGCCACGAGATCGTCGGGAAGGTGAGCAAGGTCGGCAGCGCGGTCACCCGCATCGCCGCCGGCGAGGTGGCGGGGGTCGGGTGCATGGTCGACTCCTGCCGCAGCTGCGCCCCGTGCCAGCACGGAACCGAGCAGTTCTGCGACAAGGGCGTGGCCTGGACCTACAACTCCACGCTGATGGACAAGCGCACCATCACCTACGGCGGCTACTCCAAGCGCATCGTGGTCGACGAGAAGTTCGTGCTGCGGATGCCCAAGGGGCTGGAGCTGTCGGCGGCGGCGCCGCTGCTGTGCGCGGGGATCACCACCTACTCGCCGCTGCGCCAGTGGAACTGCAAGAAGGGCGACCGGGTGGGCGTGGTGGGCCTGGGCGGCCTGGGGCACATGGCGGTGAAGCTGGCGGCGGCGATGGGAGCCGAGGTCACCGTGCTCAGCACCTCGAAGGCGAAGGAGGCGGACGCGCGGCGGCTGGGCGCCCACGCCTTCGAATCGACCCGGGAGCCGGCCACCTTCCAGCGGCTGGCCGGCCACTTCAACCTCATCCTCGACACCATCTCGGCGGCGCACGACTACAACGCCTACCTCGGCCTGCTGCGCCCCTACGGCACGATGGTGATCGTGGGGATTCCGCCGGAGGCGCAGCCGGTGGAGGCCTTCTCGCTGATCGCCGGCAACAAGCGGCTGGCGGGCTCGTTGATCGGCGGCATCGCCGAGACCCAGCAGATGCTCGACTTCTGCGGCGAGCACAAGATCGCCTCCGACGTGGAGGTGATCCCGGTCCAGAAGATCAACGAGGCCTACGAGCGCATGATCAAGGGCGACGTGCGCTACCGCTTCGTCGTCGACACCGCCAGCCTCGACCGGAGCTAGCGCTCAGCTTCCGGGCGGGGAGATCGCCAGGAACAGCGGGCTCCCGCGGCGCAGCACCTTCACCAGCAGCGGCCCGTCCTTGGCCTCCCGGGCGATGGCGGCGAAATCGCCAGGCGAGGTGACCGGCTTGCGGTTGACCTCGACGATCACGTCGCCCGACTTCAGGCCGGCGCGGCTGGTGCGCGAGCCGGGCTTCACCTCGGAGATGAGCGCGCCCCGTTCGGTTCCCAGCTTCCCCACCGCCCCCTGCGGCACCGGCTGCAGGGACAGCCCCATCGAGTCCTCGTCCGGCTGCTGGCCGCTGCCCCCCTGGTTCTGGGGAGTCTCCTTCTGCGGCGGGCGCTCGGTCAGGGTCGCGCTGGCGACCTGGGTGGCGCGGTCGCGATGGTACTTGATCTCCACCTTCCGCCCCGGCGGGAGCAGCGCCACCAGCCGTGCGAGCTGGGCGGCGCTGGTCACCGCCGCGCCATCGACGGCGAGGACCACGTCTCCCGACTTCAACCCGGCCCGGGCCGCCGGGCCACGGGGCTCCACCGAGGCCACCACCGCCCCCTGACCGGCCGAGGCCCCCAGCGCCCGCGCCAGCTCGGGCGTGAGGTCCTGCAGCGAAAGCCCGAGGTAGCCGCGGGTGACGCGTCCCTTCGATTCCAGCTGCGGCAGCAGCGCCTCGACCAGCTCGATGGGAACCGCGAAGCCGATGCCCTGGCCCGAGGAGGTGATGGCGGTGTTGATCCCCACCACCTCGCCCTTCAGGTCGAACAACGGCCCGCCGGAGTTGCCGGGGTTGATGGCCGCGTCGGTCTGGAGGAACTCGTCGTAGGGGCCGACGCCGATGGTCCGCGCCTTGGCGGAGATGATCCCGCTGGTCACCGTCAAATCCAGCCCGAAGGGATTGCCGATGGCGATGACGTAGTCGCCGACCCGCAGGGCGTCGGAGTTGCCGAGCCGAGCCGCCGGCAGGCGCTCCTTCACGTCCAGCAGCTGGATGACAGCCAGGTCGGTGGGCGGATCGGTGCCCTTGACCGCCGCCCGGTGCTCGACCCCATCGGCGGTCTTGACGCGGACTTCCTTGGCGTCGGCGACCACGTGGTTGTTGGTCAGCACCAGCCCCTTGGGATCGATGATCACCCCCGAGCCGATGCCGGTCTCCTCCTGAGGCCCCGGGGCGGGGGTCCCGCCGAAGAACTGGCGCCACAGGCGCTGCAGGTCGTCGGGCATCGCGACCTCGGTGCGAGTGGTGACCCCCACCACCGTCGGGCGCACCTGGTCGACCAGCGGAGCGAGCGAGGGACGCTGGCCCTGATTGCCATTGGTGGGCCCCGCCCCGGCCGATTGCACCGGTGGATCGCTCGGACCGGGCGAATGAGCGGAGCCGGGCGGCTGGGCGCTGCTCCCCTGACAGGCCCAGCTGAGGACGAACATGGCTGCCACAAGCGAGGCGGGCTTGCCCACGGTTCTCATCTCCCCTCCCTGCTTTCGAGCGGTAGCCACATAGGCGACTGGCAGCCGCCCGGGCGCGAAATTAAGCGCCTCTTCGGGACCCGCTATCTCCCCGACGGGACGCCAGGCCTCGCCGCCCCCCGGAGCCGGGGCCTCCGCGAGCCCCCGGGGGGTCGCTAGACACCTGCCTGCCGGTCTGCTATAAGCGCCGGCCTCTCTCGTTGAAGAGAGAGAATCGGAGGCACTTCCTGCCCCCGAGCTGAGAAGAAAAGAGCATTACCGAAATGGCTACTGGAACTGTGAAGTGGTTCAACGACGCGAAGGGCTTCGGCTTCATCACGCAGGACGACGGCGGCGAGGATGTCTTCGTCCACCACACTGCGATTCAGATCGAGGGCTTCCGCACCCTCGCTGAGGGGCAGAAGGTGTCGTTCGATGTTGCCAAGGGCCCCAAGGGCCTGCAGGCGTCGAACGTTCGCCCGGCCTGATTCGTCGCTGCGAGAAGCCTCAAGAAGCCCGGTCCTTTGAAAGGCCGGGCTTCTGCTTTGCGGGCGCCTGATTGGCGGCCCATGGCTCCCGGCCTCGCCACCCCTGCCCCCCGGGCATCGAGGCGGGGCATCCAGCGCTGGGCAGGAGTCGCGAGCGCGCGAAGCGCCGCGATCGGCCTCCGCGCCCGGCCTGACGCGCGGGGGCCGCGCCGCCGGCTCTCCCCGGAGACGGTTCGCCCCGTCGCACTGTTGAAACCTTGTCGATCCCTTCGGCGCCCGTTCTTTGGCGCCGACCCGATCCCGGGGCAAGATGGTGGGACGCTCGCTCTCCGAGCGGCGATCCAACCCAACCCAGAGGCCCAGGCATGCCAGCCAACAAGCTCGCACTCATTGCGGTCGGCGGTAACTCGCTCATCCTCGACGAGCGCCACCGCTCGGTGAAGGACCAGTACAACGCGGTGGTGGAGACCAGCCGCCACATCGCCGGGCTGGTCAAAGAGGGCTACCGGATCGTCGTCACCCACGGCAACGGCCCCCAGGTCGGCTTCATCCTGCGCCGCAGCGAGCTGTCCCGCCACGAGCTGCACGAGGTGCCGCTCGACTCATGCGGCGCCGACACCCAGGGCGCCATCGGCTACCAGCTGCAGATGGCCCTCTACAACGAGCTGCGCTCCTGGAAGAACCCGCCCCCGGTGGCCACCGTGGTCACCCAGACCTTGGTCGACAAGAACGATCCGGCCTTCTCCAAGCCCTCCAAGCCGATCGGCTCGTTCATGGCCGAGGCCGAGGCCAAGCAGCGCGCCCAGGCCGATGGCTGGAACGTGGTCGAGGACGCCGGACGCGGCTGGCGGAGGGTGGTCGCCTCCCCGCGCCCCAAGAAGATCATCGAGCTGGCCTCGATCAAGACCCTGCTCGAGGCCGGCACCGTGCTCATCGCTGCCGGCGGCGGCGGCATCCCGGTGGTCGAGACCGAGGACGGCTCGCTCAAGGGCGCCGAGGCGGTGATCGACAAGGACCTGGCCAGCTCGCTGCTCGCCCAGCAGCTGGGCGCCGACGTCTTCGTGATCTCCACCGCGGTGGAGAAGGTCTGCATCAACTTCAAGAAGCCCAACCAGCAGGCCCTCGACCGGCTCACGGTCTCCGACGCCAAGAAGTTCCTCGCCGACGGCCACTTCGCCCCGGGCAGCATGAAGCCCAAGGTCGAAGCGGTAGTGGAGTACCTCGAGCACGGCGGCAAGGAGGCCCTGATCACCGACCCGCCGCACCTGGTGGACGCCTTCGCTCGCAAGACCGGAACCTGGATCAGCCGATGAAGACCGCCGGAAACGCAAACGGCCTGGTCTGCGTCCGCTGCGACAAGCGCAGCCCCATCACCGACGACGGCTACCTCTGCCCGGCCTGCGACGGAAACCTCCTGGTCGACTACGACTGGACCAAGGTCGCCGCCTCGCTGACCCGCAAGTCGCTGGAGGCCAATCCCGACCGCACCATCTGGCGCTACCTGCCGCTGCTGCCGGTTTCGGCGCGGCTGGAGGGGCCGCCGGTGGGGATGACCCCGCTGGTCGAGGCGCCGCTGCTGGCCCGCGAGCTGGGGCTCAAGGCGGTGCTGGTCAAGGACGACGGCCGAAACCCCAGCGCCTCGTTCAAGGATCGGGCGAGCTCGGTGGCGCTGCAGCGCGCCCGCGAGCTGGGCCGCCACCTGGTCACTGGCGCCTCCACCGGCAATGCCGCCTCGGCCACCGCGGTCCTCTCGGCCGCGGTGGGCATCCAGGCCCGGATCTTCGTTCCCAAGGCCGCCCCGCGGGCCAAAATCGCCCAGCTGCTCACCTTCGGCGCCGAGGTCCTGGCGGTCGAGGGCACCTACGACCAGGCCTTCGACCTGTGCCTGGAGGCCACCCGCCGCTTCGGCTGGTACAACCGCAACACCGGCTTCAACCCCTACACCCGCGAAGGCAAGAAGACCGTCTCCTTCGAGCTGTGCGAGCAGCTCGCCTGGGAGCTGCCCGACTTCGTGGCAGTCCCGGTCGGGGACGGCAACATCCTCACCGGCGTCTGGAAGGGCTTCGTCGAGATGCACCGGCTCAAGCTCATCTCCAAGCTCCCGCGCCTGCTCGCCGTCCAGGCGGAGGGCAGCGCCTCGATCGTCAACGCCTTCCGCGGCGACGGGAAGATCCGCCCGGTCTCCGGCGACACGGTGGCCGACTCGATCTCGGTGAGCCTGCCCCGCGACGGCGAGGCGGCGGTCAAGGCGCTGCGCGAGTCCAACGGCCTGGGGGTGACGGTCAAGGACGACGCCATCCTCGCCGCCATCCCGACCCTGGCCCGCGGCAGCGGGGTCTTCGGCGAGCCGGCGGCGGCGACCTCGCTGGCCGGCCTGCGCGAGGCGGTGCGCCAGAAGCTCATTCCAGCCTCGGCCCGGGTGGTGCTGCTCAATACCGGCAACGGCCTCAAGGACGTCGCCTCGGCCATGAAGGTCGCCGGCGAGCCCAAGGTCATCAGGGCCGATCCGTCGGTCCTCGACGAGCTCTTCGGAAAGATGCTCAACTAGCCGCGCTTGCTGGGCTTTTCGTCGCAGCGCGGCATGCGTCCTGAGCGGCGGCCGCCCAGCGGGATCGCGGGCGCGCCGCCGCCCCATTTCGTGGTATCTAGACTCGCTCGCTTTCACTCGGACCGGCCGGCTCGCCCGGGCGGCCCGACCGACCTGACGCCCAAGGAGACGCCATGCCCGCCCCTGCCAAGAAGCTCAAGCTGGTCAAGACCCCGGCTCCCAAGGCCGCGAAGAGGAAGAAGCCCGCCAAGATCAAGCTCGACAAGAAGGTCCTCGCCACGCTCAAGGGCAAGAGCCTGCTCATCACCCAGGAGTGGACCAACCCCGAGCTGGAGCAGCTGCTCAACGTGGCCGCCCGCTTCGAGCAGCTGGACAGGTCCGGCAAGCTCAAGCCGCTGTGCCCCAACGAGCTGGCCTGGGCGCTGTTCTTCGACAACTCCACCCGCACCAAGTCGGCCTGGGCCGGCGCCGCGGCGCGGCTGGGGATGAGCCCGGTGATCGTCGACGGCTCCTCGACCCAGGTCTCCCACGGCGAGACCTCCTCCGAGACCGGCGCCATGCTGGGCATGAACAGCCACGCCATGGGCATCCGCCACGACCTGATCCTCGGCGAGGGCAACAAGTTCATGAAGGAGGTCAAGCGCGGCATCGACGACTACCTCCTCAAGACCGAGGACAAGCGCTCGGTGCCGGTGGTGAATCTTCAGTGCGACGTCGACCACCCGACCCAGACTTTGGCCGACCTGCTCTGGCTGCGCGAGAACTTCCCCGAGGGGCTGGCGGGCAAGAAGATCGGCATCAGCTGGGCCTACTCCCCGAGCTACGCCAAGCCGCTGTCGGTGCCCCAGGGCCTGATCATGCTGCTGACCCGCTACGGGGCCAACATCACCCTGGCCCACCCGCGCGGCTACCGGCTGATGGACAGCTGCATGCAGTCCGCCCAGAACAACGCCAAGGCCTCGGGCGGCACCTTCAAGGTCAGCGAGAACATGGACGACGCCTTCAACGGCGCGGTGGCGGTCTATCCCAAGAGCTGGGGCCCCTACGACCTGATGCTCGAGCGCGTCGAGGCCAACCGCGCCAAGAACAGCGAGCGGATGAAGGAGCTCGAGCGGCAGATGCTCGACAACAACGCCCAGTTCAAGAGCTGGATCTGCGACGAGCGCCGCATGGGGCTGACCAAGAACGCCGACGCCCTCTACATGCACTGCCTGCCCGCCGACATCGGCGCCGAGGTGGCTCCGAGCGTGATGGAGAAGCACGTGGTCAACGTAGCCCGCGAGGCCAACAAGAAGGTCTACGTGATCATGGCCATGCTGGCGATCGCCAAGGTCGACAAGCTCGCCACCAAGCTCGGCGTCTGATTCTTTCCAGCGGAACCTCTTCGCCCCCGCCGTTCCTGACGGCGGGGGCTTCCCGTTTCAAGCCCAAGGAGCCTTGCGATGTCGAACCTCGACGCCCGGGTCGCTGAACTGGCCCTGAAGTACCGATCCCTCGCCACCGAGATGCTGCGCGAGGTGGTGCGCATCCCCGCCGACTACGTCGACAGGTCGGCCGACAAGGGCGGCGACCCGCTGTGCGGCCTGTCCAACCACGAGCAGCCGCGGCTGGAGTACCTGCGCAAGAAGATCATCGAGATCAAGGCGGTGCGGAAGCCCGAGGACGTGTTCTTCGACGACTTCGGCAACCTGGTGTGGGTGGTCGAGGATCCCAACGACGGCATCCCGGCCAAGGACAAGAAGGTCATCTACACCGACGGCCACTCGGACACGGTGCGGGCGCTGCGGCCCCAGTGGAAAGAGAAGATCGGCGGCGGCATCGACAGCTACGACGGCCTGACCGACCCGAAAAAGGTCAACAAGGAGTTCCTCAAGACCCAGCTCGGCCACCTGCCGCCGGACGAGGAGTGGCAGAACCTGCTGTTCGGGCGCGGCTCGGCCGACCAGCTGGGCGGAGTGATCGCCGAGGCCATCTCCTCGAAGATCCTGCTCGAGCTGGCACCGGAGGGCGCGCTCAAGGGCGTGATCGTCCGCAACTACGCCACCGCCTGCGAAGAGGACAACGACGGCGGCGGGCCGCTGTTCATCAGCCGCAAGGTGCTCCCCGGCGCCGCCCCGGAGATGGTGCCGGACGTGGTGATCCTCACCGAGGGCACCGGCGACTCGAAGAAGGGCGCGCTGGGCATCTACCGCGGCCAGCGCGGCCGCATGCAGATCGAGGTGGTGGTCACCGGCCGCAGCTGCCACGGGTCGATGCCCTGGGAAGGGCTCAACCCGCTGGAGTACGCCGGCGCCATCCTCACCGAGGCCGCCAAGAAGTACGAGAAGCGCGAGGGCTTCCTCGACCACCCGTTCCTGGGCCACGGCACCCGCACCGCCAGCTGGTCGCATCTGGACACCCCCAGCGACTGCGCCGTGCCCGACAAGTTCACCTTCCGCTTCGACCGCCGGCTGACCGTCGGCGAAACCCCGGAGCAGGCGGTGAAGGACGTCGAGAACCTCGAGGCGATCGCCGCCGCCCGCAAGGCCGGGCTCAAGGTCGAGGTGAAGGTCCCGACCTACGACCAGCCGACCTGGAAGGGCTTCGTCCTCAACAACCCGCAGATCTACCTGGGCTGGGTCACTCCCGAGGACCACCCGGCGATCAAGGCCGCGGTCACCACGTACAAGGGCGTGGTCACTCCGAATGTCGACACCAAGCAGGAGACCGGCGGAGCCATCCGCAAGGAGCCGCGCGTCGACCGCTGGATCTTCTCCACCGACGGCGTCGGCTTCCCGGTCCCCAAGGACGACAAGGCCATCGCCACCGACAAGAAGGGCTGGGTGATCTCGGGCAGCTACAAGCACCCGGCGATGTTCGGCATCGGGCCGGGCATCGAGCAGAACACTCACAAGATCGGCGAGTGCGTCGACCTGCGCGAGCTGGTTCACGCCATCGCCTTCCTGGCGCGCTTCCCGAGCGTGTTCGCCGCGCGCTAGCGCAGGACCCTCAGCACCGGGAGTAAGAGCCTGATTGCTCTCGCGAATTCCGGCCTGCGCGCCTCTCCGGCGCGCAGGCTTTTTGCTCCCACGGAGCCGCAGGAGACCTGGACATGAACCTCTTCGACGCCCTCGGCCCGGAGATCGCCGCCGAGTTCGGCCCCAAGCGCGCCACCGTGCCGGAGCACTACTTCTTCTCGCCCGAGGCCGCCGAGCAGCTGGCAGGCGCGCTTGCGGTGCAGTTCCCAAGGAAGACGGCGCTGGTCTTCTCCGACAAGCGCACCCGCGTTGCGGCCGGGGCGCCCCTGCTCTCGGCCCTCGGCAAGGCCGGCTTCAGGATCGAGGAGTGCCTCATCCCCGACGGCGCCGACGGCAGCTCGCCGGTTTGCGACGACGTCACCAAGGACAAGCTCAAGGCCGGACTGCCCAAGGCCGAGGTCTACGTCGCGGTCGGCAGCGGCGTGGTCAACGACCTCACCAAGTGGTTGGCGGGCGAGGCAAATCTTCCCTATGCGGTCTACGCCACCGCCGCCTCGATGAACGGCTACACCGCCGCCAATGTGGCCCCGTCGATCAAGGGAGTGAAGAGCCTGTTCCGCGCCAGCGCGCCGCGGATCATCGCTGCCGATCCGCGGGTGATCGAGGGCGCGCCCTTCCTGCTGACCACCTCCGGGCTCGGCGACTCCATCGCCAAGCCGGTGAGCACCGCCGACTGGATCCTCAACAACGAGCTCTTCGGCGAGAACTTCTCACCGGCGGTGGCCCAGGTCATCAACCGCATCGAGCCGAAGTACCTGGGCAATCCGCAGGGCATCGCCCGGCGCGAGGGCGGGGCCATCGGCGGCCTGTTCGACGCGCTCATCTACTCCGGCTGCGCGATGACGCTGCAGGGCTCGAGCCTGCCGGCCTCCGGCGGCGAGCACCTGATAAGCCACACCCTCGACATGCTGGCCCACGTCGACCACATCGCCCACGACATGCACGGCCGGCAGGTGGGCGTGGGGACCATCTTCGCCGCCGAGCTTTACCGCCGGGTGATGGCGCTGGAGAAGCCTCGCTTCGAGCCCAAGGGCGTCGGCTTCGACCGCAAGCTGTGGGGGCCGATTGCCGATGCGGTCGAGACCGAGTACCGCAAAAAGCAGGAGAAAATGGTCCAGGCCTGCGAGCTGCTCAACCAGCCGGGCCGCTGGGAGAAGGCCAAGAAGTCCTTCGCCCCGGTTCTGCTCGCTCCCGAGAAGATCAAGACCTGCCTTCAGACCGCCGGGGCCGCTCACCGCTTCGCCGACCTGGGCGTCAGCCGCGACCGCTTTTTGACCGCGGTCCACAACTGCGCCGCCATCCGCGGACGGTTCACCTCGATCGATCTCGCCTACGCCGCGGGCATCCTGCCTGGCGCGGCCGAGAAGATTGTGGACCGGTGGCTGGTCTGAGATGCACTCGGTTCCCGCCCTCCTCACGCTGGTTGCGCTGACTGCCGATGGCGGCCAGATGGCGCACTTTCAGTCGGTCGATGGCAAACCGTTGGCCGGATATGACGACGCCTGGAATGCCCTGCAGGAGTTCTTCGGGCCAGCCACTCCGCCAACCTTCACGGTCGTCGAAAAGCCATCCGCCGGTCCGGCCCAGTTCAACAGCGCGAAGCTTCGGCTCCTCATACCCAAAGACAGCCTCGAACAGCGCGGGGCCCCCACGCTGGCGCACGAGGGCGCACACGTCTGCCTGTCCCGGCTGACAGCGGGTGCCAGCGAGCTGGAGTTCCTGCGCTTTATTGACGAGGGGCTTGCGACGCTGATCGAGCACCGCGTTGCGGGATCGCTCTCGCAGTTCGACCGCGCGGCTCGAGAAGCAGCGGCGGTTCAGCTGGCGGCCGGAAACTTGAGCCTCGAAAAGCTCGCGAAGTGGACGGCCTATTTCGGGAGCCCGGACAGGCCGACCGCCTATGCCTATTCCGTGGGCGCGGCCTTCGTCCTCTATGTGCAATCGACTTTAGGAGAGGAGCGATTCAAGGCCTTGCTGGCAGAGCTTGGCCGCGAGCGGAACCTGGACAGGGCCGCTTCAAAGGCCCTGGGCCAGGGTGCCGCACAGGTCGAGGCGGCGTGGATTGCGTCCTTGTCGTCGGTGAGGCCAGAGCGGCCAGCGGTGACTGGACTCGAGCCGAAGCAGGCCACCACCGGCGTTCCAGTCTCGACCCGCGAGCTGCGCGTGACCCTCAACTCGGACATGTCGAGCAGGGTTTGCGTTGCAGCCGCCTGCGGGGCCAGCAACATCTGCTTCACAGGCGCGCGCTGGGCATCGCCTCGCGAGCTGGTCATCGTCCCCGACGGCCCGCTGCTGCCCCACCACCGGTACCGTATCGGCCTGGGAGTCGCCGGGCGCTGCTCGATGACGTCCCTGAACGGCCAGGAACTTGAGCCGGTGGTTTGGGAGTTCTCGACCGAGTAGGCGCTAAGTCGTGCAGAAGAGCCGCCACTCCTCCATGGTCTTGGGCTGCAGGCAGGGGTTGGTGCGGCACTCCTCGCCGATGGTCGAGGTGCGCGTCGGACCGTAGTCGTGCCCTGGATAGACCAGCATCTTTTCGGGCAGCGCGGCCAGTTTGCGCATCGTGGCGAACATCAGCTCCGGCTCGGATCCGGGCAGGTCGATGCGCCCGCACTCGCGCACGAAGAGCGTGTCGCCGGTGATCAGCGCGTCCCCGACCTGCAGGCACAGCGAGCCGGGGCTGTGCCCCGGGGTGTGCAGGAACCGGATCTTCCCGGAGCCGACGGCGAGCTCGTCCCCGTCCTCGACCGCCCGGAGGTCCCCCTTCGGGATTCCCTGCGACAGCAGCTTGTTTGCCTCCAGGCGGTGGCAATAGACCGGGACCCTGGCCAGCGCGGTGAGCTCGGCCATCCCCAACACCTTTTCGCCGTAGAGCTTGCCGCCGACGTGGTCGCCGTGGCCGTGGGTGGCGACCGCCGCGATGACTCGCAACTGCCGCGAGGCGGCGATGGCCAGCAGCCCTTCCGGCTCCCACGCTGGATCGACCAGGACGCACTGCCCCGCCCCGGCGTCCGCGACCAGATAGGCGAAGTTCGCCATCTGCCGAGCAGCGCTGTTATCGCGCGCGAAGTCGACGCCGGACAGAAGCTGCTGGATGGCGAGCACGGGTTCTCCTTCGCTCTGTCGGATCTGGCTTTCGGAAATCAGGGAGCGCTGGCCTTGGCACTCACCAACGCGCGCACCTTGCGAACTGAGTCGTAGTCGGAGTCCCAGGCCTCAGTCCAGGCATTCAGCCGCACCTTGTGGCCGAGCACCTGCCGCCCGCCCGCCGAGGCGGTCGAGAGCAGCAGCAGCTCCTGCTTGAGCCGCACCGCCGCGCCCTCGGGAAGACCCGAGCGCACGCACCAGGCGTCGTAGGGAATCGGCTGGGTCTTGGCCAGGACCTTGATGCGCCCCATCGCCAGCCCCTGCCTCCGGCCGGCGGAGATGGCCCCGGAGAAGACCGCCGCGGCATCCACCTCGCCGTCCAGGAGCTTCTTGAGGCAGTCGAGGTGGTTGCCGGCGAAGACCGTGGTCTTGAACAGGGTGTCCGGGTTCAGCCCCTGCGCCCGCAGCAGCGCCTGCGGGTAGAGGTAGCCCGAGGCCGAGTGCCGATCGACGAAGCAGATCGATTTTCCCGCCAGGTCGCCCAGCGTCTCGGCCGAGCTCTCTTCGACGGTGACGATGTAGCCCAGGAACGTCGTCGCTCCCTCGGCGATCTGCTTGAGCAGCAGCTGCAGGCCGGGGTCCGCCTCCTTGGCCTCCACGTACGAGAGCGGCGAGAAGACGCCCATGTCCACCTTCTGGGCCCGCATCAGCTCGCCCAGCTCGCCATAGCCGGAGGTCGAGACCAGCGCCACCGGGACGCCCAGCTGCCGGCCCAGGTACTCGACCAGCGGCTGGAAGGTGCTCTCCAACGAGGCCCGATCCATGTACGGCGTCAACCCGACGCGCAGCGCGGACACTTCCTTGGGCCAGCGCACCACCGCCTCGCTCGCCGCCTCGCCGCCGTTGGCGTCCGAGGCCAGCCCGGTGGAGCTCGGCCGGCTGCAGGCGAGCAAGAGACCAGCGGCGCAGGCCATCACCTGCCGCGGGCTAGCCATGGCGAGCCTCCCACTCCTGAGCCACCTCGACCCGGTTGCGTCCGCCGTGCTTGGCCCGGTAGAGCGCCTGGTCGGCCGCCTCCACCAGCTGCCCGGGGGAGCTCCCGTGGCGGGCGAAGGAGGCGACGCCCACGCTGATGGTCAGCCTGCCGAGGGGCTGGCTCTCGCCGTTGGGGAACGGCTCGTGCTCGACCCGCTTGCGGATCTTCTCGGCCACCGCCAGCGCCGCGTCGAGGTCGGTGTCGAGCAGCAGAATGACGAACTCCTCGCCGCCGTAGCGAGCCACCAGGTCCACCGAGCGCAGCTGCCCGCGGAAGATCTCGGCCAGGGTCCGCAGCAGCTTGTCGCCGGCGGGGTGGCCGTTGTGGTCGTTGTAGTGCTTGAAGTGATCGACGTCGATCATCACCACCGACGCCGGGTGGCTGGCGCGCTGGCTGCGCGTCAGCTCGAAGGAGAGCGTCTCCTGGAAGTGGCGGTGGTTGAAGAGCCCGGTGAGCCCGTCGGTGATCGCCAGCTTCTCCAGCTGCTGCACCGCCGCCGACAGCTTCTGGTTGACCTCGGTCAGCTCGCGGTTCTTGGCCACCACCTCGGCGGCGCGGATCTCCAGCTTCTTCTCCAGGTCCTGGGTGTAGGAGAGCAGCTCGCCGGCCATCTTGTTGAAGGTGCCGCCCAGGCGCGTCAGCTCGTCGTCGCCGCCGAGCACGACCCGGTGCTCGAGCTTGCGCAGCGCATAGGCGTCAGCGGCCTCGGTCAGGCGCTTGACCGGCGTGAGTATGGTGAGGGTCAGCAGCACCAGCAGCAGCAGCCCGCAGGCCGCCGCCAGCGCCGCCGCCCCGGGCACCACCTTCGCCCTGGCCGACAGCAGCGTCTGCTCCTCGCGCGCCATCGAGAAGCCGACCACCAGCGTCCCGTAGCGCACCCCGCTGACGATGGGCACCGTCGCCTCCAGCAGCGAAGCCTTGGAGTCGCGGCGGATCACCCGGAAGGTCGGCGCCGTTGCCGCCTGCGCCAGCGTGTAGAAGAGGTCCGGCGGCCGCTGCCCGAAACGGGTCGAATCGGAGTGCGAGTAGATGCGGCCCTGATGGTCCAGGACCATCAGGTATTCGAGGCCCAGCAGGTCGGCGCGCTTCTGATCTCCGACCTGGCCCAGGTAGAGGTCGACGTCCTCGAACTCGCCGTTGGCCATGGCGATGGCGCACGGAGGCGCCATGGCGGTCAGCAGCGCGCGGCCGCGGGCCTGAACCTCGCTCTCGAGGAGTTGCTCGAACTGGCGCGACGAGAGGAAGCCCGCGAGCGCAAAGCCCGCCGCCATCACCACGACCAGAGCGAGGATGATCTTGCCGCGCAGCCCCATGAAATCGCTTCCCGCCCCGCTCGCCGTCGCATCGCCGGGTGCACTTCGAGGCTAGGCGCCGCCGGAATCCGCTGTCAAATCCGCCACTTCGCTCGGTGCATTCAGGCGGCATCCTCGGCGGCCTCGTCGCCGACCCGCTGCCGGCGCCGGCGCAGCCGATCCCAGGCCAGCCGCAGCTCCTCCTGCCTGGCGGACGACAGCCCCAGCCTCCCGAGAATCCGCGCGTCCTGAGGGCCGAGCCAGGCCGAGGGTCCGGCGCCGGCGCGCACCGTCAGGTCGAGGGCGCGCAGCTGGTCCGAATCGCAGTCGGCCAGCGGCAGCAGCAGCCGCTCGATCTCGGAGGGAACCAGCTCCAGCACTCCGCCGCCGTAGTGGCGCCCCTCCAGCTCGGCCGACAACAGGGTCAGGCTGTTGAGGAACGAGCCCACCAGCGCGAGGGGATCGACCTTGGGCTGGAGCCGGTAGGCGGTGTCGGTGGTGAGCGCCCCGGCGAGGTTGAGCACCAGCCGCGGACAGTCGTGGCTGCGCTTGAGCATCGAGATCGGGCTGGCCCACACCGAGGGCACGCTGTACCAGGGCGTGCGGATGCGGCACTTGTAGCGCTGCGGCAGCCCGGCTCGAACGCCTGTCCGCAGGTAGCGCTGCACCGCCGGCGGCAGCCGCGCCATCGGCTCGCGGATCCACAGGAAGTTGGCGGGCAGCCCCCGGCGCCGGTTCTCGGCGTGCGCCTCCTGGTCGTAGATCACCCCGCGCACGTGCTCGCTGCGTCCGAACATCGGGTGGGCGTATTGCTGCAGGCCATGCTCGGCGACGGTGGCGTCGTCCACCAGGAAGAAGGCGTTGGCGCCGGTGACGATCCCCACGTCCACCTTCGCCAGCTCTCCCAGGCGCCGCACCCCCGGCTGGTTCTCGAGCAGGCCGAGCAAGGCTCGCTCCGAGCCGGTCAGCAGCGCAGCGGTCCACTTCCCCGTCAGCAGTGCCGCATCGGCGAAGCAGGCCTCCTCGAAGCAGCGGTCGGCCCCACGCTTCAGGAAGTCCATCCCCTTCACCGGGAGCAGCGACAGCCGGCAGCGCTCGGCGGGAGCCTCCTTGACCTCGGCCAGCAGCAGCACCACCCCCTGCAGCGTCTCTTCGAACCAGATCTCCTCCGGGTCGATCACCAGCACGCGGCGGCACTGGCGCGCCAGTTGGTCCCGCAGCGGCTGGGCGTGGAGCACGTGCAGCAGCTCTGCCGGAATGGCCATCGCCAGCCGGCCGCCAGGCCTGAGCAGCGAGAGCGCCGCCAGCACGAAGGCCACCCACAAGTTGGTGTGTCGGGTGAACGGAAGCTCCAGGCGATCGAAGATCTGCTCGGCCCTGCGTTGCGATTCCTCGCTCAGATACTGGTAGCGGACGTAGGGAGGATTGCCGACCACCGCGTCGAAGGGCGGCCGCTGCTTCGGCGCCAGGAACCACGCGAGAAAGTCGGCGCGCTCGACTTTGCCCGTCTTGAGACACGCGCGCGCCTTGGCAGCCTCCTTAGGCTCCAGCTCGAGCCCGAGCACCTCTCGCGCCCTGCCGCCCAGCTCCGCCAGCGCCGAGACGAAGGCTCCGTCCCCGCAGCCCGGCTCGAGCACCCGCGCTCCCGGCGGCGCCGCCCAGGCCGAGAGAAACCGGGCCAGGTCCGGCGAGGTGTAATAGGCGCCGCGCAACTTGGCGGGCGTCTGATCTTCCATGCTCTTCAAGTGCTCTCCGCGGCTGCGCCGCGCCGGCTCGCCGGTGCCGGGCAGCCGTCGCTCAGCTCAGCCTCTCCCGGCGGCACCCTTGGCCAGCGGAAGCTCGACGGTGAAGCGGCTGCCCTTGCCCGGCCCGTCGCTTTGTGCCCGCACCTCTCCCCGGTGCCGCTCGACGATCGACTTGACCAGCGCCAACCCGATCCCCAAGCCATGCCAGCCGGCCTGGGACGCCGGCGGCTCGCCCTGGCGGAACATCTCGAAGACGTGCGGCAGGACGTCCGGAGCAATCCCGCTGCCGGTATCGGCCACGACCAGCACCGCCCGGCCCTCCTTCACCGACAGCGATACCCGGATGGCCCCGTCGCGCGGGGTGTACTTGACCGAGTTGGTCAGCAGGTTGGCCACCACCTGCTCCAGCCGGTCGAAGTCGCCGTCGATGATCACGTCCTCGCCCACCTCGAGGTCCAGGCGGATTCCCCCGCGCTCGACCTCCTCGCGCCGGTCCTCGACCGCCGAGCGCACGACCTCGTCGAAGGGGATCTCCTCCAGCTTGAGGTTCATGGTGCCGCGGTGGACGCGCGACAGATCGAGCAGGTCCTCCACCAGGCGCGACTGCAGGGCCAGGCTGCGGTCGATGACCTCGAGGGTGTGCTCCATGGCCTCCGGGGTATGGCGCTGGGCGTGCAGCGCCCGCACCGCCAGCGAGAGCGTGGCCAGCGGGTTGCGCAGCTCGTGCGAGACCAGCGCCAGGAAGCGGTCCTTGGCGCTGTTGGCCTCCTGGGCCTCGCGGAACAGCCGGGCGTTCTCCACCGCCACCGCCGCCCGGCTGGCCAGGTCCTGCACCAGCGAGAGATCGCCCTCCTCGTAGCGGCGCCCCGAGCCGGAATAGGCGAAGGTCACGCCGCCGATCACCCGCCCCCGGGCCACCATCGGGGCCGTGATCAGCGACTCGGCTCCCAGCACCTTGAGGAGGCGGGTCCGCTCCGGGTCCGGGGTAAACAGCTCCTCCTGCTCGAGTTGCCGCCTGAGGACCGGACGGCCCGCCATCAACTGCGCGCCGTACTTGGAGCCGTGGACCGTCTGCGGGTGCAAGTCCATCTCTCGCATCAGGACTTCCTTGCCCTGCTCGACGTGGGCCGCCCCTACGCGGCGCAGCCGGCCATCCTGTTCGATGAGATCGATGGCGCACCAGTCCGCCATCCTGGGGGTGCACAGCCGGGCCAAGGTGCCCAGGGTGGTCTCGAAGTCGAACGAGGAGAAGAGGACCGCCGCCGCCTCCGCCAGGAACGCCAGCTGGTCCTGGGCCTTCTTGGGGCGGTGATGTCGTAGGCGGTCCCCAGCACCGCCGGGGCTCCTCCGAACTGGACCTGCGTGCCGCTGTAGTTCACCCAGCCTTCAGTGCCGTCCTTTCGGCGGATCTTGATCTCGTAGTTCTGCGGGACCGACTCGCCGCGCTCGCGGGCCGCGGCACGCGCCCGCACCAGCTCCTGATAGTCGGGATGGACCAGGTCCCAGAACGGCATCGCCTCCAGCTCGGCGCTGGTGTAGCCGGTGTTCCCGACCATGCCTGGGTTGGCGTAGAGCAGCTTGCCGCCGCGAAGGATCATGATGGCGGCGCTGGTGCTCTCGGCGAAGGTGCGAAACTTCTCCTCGCTCTCGCGCAGCGCGCGCTGGGCCCGCTGGGCGGGAGTGACGTCCTGCAGCAGGGCGAAGGCGCCCGCCGGCCGGCCATCTCGATCGAAGTCGGGGACCAGCGCGATTTCCACCCAGCGCGTCTCGTCGCCCTTCTCGAGCTCGCCCTGGGCCGCCGCGGCCTGGCCGCTGAGCGCCGAGCGGATGGGCGGTTCGAGCCAGCCCGCGGCGGCGCCAACCAGGTCGAGCAACCTTCGCCGGGACAACTCGTCCCGAGGGACGCCGAACCACTCCTCGCAGGCGCGGTTGGCGACCGCGACCTCGCCCTTCGACCCGAGCTGAAAGATCAGCACCGGCAGGGCGTCGGTGACTGCGCGCAGGCTCTGCTCGCTGCGGCGCAACTCGGCGGTGCGCTGGGCGACGCGCTCCTCGAGCAGGGCGCGGGCGTGCTCCAGCTCGCGCTCGGTGCGCCGCAGCTCGGTCACGTCGCGGACCACCGCCACCACCTCGGAGCGGGAGGGCGGGACCAGCCGAGCCTCGTAGCAGCGCTCTCCCTCCTGCGTCGGCAGCGCAAACTCGACCGCCGCCGGGGTGCCGGCGCTCGCCGCCTCGAAGGCCTTGCGGGTCGCGTCCCTGCGCGGCTGGGGAGCCAGGTCCCACAGCTGGCGCCCGTGGGGATTGGCGGGGAGCGGAAAGCCGCTGCCGCGCCCGCCCAGCCCCTCGATGAAGTGCCCGTCGCGGTCCAGCCGCAGCACCAGGTCGGGGAAGGCCTCCAGGGCCGAGAGCAGCGCCCGCCCGCGCACCCGCGCCGCGCGCAGCTCGCCGACCAGCTCGGTGGCGGCAGTGGCGATCATCGGCGGAGCGCCGGGCAGGTTCCAGGCCGAACAGGTCAGCGAGAACTCGCGGCCATCGGGCTCGGTGATCTCGGACTGGGCCGCCTGGGCGCCGCCCAGCTCCTCCCAGAGCTGGCGAATGCGCCCCAGCAAGAGGTTGCCGTTCCACTCCTGCCAGCGGTTCTGCTTGAGCTCAGCGACCTCGACCCGGGCCATGCGCGCGAAGGCGCTGTTGGCCGTCAGGATCTGCAGGGAGGCGCGGTGCGTCAGGCAGACGGGGAACGGGGCCTGCTCGAGCAGCTGCTCATGCTGGGTGAGAGGCGGCCTGGCGTCGGGATCCTGTGGCGGTGGGCTCATCGGGCCGGCCATTGTACACGGCGGGCGGCGGCGCCCGGCGATGAACTGCATCGACGACGCCGTGACTCTGGCCGGTGTCGCACCTTTGCTGCTACAACAGCCGCCCGTGCGGTGCCGCGGCCGCCCTGGCCGCCCTTTCTCGAACCCTTGAAGGGAGCCGTCATGTCCAACGCCATCTTCCAGATCCCCGAGCCCAAGAACGAGCCGGTGCTGGGCTACGCGCCCGGCAGCGCCGAGCGCGCCGAGCTCAAGAGCCGCCTCAAGGAGCTGGGCAGCCAGACCGTCGAGGTGCCGCTGATCATCGGCGGCAAGGAGGTCAAGAGCGGCAAGCTGGCCGACATCCGCGCTCCGCACGACCACAAGAAACTGCTCGGCCGCTTCCACCAGGCGAGCGCCGAGCACGTGCAGATGGCGGTCGAGGCCGCCAGGGCCGCGCGCAAGGAGTGGTCGCGCATGGACTGGCAGGACCGGGCGGCGGTGTTCCTGAAGGCCGCCGAGCTGCTGGCCGGCCCCTGGCGCCAGAAGCTCAACGCCGCCACCATGCTCGGCCAGAGCAAGACCGCCCATCAGGCGGAGATCGACAGCGCCTGCGAGATCATCGACTTCTGGCGCTACAACCCCCACTACCTGGAGCGGATCTACACCGAGCAGCCGCTGTCGGCGGGCGGGCGCTGGAACCGCACCGAGTACCGGGCGCTGGAGGGCTTCGTCTTCGCGGTGACTCCGTTCAACTTCACCTCCATCGCCGCCAACCTCCCCACCAGCCCGGCGATGATGGGCAACACCGTGCTGTGGAAGCCGGCCAGCTCGGCGGTCTACTCCGCCTACTACATCTACAAGCTGCTCGAGGAGGCGGGGCTGCCGCCGGGGGTGATCAACTTCGTCCCCGGCTCCGGCCGCGCGGTCGGCGATCCGGCGCTGGCCTCGCCCGACTTCGCCGGCATCCACTTCACCGGCTCGACCTCGGTCTTCCAGGACATGTGGAAGACCATGGCCGCCAACCTGCCGCACTACCGCAGCTACCCGCGCATCGTCGGCGAGACCGGGGGCAAGGACTTCGTCTTCGCCCATCCCTCGGCCGACCCGCAATCGCTGGCGGTGGCGCTGGTGCGCGGGGCCTTCGAGTACCAGGGGCAGAAGTGCTCGGCGGCCAGCCGCGCCTACGTCCCAGAGAGCCTGTGGCCGCAGGTCAAGGAGCGCATGGTGGCCATGCTCAAGGAGATCCGCCTGGGCGACCCCGAGGACTTCACCCACTTCATGGGCGCGGTCATTGACCGCGGGGCCTTCAAGTCGATCAAGGAGTACGTCGACTACGCCAAGGGCTCGAGCGAGGCCAAGATCGTCTTCGGCGGCAAGTGCGACGACTCGGCCGGCTTCTTCATCGAGCCCACGGTGGTCGAAACCTCCAACCCCAAGTTCAAGTTGATGCAGGAGGAGATCTTCGGGCCGGTGCTGACCGTCTTCCCGTACGCCGACGCCAAGCTCGACGAGACGCTCAAGCTGGTCGACGAGACCTCGCCCTACGCGCTGACCGGGGCCATCTTCGCCCGCGACCGGGCGGTCATCGCCAGGCTCACCGAGGCGCTGCGCGACGCCGCCGGCAACTTCTACGTCAACGACAAGCCGACCGGGGCGGTGGTGGGCCAGCAGCCCTTCGGCGGCGCCCGGGCCTCGGGCACCAACGACAAGGCGGGCAGCATCTACAACCTGCAGCGCTGGGTGTCGGTGCGCGCCATTGCCGAGACCTTCGTGCCGCCCATGAGCTACCGCTATCCGTTCATGGCCGAGAAGTAAGCTTGCGGTAGCAGCCCCTTCGCCGGCGCGCCTCTCGAGGAGGGAGGCGCGCCTTTTCTTTGCCGGAGAACGGCCTGGCGTCGATGCGGGGGCCCACTCGCGTTGCGCAGTGCGTCACTGACGCGCTGGGAGCGAGTCCGCTGCCTAGCTTTCGCGAATGGACCCTCGATTCCCCGATCCCCCGGAGTTCGTCGTCCCCGACGACCGGCAGGAAGTCACCCTCGAGCCGCCGCAGCTGGGCGGCGACTGGGACCCCATCCACAACGACCGCGAGTGGATCGACTACCGCAACCAGGGCGGCGGCCACGTCCCCGAGGACCACGGCTGGACCAGCAACCCCAAGCAAGTCCAGGACGACCTCGGCAACCAGTAGCAGGCCTTATCGAAAGGATGCCGGCCGGGCATTCGAGCGGCGCGAGGCTTGACCGCAAGCCTGGAATCGGGTTCAAACCCGCGCATGCTCAAGAACGACCTCATCCTGCGCGCCTGCCATCAGCAACCCGTCGAGCGAACCCCGATCTGGATCATGCGCCAGGCCGGCCGCTACCTGCCCGAGTACCGTCAGGTGCGCGGCAAGGTCGACTTCCTCACCCTCTGCAAGACCCCCGACCTGGCGGCCGAGGTGACGATCCAGCCGGTGGACCTCATCGGCGTGGACGCGGCGATCATCTTCTCCGACATCCTGATCCCGGTGGAGGCGATGGGGATGAGCCTGGAGCTGGGCGACCACGGCCCCAAGTTCCACGACCCGATCCGCTCGGCGGCCGACGTCGAGCGGCTGCACATCCCCGACCCGGAGAGCGAGACCCGATTCGTCGGCGACGCCATGCGGCTGACGGTCAAGAACCTCGCCGGCCGGGTGCCGGTGATCGGCTTCTGCGGGGCGCCGTTCACCCTGGCCGCCTACATGATCGAGGGCGGTAGCACCAAGAACTTCCTGCTCACCAAGCGCTTCCTGTTCGAGCAGCCGAAGGCGGCGCACAAGCTGTTCGACAAGCTCACCGACACCCTGTGCGCCTACCTGAAGTCGCAGATCCGCGCCGGGGCCAGCCTGGTGCAGATCTTCGACAGCTGGGGCGGCGAGCTGTCGCCGATGGACTTCGACGAGTGGAGCGCCCCCTACCTCAAGCGGATCATCGAGGCGGCCAAGCAGGAGAAGGTGCCGGTGATCTTCTTCGCCACCGGGGCCTCGGGCCTGCTGGAGCGCTTCTCGCGCCTGGGAGCGGACGTGGTCGGCGTCGACTGGCGCATCGAGCTCGACGTGGCCCGCCAGCGGCTGGGGCCCAAGGTGGCGGCGCAGGGCAACCTCGACCCGACCGCGCTGTTCCTGCCGCCGGAGGCCCTCGAGGCCCGCGTGCGCGACGTGCTGGCCCGCGCCGGCGAGGTCGGGCACATCTTCAACCTCGGCCACGGCATCCTGCCGCCGACCCCGCCCGAGGCGGCCAAGCGCCTGGTCGACCTGGTGCACCGGCTCTCCGAGCGCAAGAAGTAGCCGGCTCCGGGCCGCCTCCCCCACTTCCTCCCCGCCCCCGGCGACCGCCGGTTGAGGCGGCGTGCCGACGTTTTCCGGGGCGCAGAACCGCGCAAGACGCGTGCTAGACTCCCGCCCATGGCGAACGTCAATGGCATGTATCAGGAGTCGTTGCGGGCCTTCCTCAAGCCCGTGCTCAAGTATCTCGACGACGCTTCCGTCTCCGAGATCATGATCAACGGCCCCGAGGAGGTGTGGATCGAGGCCAAGGGCAAGCTGACCCTGACCGAGGCCAAATTCACCGAGGAAGGGCTGTTGGGCGCGGCGCGCAACATCGCCCAGTTCGTCGGCCGCCTGCTCAACGACGAGCGCCCCCGCCTCGACGCCCGCCTCCCCGACGGCTCGCGTATCCACATCGTGATCCCCCCCATCGCTCGCAAGGGGACCACGATCTCGATCCGCAAGTTCTTCAAGGACAAGCTCACCATCGACAAGCTCATCGAGTTCGGCTCGATGACCCCGCAGATGGCCCACCTGATCAAGGCCATGGTGCACACCAAGCTCAACATCCTGGTGGCGGGCGGCACCGGCTCGGGCAAGACGACCCTGCTCAACATCGTCTCCACCCTGATCCCCAACGACGAGCGCATCCTCACCATCGAGGACTCGGCCGAGCTTCAGCTGCAGCAGGAGCACATCGTCCCCTTCGAGTCCCGCCCGCCCGACAAGTTCGGCAAGGGCGAGGTCAACATGGGCCACCTGCTCCACTCGGCGCTGCGGCTGCGGCCCGACCGGATCGTGGTCGGCGAGGTGCGCGGCGGCGAGGCCTTCGACCTGATGCAGGCCATGAACACCGGCCACGGCGGCTCGATGGCCACCACCCACGCCAACACCCCCACCGACACCCTGCGCCGCGTCGAGTCGTTGTGCCTGATGAGCGGCATCGACCTGCCGATGGTGGCGGTGCGCGCCCAGGTGGCCTCGGCCATCAACGCCATCGTCACCTGCGAGCGCTTCCACGACGGCTCGCGCCGCACCACCGCCGTCGCCGAGGTGCTGCCGCTGGACGAGAAGGGCGACTACCGCACCCGCAACCTGTTCGTCTATGCGCCCACCCACAAGGACGAGGAGGGGCACATCCACGGCTACCACTCGCCGACCGGGATGATCCCTACCTTCCTGGCTCGGATGCGCTCCCATGGGTTCAGCGACATCGACGAGCGGTTCTTCGACCCGGCGACCTACGGGATGCCGCCGCCGCCGTCGTTCATGGCCGCGGACGTCAAGACCGCCTGGGCGCCTTCGCTCAAGCACCGCGAGCGCGGCGAGGCCGACCCGGCGCCGCTGGCGGAGATGATGGACCGGGCCCCCGAGTACGCGAAGAAGTTCGAGGAGGAGTCCAAGGCCCGGGTCAAGGCCGGAACCGCCTCGCAGGGCTACAAGTTCACCGAAACTCATGCTCCCAAGGCCGCTCCGGCGCCGGGCGCCGCCGCCGAGCCGCCCAAGCCGGCCGAGCCCGCCAAGGCCGCGCCGGCTCCGGCTCCGGCTCCGGCC
>JBBIQS010000094.1:0-29466 GCA_037442205.1 Myxococcales bacterium
CGCCGCGACGGTCAGCTGCGGCTCGGCGAGCCCGGACGCGATCGAGCAGTGCGACGACGGCAACACCGTCTCCGGCGACGGCTGCAGCAAGGACTGCCTCTCCAAGGAGACCTGCGGCAACGGCTACGTCGACAAGGCTTTTCCCGAGAAGACCAAGAACGAGGTCTGCGACGACGGCAACAACGTCGACGGCGATGGCTGCAGCGCAGACTGCAAGTCCAACGAGACCTGCGGCAACGGCATCGTCGACAAGGCCAAGGGCGAGGTCTGCGACGACGGCAACAACGTCTCCGGCGACGGCTGCAGCGCCGACTGCAAGTCCAACGAGACCTGCGGCAACGGCTACCTCGACGCCCTTAAGGGCGAGGAGTGCGACCAGGGGGCCGCCAACTCCGACAGCGCCAACTGCACCGCCGGCTGCAAGAAGGCGCGCTGCGGCGACCGGCTGGTGGACGCCGCCCCCGGGGCCCAGTTCGAGCAGTGCGACGACGGCGGGGAGAGCTCGCGCTGCAACGCCAACTGCACTCTCTCCCGCTGCGGCGACGGAATCCTCAACCGGAGCGCGGGCGAGGTCTGCGACGACGGCAACAACATCAACGGCGACGGCTGCTCCGCCGACTGCCGCTCCGACGGCACCTGCGGCAACGGGGTGGTGGACATGGGCGAGGAGTGCGACCTGGGCAAGGCGGTCAACTCCGACACCGGCGACTGCACCCTGGCCTGCAAGCGCGCCCGCTGCGGCGACAAGCTGGTCGACGCCGCCCCCGGCCCCTCCTTCGAGGAGTGCGACGACGGCGGCCCCTCGAAGACCTGCAACTACAACTGCACCAAGTCCAAGTGCGGCGACGGCATCCCCAACCCGCTGGCCGGCGAGCAGTGCGACAGCGGTGGAGTGAACACCGCCGGCTGCAATCTCGACTGCACCTTCCCCCGCTGCGGCGACAAGATCGTCAATCTGGCGGCAGGCGAGGAGTGCGACAGCGGCGGGGTCAACACCGCCACCTGCAACGCCGACTGCAAGCTGCCCCGCTGCGGCGACTTCTTCGTCAACCCGGCCGCCGGCGAGCAGTGCGACACCGGCGCGGTCAACACCGCCGCCTGCAATCTCGACTGCACGGTGCCCCGCTGCGGCGACAACATCGTCAACCTGCCGGCGGGGGAGGAGTGCGATAGCGGCGGCGTGAACACCGCCACCTGCAACGCCAACTGCAAGAAGCCGGTCTGCGGGGACGGCTTCGTCAACTACGCCGCCGGAGAGCAGTGCGACCCCGGGGCACCGAACACCAACACCGCCACCTGCAACTCCAACTGCAAGCTGGCTCGCTGCGGCGACGGCTTCGTCAACCCGCTTGCCGGAGAGGAATGCGACGACGGCAACACCAGCAATGCCGACGACTGCCTGAACACCTGCAAGCGCAACATCTGCGGCGACGGCTTCCTCAACGTCAACGGCGTCAACGCCGAGGTCTGCGACGACGGCAACACCGTCACCGAAACCGCCTGCCTCTACGGCACGCCCAGCTGCACCCTGTGCAACGCCACCTGCACCGCGGTGCTCAACCTCAAGGGTCCCTACTGCGGCGACGGAATCACGAACGGCACCGAGGCCTGCGACGACCACAACACCTCGTCGTGCGGAACCTGCAGCGCCAACTGCCAGACCGCCCAGGCCCTGACGGCGGCGACCGGCAGCATCACCCCGGTGTCGCGCTCCAACATCAGCGACGGCCAGACCTTCACCCTCAAGGACGGGATCAACCCGGCGGTGGTCTTCGAGTTCGACAAGAGCGGCGCGGCCCCTGCCTCCACGCGGGTGCCGGTCCCGCTGCCGTCGAGCGTCAGCACCGCCAGCCAGGTGGCCCAGGCCATCGCCGCGGCCATCAACGCCCCGGTGAACGGCGCCACCACCTTCCCGCTCAACATCACCGCCACCGTCGACGCCAGCGGCGTGGTCCAGCTGACCAATTCCCAGGCCGGCTCCTTCGGCAACCAGGCCATCACCGACACGGTCACCGCCCCCGCCTTCGTGGTCGCCGGGATGTCCGGCGGTCGCGCGCGCGACTGCACCGCGGGCATCGCCTGCGCGAGCAGCAACGACTGCGCCCTCGGTCTCGCCTGCGACACCATCACCTCCACCTGCCAGCCGGTGAGCTACGTGCTCAGCGTGGCGCTGGCCGGCACCGGCGGCGGCACCGTGCGCTCCAGCGTCGGGGCAATCACTTGCGGGCCCGCCTGCAGCGACAGCTACGCTCAGGGCACCGCCGTGACGCTCACCGCCACCGCCGACGCCACCTCCACCTTCACCGGCTGGAGCGGCGGCGGCTGCACCGGCACCGGGACCTGCACCGTGACCATGAGCGCCGCCCAGTCGGTCACCGCGACCTTCACCGCCATCACCTGGCAGCTGTCCACCTCCAAGGCGGGCGCGGGCACGGGCACCGTGACCTCGAGCCCGGCCGGCATCAACTGCGGGACCACCTGCAGCGCCACCTGGCTCACCGGGACCCAGATCACCCTCAGCGCCTCTCCGTCGGCCGGCTCGGCCTTCACCGGCTGGACCGGCGGCGGCTGCTCGGGCACCGGCACCTGCACCGTCACCCTCAGCGCCAACACCACCGTCACCGCGACCTTCCAGCCGACCTTCACGCTCGCAGTCACCAAGGCCGGCAGCGGCGGCGGAGCGGTGAGCTCGACTCCCGCCGGGATCTCCTGCGGAGCCACCTGCTCCGCCGACTACGTCACCGGCACCAGTGTCACCCTCACCGCCGCCCCAGACGCGACCTCGACCTTCGCCGGCTGGGCGGGCGCCTGCAGCGGGACCGGGACCTGCACGGTCAGCATGACCGCGGCCCGTTCGGTCACTGCCACCTTCACCGCCATCACCTGGACGCTGGGCGTCACCAAAACCGGGGCCGGGACCGGCACCGTGAGCTCGACCAACCCGGCCGGCATCTCCTGCGGAACGACCTGCAGCGCCAGCTACCTCACCGGCACCTCGGTGACCCTGACCGCCGCGGCAGACGCCAACATGATCTTTACTGGCTGGTCCGGCGGCGGCTGCACCGGCACCGGCTCCTGCACCCTGACGCTCACCGCCAACACCACTGTCAGCGCCAACTTTGAGCCGACCCACGTGCTCACGGTGGCCAAGACAGGAGCGGGCACCGGGACGGTCGGCTCTTCCCCAGCCGGGATCTCGTGCGGAGCGACCTGTTCCGCCACCTACGCCGCCGGCACGCCGGTGACGCTGACCCCCGCGGCCTCCGCCGGATCGATCTTCACCGGCTGGTCGGGGGCCTGCACTGGGACCGGGACCTGCACCGTGACCCTCTCCGCCGACAAGAGCGTGACCGCCAGCTTCGAGCCGGCGTTCGCCCTCACCGTCACCCCGGCCGGCGCCGGCGGCGGCACGGTCACCTCCGCTCCCGCGGGCATCAACTGCGGGACGACCTGCTCCGCCGACTTCGTCTCCGGCGCCGTCGTCACCCTCACCGCCGCCCCCAACGCCAGCACTGTCTTCATGGGCTGGACCGGCGGCGGCTGCACCGGGACCGGGGCCTGCACAGTAACCATGAGCGCTGCGACCTCGGTCACCGCCACCTTCGAGCCGTCGACCTACACCTTGACGGTGACCAAGTCCGGAACCGGCACGGTGACGTCGACTCCGGCGGGAATCAACTGCGGCGCGACCTGCTCGGCGAGCTTCGCCAACGGGGCGACCGTGACGCTGTCCGCGAGCACCACCGGGACGTTCAACGGCTGGACGGGAGCCTGCACCGGGACCGGGACCTGCACGGTGACGATGTCGGCGGCCAAGACTGTTTCGGCGAGCTTCACTCCGTAGCCAGCCGGCGATCCAACCGCCTCGCCGAACGTCAGGAGAGATCCATGGCCGCACGTCTGGCAGCAACGTTGGCCGCGCTTGTGCTGAGTGGCGAGGCCCTCGCCAAGCCGCCCGCCATGTCGACGCTCAGCCCGGTGTGCCTGACCAAGGGAGGGGCCGCGCTCTTCCTGCTGGAGCAGACCGAGGACTGCGGCAGCTCAGACCGCCGCTGTCGGGCGACGCGCTGGGCCTGGGCGGTGCTCAAGCCGGCTGCGGGAACCTGGGAGAACGAGAGCATCGGAGAGGCCGTGCTCGACGAGGCCAGCGCGCCGGAGTCGAACGCGCAGGCGGCCCGGCAGCTCTTCAAGTCTCCTGCGGCGCACCCCTGCGCCGAGTACCTGCGCGCGCCCAGGCTGCGCTCGCCCGACCTGCCGGATTCGGAGGCCTGGTTCCAGTACTCGGTCGAGAAAGGCGCGCTGGCGGTGCACTGGCAGGGACAACGCCAGGAGATCTCGTCCGAGGTAAAGCTCTGGCGGGTCAGCTGGTGCGCCAAGGGCTGCGAGGGCCGGGAGGGCCCGCGCGAGGATCCCAAACCACTCGATGCCGGGCTGAGCGTGGTCGGAGGCCCGATGACGCCGACGATCGAGGTCGGCACCGGCGCCGAGGCGCTGCTGGGCTTCCAGGAGCCGGCGGGAGCGGCCTCGGAGCGCGCCACGCTGCTGGTCCGGGTGCCCCAGGCGCGGCTGCGGGAGGCGCAGGCGCGCCTGCTCTACCAGGACGCCCATCCGCTGGTGGCCAAGGCCGACCTCTTCGCCACCTCCCGCGCCGCCGGACTTCTCGACGCGGCGCTGCAGCTGTGGCCCGGCTTCGCCGAGGCGAGGCTCGACTACGCGCGGCTGCTGGCGAACGGCGGCGACGCGACCCGCGCCGTCCGCGAGCTGCAGCAGCTCAAGGCGACCAGGGAGCTGCGCGCGACTCTCGAGGCTGATCGCGCGCTCGACTCGATTCGGAAGACGCCGGCCTTCGCCAAGCTCCTCGAGAGCCTGCCCAAGTAGCGCGAATCGACTCCGCGTCAGCGCAGCTTCTGCCCGGTGGTCGCCGGAATGAACTTGCCGTACTTGACGCCCTTGGTGCTCACCAGCCCCTCGCCCATCGACTGCACCTCCCGCGCCCGCCCGCGCAGCACCAGCACCTCCAGGCAGTTGTGGGGATCCAGGTGAACGTGGAGCGCCGAGACGACCGCCCGGGGGTTCTCGTGCTGGATGTGGGCGAGCCCCTGCGCCAGGCTCGAGGAGTCGTGGTCGTAGACCAGCGTGGCCACCGCCACCCGCTCCTGGTTCCCGCTCTCACGGGACCACTCGCGCTGCACCAGGGCATCGCGGATCAGGTCGCGCACGGCCTCCGAGCGGTTGACGTAGCCCTTCTCGGCGATCAGCTCGTCGAACTGCTCCAGCAGCTCGTCCTCCAGCGAGATTCCGATTCGCTCCAGCATTTGACCTCCGAGCTTCAGTCGCCGTCGTGGACGTGGAAATGGGAGTGGGCGGCGCCGCGGTTGAGGCAGCGGATGGACTTGACCTTGGCGCCGTCGAGAGGCACCAGCTCACCGCCGCGGTGGCCGTACCGCAGCACGTACCCGCTCGAACGAGGCTCCAGCCAGAGGTCGTGGGCCAGTGCAATGTTTGGCAGCAGGAAGCTGAGGGCAGCGACCAGCCTTCGCGTTTCCGAGTTCCTTTTCCCCGAGGGCGTGGGCCGCAGCCGCACGAGTTCTTCATTCGTCATACCGAAATCATCTGGGTTCTTCGGGCTGCAGGCGAAACCGGCCCTGCCCTATGGCGGCCGTTGCCTCTAGAATGCGCCGGACGCTCCTGCGATCGAGCGGGACACGAGGTAGAGCATGGGCTTGCGCACGACCGCCGCGTTCTTGGGACTCTCGCTGCTCGCCATCGCCAGCGTCGGCGTGGCCGCCGAGCCCTCTCGCCCGGCGGGCACTGGAAAGGGACGCGCCGACGCCCTCATCCTCGAGGCCAAGGGAGCGGTGACCGTGCGTCCCGCCCAGGGCAAGCCCTTTCCCGGCGCTCTCAGCGTTCCCCTGCTCAAGTCGGACGAGCTCGAGGCCGCCGCCGGCGCCTTCGCCATCCTCAAGGTAACGCGCAACAACTGCCTGGCCCGCCTCGACGAGGAGCTGTCGCTGCGGATCAGCGACCTGGCCGTCTTCGACAGCGCCCCCTGCTCGGCCAGCGACGACGCCCAGGTCCGCGCCCTTCTGACCGAGTCGGAGTTCAACGAGGGCAAGTCACGGATCGTCGGCTACCGCGCCGGGCTCTCTGCCGCCGACACCGCCGGCGGCGGCGCCGCCGCACAGAAGGCATATTCCGCCAAGGGCGCTTCGGCGCCGGCTCCCGCGCTCCGCGAGGTCCCTCCTCCCGCCGCGGCTCCTCTTGCTGCGCCGCCAGCGGCCAGGCGCCCTGCTCCGGCTGAGCTGGACGCCCCGACCCTCGGACTGATGTCGAGCGAGAAGAAGCGCGGAAAGGCGGACCTGAGCTCCGTCCTCCGGGAAGAGGCGCCCGCGCGCGCGACCGCCGGGTCGCCCTCGGTTCATTGGCGGATTGCCAGCGAGGGCAAGTCGTGGCGCGCCGACCCCGCGCCGACCTTCATCGCCGAGGCGGCCGACAAGGATGAGCTGCGCCAGTGCCTTTCGGCCATGCTCGGCGCCTCCGGCAGCAAGTCCCGGGGCTCGGTCGAGGTGCTGGTGCGCGTCAAGCAGGGCCGCGTCGAGCTGGCCACCCTCCGCGGCCTGCTGGTTCCGGCCGGCTGCGCGGCGCACATCGGGCCCGAGGCCAGCGGAGCGCCCGAGGGCAAGTGGATCGCCTTCGAGGTCCGCCTGCCATGAAGCGGCTGCGGCACCCGGTCGCCGGCGGGCTCCTGGTCTCGCTGGCGCTGTCCGGGCTCGTCGCCGGCTATCGCTCCGGGGCCCTGCCTCTCGAACTCCTCGATCGTGGAGAGCGCTGGGCTCAGGACCAGCTGTTCCGCTTCCGAGGGCCTAGCCCGCCAGGCCCGGAGACGGTGATCCTCGCCTTCGACGACCGCACCATGTCCGAGGACCCGACGCTGTGGGAGCGGCGCAGCGGCTGGGCCCGGGTGGTGCGCGCCACCTCTGCCGCCGGGGCCAAGGTCATCGCCGTCGACGCCCTCTTCTCTTCGCCCGAGCGGCTGCTCTCCGAGCCGCTGCGATCCGATCTGGCGAGCTACTACCGCGGCGAGCCCAACCCCGCCGAGAGCGCGGAGCGGGCGCTGCTCGACCGCGTCTGGCAGGAATTGCAGGGAGATGCCGAGCTGGCCGCGGCGCTGGCCGAAGCCAAGAACGTGATCCTCGGCATCCACCTCGACCGCGACGGCGACGCCGACGAGGGCGGCGAGCTGGGCAAAGCGCGCTACGGGCAGAGCCTCCCCGGCGGCCAGGGAGTGGCACGGGCAGGGGCTGCGCGCGCCTCGCTCAAGGAGCTCAACCGCCCGGCGGCGGCGCTCGGCTCGCTCACCGCTGACGAGGACGACACCGGCACCGTGCGGCGCCTCGATCTGGGCCGGGCGCGGGGCGGGGCCGTCTTCGCGCCGCTGGGCGTCCAATCGCTCGCCCTCCTGCTCGACGTCCCGCGCGGCAAGCGCATCTTTTCCGGCGACGAGGTGCGCCTGGATGAGCGGCGGGTGGCTCTCGACCGCGGCGGGCTGTGGCTCAACTTCCGCGGCGAGGCCGGCACCTTCCCCACCTATGCCGTCGCCGACCTGGTCAACGGCCGCCTGCCGCCCGGCGCCCTGCAAGGAAAGATCGCCCTCGTCGGCATGACCGCCTTCTGGCACGACCGGGTGCGCACGCCTTTCGGCCAGCGCTTCCCCGGGGTCGAGGTCCACGCCACCCTCATCGACAACCTGCTGCGCGCCGATCCCATCCGCCGGGCGCCGTGGTGGGCGGATGCCATGCTGACGCTGCTGCTCGGCGCGCTGGTCTCGCTCGTCTTCTGGCCCCGGCTGATCTCGCAGCCGGCGCTGCAGATCGCCGCTGCAGCGGCCTTGAGCGGAGCGGGTCTCTTTGCGGTCACCGAGACCTTCGCCCTGCGCAACCTGTGGCTCTCGACGCTTGGGCCTTCGCTATCGGCGAGTGGAGCGATGGCAGCCGGGCTGGCGCTCTCGTACCTGGGCGAAGGGCTGCAGCGCCGCTGGCTGCGGCGGACCTTCTCGCGTTACCTGGGCGAGGAGGTCATCGACGAGCTGATCGCCAACCCCCAGGCGCTGCGGCTGGGCGGCGAGCGGCGCTGCCTGTCGGTGCTCTTCTCCGACATCCGCGGCTTCACCACCCTCTCCGAGAAGCTCAGCCCCGAGCAGCTGGTCGCCTTCCTCAACGCCTACCTGACCCCGATGACCAAGGCGGTGTTGGCGCGCCGCGGGATGCTCGACAAGTACATCGGCGACGCGGTGATGGCGGTCTTCGGAGCGCCGGTTCCGCGCGCCGACCACGCCGATCAGGCCCTGGGCTGCGTGATGCAGATGCACCGGGAACTGGAGGCGCTGGCCGCGCCGCTGCGGCGCGAATTCGGGCTGGTCCCGAGGATCGGCGTGGGCATCAACACCGGGGAGATGGTGGTCGGCAACATGGGCAGCGCCGAACGCTTCGACTACACCGTGGCCGGCGACTCGGTGAACCTGGCCTCGCGGCTGGAGGGGCTGACCAAGATCTACGGCGTCTTTTGCCTGGTCGGCGAGGGGACCCGCCGCGCCGCCGGCAGCCCGTTCCGCTTTCGCGAGGTGGACCTGGTTCAGGTCAAGGGCAAGACCGAGCCGGTGGGGCTCTTCGAGCTGCTGGGCGACGCGGATCGCGCGCTGGCCCAGTGGAGCGATCTCGAGGGCTGGCAGCTGGCGCTGGCGGCCTATCGCTCTGGCGATTTCTCCCAGGCGCGGGCCCGCTTCGCCGAATTCCAGAGGAAGAATCCGCAGGACGTCGTCGCCCGGATCTATCTCGACAGGCTGGCGGCGCTTCCCGACTCGGCGCCGGCCGGCTGGAGTCCCGTTTTCGAGCACACGCACAAGTAAGAGCGCGCAGGTCGCGGTCGCCACCAACGCAGCGGGCCCCCGAGTCGCCCCGGAGGCCCGCTGAAACTTCTTCGGGAGCTGCCGACTACTGCACCGTGACCGTGAAGATCTGGTCCTGCAGCCCGGCGACGACGATGGCCTGCATCGTGCCGCTCTGAGTGGTGGTGTGGAGGTTCGGGTCGTTGGTGGTCCACACGTCCATCGTCACGTCCCAGATCGCCTCCATCGAACCGGAGCCGTTGACGCTATCGCCGGCGTACAGGTAGCCCACGAAGATGCCGCTGGCGGCGTAGTTGGCACAGCTCACCGGCGCGAACTGGATCGGCGTCTCGTTCTTGTGCTTGAGGGTCAGCACCAGGTAGGTGCCCCCGGAGCAGTTGGCGAGATTGGGCTTGAAGGTCGCCCCGGCGCCCACCGGATAGGCATCCACGTCGACAGTGGTCGTCTGTCCGGTCTGCAGGGTGAAGGTCTGGTAGCCCTCGTACCACTCCTCCGCCTGTCCACCGACGTAGATGTCGCCCCAGATGGTGATGCTGTGATTGCCGGCGGCGGCCTGGACCTGCACGCCCTCGGAGTTCTGGCGGCGGCAGTCCACCTCGGCGACCTGCTCGTTGTCGACCTGGAAGCGGACCTTGGTCACCCCGGCGTTGGAGGTGATGCCGGCCTGGGCGCAGGCCTTGCCGGCGAAGGTCCAGTAGATGTTGGCCGTACCCATGGTGCTGACCGCCTGCAGGTTGAGCGGCACCGACATGCTGCCGTTGGTGAGGTTGACGCTGCCGGTGGTGGTATAGGCCGGCGCGTTGCTGCCCGTGAAGAGCCCGTCGACGGTGAAGGTGTAGGTGCCGGCCGCGAAGTCCCTCAGGGTCACGCCGTCGGTGCCGCCCATGCTGCAGGGGTAGTAGCCGCCGTTCTGCAGGACTTCGGCGCCCCCGTTGAGCGTGATGTGCACCTGGCTCACCCCGGCCGCGGCGCAGCTCTTGCCGGCGAAGGTCCAGAGGAAGGTGATGTCTCCGCCGACGGGGGTGGGATTGGGGTTGGGATTGCCGGCGGTGACCACGCAGCCGCTCAGCACTCCGGCCAGGGCGGCAGCGACGACGAGTCGGTTGCTCATGACTGCTCCTTCTCTTCCAGGTGGCGCCGCATCAAGGTCCGACGCGACAGGCGCACGTTGACGGTGTTGTTGCCAGAAGACAGCTGCACCGAACACTCGATTCATACAGCAGTTGACCGCCGGGGGACACTCCCTGCAATTCGATGTTGTTCCGGCCCGGAACGAAGTCCTGCAGCGACACCCCGCTGGCGTCGCAGGCCACCGCCAGGCTCGATTCCAGCACGCTGCCACTCACACGCAGACCAGCGTCCGAATCACGCCGGCGTGGGCGCGGTCCGGCCTTCGAAAATCCCAGAGGAGGCTCGGAGCGTTCGCCGCGGGCCGGCGCACTGCGGCCGCCGCCCAGCAGCGCCGCCAGTCCCAGCCCCGTCCACCCCAGTTTCCTCGTCTCGCGTCGCATGGCCTGTTGCCTCCGGTCCGCGAACTGCCCATCCGACGCACGCCGACAATGCTCCATTCAGCGCCACACTGCCAACTTCGTCGCTTCCGGCATCGGCTCCCCCCGCCGGCAGCAACCCCTGCGCCAGCGCCAAGCCGCTGAATCGCCTGGACTTTGGCAGTGCGCCGCCCCGCCGGGCGCGACAGGAATGTCGCGGTCGCCGGGCCGAACTTGGCCGGCGGTTGCCCGGGCGACCGAGCGATTTGCGGGCTTTGCTCGACCCGGGGCTGCATGGTAGGAAAACCTCCCCTGATTTCAGGGACTCGGCGGCGCGGGATCGAATCCCGACCCCGGGCGTTCTATCCAGGCAGACAGGCCCACGATGGCACCACTCGCCTTCCTCCTCAGTTCCACCGCGCCTCTCGCCGCCGGCCTCGACTACGGCGAAGTCATCCGCCACTCCGGACCGGTGGGGATCGGCGTGCTGATCCTGCTCTTGAGCGCCTCGATCGCCTCCTGGGCGATCATCGGCCTCAAGTACTTCCACCTGCGCCAGGCCCAGAAGCAGTCCATCCAGTTCCTGGACATCTTCTGGCAGTCCAAGCGGCTGGACGAGATCTTCCAGTCGGCGGAGAAGCTTTCGGTCTCGCCGATCAGCCAGGTCTTCCGCGCCGGCTACATTGAGCTGTCCAAGGTGACCAGCGCCGGCGAGGGCGAGCCCAAGGCCGACGTGGACGGGCTGGAGAACGTGCAGCGGGCCTTGAAGCGGGCGATGGTCGCCGAGACCACCTACCTCGAGTCCAAGGTTCCCTTCCTGGCGACCACCGGCTCGACCGCTCCCTTCGTCGGGCTGTTCGGGACGGTGTGGGGGATCATGGGCGCCTTCCAGGACATCTACGTCCAGGGCAACGCCAACCTGGCCACGGTGGCCAAGCCGATCTCCGAGGCGCTGATCGCCACCGCGGTCGGCCTGCTGGCGGCCATCCCGGCGGTCGTCGCCTACAACCTGTTCCTCTCGAAGATCAAGGTGCTGGAGAGCGAGATGGAGAGCTTCTCCAGCGACTTCCTGAACATCGTCAAGCGGCACTTCTTCAAGTAGGAGCCGAGCGCGCCATGGCGATGAGCACCGGCGGCGGCGGCCGCAAGAGCGCGATGAGCGACATCAACGTGACGCCGCTGGTCGACGTCATGCTGGTGCTGCTGATCATCTTCATGGTCACCGCCCCGCTGATACAGCAGGGGGTCAAGGTGACGCTGCCCGACGCCAAGGCGGCGCCGATCGAGGCCAAGGAGAAGAAGCTGGTGATCTCCATCGAGCGCTCGGGCAGGGTCTTCATCGGCGACGCCGAGGTGGCCTTCGATCAGCTGGAGGCCAAGCTCAAGGCCAACGCCAAGGCGCAGGCGGACAAAGAGGTCTACCTGCACGCCGACCGGGAGCTGAAGTACGGGATGGTGGTCGAGGTGATGGCGGCGGCGCAGCGGGCCGGGGTCGAGAACGTGGGGATGGTCACCGATCCGGTGCAGCACGAGGTCGCCGGGGCCAAGTAGCCCCCGAGGATCCAGGGGGCCGAAGAAGCCGGTGAACGCCGAAGCATCCACCGTGGCGCCCAGCCTGTTGCGGCGCAACCTGAACCTGACCTGGGCCATCGCCGGGTCGGTGGGGGTTCACCTGGCGCTGCTGCTGTTCTTCGTCGGCCTGAGCCTGTTCGAGCCGCCCAAGCTGCCGCTGTCGCAGAAGCCGGTGAGCGCGCACCTGGTGCGGCTGGGCGAGCAGCGCGACAAGTCGCTGCTTCCCCGTCGGCAGATCCAGCCGCCGCCTCCTCCCAAGACCGTCGAGGTGCCGGGGGCCAAGCCGGTGCCGATCAAGGTCAAGGACCCGCGGGCGGTCTCCAAGCCCGATTCCAAGGTCCAGGACCGGCGCAAGAGCCTGTTCGATGCCTTCGCCAAGGTCGATTCGAAGGCCAAGCCCGAGCCGGAGATCGGCTCCCCGGACGGCTCTCCCGAGGGCGACAGCGACACCGCCGACGAGGGCGAGCAGTACTTCGGGCTGATCCTCGCCAAGTCGCGCCGCTACTACAACGTCAGCAAGGCCATCCCGCCCAACGAGATCATCCGCCTCAAGGCGGTGGTGGTGCTGTATATCGATTCTAGGGGCGACCTGATCAAGGACCCGGCGATCGAGACCTCCAGCGGCAACGAGCTCTTCGACAGCGACGTGATCAGCTCGCTGAAGAAGGCGGCGCCGTTCGGCCCGCCGCCCAAGCACCTCGTAGACACGCTGCGGACCACGGGCGTAGCCATCGAGGCCCGCCCTTGAGCCCCCGAGCAAATTCGGAAGTCATCCTTGACCGGTGAAACCATGCGAATCCTCGCCGCCCTCCTCGCCGTCCTCGGCCTCGCCCAGCCCGCCTTCGCCGCCGACAAGGAGCGGCCGGTGCTGAGCCTGTCGGGCGCCAACTTCCGGCCGCTGCCGCTGGCCATCGCCCCGCTGCTCTATCCGCTGCCCAGCGCCAACCGCCAGGCCGGCCAGGAGATCGACGAGGCGCTCAACCAGGACCTGACCGTCTCCGGCCTGTTCGAGCTGCTCGACCGCAAGGGCTTCCTCGCCGATCCGAGCGAGGGCGTGGTCGCCACGTCGATCAAGTTCGACCGCTGGCAGAACGTCGGCGCCGAGGGGCTGATCAAGGTGGTCCTCGCCGACCAGGACCCGGTGACCGCCGAGTTCCACCTCTTCAACGCGGTCACCGGCAAGGAGGAGCTCAAGAAGCGCTACACCGGCCCGGCCAGCGAGGCCCGCAAGCTCGCCCACAAGTTCGCCGACGACCTCTTCACCTTCTACACGCGCGAGCCCGGGGCCTTCCAGACTCGGATGGCATTCGTCCGCAAGGTCAAGGGCACCAAGCAGATCTTCGTCGCCGACTGGGACGGCAAGAACGCCAAGCCGGTGACCAGCGGCAACCTCAACCTGCTGCCGGCCTTCGCCTCCGACGGCCAGCGGCTGGCCTTCACCAGCTACAACAGCGCCACCCCGGGGCTGTTCGTCCTCGACCTGCGCTCGATGAAGTCGGCGCCGCTGTTCAAGCGCAGCACCGCGCTGGCCACCGGCGCCAGCTTCACCCAGGACGGCAAGCGGATCGCCTTCGCCATGAGCGAGGAGGACGGCAACAGCCACATCTGGATCAGCGACGCCGACGGAGGCAACCTCAAGCGGCTCACCGACGGCTTCGGCATCAACACCAGCCCCAGCTTCTCGCCCGACGGCAAGCAGATCGCCTTCGTCTCCAACCGCGCTGGCAATCCACAGATCTACGTCATCCCCTCCACCGGCGGCGCACCGCGGCGGATCACCTTCCAGGGCAACTACAACCAGACGCCGGACTGGTCGCCGCGCGGCGACCTGATCGCCTTCACCGCCCGCGACGAGCGCAACGTCTTCGACCTGTTCACGGTCGACCCCGCCACCAGCGCCATCACCCGCCTGACGCAGGACCAGGGGAACAACGAGGAGCCGACCTTCTCCCCCAACGGCCGGCTCATCGCCTTCGCCTCGACCCGCAACGGCAAGAGCCAGCTCTTCGTGATGAGCGCCGACGGCAACTTCCAGCGCCTGGTCTCCGGCGACGAGGAGATCTTCACTCCGGCCTGGGGGCCGTTCGTCCCCTAAGGACGCGGTTCCGCCGTCAGCATCAGCCCACCCAACACGCCCTCGACGGTGCCCCCATGCCCCGCTTCGCCACTCTGGATATCGGCACCAACACCGTGCTGCTGCTGGTCGCCGAATCGACGCCGGAGGGCGGCTTCAAGCCGGTCGTCGAGCGCGCCGAGATCACGCGGCTGGGCCGGGGCGTGGACCGCACCGGCGAGCTGGCCCCCGAGGCAATCGACGAGACCGTGGCCGCGGTGGTGGCCTTCGCCAACGAGGCCCGAAAGCTCGGGGCACACCAGATCGCCTGCGTGGCCACCAGCGCCTCCCGCGACGCGCGCAACGGCCCGCAGTTCCTGGCGCGGCTGGGGCGGGACGCCGGGATCAGAGCCGAGATCATCACCGGCCACCTGGAGGCGCAGCTCTCCTACGCCAGCGCGGCCCGGGAGCTGGGAACCGAGCAGCCGCTGATCGTCCTGGACATCGGCGGCGGCTCCACCGAGCTGGTCTACGGCGAGGGCGGCAAGGTCTCGTTCACCAAGAGCTACGACCTGGGCTCGGTTCGCCTGACCGAGCGGCACGTGCGCAGCGACCCGCCGAGCCTCGAGGAGCGCCGCGAGATCGAGCGCGTGCTCGATCTGGCATTCCAGGAGCTGCCGAGGGCACCCAAGTCCTTCCGGCTGGTCGGCATCGCCGGCACCGTCACCACCGTCTGCGCCGTGTCGCGCGCGGTCGAGCCCTATGACGCGGAGAAGGTCCACCTCGCGCGAATGTCGCTCCAAGAGGTGCGCGGCGAGGTCGATCGCTTCTTCAAGCTGCCGCTGGCCGAGCGCCGGGCGCTCAAGGGCATCCAACCCAAGCGCGCTGACGTCATCGCCGCCGGATCGCTAATTCTCGAGCGAGTCATGGCGAGGCTCGGCGCCAGCGAGGTCATCGTGAGCGATCGGGGCATCCGCTGGGGCCTGCTCTACCACCGGTTCGGCGGCCAGGCAGGCGACCGCTGACATGATGCGTCCCCGAACCCTGCGGCTGCTCAATCGGCTGCTGTTCGGGCTCACCGCGCTCCCCTATGACCTCCTTACCCGGCGGCCGCTGTGGCGCGAGCACTGCCGCGGGCTGCTCGCCGAGCTGCCGCCGGCCGCGCCCCGGCGCATCCTCGACCTCGGCTGCGGCCCGGGGGTGTCGGCGCTGGAGATGCTGGCCGCCGGCAACGACACCGCGGTCGGCGTCGACCTGTCCGCGCCGATGCTCGTGCGCGCCCGGCAACATGCCCAGGCGCGCGGGCTCTCCGATCGCCTGCTGCTGGTGCGCGCCGACGTCACCGCCCTGCCTTTCAAGGAGGGCGCCTTCCACGCGGCCACCGCCCACAGCGTGCTCTACCTGCTGCCGGACAAGCTCGCCGCGCTGCACGACACCCGCCGCGCCCTGCGCCGGGGCGGAGTGCTGGTCAGCGTCGATCCGTCGCCGGGCCATCGACTGCGAGAGCTGCTGTCGCTGATCCGAGCCCACCCCAGCTTCTCGCTGACCGCGCTCTTGTGGCGGCTGGTTTCGCGAGCCGCCGGCCGGCCCACCCCCGAGGTCATGCGCCGCTACCTTGCCCAGGCCGGCTTCGAGCCGCCGCAGCTGCGCTCCACGCTCGGGGATCTGGGGGTGATGACCCGGGCGCGAGTACCCGACTGAGACCGCGACTCCCCACCCGGCGGCTGTGCGATGATGCGCCCCCAACGCCAAGGAGCCTTCCCATGACCGATGGTCCCAAGAGTGCCGAAGAGCTGCAGAAGGAGTTGGAGCGCCTCAAGGCCGAGAACGAATCCCTCAAGCGCCGAGGCGCCAAGGGCCTGAGCCTCAAGGTCAGCGAGAAGGGCGCCGTGTCGGTCTACGGGATGGGCCGGTTCCCGGTGACCCTCTACAAGGAGCAGTGGACCCGCCTGCTCGACATGGCCGACGAGATCCGGGCCTTCATCCAGGAAAACGACTCCAGGCTGAAGAAGAAGCCCGAGGCCGGCGACGCCAGCTAGCGCGGCATTGCCCCAGGCCTCAGGTCCCGAGGGTGCGCCCGAAGAACTCCATCAGGCGCACGAAGGAGTTGCGGGCAGCCCGAACCTCGTAGCTCGGCCGCGTGTCGTTGAAGAACGCGTGGCCGGCTTCCTCGTAGACGTGCGGCTCGAAGCTCTTGCCGGCCTTGCTCATGGCCTCGGTGAACGCCGGCAGCCCGGCCACCAGCCGCTGGTCCTTGGCACCGTAGAACCCGATCACCGGGCAGCGGATGGCCGCGACTCGCTCCGCCGAAGGCGCGCTGCCGTAGAAGATCGCCGCCCCCGCGAGATCAGGATCTGAGCAAGCGAGCAGCGCCGAGAGCGCGCCGCCCATGCAGAACCCGACGCTCGCCACCTTCCGGCCGCGGGAGACCGGGCAGCCCTCGCGAAGATGTCGGGCCGCTGCCGCAAGAACCGGCACCCACCGCTCCAGACGCCCGAGCTGGCCGAACAGCGCACCGTGTGACTCCTCGATCCGAGAGCGCGCCGGCTGCGGGATTTCAGCCAGCGCGGCCTGCCGCGCGGCCGCGTCCGACCAGGCGGCGGCGGGCAGCGAGTTCAGGAAAACCTGCACCTCGGCGATGCGCTCCGCCGACAGCACCTCCGGGCGCTGCCCGGACTGCGCATAGAGGTCAGGCGCCAGCGCCGCATAACCGGCGGCGGCCAGCCTGCGGGTGACATCCTGGATGTGGGCATCGACGCCCCACAGCTCCTGAATCACAAGGACCGCGGGGATCGGAGAAGCCGCGCGCTCTGGCCAGGCGAGATAGCCCAGGTGCTCTCCGTAGCGAACCCAGTCGGTGGCGATGGCCATCGTGTCTCCTCGAGCGCGGCGGCGGTGGCTAGGGCGCGCGCTGCAATTCACGCCTTACATAGCCGGCCAGGCTCGTCGGCGCTCGCCCAAGCAGCCAGGCGAGGACGTTCGGGTTCCCGAAGATGCCCTTGCGGCCGTAATACTCGAAGAGTCGGCGCATGGAGTCCTTCTCGTAGTCCCCGAGCCGCGACATCCACTCTGACGCGAGGAGCTTTTCGAGCGGCTGGAACCTCGCCTCGATCTCGCGCCCGCTCTCCCGGCTGATGATCTTGGCGATCTCTCGCGCGCTGAGATGATCCGAGCCGCACAGCTCGTAGGTGGCTCCAGAGTGCCCTTGCTCGGTGACGACCTTGACGACGACTTCGGCGACGTCGGCCAGATCCACGTGCGAGACCCGGCGATCCAGGTCGTAGGACTGCCAGAGAGCGCCCGCCCGGATCACCGCCGGCACCGAAATGTTCTGCATGAAGTGCATCGGCTGGAGGATCGTGTAGTCGAGATCCGACTCGATGAGGTGCTCCTCGACCGGCAGCTTCACCTGGTGATTCGGAAGCGCGCTGAGCTGAGGATGGGTCAGCGAGAGGTAGACGAAGCGGCGAACTCCGGCGGCGATCGCGGAGTCGATGGCCAGCACGCCCATTTCCGTCTCCCGCGGGTGGAACGAAGGGCCGACGTGAACCACAGCCCGCACCCCGGTCATCGCGCGCTTCATGGCCGACGGGTCGAGCATGTCGCCGACGATGAGGTCCTCGACTCCCAGCTTGATCAGCTCGCGAGCCCGTTCCGAGTGGCCAAACGCCCGGACAGCCTCGCCCTTGGCTACCAGGCGCGGGATCGCGTGTCTGCCGGTTTTGCCGTTGGCTGCGGTAATCAGGATCATGCGCGTCCTCGCTGACGCCTCGTCGGGTCGGGACCAAGATTCGCACTCGCGAGCCTGGTGTTCCTCCTAGCCGCTTCGGGAGCTGCCCTGACAGGCATCGGGCGCTCGCCGCAGCGGCAGCGGAGTTCCATCCCTCTTCCTCCGTCCCTCTTCCAGGCCAGGCCGGTCCTCGGCGCGCTCGGGTACGGCCCGCCTGGAAGGCATCGGTTTGGGATCCCCATACCTAGACTTGCGCGCGAGCGCTCATGCCTTCGCCCTCCAGGGTGCAACGTCCGGTGAGTCCGCCGGCCCCCCCTTCAAAGACCGCCACGGGCGCCTCTCCGGGAGCGCGGCCAAGGCGGTGGCAATGGCTTCCGGGTGTCGCGCTCGGCGCCATCGCAGTCGCAGCGGCTCGCTTGCTGCTTCCGGTGCTCGGCGCCGCGCCACCCTCGAGGCCGTCCTCCGCCCAGCTCCAGCCCATGGCCGCGGCCGAGCGCCGCGTGGCGGCAGCCAACGCGCAGATCGGCGTCGCCCAAGCCGCTTGGTTCCCGAGGATCACCCTCAACGGCTCACTCGGATTCCTGGCGACCACGCTCGGCAGCTGGTTCAGCGCCCCGCGCTTCTTCTGGTCGGTCGGGCCGGCGCTCTCCGAGACTGTGTTCGAAGGAGGGCTGCGCTCGGCGCAGACTGCCCAGGCCCGCGCCGCCTACGACGCGGCGGTGGCCGATACCGGCAGACGGCGCTCACCGCCTCCCAGGAGGTCGAGGACTACCTGGCCGCGCTCCGCATTCTCGAGGAGGAGGCGCGGGTGCAGGAGAGGAACGTCGAGGCAGCACGGCGGCTGGTGGCCATCACGACCAACCAGTACCTGGCCGGGACCGTCGCCTATCTCGAGGTGCTGACGGCCCAGACCACGTCCCTCAGCGCCGAACGCGCCGCGGTCGACATCCGCGCCCGGCGCATGGCGGCCAGCGTGGCTCTCATCAAGGCGATCGGCGGCACCCGGCGCGAGGGCAGGTAGCGCCGCCTGCTCACTGCCCCGGCCCGGGCGTAGGGCCGGGCTGGGGCAACGGCCCCGGTCCAGGGTAGGGCGGCACCGGAGGCGGCTGCGGAGGCCCGCCGGTCGAGGTGCCCGGCTGCGAGCGCTGCCCCGGCGGCTGCGCCGATTCCGGCGCCCCTGGGGCCTCGAAGTTGACCCGGCACACCGGCATGGCCAGCACGTTCCAGGCGCCCCCAGCGTCGACAAACGAGATGCAGCCGATCGGGAACAGGAACACGCACAGCAGTACGTCCGAGACCACGTATCCCGAGCCGGGTGTGGTCCACACCGGGCAGACGAAGGGCGGTTTCTCCGGCATCGAGACCTCCACCACCGGCGGCGGCTTGGCCCGATCGATCGGAACCGCCACCGGGGCGCGGGCGGCTTCGGCTCCGTTCACCTTCACCGTCGCCCCGGGGGGAATCGACTCGACTTGGAGCATCTGATAACGCGGCGCCGTTAGCGTGGCGCACCCGGTGGCCAGGATGGAAGCCAGCCCGAGCCCTGCAATTCGTTGTTCTGCGATCATCGCCGTGTCCTCCGCGGCGATGGTAGGCCTCGGGGTGCGCCGAGGGCCGACGATCCGCGGGGCCAAGCTCCCAAGCGTCGGGCAGTGCGCGGATCCGGCTGGCCGACAAAAGCGCGCCAGCGGCAACCAAGCCGCTCGCTAGAAGAGCTCGATGCTGAAGTGCGGCTGGAACCGGCTCTCGTTGAGCAGCACGTCCGGCGAGAGGTTGACGCCGAGGTCGAGCGAGGCCGGGCCGACCGGGGTCACCATCCGCAGCCCGGTGCCGGCGGAATAGCGCAGCTTGAACGGCTGGTAGTTGTTCGGGTCGTCCCAGAGATTTCCGGCGTCGAGGAAGAAGGCCAGGTAGAACGAGCTGCCGAGCGGGATTCGCAGCTCGCCGCGGCCGAGGGTGAAGAGCTCGCCGCCCTCGCTGACCAGCTGGCGCCCACTCCGCAGCTTGACCGCGTTCTCGGTGCAGCCCACCTGAGTCAGCACCGCGCCGCACTGGCGCACCTCGTCGTGCAGGTACTGGCGCATGTCCTCGGGGATCATCGTCTCCTCGAGGTAGCCGCGCATGTTGGCGGCGCCGCCCAGGAAGAAGCGCTTGGTGCGGATGGTGCGGGACTCGGGGTCGAGCGGGAAGATCTTCCCCCCGCGCAGCGACAGCGCCAGCACCGCGCGCCTGGGCAGCGGAAGGTAGCCGTTGATCTGCCCCTGGGCCTTCACGAACAGCGAGTTGGGCTTGTCACTGCCGCTCGACTGGTCCTCGAGCTTTCCCCCCAGCGCTTGGACGAACTCCGCGCTGGCGTTGAGCCAGAGACCGCGGTGGGGATCGGCGGGATCGTCGCGCAGGTCCCAGCTGACCGTCGGGCGCAGCGAGTGCAGCACGACCAGTCCGTAAGGGAAGCGCAGCCGCTCGATGTCGGCCCGCGGCAGCGCCGCCAGGATGGCCGCCGCCGCGGTGCGGGAGATGTCATCCGACTCGAGGCCGTACTGCAGCGTGGCCGAGATCCCGCCGGCCGCCAGGATGTCCGCCGAGAGGATGCCGGCATTGCGAGTGAACCCGTAGGCCGGCCGGTTGATCCGCTCGTGGACCAGGTCGAAGCGAACCCCGACCTCGGAAGGCAGCAGCGACAGGATGCGCGGGTAGACCACGCTGGCCGCCACGTGCCGCCCCAGCGCGTCGAGCGCGCTGTGGGGCATCGGGGTGCCGTCGGTGTGGACGTAACGGGCGACGTCCGGGTTCTCGAACACCAGGTAGCTGGCGTTGAAGTAGTTGAGCTTGGCCTGCACCTGCAGCTGCAGCGCGCGCCCCAGCACGTTCAGCCAGGAGAACTCGCCCAGCATCCGCGGGCCGTCGACGAACGAGTAGCCCAGGTGCCCCTCGGCGCGCAGCGTCTTGCGCTCCTCGGCGGCGATGAACAGGTCCTTGACCTCCTCGGGGACCTCGGGCGAGTCCAGGCGCAGGCTGGCGGTGTTGAAGATGCCCAGCCGCGCCAGGTTGCGCTGGCTCTGAGCGAGCATCTCAGGGTCGAGCACCCCTCCTTCGCTCAGGGGCAACGCGGCACGCACCACCTCTTCGTTGGTCCGGCGCAAGCCCTCCACCAGGATGCGCCCCACCCTGACCTTGGGCCCCGGGGTCACCAGGAAGGCCACCTTGGCTTTGGAGTGGTCGGCGTTGAGGCTCTCCTGGTCCTCGACCTTGGCGTAGAGGTAGCCGGCCTGCCCCATCGCCCGCTGGATGGATTGGCGCGAAGTCTCGACATCCAGGGAGTTGAGCGGGCGCCCGGGCCGGGCCGCCAGCCGCTCGGGCACCTTGACCTCCCGAGCCCCCTCGACCACCACTTCCGCCACGGTGGTCTGAGGCCCTTCTCTCACCTGGAAGGTCGCCGTCGCTTCCCCGACCCGCTCGTCCCGCTCCAGCACCGGCATGCCCACCGAGGCGCTGAGAAACCCATCGGCGCGGTAGTGGGCAAGGATCCTTCCCAGCGCCTGCTGGTAGGCCGGCTCGTAATAGACCGCCAGCGGGTCCACCACCCTCCCCGAGGAGCGGCTGGCGTCCGCCCCGCCCTGCAGCGCCTGCTCGCCGTGGACCAGCTTCCCCTGGTCCTCCGGCGGCGCGACCTCGGCCAGCGCCTCGTAGACCCGCGCCCGCAGGAACTCAGCGCTGAAGTGCTGCTGCCCCTCGAAGCGCAGCGCGGTGACCCGCAGCGGAGAGCCCTCGTCCACCTGAAAGACCACGTAGGACTGGCTCTTGCCACTGGTGCGCACCTCGCGCGCGCGCACGCGCACGTCCGGATAGCCGGCGAGCCGGTAGTAGCTGGCCACCTTGTCGGCCAGCTGGCTGCGCATCGGCTCGTCGAGGGCCTCCTCGCCGTCGTAGCCCAGCCAGCGCAGCAGGTCCTCCTCGGGGAAGGCGCGGTTCCCCACCACTCGGAACTCGAGCCGCGGCCCCGCCGAAACTGGCAGGCGCACCACTGCCCCCTGGGGGCCGAATTCGACCTCGGGCGTCCCCACCCGCGCCCGGTAGTGACGCTCGGCCCGGTAACGGGTCTTGAGCGCCTGGACCCCGCGGTCGAGCTTGTCCAGGTCCAGGACCTGGCCCGGCCCGAGCTGCAACGTGCGCCCTATCTCCTCGATCGACAGCTCGGGATCGCCGGCGGCGGTCAAGGCGGCCACGCGGGTCGGTTCGCCCTCCTTGATCTTGAAGGTGAGGACCGACAGGCCCCGGTCCTCGGCGAGCTCGGTGGCGACCTCGGCTTCGCCGTGGCCGACCCTGCGGTAGGCGCCTTTGAGACGCTCCACCAGCCGCTCGACCAGCTCCGGGTAGAGCTCGATCCGCTGCTCGCCGACGCCGGCGGCCTTGGCCAGCGCCTCGGCGGTCAGCGCCCGGTTTCCCTCGAAGTCTACCCGGTCGACGTAGGTGCGCGGGGTCGCCTCGAGGACCACCGTCACCGCTCCCGGTCCCGCCGGCTGCTCCCAGGCGCTGACGTCGGCGAAGCGGCCGGTGGCGAAGAGCCGCTCGATCGAACGGCGCACCGCCCGCCGCGACAGCGGCGCTCCTTGGCGGACCGCCACCAGCGAGGCCAGCCCCTGCGGATCGGTGCCGCTCGGAAGGTGCAGCTCGACCGCGGCGACCGTCGGCTGACCGGGCGGAGCGCCAGCCGCACCGCCCTCCGAATCGAGCCCTTCGGCCGGCGGCGGCTTCGGCGCCCGCAGAGGTTCCGCTCCGGCCGTGCCGGCGATCAGGATTGCGGCGAGGCAGGCGTGCGCTAGTCGGATTCCCACTGGAGCTTGAGGTCGAAGCCGAGGTCGGAGCCGAGAGGAGTGTCGGCGCTCTCCTCCCACTGGCTCTGGGCAGAGATGTGATCGGTCAGGAGGAACTCGAGCTGGGCCTTGCGGCCCCGGGCCGAGGTCACCGGCTGGGTCAGCCGCAGCTTGAGGGCATCGGAGATCACCCGGAATTCGGCCACCGCCGTCGGCTCGACCGCCATGGTGGCCTGCGAGTACTGGGTGGAGACGTGGAAGCTCAGGTCGCGCAGCACCGGGTTCTGCAGGCGCTTGGCGACCTTGTCCAGGCCGGAGATGTTGAGCAGCGCTTCGCCCATCAGGCCGTAGCCGGCGCCGGCGGTGCCGTAGCTGCCGGCGTCCTTGCTGGTCAACCCCAGGGTCAGCAGCATCACCACGTCGGAGCGCGCCAGCTGCGGGTCGCTGTGCAGCTCCACCTGCGGGTCGTCGGCCGGCCCCCAGGCGTGCACGCCGACCTTGTATTCGCGCACCGTGGTCTCGGCGTGCAGGTCGATCACCGGGGCAATGCGATCCCGCTCGGTGAAGTCGACGCTGGCGCGGGTCAGGGCGAACTCATTGCCGCGGAACGAGCCGCGGGCCCCCTCCTGCGCGGTCAGCGTCCCCAGCAGGCCGAAGTGGGCGTTGGTGCCCACCACCGTCACCTTCCCGGCCAGCGCGGCGCGCATCAGGTTGTTCTCGATGCGCGCGTCGGGGAGGACCCGCACGTTCATGTCGTAGCGCAGCCACTCGTCCTTCTTCTCGAAGCTACGCGCCTCGAGCGGCCGGCGCTTGAACTCGTCGACCAGCGAGAACAGGTCCACGTCGCGTGTGTAGCGCAGCCGCACCAGGTCCACGTCGCCGCTCAGGAGCAGGTTGTTGGGAGGGCCGGTGAGCTCGGCGATCCCGGAGAAGACGGTGGGCACCTCGTCGTAGCGGTAGCTCACCGAGTCCATCTGGAAGCGCAGGTCCAGCCGCTGGGCGGACAGGTCCTTGAGGTCGATCTCCCCGCTGACCACCGTGCGCCCGCCGTTGACGGTGCCGTCGACGTCGGCCAGGTAGATCTTGTTCTGGCTGAACTCCGCCCGCCCGCGCACGCCTCGCGCCGACACCGGCCAGCCGCGAACGGCGAAGCGGGCGTCGTCGACGTCGGCCCAGCCCACCACCGTCGGCCGATCCTGCGGCCCGGCGATGCTGGCGCTCACCTGCACCCGGCCGCCGGCCTGCTCGACGTACGGGGTGAACGACTCCACCAGCCGGGCGTCGAAGGTCCCTTCCACCGTCAGGTCCAGCCCGCCATCGGCCTCGCGCAGGCCGGTGGCGGAGAGCCGGGTGCCGTTGGGCCCCTTGAGCGCGCCTCGCTTGAGCTCGAGGGCAGTGCCTTCAAAGGCCAGCTCCACCGGGCCGTCGCTCTGGGCTGAGAAATCGCCCTTGGTGAAGCTGAGCGCGGAGACCGAGATGTCGCCGCGGGTCTCGCGGTAGCGGTCGACGCTGCCGGCGGCGAACAGCTCCCCGGTGAGCGAGCCGCGCAGCCCGGCCACCGAGGGCAGGTAGTGCCCCAGGTCGTTGGTGGTGGCGTCCAGCCCCAGGGCGAAGGGGAGCTCGCCTTCGAGCAGCATGCGCCCGTCCAGCAGCAGGTCGGTGCCCAGCGGTCCCTTGAGCGAGGCGGCGGTCCGGTCCACCTGCAGCGCCCAGGTCCCGTCGCCCAGCGGCACGTCGAACAGGGCGATCTGGCTGGCCTGGACCGTGCCCTCCATCCTCGAGTGGCTGGGCGGCCCGAACAGCCGGCCCCTCACCGCGAGGTTCCCCGAGCCGTGCAGCCACTCGCCATCGGGCTTGAACCACTCCGCCACCGAGAGGTCGGGGGCCTCGAACTTGAAGTCCAGCTCACCGCCCTCCAGCAGGCTGACCTGGCCGCCGAAGCGGATGTGGCCGCACGGGCCGTCAAAGGTCAGCGGATCGACCGTTACCACCTCGGCGTCGCGGGCGGTGAAGTTGAAGTGCCCTTCACCCAGCTTGCGACCGAGGTAGGTGGTGTCGGAGAGGGCCAGGGTCACCCGGGCCCGCGGGGCCATCACCGGGCCGTCGGTCTCGGCGTCGCCGTCGATCTCGGCCTCCATCTTGTGGCGCAGCAGATCGATGAGCCAGTACTCCTCGCCGGTTGCCTCCACCAGGTCCGAGAGCCGGGCCTTGGTGAAGGAGGCGGTCCCGCGGCCGATCGGCCCATTCTCAGGTCCGAATTCAAGCTCGCCCCTGGCGATGAACCTCGAGCGGCCCTTCTGCGCGATGACGCTTGGGAAGCGGAGCGTCCCGCGGCGGAAGTCGACCAGCCCCTCGATGCTGCCCAGGTTCAGCTTGTGGAAGCGCGCCTCACGCCCAGTGACGCTGGCGGTGATGGCGATGTCCTCGTAGGGGCCGTAGATCCGGCCGGAGCCGCTGATCCGCCCGGCCCATGGAATCTGGACGATGTGCCCGAGGTCGGCGAGGTCGATCTCCTCGGCGCGCACCTCGATGTCCAGGCCCTTCTTCGGATCGAAGCCCAGGGTGGCGTCGGCGCGGGCCTCGGAGCGCTCGGTGCGCACCACTCCGCGGCTCAGCCGCGCGCGCTCGGCGTCGAAGTCGGCCTGCAGCTCGACGCTGGCCTTGTCGAACTGCAGCATGGTGTTGCGGTTGGGCTTGTCCCAGCCGCGGTCGTAGACGCGGAAGTCCCGCACCTCGAGCTGCGCGGGCCCGGCGAGGTGGAAGGGCTTGAGCTGGCCGGTGACCTCGAGCCTGCCGTTGGCGGCGAAGGTGGGCCAGGCGTGCTTGAGGGTGAACTTCTCCAGCACTCTCCCGAGCTCGACGTTGGTCAGCTCGGCGCTGGCTTGGACCGGGAACGAGCCGCCCAGGGTGACGGTGCCCTTGGCGCGCACCGCTCCCGGGCCGACGGCGACCTCCAGGCGGTCGGCGCGGATCTGCCCGCGCTCGTAGCGCGCCGCCAGCCAGACGTCGCCCGGCTCGAAGGCGTCGACCTGGGCGTGGCTGAGGGTCAGCTCGCCCTCGATGCTGGGGTCGGCCGGGGTACCTTCGAGCTTGGCGGTCAGGCTGGCGGCCCCGGACATCCGCGGCGCGCGCGGGCCGAGCAGCGAGGCGATCAGCTCCAGCGGCGCCGAGGCGGAGACGTCCAGGGCGAAGCTGGGATCGCAGAGGGTGTCCACGTCGCCGCGGGCGATCAGGGCCAGCTCGGCCGCGCCCAGCTCCAGCCGGTTGAGCACCAGCCGCTGCTCGACCGGGTCCAGCCCGGCGGAGAGCCGCAGCCGAGTGAGCGGCACCGTCAGCTGCCCGGTCCCCACTTCGCCGCGCACCACCGACAGCTGTCCCGAGTAGCCGCGGCTCGACATCCTCAGCTCGAGATCCAGATCCTCGAGCCGCACCGAACGCTGCTCGGGCGCGCGCAGCTGCACCCGGGCGCCGTTGATGCTCAGGCTGTCCACCTCCAGGCGGTGCAGCGAATCGAGGAAGCAGCCGTGCCCAGGCTCGGAGCGCTTCGAGGAGCTGGCGGTCAGGTCGACCTGGACGCGCGGGCGATCGACCTCCACGCGCTCGATGCGCACCCGGCCCGACAGCGCCTCCAGCAGGTGCAGCCGCAGCAGCACGCGGTCGGCGGCGAGCAGCGGCTCCTCGGCGCCGGGAGAGGTCAGGCTGAAGCCCCGGACTTCGATTCCTCCGCCCAGCGGATCGAGCCGGCACTTCCCCAGCCCCACCTCCAGACCCAGCAGCTTGGGAAGCCTCGCCCGCGCCAGCGCGCAGCTGCGGTCACCGGCGTCCTCGGTGCGCAGCCACAGCACCGCCCCCGCCAGCAGCGCCAGCGCCAGGACCACGAGGTTTCTGCCGAGATGGCCCTTCATGCGTTCACGGGAGGTGCCCGAGGAGCACCCATCCGATCATTGTCGCAGGACGCCGGGCAAAAGGCAGGAATTCTGCCTGTTTGGAGACCCGGATGGAGGGCGGGTGAGCGGGCCAAAGAAGCGGCCGCGGCAGCGACCTGGTGCAGCGCTGAGCGACCAGAGATGAAACCGGCGCACCGATAGGTCTAGGCGCGCTTGAGGCCTTCGAGATAGCGGTCGACTTCGTTGAGATCGACCTTGCTTTCGGGGCGCGAGTAGAGACCGGCGCGCTCGCGGGCGGCCTTGGCCTCGACCACCCCGGCGGCTCCGGCGGCCCCGGTGATCAACCCCAGGTTCTTGGCCACCTTCTCGACGATGGCCCCGCTGATTGTCTCCTGCTTGGCCACGAAGGCCTCGAACAGGGCGTTGTCGCAGATGGTGTTGATGACTCGCGGGGTGCCGGCGCTGGCCCGGTGGGCCTGCTGCACCGCCTCGGGCGCGAAGGGCATCCGCGGGCAGCCGGCCAGCCGCAGCCGGTGCTTGATGTAGGCCTCGGTCGAGTCGAGCGAGAACGGCTCGAGCTTGTAGCGCAGCGACACCCGCTGGGCCAGCGGCGGGTCGAGCTTGAGGTTCTGCTCGATCTCCGGCAGGCCGAAGAAGACGAAGCTGATCAGCTTGCGCTCGGGGACTTCCAGGTTGAGCAGCCCCCGGAACTCCTCCATGATCTCCCGGGTCTGCAGCATCTGGGCCTCGTCGATGAGGACCACCGCCTTCTTGCCCGACTCGTAGATCTGCAGCAGCCGCTGGTAGAGCTGCGACAGCAGCGCCAGCTTCTCCTCGGCCGGGCTCTCCACGCCCATCTGCAGGGCGATGCGCTTGAGCAGCCAGTTGGCGGTAATGCCGCTGTGGATGATCACCAGCAGCGCCGCTTCGTACTCCTGCTCGGGCAGCGAATCGAGCATGCGGCGGGCCAGGGTGGTCTTGCCGGCGCCGATGTCGCCGACCAGCAGCGCCAGGCCCTTCATGTAGCCGACCGCGTGCATCAGCCGGGTCAGCGCCTGGGCGTGCTGGACGCTGTTGTAATAGAAGCGGCTGACGGGCGCGTTGGAGAACGGCTCCTGGGCCAGCTCAAAGTGCTCGAGGTAGGTCATTTCGCGCCCTGGAGGCTGCCCGTCACACGTACCCGATCTTGCCGCTCTTCTTCGCCGCACCGGCCGGACCGCGGGACAGCGCCGCCTCCTCCGGGCCGGTGGCGACGTCGCGCCGGGCGGTCGAGCCGTTGGCCTTGCGCGCCGGCGGCGGCTCGCTGTCCTCGGCGGCGCCGCCGGGGACCTGGGCCTTGAGCCGGGCGACGATGGCGGCCACGTCCCGGTACTTGGGATCGGCCTTCTCCACCTTCTGGAAGAAGGCCAGCGCCTTGGGAAGCTTTTCCATCTTCTCCAGCGTCAGGCCCAGCTCGAAGTGCAGGTTCTTGGCCGCCTCTGGGGACAGTTCGGCGCAGGCCAGCCCGCGCTGGAAGGCCTCCACCGCCTTGGGCAGGTCGCCCTTGTCGCCCTGGATGATCCCGACCATGGACAGGCACTCCACCTCGCGCTTGCGGCCGGCGGCGGCGGTGGCCGCCTGCTCGAACTCGCCGATGGCGTCGTCGAGCAGACCCATCTCCTTGTAGGCGATGCCCAGGTCGTAGTGGGTGTCGACGTCCTCGGGCTTGACCACCTTCTGCACGCCCTTCTTGAACTCGGAGAAGACGTCCTCGACCGAGTACTGGAAGTCCTCGGCCGGGCCGGCGGCCTCCCCGCCCAGGTCGCCGAAGTCCTCGTTGGCCAGCTCGGCGGCCAGGTCGAAGGAGGCGTCGCCCCCAGCCTCGGCGCTCGGCTCGGCCCCCTGCCCGCCTTCCTTGGCCTCCAGCTTCGCCAACAGGTCCTTGGCGGCCTGGGAGTTCGGGTAGGCCAACAGCACCGTCTCGACGATCTCCCGCGCCTCCTCCAGCTCGCCCTGCTCGAGGAAGAACGAGGCCTCGGCCAGCTCGTCGCCGGCCGGATCGTCGCCTTCGGGCTCCTCGGGAGGCGGCTCGGGCTCGACCTTGGGAGCTGGCTTGGCAGCCGCCTTGGCCGGAGCGGCCGCCGGCTTGGCGGGCTGAGGCTTGGCAGGCGCCGCGGGCTTGGAGGGCTGCGGCTTGGCCAGCTGCGCCAGCGAGGCGGTGGAAATCACCTGGGTCGAATCGGAGTCGAAGTCGTCGGCCGGCGGCACCGCCTGGGCAGCGAGGGCGGGCTGGCGCGAGACACGGGTCGGCTGCTCGTTGACGTCCTCGTCCTCGAGGCGGGCCTCGGCCGGCGGCTCCTCGGCATCGACCAGCAATTCGCCCGGCGATTCCTCGGGCTCGGCCACCAGCTCGTCGCTGTCGCCGGCGGTCATCGCCCCGGTGAGCGCTTCCTCGTCGGCGGGCGGCTCGGCGAGCATCTCTTCGTCGCCGGTCACCACCTCGTCGGAGGCGGACTCGGCCGCCGCGGCCAGGGCGTCGTCGTCGGCGTCGACCGCCTGCACCTCGATCTCCGCGCCGGCGGAGGACTCGGGCATGGTCAGCTGGGCCTGCGGCGGCTCCTCGGCGACGTCGATCTCCTCTTCGCTGGCCTCGACCAGGATGGAGTCGTCGTCGACCTCGGCCTCGAGCTCGGGCGCCGCCTGCAGCCCGCCCACGCTCTCCAGCAGCTGGGCCAGCTCGGGGTGGCTGGGGTTGTGCTCGGCCAGCTTCTGCACCGTCGCTCGGGCCCGGTCGTGCTCCCCGGCGGCCATGGCCAGCTGGGCGGCGCGGGCCAGGTGGTCCGAGGCCGCGGCCAGGTTGCCGGTGGTCAGGTGGATGGCCGCCGCCTTCTCGTAGGCGGCGACGCAGTTGGGATCGGCGGCGAAGACCTTCTTCAGGTGCTCGAGCGCTTTGTCGTGCAGCCCGTACTTGACGTAAACGTCGGTCTCGGTGAGCAGCTTGCCCAGGTCGCCGCCGGCGGCTGGGGCGGCCGGGCGGGC